>JBGPWL010000125.1:0-11180 GCA_041492185.1 Pyrinomonadaceae bacterium | reverse complement strand
TGAAAGCCTGGCAAGTCAGCGAGTGGTGCGAACCTGAGCAGATGGAGCTGGCTGACCTCCCGCTGCCAGAGCCTGAGTCCGGCGAGGTGCGAATCCGTAATCATGCCGCAGCGCTCAACTTCTTCGACATTCTCCAGATTCAGGGAAAATATCAGACTAAACCGCCGCTGCCGTTTACGCCGGGCGCCGAGGTTGCCGGTGTGGTTGATGCTGTGGGCCCGGGCGTGGACCAGCTTTCCGTTGGTGATCGCGTGATGGGTTCGGGTGCGTTAGGAGGCTTTGCGGAATATACAGTCACTCCGGCCGCGAGAACTTTTCGCATTCCCGTGACGATGGGCTTTGCGGAAGCGGCAGCGATGCTGATCGTTTACCAAACGTCTTATCTGGCGCTCAAGATACGTGCGGCAATCAAAGCTCAGGAGTGGTTGTTGGTCCATGCGGCAGCAGGCGGTGTCGGCAGCTCGGCGATGCAGCTTGGCAAAGCCTTCGGCGCGCGGGTCATCGCCACTGCCGGTAGCGCCAACAAAGTAAGTTTCTGTTTGGCGCAAGGGGCTGATTACGCGCTGAACTATCGCGAGGCGAGTTGGGTCGAGCAAGTCAAAGAAATTACCGGCGGGCACGGCGCTGATGTGATCTACGATCCGGTGGGCGGCGATGTTTTTGATCTCTCAACAAAATGTATTGCGGTCGGGGGCCGTCTGCTCGTGATCGGCTTCGCCGGCGGACGCATCCCGAGTATCGCGGCCAACCGAATTCTCCTGAAAAACATGTCGGTCGTGGGTTGTTATTGGGGCGGATATTTGGAGCACCATCCGGAATTCCTGTCCCAGGCCCAGGTTGACCTGTTCGCGCTGTATGAAACGGGCCAAATCAAACCTGTAGTTTCGCAGGCTTATGCTTTAGCCGATGCGGTGACCGCGTTGAGAGCGCTGGCAGAACGAAAGACGCATGGCAAAGTTATCCTGACCATAGAGTAGCTACGCTGACTAATGGAGGAAGATGAATGGCGAATTCGCTATTTGATCTAACCGGGAAAGTTGCCGTGATAACCGGTTCGACCAGAGGCATCGGCCGCGCGATTGCCGAGGCGATGGCGCGCGCCGGAGCGAAGGTCGTGATTTCCAGCCGCAAGGCGGATAAGTGCGCCGAGGTCGCGCAAGCAATCAAGAGTGAAGGATTGGAAGCGACGCCGATCGTGTGCAACATCGGGAAACGCGAAGACCTCGAGCGCTTGGTCGCCGAGACAAAGCAATCCTACGGCCGGATTGATAGCTTGGTCTGCAATGCGGCAGTGAATCCTTACTACGGGCCAATGGCTCAGGCGCCCGACGAAGCCTTCACCAAGATTATCGATTCGAACGTGCGCAGCAATCTTTGGCTCTGCAACATGGTGATTCCCGAAATGGCGGCACGACGCGACGGCACTGTGATAATCATTTCCAGTATTGGCGGGTTGAAAGGTTCGTCGATGCTCGGCATCTATGGCATTTCTAAAGCCGCCGACATGCAATTAGCGCGCAACCTGGCCGTCGAATGGGGGCCGAGTAACATCCGCGCCAACTGCATCGCGCCGGGACTGGTGCGCACAGATTTCGCGCGCGCTTTGTGGGAGAACCCGAAGACTTTGGCCCGAGCTGAATCCGTCTATCCGCTGCGCCGCATCGGCGAGCCGGATGAGATTGCGGGCATGGCCGTGCTGCTGGCGTCACGCGCGGGTAATTGGATTACGGGACAGACGATTGTAATCGACGGCGGCGCCACAATCGCCGGTGGTTGAGATTGAAAGATGAAAATCCTGGACAAAGTTGTGGTGGTAACGGGTGGCGCCAATGGCATCGGGCGCGCTCTCTGTCGTCGCTTTGCTGCTGAGGGCGCGCGGGGCGTGGTTGTGGCCGACCTCGATGCCGCAGGCGCGGCGAGCGTAGCTAAAGAAATAGGTGGGTTGGCCATCACGACGAACGTTAGTAACGAAGCTGACATCCTTCGCCTCGTCGCCCAAACAATCACTGCGTTCGGTTCGATCGATCTCTTCTGCTCCAACGCCGGGATCGGCGGCGCGTCCGGCGGAGCGGAAGTTCCGAACGAAGTGTGGCAACAGATTTGGGACGTGAACGTGATGGCGCACATCTACGCCGCGAGGGCCGTACTGCCTCATATGCTCGCGCGCGGCGCGGGTTACCTGCTGCACACAGCATCGGCGGCTGGACTGCTGACCCAGGTCGAAGCGGCGCCGTATTCAGTCACCAAGCACGCCGTCGTTGCTTTTGCCGAATGGCTGTCGATAGCCCACGGCGAGGCGGGCATCAAAGTTTCGTGTCTGTGTCCACAAGGCGTCCTCACCCAGATGCTGCTCGACGCGGAGGGCGAGCGGGAGAATTTTCTGCGAGCGGGCGCGATTGAGCCGGAAGACGTCGCTGAAGCTGTGGTAGCGGGGCTCGCCGAAGAGCGCTTCCTGATTCTGCCACACCCGGAAGTCGCGAAATATTTCCGCCACAAGGCGGACGATTATGATCGCTGGCTGCGCGGCATGCGTTGTCTGAGTGCGCAGGTTCGCGGCTAGTGTTTCGTGATTTTTCGTGTGATTTCGTGGATCGTCTTCTGCGGCCAAAAACTCGATCCACGAAATCACACGAAACCGCACGAAAGGAAGCGTCTGTAAAGTCAGTTGAGAAACACTACACGTAGGAGACTAGACGAAAGTGCTAAGTAGAATAATCAGAGTCCTGTTCGCCCTGGTTCTTTTCTCAATACTGATTCTTCCCGTTGTCTCTTTCTCCTCCGGAGGGATTTCCACTCGGACCAACTATGCGAGGCCGCAACAGCAGCCTCCGGCAACCGACGCGGCCAGCGCGCAGATCTACCAGGAAAAGTGCGCGACGTGCCATGACAAGCCGGTGGGTCGTGTCCCGCCGCGGTCCGTAATCGCAATGCGGTCGGCGGCAGACATCATCCAGACAATGACCACTGGTTCAATGAAGCAATTTGCAGACGGGCTGACCGCAGATCAGATTCGTGCGCTCTCGACCTATGTCACTGCGGACCAGCCGGGCGACCCTGTTCGGGGAAAGGTGCATGCGAATCCTTGCAAGAGTACCGCCGCGCCAATCAAGCTCAACGGGCCGCAGTGGAATGGCTGGGGGCGCGATCTGGATAATTCCCGCTACCAACCGAAACCCGGAATCAAGCCTGAAGATGTCCCGAGGCTGAAGGTCAAGTGGGCCTGGACTCATCCGGGTTCGATGGCCACTGGTCAGCCGACCATCATCGGCGACCGCCTCTTCGTCACCACCGAAATGGGCCAGCTCCATAGCCTGGACGCGCAAACGGGCTGCACTTATTGGTCGATAAGCGCCGGCGCGGGTTTGCGCGCAGCCGTGAGCGTCGGCCCGCTGCCGGCCGGATCGAAAGCAAAGTTCGCGCTCTACTTTGGCGATCATAAATCAAACGTCCAGGCGGTGGACGCCGACACCGGCGAGCTGCTCTGGAAGACCAAGGTTGAAGATCATTCCATGTCCCGTATCACGGGATCTCCACTGCTTTACCGCAACAGGATTTACGTACCCGTTTCTTCCATCGAAGAGACCACGGGACAAAACACAAAATATGAGTGTTGCAAGTTCCGCGGCAGCCTCGTCGCACTTGATGCCTATACTGGAAAAATCCTCTGGAAGAGTTTCACGGTTCAGGAGGAACCGAAGCCGTTCAAGAGAAATTCCGCCGGGACGCAAATGTATGGTCCCGCCGGTGGTGCGATCTGGTCTGCGCCAACTCTTGATCTGAAACGAAAAGTGATCTACGTCGGCACTGGCAATTCCTACACCGACGTCCCGACCGGCCACTCTGATGCGATCATCGCGTTTGACATAGACACCGGCAAAATCAAATGGGTGAATCAGCTCTTTCCCAAAGACAACTTTCTGGTGGGCTGCCGGCAACCAGGCGTGGGCAACTGCCCTGAACAGGCCGGGCCTGATTACGACTTTGGCAGCTCTCCGATTTTGCGCAAACTGCGCGGGGGCAAACAAGTGATCCTGGCCGGTCAGAAATCGGGCGTGGTTTACGCGCTTGATCCGGATCACGAGGGCAAGATTCTGTGGCAGAGTAGGCTGGGCGCCGGCGGCGCGCTGGGCGGCATCGAGTGGGGATTTGCCGCCGATGAGCAGAATGTCTACGTTCCCGTCGCGGATGTTTCCGGGCCAGGACGCAAACCCGGCATTACTGCATTGAACAGCGCCACCGGCGCGAAGCTTTGGTACGTACCGGCTCCCCCTGCGAATTGCAGTTGGGGAACGGTGCGCTGCAACAACTCTCAATCGGCAGCCGCAACCATCATTCCGGGCGTGGTTTTTTCCGGCACGACGGATGGACACCTGCGCGCTTACTCGACCAAAGACGGTGCGATCATTTGGGACTACGACACGGCCCAGCCGATAGCAACCGTGAATGGCGGTCGAACGAAGGGCGGCGCCGTGGATGGCGGCGGGCCGACAATCGCCAATGGCATACTCTATACAAATTCGGGCTACGGTCGCATCGTCGGACAGCCCGGCAATCTGCTGTTGGCTTTCACGGTCGATGGCAAGTGAAAAGAAGAGAAGTCATTTGTTAAGGAGACCAATCGATGGAAAAAGCCAATAACGAAGCGCGCAGTCCTAAGTCACGTCTATCACGGCGTCAAATGATCAAACTTGCGGGCGGCGCGGCAGGCTTTACTTTCCTGCAAATTAAATCCAGTGCTGCCCCGATTACTCTGGATCGCTTTATCGATGTTGTTGCGTTGGAACAGATTGCGGATCGTGATCCGAGCCTGCGGTTGCCGATTCTGATTGATATGCAAACGCATGTCTGGTGGCGTGCCGGCGGCATTCGCAAAATGACGGAGCGCGGCGAAGCGTTTCTCAAAACGCTCGCGGGTGCGCGATCGAACATTGTCGGCAAACCCGTCGCAGTCGCTGACATGGGGCGCATCATGTTCATCGAAGACCTCTTTCTGCGCAGCGAGACAGACCTCGCATTCCTCAACAGCTTTGGCATGAAAGCGGCCTTCGACGGTATCGATCTGTTTCCGCCGCGCGAAGCAGCGTTGATCCGCTCGATGGCGCCGGCGCGCATTCGCATCCTTGGCTGCGTTGATCCGCCTGACGGCCAATCGGCGGTTGATTCGCTGAGCTACCAATGCGAGAAGCTGAAGATTGACGGGTTGAAGCTTTATCCGCCGGGACCGGACACGCGCGGCTGGCGAATGGACGACGAGAAACTGACCTACCCAATCTACGCAACCCTGCGCAAACACGGCGTGAAGAATGTCTGCGTGCATAAAGGTTTCCCCGGCTCGTTTCTCGAACCCGGCTGCCATCCCGCGGACATGACGCGCGCGGCGGCCGACTGGCCCGATCTCAACTTCATCGCCTTTCACAGCGCCTATCCGTTTGAAGCCGAACTGGCTGAGCAGGCGAAAAAAGCAAAGGTCAAAAACATCTACGCGGAGATGGGCCTGTTAGCCGGCGTGCTTAAGCAGAACCCTCAGCGGTTTGCGCAGTGCATGGGCACTCTGCTCGACGGCCTGGGCGCCGATCACATTCTGTGGGGGACGGACACACCGGTGATTGGTCCACCGCACTGGCAGATACAGCAATTCCAAGGCTTCACCATTCCCGATGAGCTGATTGAAAAAAACAAGTATCAGCAAGTCACTCCGGAAGTGAAACGCAAAATCTTCGGCGAAAATGTCGCGCGGCTTTTCAGTCTCGACATCAAGAAGGTGCGCCAGGGAGTGGAAAGCGATCTGCTCTACAAGTTGCGGAACGACGGAGACGCGTTGCCGATCACAGTGGATGCCGGGAAGACGCGCAAGCCGTAGCTAGGGTCAGTGCTGCCTGCCGTTGTAAAAGGACTTTCAGCGAGACTCGACTACGGATTCTCCGCCTGACCAAACTTGGCCTGGCGGATCATTACTTGCGCTTGATGAACTCGCGTATGTATTCGTTAACCAGGGTGGGCTGCTCGTGAATGACCCAGTGCGTTCCGTCCGGTATCCGCTTGATCGTCAGATGCGGAACGAACTTGTCTAGCCCTTCGAGGTTGCCGGTCAGCAAGGCCGTGTCCTTCTCACCCCAGATAACGAGCGTCGGCACCTTCACTTCGAGCGATGACAATCCCGCCGCGAAGTTTGTCGGTTGCTTATCGTCTCCGCTCGGTGGACCAACGCGCGACGCTCGATAGTAATTCAGACCGCCGGTCAGCGCCCCAGGTTGCGACCACGCCTCGAGGTACGCCTGCTTGTCACTTTCGGTGAACGCACCCGTCTTCAAGCCTTCTCCTAAAACTACCTGCACCAACGTCGCGTAGTTGTTCGCCGAAAGAATCTGCTCTGCCTGCGCGCTGCGAAACATGAGCATGTACTGGCTGGCCTTCTGTTGCGCCGGATTGTCACGCAGCTCGCGCTGAAACACGCCCGGATGCGGTGCGTTGATGATCACCAGCTTCTCCAGATAGTCGGGGTGAGCTATGGCAAAGGCCCACGCGACCGCGCCGCCCCAGTCGTGCGCCACCAGAATGAACTTCTTGTGACCGAGTTTTTCGGCGAGCGCGCGCAGATCTTCGACCAGATACTTGACCTGATACTGATCGACCTCGGCAGGTTTTGCAGAAAGATTGTAGCCGCGCATGTCCGGAGCGACTGCCTGATAGTCGCGCCCGAACTCAACGAGCTGATTCTTCCATTCGTACCAGAACTCCGGGAAGCCGTGAACGAACATAATCAACTTCCCTTTACCCGCCGTCACATAGTGCAAACGCACTCCATTCACTTCCGCATATTCATGTTTGAGCATTGCCTTCACTTCCTTCGCGTTGCGTTCGTTTTTGCCAGGAGGCTTTTGTTGTCCGTTGGCGCAAATGAATAAGAGAGCCGGCAGGAATGCCGCCGAGATAAGTAGGTTCACATTTGGGAGTCTTTGGTGCTTCACTTAGCGGGTTCTCCATCCAAGCAGTAAATTCAACGCAAAGGTCGCGGAGGAAATCTTCTTAGCGATCCTTTGCGAATTCTTTCGCGACCTTTGCGTTAAAGTTATTTCATTCGTTGTCACTCACTTTGGTTGTCCAGCGCTGAGCGCAGCCTTCAAACTCATCCTCTTTTATGAGTCGTGAGATACGTCTTTGACTGCTGGCCCACGATGTCGACAAGGTTTCCGATCGCCAGGTTTACATCGATCAGGTGCAGCCCCCAATTGGCCTGGACTTGCCCGTTCACCACTACATCTCCCGTGATGTCGTCAGTGCGAGGGTCTGAAGGGTCGCCATGCACAGTGATCGCCAGATAGGAACCCTTTTCATTTGAAACGCATTCAGCCGTTAACAGACCCGGGACACTAACGAACGGGGTATTGATCGGCTGTGAGGGAGTTACCCACGGCCGTGGTGCGGCCTCGGCGATGGATACGACGCCACCGCCGCGCGCCCCCAGGTAAGAATGTAGATCGCCGCTCCCGCCGCCCAGCGCCGCGGGGTTCGTGCAACCGGAGACCATGTTCTCCCCCGCTACTCGGCCAAAAAGGCTGGTCGCGGGCGGCGGTGCATTGGATCGGAAAGAAGCGTAGGTGATGATGCATCCGGTTTGCTTCGCCGAGTGGCAGAGCGGCATATGCTGAAAGGCGCCGCCCACGTCCTTGCCCTTCGGTACGGGAAGACTGGTTCCCAGCAACAAAGCTGAGATGATGCGCGACTGCACTGGCTTGCCATCGATCTCCTTTTTGATCAGATCCATGAGAACAAAGGAGCCTTGCGAGTGCCCGATCAGAACCACGCCGCGACCCTGGTTATCATGCTCGAGATAGTAGTTCCAGGCGTCGAGCACATCGTTGTAAGCGAGGGCGCGATCAGCCGTCATAGGTCTGCCGGCGATAAAGGCGCGTAGCGCAGTCAGAGTTCCTTGGCGGTACAGCGGCGCGTAGACACGGCACTGTGAACCGAAGCGCGCAAACTGCACGCGGATGACACCCAATTCCTCCGGGCCGGGGACCATATCGCTGTTGGGCGTCGCGTCGTTTGAGACCGTGGGGTAGACATAGAAACAATCGATCGGCGCTTTCGGATTGGCGGCCCACTTCTCGAGTGTCAGCTTGCCGTTGGCCGAAACGATCGTTGTAGTCAGATCAACCGCGCAGGCATCCTTCCGGCCTGGGCGACATAGCCACGATTCTGATTTGCCGTAGTCGTTCTTTGCCGGGGCCGGCGTGGGCGCAGTGGGTTGGGCGACAGCCACACCCGTAGCAAATACTGCGCATAAGGCCAGAGCAATGATGAAATGTCGTAACATGTTTCCTCCCGTCGAGTGTTTGGAATAATGACAAGCCGCTATAGAACCCCGACCGGTCGGGGTAGCGACCGGGTCCCTTAACTCAATTTGGAAATAACCATAGAACACGCGGCCGATGACTCGCGACTGAATGCCTGCATCCGGTCGCTACCCCGATGCATCGGGGTTCTGTAACGCACCTTCTGATGCCTCTGAATCTGAAAGCTCGCGGAGCGTACGCTCGATCTGAGATCGGTGCCCAATCGTGTGAACGCGCAACGTCTGCGCGAAGGCTTTCCAATCGAGCGGTTCCTCCCACTGCACCGAAGGCCCGCCCGGATCGTCCGCTTTCATTACCATGTGCACTGGCACACGGACCTCCAGCGAGCTGGAGTCAGACGCTTTCTCGAGCAAGTCGATCAAGGCAGCGTGGATGCGCTTGAGTTCCGCGACAAGTTCGTCCCAGTTGCGCGAAAGTGGATCGGTCGATTGCAGGCTCGCGGGAACCGCGCCCGTCTCTGGTGTTAGTCCGTTAAGAAGTGATTCAAGTTGTGAGACGGCTGGACGATGACTCTCAATCAAGTGATCGACAACCTCCTGGGCCGACCAGCGACCCGGTGCGGGTGACCGCCGGCGCAGCGATCGTGGAACCGACGCAATCATCGTTTCGACGTCCGCGAACGAGTCGGCGATTCGCCGGCGCAGCAGTTCGATTGGGGCCTCGGTGCCTTTGCGTTTCAGGTACGCCAGCGCGCGAACCTGTTCCGGCCGCGGAAGCGGAGTCATTTCTTCCTCGCTATAGTCTTTGAGAGACGTCGAATCTCAGTAGCGTGCCGATCCTACGTCCGGGTAGGATAGTCAGTCGTGGTCAGGACGTTTCGGTCCTATAGCTGCTCAATTTCCGGCAGTGTCCGGCGGCTCGTCATTGTCGTTTTCCCGTCCAGGTCCCTGAACCAAGTTCTCCCAGTTGCACTGTGCCTTTCATGCTGCCATCCTTCTCGATAGTGCCGGTGTACGTAAGAGTCCCTTGGTCCCCCTTAATTTCAAAGTCAACCTTGTTACCCTTCACCGTGCCGGTCAATGGCGCTTCCCCGAACGCGCCTTTGTATTGGCCGGTAAGCTTCTCGCCATCCTGCTTGAAAGTGAAGGTCGGCGAGCCGGAGCCGGCTGAGGTTTCGACTTGAAAGACCCAGGCGCCGCTGATATCGGTTTTGTCGCCCGCTGAAGGAGCGTTCGCTGGCGCCTTAGGGGTTGCGGCGGCCGCATCATCCGCGCGTTTAGCGTTGAACTCACCATCCGCGAGACCACCATAGTCAGCGCTGCCCTTAATCGAAGCACCGTCCAGCGCACCGGTAAGAGCAATCACCATGTCATTTTCCTGGAACTTGATTGTGTATTTGAGCTTGAGATTCGTGCCGTTCAGAGTACCCTCGATGGGCGTCTCGCCTCTCTGTCCTTTGACCACGCCGCTGACCTTCTCGCCCTCCTGCTTGAGAATCAGTTGAACGTTGAAAGTGCCCTGCGGTGACGTCAAGGTTGCGTCCCACGTACCGGCCGCGTTAGCCGATTGCGCCGCCGCAGTCGTGGCGCAGAGAAGCAGGAACAGGAAAGCGATCACGGGTAGTCGTCTCATCACAAATCCTCCTTTGGGAACCAAGCGCGAAATTGAATCTGAGAAAAAAAGCGGCGAAAATGTTAGCGACCGAACGGTCGGTAACGTAGCACCGAGATCGACATGCGTCAAGCGGAAGATCGTGTATTATGGCGGCCATGAAAAACAAACAAATCCTGCTCGTGAGTCGGCCGCCGGGAATGCCGACGCTGGACAACTTCAGTATCGTTGACGCCGATGTGCCGGAACCCAAAGACGGAGAGGTTCTGCTACGGACGCGTTTCTTATCCGTTGATCCCTACATGCGCGGGCGCATGCGCGACCAAAAGTCTTACGTCCCACCGTTCGCGCTGAATGAAGTCATCGCCGGCGGCGTCGTTGCTGAAGTCGTTGAATCTCGCGCCCCGGCTTTTCAAGCAGGGGACACTGTCACGGGTCTTCTCGGTTGGCGGCTTTACTCAGTTGCCAGGGCCGGCGAGCTCAGAAAAGTTGATCCAAACATCGCGCCGGTCACCACGGCTTTGGGAATCTTAGGCATGCCCGGCATGACCGCTTACTTTGGTTTACTGGACATCGGTCAGCCGCAGGCAGGCGAAACTGTCGTTGTCTCGGGCGCGGCCGGAGCGGTGGGGATGACCGTGTGCCAGATTGCGAAGATTAAGGCGTGCCGGGTTGTCGGTATTGCGGGCTCCGACGAGAAGAATCGCTATCTGGAGCATGAACTCCAGGTAGACGCAACGATCAACTACAAGACCGCGGATATCAAACAGGCAATGAGGGCCGCGTGTCCCAAAGGAGTTGATGTTTATTTTGACAACGTCGGTGGCGAGATTTCCGATGCGGTGATGCAGTTGCTCAACCAGCGCGCGCGCATAGCCATCTGCGGACAGATATCAATGTACAACCTCGAACGCGCGGATACTGGTCCGCGGATTCAACCATACCTGTTGGTGAATAGCGCGCTGATGAAAGGATTCATCGTCAGCAACTATGCCGCACGTTTTGCTGAAGGCGGAAAACAATTGGCGCAGTGGCTGATAGAAGGAAAACTGAAGTACTCAGAAACGTTCGTCGAGGGTTTCGAGAATGCGCCGCGCGCGTTTCTGGATTTGTTTGCGGGGAAGAATCTGGGCAAGCAACTAGTCAGAGTCGCCGACTAATCCCTAGCAGGCTGCGGAAAAAGGGAGTTCACCACAAAGACACCAAGGCACCAAGATTCGGAAAGGCCTGGTTTGCTTGGTTTCTTGATAAACACTTCTTCGTGTCTTTGTG
>JBGPWL010000066.1:0-27003 GCA_041492185.1 Pyrinomonadaceae bacterium | reverse complement strand
GAAGCTTGCGAGGCTAACGCGCGCAGTATATGCCGTTCTTGCAAGAAATCAAGCAATCTCATTTGGAGTAGGTTTTCATGTGAGGCAACAGGGCAAATACAGGATAAGTTGGCCAACATGAACTGTTTCGCTTGGAGCGGAAGTACGGTTTCTTAGTCACCCACTGCTTGCAAGCGAGCGCGCGCGTGAGCGGTGGGCAGGGCGATGCGGAAGGTGGTGCCGCGGCCGGGGGCGCTTTCGACGCCGATGTGGCCTGAGTGTTCCTGAACGATGCCGTAGGAGACAGCCAGGCCGAGACCGGTGCCACGCCCGACGCCTTTGGTGGTGTAGAACGGATCGTAAATCTTGGCGACATTTTCCGGCGCGATGCCGATGCCGGTGTCGGCAATTTCCACCAGCAGCGAACCGTCTTCGTCCGACGAGGTCGTGCGCAAGGTGATGCGACCACCATCAGGGACCGCATCGCGCGCATTTAACAACAGGTTGGTGAAGACCTGCTGAAGCTTGCCGGCGTTGCCAACGACCGGCGGCGGATCGACTTCGTATTCGCGCACCAGCTCGATCTGATTGCGACGCAGTTGCGGCTCGATCAATTGAATCGTATCGTCCAGCACGCGATTGATATCCAGATCGGAGAACTCGCTCGCGCTGCCGGTGCGCGAGAAGTTGAGCAGATTGTTGACGATGTTGACCGCGCGATCCGCCTGGCGCCCGATCTTTTGCAGCAGCGCGTGCTTGGGATCAGTTTCGGGCATCATCGCCAACAACATTTGCGTGTACGAAGAGACGCCCGTCAACGGCGTGTTCACCTCGTGAGCCACACCGGCGGCGAGCAGTCCTATGGAAGAAAGTTTTTCGCGCTGTTGTAATTGCTCTTCCAGTCGAATTCTTCCCGTCACGTCTTCCAGCACGACGAGCGCGCCGGTCTGCTCCTGCGAGTCGCCCTGCAGCGGCGCCAGCGCGATGTTGAGCACCAGCGTTTGACCAAGACGCGTCGCCGTATGCAGTTTGTAGATGTTCCGCAGTTGTTTTAGCCGCCAGCCCTCGTTGCCGAGCACCTGGCGAAGCGTGTCCGTGAAGTCTTCCGCGAAAAGATCTTCGACGCGCCGGCCCATCGCTTCGTTGCGGCTGAGGTCGAGAATCTCTTCGAGCGCGGAATTCATGTGGGTGACGCGGCCTTCGAGGTCCACCGCAATCAAGCCGACGTTGATGGATTCGACGATCGACTCGTTGACCTCTTTCAGAAGTTTCAACTCGGCGGCGCGCTCTTCCTGTTCCTGATAGAGCAAACTGTTTTCAATCGCGACCGCGACGTAACCGGAAACAGTGCGCAGGATTTCGACGTCTTCGGACGAGAGCAGCGCGCCGTCAGCCGAGCGCCCCAGGCCAATCACCGCGACCATGCGACCCCGCACGACGCAAGGGACATAGTAATGAAGCGAGCGACGCACCAGGTTGTTCGTTTCCGGAACGAGGTCGAGATCGTCCGCGCGCACCACGCCGGATTGCGCGGAGCGCACGCGAATCATCTCGCGAAAATCCTGCGGCACGATCATCTCGGAAGCAAGTCCGGCCGCGCGGGCAACTCGATAGCCGGAAGGCGCTTCACGATCCTCGATGAAGATCGCGACGCGCTCGACATTCATCACTTCCTGCAGCCGGCTGACCAGCGAGTCGAGCAGCGGCTCGAGCGCGGTGGTCGCGGAAAGCGTGCGGCCGAAATCAAGCAAGCCGTTGCGCATGTCGTAGCGCTCGCCATAGAACAACCGGTCGGTCCGCTCCTGCAAAAAATTCTTCACCGGCGCCGCGATCATTACGATCAGGGCCATCGCCGCGATCGCAATCGCAACCCGCAGCGTGATCTCGCCGGAACTGGCCGCCGCGGCGTTGCCCAGGGCATAGATGCCGCCGAGATAAACAACAGCGCCAATCGCGAGCGCGATCGCCAGCGTGGTCACTGCATAAACGGCGACGCGACGCACCACCAGCTCGACGTCCATCAAGCGATAGCGCACGACCGAGTAGCCGAATGAAAGCGGAATCAGAATGAGCGGCAGGACCGCGGCATCGATCACCCACGGATCGCTCTGAGCGCCGAAGACGTAGCCGACTCCATACAACAAAGTAAACGGTGCGATCGCCAGCGCCGATCCCCACACGACCCACTTCAGTTGCTGACGGACCACGGCGGTCTTCGCCATTGCCATCCGCACGATCAGCAACAGCGCGCTCGCAATCAGTGCCAGCGAAAAGTGGATGAAGCTCGCGTTGTAAAACCAGCCGACAAACCGATCTGAGAAACCCGGAATCTGACCCAGCACGGGAACCAGATGGTTCAGCACGTTGCGGAGAAAGATCCAGTTTGCGATTCCGAACAGGAGAATCGCCGGGACATAGATGATCGTCGCGCGCCAGCGTCGCGTACTAAACAGTTGCTGGCGCGAAGGGTAGAGCGCGCAGAAATGCAGGAACAACGGCGCGAAGAATATGAATGCTCCATTGCGCAGAAACGCGACTGCCAGATCCAGATCCTTGTAAGAGCCGACCGGAGTGTAAAAGTGAAACACGAACGCCGTCAGACAAACGGTTGCGAAGTGCAGCGCGTAAGGCGCGCGGCCGCCCTGCTTGAACAGGACGAACAAGCCGACGATCAAATAGACCAACCCGATGAAATTGATATAGAGATCGCGCGGTGTCCACTTATGGATCGCGCCCAGATCGTCGAGGTCGGCGAAATAGAAACGGCTATCCGCAGGATACGAAGGCCGGTCGATGAGATAATGAATCTCTCCGCCCACCCGCGCTCGATCCAGATACATCTGCACATCGCTGGCATGCACGATCTCGTCTCTGCGGTTGTTGTCGATGACGGCAAACAGGTGATCGCCGGGGAGCAGATGCGCGCGCGCGGCCGCGGAGTTTGGCTCGATAGTTTCGGCAATTACGCCCGCCTTTGTGTCGCCCCATCTCACTCCGTCCCAGGCCGGCGTCTGATGCTTTGTCCGCTGGACAAAGTTCAACGTGCCGGCCGCCACGAGCAACACCGCCGCGACCAGCAGCACCCAGGTTCGAGTTGTCAGGACCGTGCCCTTCATCGTCTAGCTCTCAAGCTCCCAAATAGAACCGTAATCTTTAGGCAATAGATGTTCCCTGGAATTTATTAGGAACCATCTGGTGTCCGGTAGTTTGAAGAACGTGAGCGTCATGCGTTAATACCGTTCTGGCGTAAGAAATGTGGAATCAAGGTCCACGCGCTCATCAAGGCTCATCGCCGGTATCAGGATCGTCACATCCAAAGTTTCGGACTCGTCCGAGATTTTGGAGAACCGATTAGGAGGCTCATAGAAAAACGAGGGGAAAACGGAGCAGAGGGAAAGTCGGTTTCCCTTTTCTAAGCGTCTCCGCTTTCACCTCGCATCACTGCTAAAACCTTAAGGAGATTCCGCCGCGCACCGAACGCCGGTTCGTGCTTACCTGCATCAGGATCTCTCCGTTCTCCACAGTCGTTTGAGCGTCCAACAAGTTTCGCGCATCAATTACTGCTTCGGCATGAACCGGCAGGCCAAAGGTAGGAAGATCCTGCGTGATTTGTATGCTCAACGAAGGATCGTAAACCGCCAGCCGTCCCGCAAACGGGTCGATCGCGAACACGGTCGCGTCGCGCGAGAAGCGAAAGACGGTGCGTACGTGCGTGCCTTTGCCAAAGCCGGCGCCCAACTGCAAGGCCGCTGTCTGGAAGAAACCATTGGTGAATGCATCCGCCGGCGTCGTGATACCGAGCGGCGACAGACGCTGTCCGCGCCCGAATGAATAGCCGGCCGACGCGGTCCACACGCGACTCAGACGGCGCGTGTAAACGACGCGCATGCCGCGCGCGGCGCCCTGTTGATTTGCGATCGTGATAAAAGCGTCGCCTGCCGTTCCGGAAAAAGCGGACGCAGGCGCGTTCAGCAATCCAACTCCGCGCCCTGACGTTGTGTCGAAGAATGCGGTTGCTTCAATACTCGATTCGTTATCCAGCACTCTTTCCACGCCTACCTCGAACCGGCGGCTGCGGGCCATCACGGCGCGACCATCAACAAAAGCTACCGGCTGTGTCGTGGGCGAAGTGAAAACTGCCTGGCTACCTTCAAAGTCAACCGCGCTTTGCATGTTGCATTCATCGCCGCCGGCAGCGTATGCCGCTTTCACGCGCGTGCGAGCATTCGCATCAAACTGAACGCCGAGCCGCGGACTAATTGAATGGGCGCCACCCGCGCCAAGAAAGCGCGAATAATCAAGACCAAAAACTATTACCACGCCGTCGCGCACAATCCATTCGTCAATAGCGCGCACGGAAACCTGACCAAGTTCGGCGCCTGCCGCTGTTCGGTTCTTCGAGAGCGCGTTGCTGAGCTTAACCCCGCCCACACCAATTCCCACACGATGGCGCTCTCCCGCGCGCACGAGTCCCGTCGCTTCAAAGCGCTGAGGCGCGCCAGGGCCACTGCCTGTCTGGCCGACAAATATGAGATCGATGCGCTCGGTGGCCGGAGTGGCAAGGGCAAAATTCAATCCGACAACGCCGGGACCAAAACCATTGTTGGCGAAGTAGGTTTCGACGACGCCCTGGGTCCGCGTCCTCTTTGCCACATCAGACTTATCCGTATTCGAATCGGCTGCATCACTGGTCGATGCAATCCGATCGTCTGCTGCTTCTTCGATCGCCTTAATGTCTTTATCTTCGCCGTCGCGCACCTGGAAGATGGAGCGCCGGCTCTGCGCGGAGCGCAAGGTCCACTTCACGTCGTCGCGATCGCGGCGCAACTCAGGTAGCGTCTTTCCCGATCCGGCGCGCTCGAGATTGAATCGATAAACAAGTTCCTGAGACGCGCGCACCTCAACGGAACTGAAAACTACTTCACTAAAACCTTCCGCGATCGCACGAATGCCATAACGACCGGGCGGAACCCTGGTGCTAAAACTGCCGTCGGCTCCAGCGCGCGTCTGCTTGATCACTTTCTGAGCGCCGTTCAGAAGCGAGACGACCGCGCCCGCAAGCGGATTGCCCTTGCTGTCTCTGACCGAACCGGTGATCGTCGCCAGCGTGCCCCTATTGCCAAAGGCCAGAGGCGCGTCGAACGAGAGCACGGACGCAACCATGACCAGCGCGAAACCGAGACTTGAAACTCTTTTCATCGTGGCAAGACCTCCTGAGGCGGGTTTCCGATGGGACGAGTGCTTCCGCTCAAAACCATGAGCTGTGTTCTGTTGGCGCAATTCAGGTAGATTCTCGTAAAGTTCATCCGATTCCAGACTACACGCCGAACCCTGCTGGCCGAAGCACCTGGTCCTGGCGAGGAGACTTATACCGGAACCAATTGAAAGCAGTTCATTTTCCGCTATCGCTGCAAACCGTGTCAAGCAAATCGCCTTCCAGGGACTCGCGTTTGCCGCCGGTTTTGTAGCGTGTTAGGATGCAAATTCGGACTCAGATGGAGGCCTCAGGCAGGTAGTTTATGATCGACGAAGTTCAATCCACGAAACTTTCCAACGGCCTCTCGGTTTTCACCGAGCACATGCCGGGGCTCAGATCCATCACGGCCGGCATTTGGGTGCGACGCGGCTCGCGACACGAAGCGCCGGAGCTGAACGGCATTTGTCACTTCATCGAGCATGCCGTGTTCAAAGGCACAGCCCGCCGCAGCGCCCGCGACATTGCGATTGAATCGGATCGTCTGGGCGGTCATCTCGATGCTTACACCACGCACGAGATGACCGGATTTGCAATCAAGTTTGCGGACACGGCTTTGCTACAGGCGTTCGACCTGCTGTCCGACATTGTTTCACGACCGCGTTTTGATGAAGCCGATCTGCAGCGAGAGCAAAAGGTGATCCTCGAAGAGATGAAAATGGTCGAGGACAATCCTGAAGAGTTGCTCGGCGAACTGTTCAATGCGGTCTATTTTCCCGATCATCCGCTGGGACGCCCCATCGAAGGCACGGTTGAGACTGTTTCATCTTTCGACCACAAAAAGACGAAAGCTTTTCACGCGCGCGAATTTTTTCCCGGCAACCTGGTCATTGCAGCGGCCGGCAATGTCGATCACGCTCAACTAGTGGAACTCGCGGAGCACGCCTTCGTTAATGGCAATGTTGAAAGCGTTGGCGCGCCAGAAACGTCGCCGTCGCCCGTGGTTGCCGCGCCCATTCTCATTGAACAAAAAAAGGAGTTGGAACAGGCGCACCTGATCATCGCGGCGCCGTGGCCTTCGTCGAAGAGCGACGATCGTTATGCCGCCAGTATGCTGGCTTCGATCGTCGGCGGCGGCACGTCGAGCCGCCTTTGGCAAAAAATTCGCGAGGAGCGCGGGCTCGCTTACTCCGTAGGCGCAGGCGGCGCTACGTTTACGGATGTGGGAGTGTTTACGATCTATGCGGGAACGTCGCCGAAGCAGATGGACGAGGTGCTCGAGCTGGCGCTGACCGAGTTGCGACGCGTGGTGAAGGAGAGCGTGTCTGACGAGGAGTTGAGGCTCGCCAAAGACCAGGCCGTCTCGTCGATCTTTCTCGGTCTGGAATCTTCGAGCGCGCGCGTCGGCGCTCTGGCGCGCCAGGAGATCATTCACGGCCGCCGCATTACGCCGGAAGAGATCGTAAAGCGGCTCGAAGCAGTCACGCCGGACGAAATTCAACACTTAGCGCGCGCGTGTTTTACTTCCGAAACAATCGCACTGGGCGCGCTCGGGAATTTCAACGGCTTTCGCGTGGATCGCTCGCGACTGGAAATCTGATTGGTTGAAATCTCCGATCTCAGATCTGAAATTTGAGATCTAACACCAGATGAAACTTACTGTCCTCGGCAGCGGCTCGACTGGCAATGCGGTGCTTATTGTTGCGGGCGAGACGCGCGTGCTCATTGATGCGGGACTGAGCGCGCGAGAAATTGTGCGCCGGCTGGCGCTGGTCGGCGAAGACGCGGCGCGCCTCAACGGCATAGTTGTCACTCACGAACACGGCGATCATGCCGGCGGCTTGCGCGTGTTGCTGAGGTTAGTCGACTGTCCGGTCTACATCTCTTCAAAGACGCGCGAAGCATACGTCAGCGAGCGGTTCAATGTAGCTGACGATGAACCGCGAAAGCGCGCCAGGGCGCTCAACGATCGCGTGGAAGAGATCGAATCGAGCAAAGACTTCTCTGTCGGCGAGATCGATTTCCATCCCTTCACCATTCCGCATGACGCGGTGGACAATTTCGGTTTCACGGCCGCGCATGATGGCGTGAAGATCGCGACGCTCATGGATTTCGGACGCATCACGACGCTGATTACCGAACACTTGCGCGGCTGCGCGGCCATAGTGATCGAGTCGAATCACAGCCGCGACATGCTCAAAGCGTGCGACGTCTATCCCTGGGAATTGAAGCAAAGAATTTTGTCGGGGCTGGGCCACCTTTCAAACGAAGACGTCGCCGAGTGGCTCGTTGACGGCTTTGACGGCGCGGCGCGTCATATTGTGCTGGCGCATCTTTCGCAACGCGCGAACAATCCGTACCTTGCGAAGATCTCGGCCGAAGTGGCATTGCAGGAACGCTCGCCGTTATTTCATGCGGACACGCAGGTCACGCTTTCGTTTCCGAAAGATCCGACGCCGTGGATCGAGGTGTAACCGCAAGGATGAAGAATGAAGGCGGAAGGATGAAACGAACCGCGACGCGGAGACACGGAGACACGGAGACGGGGCGAGAAAAACTGGTCGAGCATCGTAACCGCGGCACTCTTCTGTTGATTCTTCTGCTTTCGTTCGCGAGTGGCGGCTGCACCTTGAAAGCGAGCCGCGGCGGCATTCCGACGGAAGTTGATTCAGTTATCGGCACCGTCGGCGACGACATCACCGAAGGTCGTTACGAAAAGATTTACAAAGAAGCCGCCGATGAATGGCGCCACGATGCAACGCTTGAGCAATCGAACGCGACCTTCGCCACGTTGAAGAATAAACTTGGAAAGGTGCAGAATCGCGCGCTCCATTCCGCCACCGAAGAGAACAACTCGGGCGGACGTTTGGCGGGCCATTCGTTCGTCGTCTCGTATAAAACAAAGTTCGAACGCGGCGAAGGCATGGAGACATTCACGCTCGTGGAGCGTAACGGCCACTGGCTGCTGGCCGGATACTTTGTTAATTCGACGGCACTGAACTAGGAATCCAGGAATCCGCAGATTACGCAGATTACACAGATGACAGAGTTGCTGTGGAGTTAAGTTCGAGCACTTTCCGGTTTTCGCTGCGTGCAAGCTCCTTTCAACTTTGCGATGTGTGCCGCGCTTTCGGCTTCCTTAATCTGTGCAATCTGCGTAATCTGTGGATAGATCCGAAACCATGATCGACCGCTACACATTGCCCGAGATGGGCGCGCTTTGGTCGGAAGAAAACAAGTTCCAGCAGTGGCTGGAAGTTGAGCTGGCTGTCTGCGAAGTGCATGCGGAGCGGGGCACGATTCCCCGCGAGGCGATCGAGCAGATAAAAGCCCGCGCGAAGTTTTCCGTCGCGCGCATCAACGAGATCGAGCAGACGACGAACCACGATCTGGTTGCGTTCACGACGAATCTCGCGGAATCCATAGGCGAGCCGGCGCGCTACGTCCATTACGGCTTAACTTCGTCAGATGTCGTCGATACGGCAAACGCGCTCCTGCTGCGTGATTCCTGCGACCTGCTGCTCAAAAAGATCGATGCGCTGTCAGCCGTGCTCAAACGGCGCGCGCTTGAATTCAAAGACACGCCGCAGGTGGGCCGTACGCACGGCATCCATGCGGAACCAACATCGTTCGGTCTGACGTTCGCGCTTGCGTATGACGAGATGAGACGGAACTGCGAAAGATTACAACGAGCGCGCGAAGCAGTCGCAGTGGGAAAGATCAGCGGCGCTGTCGGCGCGTTCGCGCACCTAGATCCGGTGGTTGAAGAGAAAGTTTGCGCGCGTTTGGGCCTGAGGCCCGCGCCCGTCTCGACGCAGATCATCCAGCGCGACACTTACGCGGAATATCTCTCAACGCTGGCGATTATTGCTTCATCCCTGGAACGTATCGCTTTGCAGGTGCGGCATTGGCAGCGGACCGAGGTTCGCGAGGCGCAGGAACGTTTCACAAAAGGTCAGAAGGGATCGAGTGCGATGCCGCACAAGCGCAACCCGATTATTTCGGAACGCATCTGCGGCATGGCCCGCGTCGTGCGCGCCAATAGTCTCGTTGGTTTGGAAAACATCGCGCTCTGGCACGAACGCGACATCTCGCACTCGTCCGCGGAGCGCGTGGTGCTGCCGGATTCAAGCATCGCGCTGGATTACATGTTGCACAAAGCAACGTCGCTGGTCGACGGCCTGGTAGTTTATCCCGAGCGGATGCTGGAGAATTTGAACGCGACGCGTGGGCTGATTTTCAGTGGACAGTTGTTGCTGGCGCTGACTCAGAAAGGCGTGGCGCGCGAGACGGCTTACGATTGGGTGCAACGAAACGCAATGAAGGTCTGGGACGAGCACGCGGATTTTGAGTCTCTGGTAAAAGGCGACTCAGATATCGGAAAACATCTTTCTGGCGAGGAGATCGAACGAGTCTTCTCGCTTAAAACGTATCTGAGAAATGTCGACGCGATCTTCGCCAGAGTTTTTCAGGAATCGAGTGAGGCACAAACAGCAACAACCAGTCGGCCCGCGCGATGAGCCAACTGGTCATTGATGACGACGGGAAATTTTTCCGGCGCCGGCGCTGGACAAACCTAAGCTCGCGCCCGCTGAATGCGACAACTAATTCGAGTACTTGTCGGCGAAGTTGCCGATAATGGGCAGCTTGAAAATGTTCCCTGAAAAGGCCTTGATGGCGGCCATGATTACGCCGATGAAAAGAGCTAGACCTATCACCGAGAAAACCAAGCCAAGGAGGCTGGTAAATATCGGGAAAGGGACACTATTACCGATTGAGGCATCGATGAATATGCCAACAATGATGGCAACCCAGCAGACCGTGCCCAGGACAGCTCCCAAAACACTTAGAAAGATGGACTGGAAAGCGTGAAAGCGGGCCAGCTTATTGGTCTTGTCGGTAACGACCGTGATAATGCTTAAGATCAAACCGAGCGCGCAGACGAGATTTCCCACATAACACAGCCCGGCGACGACGTTAGGTTCGAGTCCCAGAGCTGATTTGCCAGACGACATATTTTGCATGACGATTTTTTCTCCTACTCTTCGGTCTAAAGGTTGGTCAAAATTTTCTGCTCCAACGGACTTGCTCGCTGGAGTCTTCATCAAGGACGCTGGTGCGTCGCGAACGCCCGACGAAAGTCACGCTCAGGGTCTAGTTGCCTTGATGGCCGCAAATCTTATGTCAAAGACTACACGCGGCGCAACATTTTACCGTAAGATTCTTTAAGGACAGCGGAATAAGCCATGAAAGCTAGAGTTTACGTGACACTGAAACCCGGGGTGCTCGATCCGCAGGGCAAGGCGATTCAACATTCGGTCGAGTTGCTCGGTTTCCCCGGCATTGCGGACGTGCGCCAGGGAAAATACTTCGAGATCGCGCTCGACAATTCGCTCTCCCAGGACCAAGCTCGCGCATCCGCAACGCGCATGGCCGCCGAAGTGCTCTCCAATCCAATCATCGAAGATTACCGCGTGGAGATTGAAGCTTGAAATTCGGCGTAATAGTCTTTCCCGGATCGAATTGCGATCACGATGCCTATCACGTGATCTCGAAACACGTGGGCCAGCCCGTAGATTTCATCTGGCATCGCGATACGGACCTCAGCACCTACGACGCGGTGATCATTCCCGGCGGGTTTTCCTACGGCGACTATCTGCGGGCCGGAGCGCTCGCGCGTTTTTCGCCGGTAATGAATTCGGTGAAGAAGTTTGCCGAAAGTGGACGACTGGTGCTGGGCATCTGCAACGGCTTTCAAATTCTTTGTGAAGCAGGACTCTTACCGGGCGCGCTGATTCGCAATCGCGATCTGCATTTCATCTGCGAACACGTCTTTGTCCGCGTCGAAAGTTCGGATACACCGTTTACCAACGAACTGCGGCGGGGCGACGTGCTTCGAGTGCCGATTGCGCATGCCGAAGGTAATTACGTTTGCGACGACGCGACGCTCGCCGAACTCCAACGCGAGAGCCGGATCGTTTTCCGCTACTGCGACAAAGATGGAAATGTTACTGAGGCCGCCAATCCAAACGGATCGCGCGATAACATCGCCGGCATCTGCAACCGCGGCCGCAACGTCATGGGCCTGATGCCCCATCCCGAACGAGCGTGCGAAGATCTGTTGGGCTCGAGCGATGGGCGCGATATCTTTCGTTCGCTGGCGGCGACGCTAGCCGCAGCAGCTTAGGTCAGTACCACCTGCGGTAGCGGGTGGTTGGTGATTGATCTCGGAATAGTTTCGGTTCTTGTGATTACTACAGCTAACCGCCCGCTACCGCAGACGGTTCTGACAAACCATGAAACGTTTCTTCCCTTTCGCAATCATTGTTATTGTCCTGGCAGGCGCGCTCGCCGCAGGTTGGTATTGGTGGAAGGCCGCGCACAAAAGTCCTGCGTCGGAGCCGTCGAACTCTGGCATACCGGCGGTTCCGACTTCGGCTCCCGCGGGTGCTCAGCCGCAACATGTCAGAGGTTCGGAGACCGCTCCCGTTACGCTCGAAGAGTTTGGCGACTTCGAGTGTCCGTCGTGTGGCTTGTTTTATCCGGTTCTGAAAACGATCGAAGGCGCATACGGATCGCGTTTGCGAGTAATATTTCGCGAGTTCCCTCTGACGACGCCGCATCCGCACGCGCTCGCTGCGGCCCATGCGGCGGAAGCGGCCGGCCTGCAGGGACGATTTTGGGAGATGCACGATTTGCTTTACGAGAATCAGGAAGCGTGGGCGAAGGCCTTCGACGTCCGTCCGATTTTCGAAGGCTATGCCAGTAAACTCGGTCTCGACGTCGAGCGCTTCAAGCAGGATCAAACGAGCGAGGCGGTCGATAACAGAATCTTTCTTGATGGCCTTCGCGCACATTCGTTTGGCGTTCAGGGCACGCCAACGATTTACATCAATGGCCGTGGAATTCCTTACGAAGAATTCAGGACCGTGGAAGCATTGCGCGCGAGCATCGACAAGGCGCTGGCCAAATAATGATCCAAAATCGACGAGTGGCAATACTTTATTCGGTTGCGGCGTTCGTTGCTCTCATCGGTCTCGCCGATGCGATCTATTTAACCATCGGGCACATCACGGGACAGACGGTGCGTTGCACCATCACGTCGGGCTGTTCGGAAGTGCTTGGCAGCCGATACGCGACGGTTCGCGGTCAGCCGGTCGCGTTGTTTGGCGCGATTGCTTACTTCACAGTTTTCAGTCTGGCAACTCTGGCTGCGTTCGGTTATCGGCTCGTCGGCAAACTGCTGTTGTTAATTGTCACGCTGATGTTTTTGGCCACGCTCTGGCTGCTTTATTTGCAAGCCTTCGTCATTCATCACTTCTGCCAATACTGTCTGCTGTCGGCGGCAGCGACGACTACGTTGACCGTGCTCGTCGCCATCGCTACTCGCGCCAGCAGGTAGCGCGGGCCGAGGTCGAAACGAATGATGCGGGGCGTCAATTGCAGGAAAGGAAACCAAAAGCTATGAAATCAACGAGCGCAACGACATGCTATGGAAAGTTTATCCTTGCCGGACTGGTTCTGTTGACGGCGTGCGGCTGTAACGCGGTCATCTCGAAGCGTCCCGTGGGAGAAAAGCCGGCCAAGCTCACGGCAAAGGATTGGGAAGGAAGCTGGGCCACCGCTGACGGCACGATGAAGTTGAAAGTCGTCGATGCGGACAAGGGAATGCTCAAGGTCTTCTGGATCGAAGACGACGATAAAGGCAACCCGACAATGAAAACCGCGGACGTTGAGCTGCGGGAATCAGGTGACTGGCTCTTTGCCAACGTAAAAGACGAGGACAAAGGTCAGATCAGAGGTTACGTCTGGGGCCGCATCAAAAACGAAAACCGGCAGATCATTCTCTGGGCGCCCGATGACAAGCGCTTCAAGGAATTAGTCAAAGCAGGAGTGCTGCCAGGAAAGATTGACGGCGACGATGTCCTGCTTGACGAGTTGAAACCGCAGCATCTGAAGACTATTACTTCCGGCGAGCGCGGCGTCTTGTTTGAGTGGGACAAGCCCAACGTCTTTGTGAAGACGGGAAACTAGCTGGGCGCGCCGCTCAAATGCGCCGGGCCTGCGCCTTACGAGGAAATCCTGTTCATCGGAACACCGGATGGACGTTCAGGTGGGCGTATCCACCAACGCGCCGGTTACAGAAAAAGTTTGCGCGCGATTAGTTGACCAAAGCCGTAGTCGAGTGACGGCGGGTTGTTCAATTTTCATGATCAATGAGCCATCGGGCGGAAAGGAAGAGAAACATGACGAGGAGATGTTTGTCACTGATCCTGATAGGTGTTCTGCTAAATCTGGCTGCGGGTGGACAGGCGCTGGCTCGTGTCCCAGGCAAAGACCAAACGCCGCCAGTCGAAAAGATCAAAGCGAAGATTGCGAAGCTCGGCGTGGGCGAAAAAGCGCGCGCGCAGATTAAGCTCAGAAACGGCCAGACAATCAAAGGCTATGTGAGCAATGCAGGAGCGGACGACTTTCGCTTCACCGATCAAAAGACCGGTCAAACCACAACGATAGCTTACGCGGACGTGGTGGAAGTGAAAAAACCCGGAATGTCGAAGCTAACCAAGATCGTGATCGTTGCAGGGATTGGCGTGGTGGTGGTCGCCCTCATCGGGTACATCGACTTCAGAAGGAACTGCTGTTTCTAGTTATCGGGCTCTGTGAAATCTCGATCCTGAGAATGCTGCGCCAGATTGGCTGAAGGTTTGTCGCAAGCTAAAGCTTGAACCTTAAACGCCTGAAGACGGGTCAAAAATTGATTGCTTGCCACGGAGTTCGAGAGTAGAGTACGCCTCACGATCTCTGAACCCGATGATCTCCAACCGCAACCGTCTTTGCCGTTAAGTTCCGCGGCGGTCTATCGTCGGCGTTAGTTTCCAATCAAGATTCGTAAGCACGGGCGGGCAAGTCAGGGCTTTTCTTACCAAGGAGATTGATGAATGGGTCATAAAATCGCCGCCGTTCCTGGCAATGGGTCCGCTCTTCCGCGAAAGCGTGTGCTGGTCGTGAACTGCTATTTCGACGATTCGCACCGACCGATTCATCGCACGAACAAGATCCCACAGTCGGTGGGACCGATCTACCTCGCCGGAGCTTTCTCGCGCGAGTTGTGCGACGTAAAGTGTTACACCGAATTGGCGAGTGGCCCGTTGGAAGACGAGCAACTGCTCGCGTGGCCGGACATGCTGGTAATGACCGGCGTGATCAACTCGTTCGATCGCCTGCTGCACCTGACCGCCTACGCGCGCTCGAAAAATCCGAAAGTCATCGTCGTGGCCGGCGGGCCGCCAGTGCGCGCGCTGCCGCTGCTCTCCGAACGATTCTTTGATTACAGTTGTCTGGGAGACATAGAAGAACTGCGTGAAGTGATCACCGAAAGTTGGGGGGCAGCCTACGTCGCGGAACAGATGATCCCGCGCTACGATCTCGCTTACTGGCTGGGCCGCATTGGCTACGTTGAAACGACGCGTTACTGCAACTTTCATTGCGGCTTTTGCGGACTGACCGGTGAAGGCCGGCCTTATCAAACGTACGACCTCGACTACATTCGCCGGCAGATCCTCGCGTCGGGGAAACGAAAACACATGTTCTTCATCGACAACAATTTTTACGGCAGCGATCGCGAACACTTTCGCGCGCGCGTCGGTCTGATCAATGAGATGCGCCAGGCCGGGCAGTTTCGAAATTGGGGCGCACTGGTCACCGGCGATTTCTATCGCCACGACGAGAATCTGAAGCTGGTTAAAGAATCTGGTTGTGAACTCCTCTTCAGCGGGGTGGAATCTTTCGATGCCGAATGGCTGCGCAACGTCAACAAGCTGCAGAACAACACCGTGCCGCAAGTCGAGATGATCAGCAAGACGCTGAATTCAGGCATGGTTTTGGCTTACGGCCTGATCGTTGACGTTGCCACTCGCACGATCGCCGATCTGCGCCGCGAGCTGGAGTTCATTGTCGGCACGCCTGAGATTACTTTGCCCTATTTTGTTACGCTGGCGGTGCCGCTACTGGGCACTCCGTATTTTTATGAGTCGCTCGAGCAAGGCAGAATCCTTCCGAATACAAGGCTGCGCGACATGGATGGCACGACGGTGACCCAGCGGCCGCTTGATCCGATCGATGACGTGGTGAAGTTTCTCAAGGATTTGCAGAGCATGCGCGGATTCCGCGCGGGCATCTTCAAGCACACAGCGCAATTCGTTAAGCTCTATCGAAAAAAGCTGACGGCCTTTCAAATGATCATGGCGACCGGCAGCGGCTTGTCGCTATGTGCCGACCGGTTGGCGACGTCGCTTACCGGAATGGGTTGGTTCAAGCGCGGCAGCCACAAGCGAACCTACGTCAGTACGACCGAACAGTTGGACCACATGTACACCCCGGCGTTCCGAATTGACTCGCGCTATGAGAGCTATTTCAAGCCCACCATGATCACCGATGAAGCCGGCCATTTGCACCAGGACGTGATCGATTCCGGATTGTTGAAGACAAAGAAAGTTGTGACGCGAGCGGCGGCGCGCGCGTAGCGGGCTTTCATGACGGCTTTAGCGCATCGCAGTTGTGTCCGCGTCTTTCGCGATCGATCAGCACTCGACGTAAAATCTTGCCCGCCGGGCTTTTCGGAATTTCTTCGATGAATTCTACGCGGCGAATTCTCTTATGCGGCGCAACGCGCGGGGCCACGAATGCCATTATCTCTTCGGCGGTTGATTTGCCTTTCAGCACCACGAAGGCTTTTGGGATTTCGCCGGCTTCTTCATCCGGGCTGGGAATCACACAGGCGTCGGCAATCGCCGGATGCGAAAGCAGAATCGCTTCAAGTTCCGCCGGCGCAACCTGCCGCCCTTTGTACTTAATCAACTCCTTCAGACGATCGACGACGAACAGACAACCGTCTTCATCCGCGTAGCCGATGTCGCCTGAGCGCAGCCATCCTTCGCCGTCGAGCATCTCGCGGGTCGCGTTCCCATTCCCGAGATAACCTTTCATTACCTGCGGGCCGCGGATCCAGATCTCACCGCGCTCGTTTGGGCCAAGCTCGGCGCCGTTTTCAACGTCAACGATCTTGCATTGTGTGTTGGGCAAACAATAGCCAACCGATCCCGGCTTCTCTTTTTCCGCGTCCAAATGACTGACGTGTGACAACGGACTCGCTTCAGTCAAGCCGTAGCCGAATCTGATGCGACAATTCAGACGCTCAGCGCAAGCGCGAGCGATGCTGTCCGCGAGCGGTGCAGCTCCGCAATGGATCAGTCTGAGTTTCGAAAGATCGTGCTGCTCCACGGCCGGAGTTCGCGACAGCACCAGCACCAGTGGCGGCACCAGCGGCGCGACGGTTACTTTGCATCGCTCCAGAGCTTGCAGAAACTGCTCGAGATCGTAGCGCGGCAGAGTCACAATCGTAAGGCCCTGACTTAGGCCCAGGTTGACGACGATGTGTATGCCATAGAGGTGATACATCGGCACGACGCACACCATCGTGTCCTGTTCCAGCAACGCTTCAGCGCTCTGCATCTGGCGGAGCATTGCCACCATGTTGAAGTGCGTCAGCATCACGCCTTTCGGAAACCCTGTCGTCCCGCTGGAATAAGGAAGAGCGACGAGGTCTTCGCGGGGATTGATCTCAACAGGCGTTGTGTTGCCGTCATTATTCAGCAACGAGCTGAACGCGACTGCGCCTGCAGCTTCGCCCACAACGAAGATCTCGCGGAGATTCAGCGCGCGGCCTACCGCGACGGCCTGGTCCATTAGCTGTGGGACCGTCAGCAGATATTTCGCGCCTGAGTCGCGGAGTTGGGCCGTGATCTCTTCGTCGGTGAAGAGCGGCGGCACCATCGTCGTAATGCCGCCCAACGACGCGACCGCGTGAAAGAAGAGCGCATACTCGGGAAGGTTTGGGCAGTAGATTGCGGCAACGTCTCCTTTGGTGAGGCCGTAGCGTGAGAGACCGCAAGCCAACCGCCGGATCGTGCCGGCCAATTGTCCGTAAGTGATCACACGACCACTGACACCGTCGATCAATGCCGGTTTGTCGCCCAATTCCGGTGATTTCTGCAACACCAGATCGGTGAGCGGGATTTCCGGAATCGTCACATCCGCGTGGGGACTCGTGAAGATCATTCAGTTTGCTCCGTGTGAAGTTTTGAAATAATAATTCATGAAATTACTTTTCTTGCTTTCCAACGTCATCGCCAAAAGGTTCGTCGCGCTCTTTTACCGCTTGCTTGAAGCCCACCTCCGCCGCGCGCTGTTGAAACGCGTAACCTTCTTTCGTGTGACGCGCGACGCCGTCGAACAAAATGCCGAGCGTCTGCGACGCGTGCAGTCCCTGGGCCATGACTGTCTGATTGATTAGCAACTTCATCATCATCAACTGGTTTACGGGAAGGCGCGCAATGCGTTCGAGCAGCGCCTCGAAACGCTCATCAAGTTTCGAGGCAGGCGCACTTTCAGTGGCGAGTCCCCATTCAACTGCCTGTGTGCCCGTCAAACAATCGCCGGTAAAGAGCAGACGCTTGGCTCTCTCAACGCCAATCCGATGCACCCAAAGCGCAGTCGTCGGCACGCCCCACACGCGCGCGGGCGGGTAGCCGATCTTCGCTTTGTCTTCGATGATCAGCAGATCCGAGCACAGCGCCATGTCACTGCCGCCCGCAATGCAGAAGCCATGAACTTTGCAGACCACAGGCTTGTCGCTATGGAACAGACTCATGAAGCCGCGCACGTTGCGGCTCATCATTGCGTAATCGATCATTGGGTCCCAGACCGCGTCTGGATCGTGATTCGCCAATTGAACTTCCCAATCCAGCGGCGAGCCCGCGGGCCAGCTTGTTGTTGTATCTTCGATCTTTTGCTCAGCCGCCAGCACCAAATCGTAGCCGCCGCAGAAACCCTTGCCATTACCGGAAAGCGCGATGACGTGGACTGTTGGATCGAGATTCGCGCGCTCGACACAATGGGCCAGCTCGGCCGGCATCTCGAACGTGATACCGTTCCCGCGCTCGGGCCGGTTCAGCGTAATGCGCGCGATGCGGCCGCCTACGGAATACAACAGAGTTTTGAAAGTGTTCATAGCGTCGCTCATCAAATTCAATCATCCCAGCCCGGCGCGAGCATGCGCGTCATGAATACCGGGTTAATGATCTTTTGATCGGTCATCCACGCATCGGCTTCGGCGATCAGATCGCGACCACGGTCGTCGCCCAACACCTGTCCGAGTCGTCGCCGGGTTGCGGCTGCATACAGTCCCATGGCTGCAAGTTCAAAGCCCTCAACTGCCTCTGACAGGAGCGAAGCCGCCTGGCCGTTATCACCACGTTTGCTCGCAATGGCGGCGCGCACAACCGGCACGAAAGGATCTGACCATGGCATTTTCTCTTTAGCGATGCGCCGCGCCAACTTTTCCGCAATTTTCAAAAGCCGGTTTTTCCTTCTCTCGTTGCTGAAGGCTGCGGTCGCCAGCGCCGTGCGCGCCTGTAGGTGCAGCGCTTCAAGCCGCAGCACCTGCAGACGCAGCAGCATCGACTTTTGCAGCGCTTGCCATTGACCCTGAACGTGCTTCCAGGCCACCTCAGCGTCGCCCGTGTAAAGCTCGATCTGAGCGAGCGCGAGCAGCGAGCTGTAATGCTGCAAATGAAAACCCTCTTGCGGCCAGGCCTTTAACGCTTCGATTACTTCGGTGCGCGCGCGATCAGGATCATCGGCTGCCAGCCAGATCAAATTCATGCGCGTGCGCAGGTCTGTAGCGCCGAGAAGATTTCCCTGTTCGACGGCGGCGACAAGCAGGGACGGTACGCGTCGTGATACTTCCGCCAGTTCGCCGAGATATAACAACGCGCTCAGCATAAAACGTTGGGCCACACTCAGCTCCCACGTGACGCCGGTGCATCGATCGCGCAACACTTCCACCGATTGGCTGCCGAGTTCCGCCGCCTTCTTCCAATGGCCCACCAGATACGCGGCGACGCCACTGGCCCAAAGCGAAAGACCAATCGCATGCGGATGACCCACTTTTTGGGCTAGCGCTTCGGCTTGCTGCGCGATCTTCAGCGCGCGTTTGCGCGCGCGCCCTCCGCGCGAAGCCGTTTGCGCCGCTTCGAACGACATCGCTCGAGAAACGCGATAAGGCTCGCCGGCGCGCAACGCCAACAGTAGATGACGGCTCTGAAAATCGGCGCCGCGAATCAGATCGACGGCGCCCAGTCCGGCAGCGATCGCCCAGCAGATGTCAATCCGAAAAAGTTGCGCTTCGGGAATCTGGGTCGCATCGCGTTCGACAAAGTTGAGCCCGCGCAGACGGATCTGCAATCGTCTCAGCAACAGCGACAACAGCGCGCGCTTTGGACCGGGCGCCAATCTGAATCCAACCGCGGACAATACTGAATTAAAAACTTCCAGCCCTTCCTTGATGTGACCGCCCATCAACAATTGCTCAGCGGCCCTGCGTTTGAAATCAAGTCCGCGCGAGGCGGACGTGTCTTGCGCTACGTCAAGAAAAGCTTCCGCCGCCACGGCAGGGCGGCCTGCGTTGACCAGGCTTTCAGCCAATCCAACCTTTAGTTCAATAAGCTCAGCGCCCCGCGTCGGGGCAAGTTCGAGCGCGCGATGGAAGAAAGCCGCAGCCCGATCGAAAGCGAGCGCGGCGGTTGCTTTCTTTGCGGCGGCCGCAGCGTGCATCGCGGCGCGAACACGTTCGCCGGCGCCGAAGTAATGTTCGAACAGCGCTTCCGGATCGTCGATGCCTCTTGCTTCCAGAGTTTGGGCCAGTCGCCGATGAATCAGTTTGACCTTAGCGGGCTCGAGTTGTGATGCGAGGCTTTCGCGAATCCGATCGTGATAAAGCTCAACGCCATAATGTGAACCACCACTCCGCAGAAATTGGGCCGCGCGCAGGGAACTAATCAAAGGAAGCTCGTCACCAGTCAGGCCGGCAGCCTGATACGCAACTTCCGGATTGATGGGCCGGCCGGCAACGGCCAGCGTGGCCATGAACCTGCGCGCGCCTCGCGGCAAGTGGCGCATACGAGCATCGAGCATTACGCCAAGCGTAACTCCGGACGTCGCTCCACGATCGGCAGTCGTCGCGTAGCGCGCAAGTTGTTCGAGCAGAAACGGATTCCCCCGCGCTTCCTTGACGATTGAATCGGTGAACAATTCGGTGACGGGAATTTCAGGACCAAGCAGCGCCCTCACCAATTCACGTGCTTCATCGCCGGTCAATGCGCCGACGCGCAGTTCGCGGTAGTTCTCCGTTTCCCCGTGTGACAGCAACGATTGCAGAAACGGTTTGGATTCGATGTCCTCGCTGCGAAAGCTCGCCAACAGCAGCAGCGGCGGCGAATCGGGAGGTCGCAGCAAGTCGTCCAACAGAGACGTGCTGTCGGCGTCAGCCCACTGCAGATCATCGATGCAGAGCACGAGCGGTTGACGATCGGAGATGCGGCCGAACATCTCGCGCAACGCCGCAAACGCGCGGCGTCTAAGCGTCAGTGGATCCGCAATTTCCTGCGAGTGTTGCGGCGCGTTGAAGACCGGATCGATTTGCAGCATCACCGGAAAAAGGCGCGCCAGCGCGTGGACTTCGCGCGGCATCAAGGCCTCAGCTCTCGCGGCGGGCAGCGACATCAAGTATTTGCTGAGACTGTCGACCACTCCATCAATGGCTTTATACGGCACCGACTCGCGTTCGTAACACCGGCCTTCCAAAATCACTACCTCTTCTTCATCGCGCAGTCTTTCAAGAAAGTGTCGCACCAGCGCGGTCTTTCCCATGCCCGAGATGCCGTGAATGTAAACACTCACCGTGCGGCCCTCGCGGACGGACGCGAATGCGTCCATCAATTGGTGCACGTGACGCTCGCGACCGACAAAAGGCTGCGACAGCAGCGACTCCGGAGTTCGTTTGACGGCGAGCGGCAGCGTCAATGGTCCAGTTTTTCCTTGACCGAGGAAGCGCAGTATCTGGCGCCCGGTGGGTCGCTCATCAGGCTTGCGTTGCAGCAACAGCATGCAGAGATCGTTGAGGTCTCGCGGCACCTCGGGCGCCAACTCTGCAGGCGCCGGCGGATCTGTGCTCTGCTTGTTCATGATCACATCAAAGAACTTGCCCGAGAACGGCAGCTTGGCCGTTAGCGCCTGATAAAGCATCACGCCAACGCTGTACCAATCACTGGGTTTGGAAACCGGAAGCTGCGCGCCTTGCTCGGGCGACATGTAGTCGGGAGTCCCGACGAGGTTGGCGGTGTCGTGCGGCTCTTTGTCTTCGACGTCCATTACGAGACCGAAATCCAAAATGACCACGCGACCTTCTCGCGTTACCAGCACGTTTGAAGGTTTGATATCGCGGTGCAGTTTTCCGGTTTCGTGCAGGCCGTGCACACCTTCAACCAATTGCCGCAACGCCAGACGCAGCCGGTCCACATCCAGTTTTGAATCGGCCGCCGCAACATCGCGCGAGCTGTCAGACATCGACCAGACCTCAGTGTTCAGCACGCTCGTGCTTTCGAGTTCGACGGTCTCAGCCTCGTGAAGCGCATCGGCCGGCGTGGCTTTGCCCGATTTCAAAAGCGTCGTCTCGCCGGAGGCCTGACTGCGTTTGGGACGAAAGCCCGGGCGGACATACTCGAGGAACGTCACACCGCGGACCAACTCCATCGTGAAGAACCAGAAGATGCCGTCTGACATGAATTCGTAGAGCGAGACGAGGTTCGGATGCGAGACGTCGGTGAGCGCGCGAAACTCTTTCTTGAAGCGGTAAATGTGCGAGGCTTCGGTGCGAGTGAGCGCCTTGAGAGCAAGCACCTTGTCCGTTTCGCGATCGTGTGCTTCATAAACGACGCCCATTCCGCCTGAACCGAGCCGGCGGCGGATCTTGAAGCGGTCGGTCCCGAGGAATTCGCGAGCGTCGCTCATTGACGGTAACTGCTCAGAGTGAAAATGAAAGTGAAACGGCGGAGGAATTGTAAAACGTGAGAGAGAAAAGCACCAACTGAATACAAGAAGAAGCGAGCGTGGGCTGCACGCATCATGCGCCCTGGTGTTAACATCGTGATGAGAGTCTGAGAACAAAGAGTGTTTGAGAACGCAAAACTGAGAGGACGAAAAATCGGCACGCGCGTGCGCTCTGGCCATAAACGGCTGCGGCGTCTTTCGCGCGAAGCGACCCTCGGCGGCATCTTTCTTTCATTTTTCGAAATCGGGTTGACGGGTTTTGGCGGTGGGCTGGCGGTTATTGCGCAGATCCGCGCACTCGCTGTGTACAAGCGTCGCTGGTTTACAGATCACGAATTCGCCGAGGCATTTGCGCTCGCGCAAAGTCTGCCCGGCACCAACGCGGGCAACGTGGTTACTTACATCGGACTGCGATTGCGTGGCTGGCGCGGCGCGGCGGTCGCGATGGCGGCGTTCATCCTGCCTTCGATGGTGATGATGATCGTGCTCTCCGTCCTTTACCGGCACCTGCGCCAGTTGCCGGCCACTGACTATCTTTTTCACGGACTAAACGCCGCGGTCGTTGCGCTGATCATCGTGACTGCCTGGCGCATCGGGCGCAACACTCTCGTCAAACCCTGGCAGTGGTACGTCGCAGCGCTCGCTGTGCTGGCCGTCGTTTTTCTCAAGGCGACGATCATCGAAGTGGTTCTCGCCGCAGGATTGATCGGAATTTACATCGACTCGTTTGCCGAAAGACGCTGGCATCGCTGGCGACGGATTCGGCGTCTGGCGGCGCGAAGACGCGCGCGTCTCGTCGAGCTTGAGCAACAAGCCTCCTTCGGCGGTGGTTATCTCACTCGCGCCCTGGCGGAAGAGCGCGTGCGACGCATGAATGAAGGTGAAGAGGAGCAGGACGAAGAGATCGAGTCCACGCCCCACCGACATCTGCGATCGACGGTACTGCTCGTGGGCATGCCGATCATGGCGAAGCTCGCTCTGCTCCTGGCGCTCTCGACCGTCTTCCTGCGCATGGGCGCGGTTACTTTTGGCGGCGGCTTTGTCATGGTGCCGCTCATAGAGTCAGAAGTCGTGCGCACGAACCACTGGTTGACGCATCAGGAGTTTGCGGACGCAACCGCGCTGGGCCAGATAACACCCGGGCCCGTCCTGATCACTGCCACGTTCATCGGTTATCGCGTTGCCGGAACGCTCGGCGCGGTGATCGCGACTATCTCGGTATTTCTTCCCGCATTCTTGATGACCGTGGCCGCGGGCTCGTCGCTGCGGCGATTCAGATCGAACCGGCAAGTGCAGGCGTTTTTGCGCGGAGTGACTCCGGCCGTGGTCGGACTGTTGGCCGCAGCCGCGTGGAGCATCGGCCGCGCCGGCATTCACACGTGGGTGGGCCTGAGCATAGCGGGCCTCGCGATTCTCCTGCTCCTGCGTTACAAACCAAATCCGTTCTGGATCATCTTTGGCGCGGGCGCGTTGCGCCTGTTGATTGGACGACTGTGGGGATAAAGAATTCAATCACTCGGCCATCTCATCTTCTAAAACTTCTCCAGCAAGATCAGCACGCCGATTACAATGAAAGCAATGGCGGCGGCGCGCTTGACCCAGATGAGTGGCACATAGTGGCCGAGCACTCCGCCAACAACCACACCGATGGCGGAAACAGCCGTGAGCGCGAGCGCTGCGGCGACAAAGACACTCAGAGGTTTCTTCGATTCGGCAGCCATGGTCATCGCCGCGAGTTGTGTTTTGTCACCCATCTCCGCCAGAAAAATCACGCCGAAGGTTGTTAGAAAGACACGCCAGTCCATTTTGAATCTCCTTGTCGAGCTTTCGCGCAGCATCGTAACAAACACCAGACCAGCGCGAAAAGTCTTTTGCGGTTAAGGCTGAAACGAATTACATTCTAAGCGAACTTTCAGTTTCGCATACGGAGGCTTGTATGCCCCAGACACCACACATCGAACGCCATTTCACTGCCACTGATGTCGTGCGCGATATCGTCATCGGCATGTCCGACGGACTAACGGTGCCATTTGCGCTGGCCGCGGGTCTGACCGGCAGCGCGAGTATAACGAGTGGGATCATCGTTACTGCCGGTCTGGCCGAGATTGCCGCCGGCTCGATCGCCATGGGCCTTGGCGGTTATCTCGCGGCGAAGAGTGACGCCGAACATTATGCGAAAGAGCGCGAGCGGGAGAAGCGCGAAGTGGCGGAAATTCCTCATGAAGAAATGCGCGAGGTTGCGGAAGTGTTTGAAGGCTACGGTCTGACGCGAGAGCAAACGTGGCCCATTGTCGAAGCGTTGCAGAAACAACCAAAGAACTGGATCGATTTTATGATGCGCTTTGAGTTGGGATTGGAGAAGCCCGATCCGAAACGAGCGATGACCAGCGCTTTGACGATCGCCGGCGCTTATATCGGCGGAGGATTTATTCCGCTTGGTCCTTACATTGTGGCGGGCAAGCCCTTGACCGCTCTCTTCTTCTCCATCGGCGTAACACTGCTGGCGCTTTTGGTCTTTGGTTTCATCAAAGGCCGCTTTACTGGAACGAAGCCGCTGCGCAGCGCGCTCCAAACCGCGCTCATCGGCAGTGTCGCGGCCGGCGCTGCGTTCGTCATCGCTCGACTGATTTAGAAACCCGAGAGACTCGTATCGTACTGCCAAATGCGAATGAAATCTGATAGGCTGATTTCATAAAGGAGACCTGAAATGAAATCAATCCACGTTGGCGATTTATCACGTGAGAAAAAAGGCCGTTCGCTGCCGCTCACGATCCTATTAGTGCTTACGACACTAATCGTCTGTGCAGTTGCTGCTTCGGCCCAAACGACGATCTATTGCGCGTCCGAGGATGGGCGACGCCACCGCTGTCCGGTTGACACTGCTGATGGCGTTCGTTTGCTTGAACAGAAGAGTAGTGCTGCTTGCATCCAGGGGCGCACCTGGGGTTACAAACGCGATCACATCTGGGTCGACCGCGGCTGCCGAGCGGACTTCGAAGTCATCGAGCGGCGTGGTGGCCGAGGTCGCGGTGATCGAGGCCGTGGCGGTGACTACTATTCTCACGGCAGCGTCACCTGGGTCGGCAAAGTCGATCACGACATAAAGCTGGTGATTTACGGTTCGCAACTGGATTTCTATGTTCAGTCAGGCAAGTCGTACGGTCCCGGCAGGTACTCGTTTACTGCTCCGATGCCGCGTGATGCGAGGGTAACGGTGCAGCGCATTAGAGGGCGCAACGACATTACCATTACCGAGCAGCCTTCGGGTTATAACAAAAACAGCGCCGTGATTCGCATTACGGACAGCAGGGGTGGCTCGGATCAAACTGAGGTTGTGATCTCGTGGTAAGCAAGATTGCCGTTGTCTAATCGGCAGAGTGAGCGTGGTCACTAAATTGTTGCCGGCGCGATCTCTTACTGCCCGGCTTCTCGGCGCGCGACGATGGCAATCCGGTCTCCCCTGGGGCTGACGGCAATGCGCGTGATGTTTTTCAATCCCGCAAAGTTTGCCATTTCCCACCAGACGGGATCCTTCGGGTTCCACGAAAACAGTTTGGAGTCTTTCGCCATCAATAAAATGCCCGCGGGCGTCCAGGCGTATTCCTCACTGCCCGGCAGGGTCCTCGTCAGAGACGTGATCTCATGCGTCTTCAAATCGAAAGTCTTGATCACCCATTCCTGATCGGAAATCTTGTGCACAAAACTGATTTTGTTTTGATGCGGGATGCGTCGTATTGCGCGCCCGATGTTCTCCGCGATCACCTCCGCGTGCTCCGTGCGCACGTCTACGATCTGCAAAGTGCTTGGCTTACCTTGCTGACCTAAAACAAACAGCGCGAGCGTGTTTTCATCAATCCACGTGTGATAGCCGACCGGCTTGATCTTTTCGAGAACGAGACTTGGCGTTCCGCCCGCAAGCGGAAATCTCCAGAGCCGCTGGGTCGAATCCGCTTCGACGCGCACGACGGAAAAGAAATTGCCGCCGGGCATTATCGTCGGTGAGTATTCGCTCTCTTTCGTGTCTGTCACTCTTGCAGTCGCACCGCTCTTGATCTCGTACCGGTAAATGTCCGACTGCTTGTCAGCTCTGATCGAGGTGTAGAGCAGACTCTGTCCGTCAGGCAAAAAGAATGGCTGATTGTTATAACCATCCCACTCCGTGATCTTGACCGGCTTGCCAAGTTTCATTCGGCCGTTCTGACTCTGACTCGTAACATCGATGAGAAAGATGTCGTTTGCCGGCGGCGGCGGCGGCGATGGCGAGGGAGACGGCGAAGGAGTTTGGGCCCGCGCCGTCACAGAAAAGGCGGCAATAAGGACGAGGCAATACACCAGGGTGTTGATGCGATTTTTCATGACGATAAATTAACCCTCTCCTTTTGAATTCAAGAAACTCTTGACGCCTAAAGATAGTCTACGTTGTAAAGCGGGCCTTCCTCCGTCTTCTGCGTAGTTCGTCGTCTAATTCCCGGCATAGGAATGGTATACTCGTCGGAGGCGATTAGTATGAATGCTCAAACGAAAGACCAAGTGCTAGCTATCCTGCACGAGCGTCATCCCCAACTCAAGAAGTTTGGTGTCAAACGCTACGGCCTCTTCGGCTCTTTTGTGCGCAATCAGCAAAGTCCCGCGAGCGATATCGATATCCTGGTTGAGTTTGACCCGAGTCAGAAAACCTTCGACAATTTCATGCACCTTGCCTTCTATCTCGAGGATCTTTTCGAACGGAAAGTCGACTTGCTGACAACTGAGTCATTGAGTCCCCAATGCGGACTATCCCGCGTCGCTGGAGTTGCATAAGCTTTATCGAGTCTTAACAGATGAAGATGCCGCAACTGATGGCGACATTCGCGTCATCGACGAGAGCGGCGAAGATTATCTGT
>JBGPWL010000084.1:0-20541 GCA_041492185.1 Pyrinomonadaceae bacterium | reverse complement strand
ACGCGTGCGGTGGAACTTAGAGGAATCGCCGGTAGAGTTCTGACCCTGAGCTGCGGTCAAGACCAGTACTGCTACACCTACGGCGATCAAAGCCAATAACGTAAGCGTTTTCGCGAACATTGAGTGGGAACGAATGGCTAGGTTCGACATGTGAATAACCTCAGTTGAGTTGGCTACTGGTTTGCTGAGTAATTAAAATGCCGAGAGGTATACCAGTAGTTGCAAGGACGTGAGCGCCGTATCGTCTCGCAGGCTATTGAATCGGGCCGGTTCCGAAACTTCCCTTTAGTTTCGCTAGGAACTCAGCCCTCAGTTAGGATTTCGAGTTAGAGGCGATGCGACGGTAGTCGGTTATTTTCAATGTTGAACCAAATCAAGGATCTGCATCCCACCTGTGTCATCCGGAGAGCCTGAGTCCTCGTCCAGATGTCATGCTTTTGAGATTCTGCGGCTATTTGAACACACCGAAGGCCACTTGTCCATGCGCTCACACACGCGCTGGGTCGAGTCCACATCGGTCGCCTTGACACTGGCAAATACCGCCTGCTACATTACGCGGTCTTTTGAAAAAGGTATTTGCTCGCTACGTCATCTTAAGGAGTTTGCTTGAGTACTGAATCCAGTTATCTATTCACGTCCGAATCCGTCACCGAAGGCCACCCAGACAAGATTGCAGACCAAATCTCCGACGCGGTTCTTGATGCTGCGTTAGCCGAAGATCCCAATGCTCGTGTTGCGTGCGAGACGTTGGTGACCACTGGATTGGTTGTCGTGGCCGGTGAGATCACAACCACCGCTCGGATAGATTTCAGTCGGGTCGCGCGCGATACGATTCGCGAAATCGGTTACACGCGAGCGAAGTTTGGTTTCGATTCGGAAACCTGCAGTGTCCTTTCGGCGCTGGATCGCCAGTCGCCGGATATTGCCATGGGTGTGGACACCGGTGGCGCCGGCGATCAGGGCCTGATGTTCGGCTTCGCCTGTAACGAGACGCCGGAACTGATGCCGCTGCCGATTCAGCTTGCGCACCTGCTGGCGCGGCGACTGTCGGAAGTTCGAAAGTCGGGCGAGTTGCCTTATCTTCGTCCGGATGGTAAATCACAAGTCACAGTTGAGTACCGAGATGGCAGGCCTTTCCGCGTCGACGCCGTTGTAATTTCCTCGCAACACGATCCGGATGTAACAAACGAACAACTACGGGCTGAGATCGAAGAGAAAGTCATCCGGCACACCGTCCCCGCGGAGCTGCTTGATGAGAACACGAAGTTTCACATCAATCCAACCGGCCGCTTCGTAACGGGCGGACCACAGGGAGACGCGGGACTTACCGGGCGCAAAATCATAGTTGATACTTACGGCGGTTACGCACCGCATGGCGGTGGGGCCTTCTCCGGCAAGGATCCGACTAAAGTAGATCGTTCGGCTGCTTACATGGCGCGCTACGTTGCGAAGAACATCGTTGCAGCCGGACTTGCAGATCGCTGCCTGGTTCAACTGGCCTATGCGATCGGCGTTGCCGAGCCCGTTTCGGTGTTGGTCGATACGGGAGGCACAGGTCGTGTCAGCGAGGCGGCGTTGGCGAAGCTCGTGCGCGAGCATTTTGCCTTGACGCCGCTTGGGATAATTGAAGAACTCCAATTGCGCCGGCCGATTTACCGAGCCACGGCAGCATACGGTCATTTCGGACGCGATGAGAATGGCTTCACTTGGGAAAAAACTGACAAAGCTGAGTCACTGCGCGAGGCTGCGGGCGTTTGAAAGCGATCACCACGTAATCAATAACATAACGGAAAAAGGAATATCGAGATGAGTACAACAAGTTCGCTTGAATTCGATGTAAAAGACATAAACCTCGCGAGCCAGGGCAAGCAACGAATCGAGTGGTCGGAACGCGACATGCCGGTTCTGCGGCTAATCAGAGAGCGATTCGCTTCCGAGCAACCGCTGAAGGGGATCAAGCTGATTGCCTGCGCTCATATCACTACCGAAACAGCCAACCTTGCGCGAGCGCTTCAGGCCGGCGGAGCGGAAGCTATTTTGATCGCTTCCAATCCCCTCTCCACGCAGGACGACGTGGCTGCATCGCTTGTGGCTGATTGGGGCATTCCGGTTTTCGCAATCAAGGGCGAGACGACTGAGACTTACAACCGGCACGTACGCACGGCGCTCGACTTCCATCCTCAGATCGTCATCGACGACGGCTCTGACGTAGTGGCAACACTTATTAAGGAAAGGCGCGAACAGGTAAAAGAGCTAATCGGTTCCACCGAAGAGACCACGACGGGAATTCAACGCTTAGAGGCGATTCACAGGGCAGGATTGCTCAGCTTCCCGGCCATCGCCGTCAACAACGCGCAGACCAAACATTTCTTCGATAATCGTTACGGAACGGGCCAATCAACTCTTGACGGAATAATCCGCGCCACAAATATTCTTCTTGCCGGTCGCAACCTGGTGGTCGTCGGCTATGGTTGGTGTGGCAAAGGCGTCGCCCTGAGAGCGCGCGGCATGGGTGCAAATGTGATCGTCACCGAGGTCGACGCAATCAAAGCAGTAGAAGCGGTGATGGATGGTTTCCGCGTGATGCGAATGGCCGAGGCGGCGCCGTTGGGAGACATCTTCGTAACCGTAACGGGAAACCGCCACGTCATTGACGGCCAGCATTTTTCGGTGATGAAGGACGGCGCAATCGTTTGCAACAGTGGGCATTTCGATCTCGAGCTGAACCTTGTAGCACTGCGCGAAATGTCACAGGCTGCTGTCAAGGTCAGACCCTTCGTCGAAGAATACAGACTCAAGACATCGGGAAACAGGATTATGGTCCTGGGCGAAGGCCGCCTGATTAACCTCGCGGCGGCGGAAGGCCATCCGGCAAGCGTGATGGACATGAGTTTTGCTAATCAAGCTTTATCGGTGGAGTACCTGGTCAAGAATCAGGGCCAGCTTGATCCAGGCGTTCATCTGTTACCGCCGGAAGTCGACCAGGAGATAGCGAGTTTGAAACTGCGAGCGCTGGGTCTTTCGATCGACACGTTGACGGCGGAACAGCTTGAGTATATTTCCAGTTGGGAAACCGGAACGTAATCAAGTGCGGATCCGCGAAAGAAGATAAGTCCCTGCTGCTGCGAATATGATTGGTGGCGCCCACCCCGCCACTGGAGGGGGCAGCAAACCGTGATTGCCGAGTTGCTGAAATCCACCACCAACGCCCCAGTAAGCGAGGCTCACTCCAACCGCTGCGCAAAGCGCGACAATTGTTCCTCGGCGCCCAAACGAAAGAGCGAGCGGAATCCCCAGAAACGCCATTACTAAAACACTAAGCGGCTCCGCATACTTCCGCTGCAGAGCAACCGACAGCGAAGAGACATCCATTCCTCGCCGTTTGGCAAATGCTAAGTATGTGCTTAAACCCTTGCTGCTTAGTTGTGATGGCTTGTCGACTCCGGGCTTGAACGCCTGAGGAGCATCTATTTGAGTTAGTTCCACCTGGTCCTTTGCTTCCGGCTCAACCTGCAGTCTGCGAACGGTTAACGTCTCGACCTTCTTCATTAGCAATGTACGGTCGCTGGTCCAACTGGCTTGATCAGCCCTCGTAATTCGTTCCAGGTGGATACCTCGCGGATCAAAATCGTAAACTGCCAACTCGCGAAGCGATTGATGTTGGTCATCATATTCGTATGAGTAGAGTCGGTTGCTGTCCGCGGAGGCCAGCCATTGATGACCCGTACCGGTGATTGCGCGCGCCGCGCCTCCTCTAATCTGCGCGCGCAACGAGTCTTGCCGCACATTCGCCGCAGGCATGATCTTCTCCTGGACCAACCATGTTCCGGCGCCCGCGGCCATCGCGAACAATAGACCGGGAAGCATAAGACGATAAACGCTCTGACCGGAGGCCCACCAGGCGATAGCCTCGCTATGTTTGGCCAGCAGAGCGTAAGTAACCAATACCGCAATCAACATCGTGGCAGGAAATACTTCAATCGTTACGAGAGGAAGTAGAAACAAAAGATACTTGGTCACGAGGCCCGCACCGGCTTTGGTTTGCGCAATAAAGCGCCACAATTCAAAGAGTGTAAAGATAATGAAGATCGAAACGAGCGAAATGAACCCGACCACAAAACTTGCCAACAGCGTGCGGAGAAGATTGGCATCAAGGAGACTTGGAAAGGGCCAGCGGCCTATCAGCGGAAACGCCGCTGCTCGTTTTTGTGCGACTGACTTCCGGCCTGACAGCTTCGGTATTCTTATGCGCCTGCCAATCAAGCTTGAGAAGCGACGGCGATTAACATTCAGAAATCCCAGACTTAGTAGCAGCATCAACGCCGTTGCCATCCAGGCGCCCACCACCGGCGACACCGTTCCTACTCTGGAAAGCGACTCGCCCAAAAGAAAAACGAGGTAGTAGACGATCATGATTAGAATTGAAAGCAGCACACCGATTCCCCGGCCACCCCTTCTGACTCGTAACCCCAGGGAGGCGCCGAGGAAAGCAAAGACCAATGGCGAGACGGAGAAAGCGAGCCTCTTGTGAAGCATTCTTTCGGCTTCCCTTCTCACTGCCGCCGATCCGGATGAAGCCAGCCGCCGCAGATCACCCCATTCCATTTCATCAGGTTCGTTCTTCGGTTGCTTGATACCAGCGAGGATCGTTGCCCGGCCTGTATCTATTGCCAGTCTGATCTGATCCAAGTGCTTTCCGCCATACTGCCCACCCTGCGAAGCCGGTAAGTCCAGGCCGACGGCGTCATTGAGAACCAATTCAGATTTGTCCCCCGTTGAGTCTATTCTTCCGGACTGGGCCGTGACTAAATTCGTGGAGCCATCCCGCTGTTGCGCAAAGATAAAAACGCGGCCCCACACGCCTGCCTTCTTGTCCCCATCCCGAACGTAGATCACATAGTTTGGGATCTCGGTCGTAAACGTGCGTGGCTCCACTGGTGAGTCCAGCTTGTGAAGGGCGCCCTGCAATACTGCTCGGCGCAACCCGCGCGCTGCCTGTGGGGCCTCGTTCAGATTGATGTAGGTCGTTGCGACAGTTAGGAGCAGCCCAACAGCCAGCATCGGCCAAAGCATGGTCCATGTTCCCACGCCGGCGGCGCGCATTGCGACGATTTCGCTATCGCTCCCCATACGCGAAAACCCGATGATGACTCCAGCCAGGACGGCCATCGGTAACGTGAAGACCAGGACGTTTGGAATCAACGTGATTTCGATCTCGCCCAGGAAGGACATCGGGATCTGTGTGTACAAGGCGAGCTCGGCAAATCGTTCAGACTGTTGGGCCAACAGAATAGCTGTAAGGAGCGTCGCAGACAGGACCACGTAGGGTACGGCAGCTCCGATCACATATCTGGCCACTAATCGGTTTCCGGAAAGCATCTGTCCTGTTTGCTCGCGAGCTAAGGCCGCAACGATTGCAGCGTCGATTGAATTCTCGGTTGCCTTTCCAACACCCGCCCGATCAGTCGATGCGTCAGATCAGCGATCTCCTGTCGCGCGCTTACTGAAAGACTCTGCGATTCCAACGCAATAACCTGGGGGCTTAATTTCTCCGCGGCACAAAGCCACCGGTATGTTGTTCTTGAAAGCGGATCACCGTTCCCCTTTGTACATGTTCGGCACCGCAAGCCAGGTTCCGCGCCAATGAAAACTGCGTCTCCTTCAGTGAAAGACCGATGGCATTCGGCGCACCTCTTGAGGTCGGGCAGAAAGCCTTCCAGCTTCAGGATCCAAACTTCAAAATACCTGAGAATCGACTGTAACTCCTGAGGTCCCTGCGCGATCGCTTCCAGACACGCCTTAACCATTCTGAAAAGCTTGTCGTTAGTTTGATGTGGTGGCGAAAACTCCACGACAAGATCTCCCATGTAGGCCAACACCGCTAGCGTCTCGGGGTTTCGCGAAAGATCAAAATGCGATCGCAAAAGATTCACGTCGCGAAGCGTGACTAACTCCTGATTCTCCTTCTGGTAATACGTGAGGTTGAGATGCGTGAAAGGTTCAAGAGCAGCGCCAAACCTGTTCCTGATTCGCCGGGAACCGCGCGCCACTCCCCGGATCAATCCCGCATTACGAGTCAGACAAACTACTATCTTATCCGCTTCCGCGAGATTGTATGTTCGCAGCACTAATGCTTCAGTCTCGACAAGCCCCATTCACCCTCGACTCTCATGCAGTTCATCAGAGAGGAATAAAGTACAGCACCCAACTAAGCGCCAGCCCGATGATCATGAACTCGGCAAATACTTTCAGGCCGTAGATCAGACGATCCCGGTTCGAGTCCCTCGCGACCGTGCCGAAGACAACCGAGGCGATGAACGCGAAAGCAGTCATTACGAGGAAATGTCTCAAGGCTTCCTCCCGGCGGCTATATCAAACGCATCCAGCATCGCAAGATAGTTCAACAACCCGGCGACCAGCAAGAACGTATTTCCATATTCAAACGTGGCGCGCGCTGCGTGCTGTGGATCGTCCGCGAAACCCGTGCCGAACATCCAGCACACGAAATACAGAGCGCCCGAGCCAAGATTCGCGATCGTCGGCGGGACCTGGAGTAAAGCAGCAAAGCCCTGTTCCGAACCGCTGACGCTGAACAGATGCCCGCCCATTAGGAGGCCGCTAAAAAAGCAAATGAAAACCGCGCCGCCAATCACGATCGCGCGACCCCATCTGCGTTGCAGCAGGTGCCCCGCACCCGGAAGAAACCAGGCAGCGGCGCCTATTAACCAGGCTCGGGTCGATACCTGCTGAACCTCAGTCCTACTCGTTGCTTGAGTTGTCGTCAAATGATCCTCCTGTGCACAAACGCCAGAAACATTTCGGCACGTCACGTTATTAAGGTCTTAGATTAACTGAGTTGTTGATTGCGACCTTCCTTCTTAATACGATACCTCAGCGGTCGGCGTCTCGACCTCTAGCCGAACACATTAAGTAGTCAGCTTCTTGAATCAGTAAAGCAGATAGCCCTCACGCAGCTCCTTGAATTCACTTAGCGGTGCCTGCCAACCATCTCTAATGCTTTGGACCGAATCGCCCTGTTCGATTGCCTCTCGAACTTTGTTCGTTCCAGCTATGACGTCAAAGGGATTGCGATCGTAGACATATTCATACGGTGGATCCTTCCAGCGAAACTGTTCCCGATACATGTCGTAAGCCGTTTTCACCATTGCAACCCCACCAATAACCGGCTCGAACTCTTCGCGGTTGGTTACGTGGATCTGCACGCCACCGCAACTGACGCCTCCGTGCTTCTGAAAGGTTGGCTGAAAAACACAGCTTCTGAAATACACGCCGGGAAAGCCAAGGCTGTTGAGTTGTTCAGCGTAGTCCTCCGGCACAACGTATGGCGCACCAATCAGCTCAAAAGGACGCGTCGTTCCCCTCGCTTCGGATAACTGAGTTCCTTCGAAGTGCACTGACCCGGGAAAGACCGTCGCTGTGTCCACCGTCGGCATGTTTGGCGAAGGCATGACCCAGGGCGCGTCAGTCTGATCCATCCAACAGTCGCGCGACCAGCCATCCATCGCGATAACCTCCAGTTCGCAATCAATTCCGAACTGTTGATTGAACAGTCTCGCCAACTCAGCCACTGTCATTCCGTGGCGCGTTGGTATGGGAAACTGCCCAACAAAGGACTCGTATTCAGGCTCGAGCAAGTTGCCGGACACTGCGACGCCGCCAATCGGATTTGGCCGATCACAGACGATAACTTTCTTCCCAAATCTCTTGGCCGCGCGCATACAGTTTGCCATCGTGTAGACGAACGTATAAATGCGACAGCCAACATCCTGCATGTCAAACACAAGAACATCGACATCCCTGAGCATCGCTTCCGTCGGTTCGCGCGTTTCACTGTAAAGCGAATAGACGGGCGCGCCCGTAGCTCGATCGATTGAGTGGCCGGTCTCGATCATGTTGTCCTGAACGTCACCGCGAATTCCATGTTGCGGACCGAATAAAGCGGTCAGCTTAACATTTGCATGCTCGTGAAAAAGATCAGCGGCGTGTCGCAGTGTGTGATCGACCGAAGCTTGATTGCAGATCAGACCCACGCGTGCGCCGCGCAACAGATCGATTTTCTGATCGAGCAGCTTTTCAATCCCAAGGGTGACCGCACGCTTCATCGTGATCTATCTAACTTAATGTATTCCTTTAAAAGTTTAACCACAGAGCACCGATCCGCCATTCACATTCAATATTTCGCCAGTTATGTGACGAGCCCAGTCGCTGCAGAGAAAGACGACCGGACACGCGATGTCATCCGCGGTCGCCACGCGGCCGAGCGGAATTATCGCCTCAACGCTCTTACGATCCTCGGCGTCCGAAAGTGGTTTGCTGCTCATATCGGTATCGACCCAACCGGGCGCCACGGCGTTGACCGTAATACCGTATGGGCCGAGTTCGGCGGCCAGCGATTTGGTAAATGAAATCTGTCCTCCCTTTGACGCAGCGTAGTTGGAATAGTTAGCCTCCCCACGCTGGCCTGCGGTGGAAGCAAGGATCACGATGCGGCCGAAGCGCTGCTGCTTCATGTGTGGGATTGCGGCATGACAAACTGCCCACGTACCTTTCAAGTTGACATCAATTGTGCGATCCCAGATTTCTTCCGACATCTTGTCAACGGGTGCGCCTTCCCAGATGCCGGCGTTGCAGATAAGAATGTCGAGGCGCTTAAAGTGATCTACAGTAGTCGCAACGAGTTTTTCTGCGTCCTGGAGATTGGAGACATCCCCTTGCACCGAGATCGCGTCAACTCCACTGGCCCGCGCGGAACGCACAACTTCTTCCGCCGCTGCACTTCCTCGAAGATAGTTCACGACGACGTTCACACCCAACTCAGCCAATCGCGTAACCACTGCGCGTCCTATACCGCGAGACGCGCCAGTGACAATCGCGACTCGCCCAGCCAACTGTAACGCATCAGTGTTCACTTAAAAGTAATTCTCCTTAATATGTTAACAAAGAACTCGTGGGATGCATCGATCTCAGCTCATGGCACTGAGTATTCCTTCGCCTGACTTTTCCGCATGCTGGCGCGCTTCGGAAACGAAGCGACTGAAGAGTGCTTGCGAGAAGTCGTCATCCCTCCAACCATATTCCGGGTGCCATTGGACTCCCACGACGAATCGATCCTGTCGCGGATCCTCCAAGGCCTCTACCAGTCCATCAGACGTCCACGCAGTTGAAACCAGGTCGCGGCCAACGGTTTCAATCGCCTGATGATGATGGCTGTTGACCGGAGCGTTAGTGCTGTTCGCCAGCACTGACAACAAGCTTCCCTCCAACAATCGAACACTATGCGAGCGCCGATCGCGCGGGATTCCCTGATCATGCTTGATCGCGTTCGGCAACTGCGATGCGATGTCCTGAATCAGCGTTCCGCCGCGATGAACATTTAGAATCTGCATGCCAAAACAGATCGCTAGTAACGGAGTATTTCGCTTTTCCAATACGTCAAGCACAAGGAAGTCGGTCTCATCTTTCATCGGGTGAACGCTACCGAGCGCCGGATGTGGCTCGCGGCCGTAGCGCAGCGGGTCAACATCCGAGTCGCTGCCTGGCAATAGCACACCATCAAGATGGTCCATGGTCGATGCTATGTATTCCGACTGTGGGATCAAGCTGATGTGAACGGGCGCACCGCCCGCTGCCTCTACGGCCTCGCTGTAATGACGTGAGAGATAAAAACGATCGGTTTCCAATTCGATGCGCATCGCGATGCCAATGCGCGGCCGGTTTGTGTGCATCCAGTTTTGTTCCGTCCAAAGGATCTGATTTCGTACCGCTACTCGCTGGTATAATAACGCAAAAATATTGTTTACGCTCTTAACCTCGCTTTAATGCGAGAGGGCGTGAGTTTATCGAAAGGACATAATCGACCGCGCCTTGACTTACATTCGCGCGAATTCCTATAGTGCTCTTTGTCTAAGATGTCAAAAGAATCTCCCATCGTGCGCAGCACAACCGTTTTGCTTGTGCGCCGAGATGGTCAAGTAGCTCTTGCCGGCGACGGCCAGGTGACCGTTGGTGAAACCGTCATGAAGGCGAGCGCCCGGAAAGTGCGGCGCCTTTATAACGACAAGATCCTGGCAGGCTTTGCCGGAGCTACGGGCGATGCGTTTGCCTTGTTGACCCGCTTCGAAGCGAAACTGGAACAGTACCACGGCAATCTCGATCGAGCTTCGATTGAACTCTCCAAAGAATGGCGCACGGATAAAGTGCTTCGTCACCTTGAGGCATTGCTGGTCGTTGCCGACGAGAAGAGTTCTTTTCTGCTTTCGGGTAATGGCGATGTGATCGCTCCCGACGACGGTGTGCTGGCGATTGGCTCGGGCGGCTCTTACGCGCTCGCCGCCGCTCGGGCGCTGATGAAACACACCAAGCTATCCGCGCGCGAAGTTGCCATGGACGCGTTGATGATTGCGGGCGAGATTTGTATTTACTCAAACCAGAACATTGTCGTTGAAGAATTATGATGAACAGTCTGTTACACCCTAACGCCAGCCTATCTCGGAAACAATGGTCATTTATTTAGCGGGAGAGACCGAAGAAGAAGAAGTTCGCCTGGACGAAATGACGCCGCGTCAGATCGTCGCAGCTCTCGACAAACATGTCGTGGGCCAAAGTAAAGCCAAGCGCGCGGTGGCAATTGCGTTGCGCAATCGTGTCAGGCGTCAGAAGTTGCCGCCCGAGATGGCCGTCGACGTAATGCCGAAGAACATCATCATGATCGGTTCGACGGGCGTAGGCAAGACCGAAATCGCGCGGCGCCTGGCCCGCATGTCCAACTCGCCTTTCCTGAAAGTTGAAGCTTCGAAGTTTACCGAAGTGGGTTACGTCGGCCGCGACGTCGAGAGCATGATTCGCGATCTGACGGAGATTGCGGTCGAGATGACGCGACAGGAAAAGATCGATGAGATTTCCGAGAAAGCGGAGTTGAACGCCGAAGAAAGAATTCTGGATCTGCTGCTGCCGCCGCCAAGATCTGCAAGCGGTTTTTATGACTTTGACGCCTCAACTCTCGAAGAGACGGAAACCACGCCAGCTTCTGAAACGGACGTCGCGACACGCGACGATCAGTTTCAGCGAACGCGCGAAAAACTGCGGGCGCAATTGCGCGGCGGCAAACTCGATAACCGTCTGATCGAGATCGAGATCCGCGAGAAAAGTTTTCCGGTCATCGAACTCGCCGGTCCGCAGGGAGTCGAAGAGATGGGCATCAACATGAAGGATATGCTCGGAAATCTCTTCCAGGGTCGCACCAAGCGCCGCAAGATGCGCGTCGACGAAGCGATGGAATATCTGATTCAGGAAGAAGAAGAAAGGCTCATTGACATGGATCAGGTGGCGCGCGCAGCCATCGAGCGCGTCGAATCTTCCGGAATTATTTTTCTTGACGAGATCGACAAGATTGCCGGGCGCGAGTCGGGTCACGGGCCAGACGTCTCGCGCGAAGGCGTGCAACGCGACATTCTGCCAATCGTAGAAGGGACGGCGGTCAACAGCCGCTACGGTTTGGTCAAGACCGAGCACATCCTTTTCATCGCTGCCGGCGCTTTCCACGTTTCAAAGCCTTCGGATTTGATTCCTGAATTACAGGGGCGTTTCCCGATCCGGGTCGAACTGGAATCTCTCACGGTCGAGGATTTCCGGCGCATCCTTACTGAGCCCAAGAACGCGCTGATCAAACAGTACCAGGCGATGATGGAAACTGAGGGAGTTACGATTGAGTTTACGGAAGATTCGATCGCCGCAATCGCCGACTTCGCAGGTCGCGTCAACCAACAGACAGAAGACATAGGCGCGCGGAGACTGCAGACGATCATGGAAAAACTGTTGGAAGAGATCAGCTTCGAGGGACCAGACCTCGAACCGAAACAACAGGTTATCAACGCGACTTACGTGGAAGTCATGCTCTCAGAAATTGTGAAGGACCAGGACCTCAGCCGGTATATTCTGTGAAAAAGTTTTTAGCGTTAGACTCGCTCTTCTTTGCTCCTCGTCTCCCATTGGTGAAGCATTCGCCTCTTATCGGCGTCATGTTCGCTGTCGCGCTGGTGAGTACTGGTTGCGGCAAGCGCCGGCCACCTTTGCCGCCGGTCGAACGCGTGCAGCAGCGAACCGAATTGCTATCGGGTGTGCAACGCGGTAATCAAGTGATTCTTAGTTGGCCGGCGCCCGTACGCAATGCTCCCAATAGCAGCGTGCAAAGCATCCGGAGAGTGGATGTCTACCGTCTCGCAGAAAAGCCAACCGCTCCGCCATTGACCGAAGAGGAGTTTGGCGCGCGCTCGACGCTGATCGGCTCAGTGACTTACGACCAGATCAAGAGTGCAAAAGACACTCTTATATATACCGACACATTAGAGCTTGCCGGCCAACCGACTCGATTGCGATATGCCGTTCGCTATGTGAACGCCTCCGGTGAGCGCGCGGCATTTTCAAACTTCCTGGTGATCGAGCCGGCAGCGCGCATCGCTCGACCGCCGACACTCGTCTCAACAGACGTTACAAGCAAGGAGACGGCGATAATTGTCACGTGGCAACCGCCGGCAGCCAACATCGACGACTCAACGCCCATTAATCTGCTTGGTTATAACGTCTATCGAATGGACGAGAAACAAACCGAAGCAAGCGCGACTCCGATAAACAAATCGCTGGTGTCGGGCACACAGTTCGAAGATAAGGAATTCAAGTTTGGAGAGAACTACAAATACATCGTTCGCTCAGTCTCGCTTGGCACGGAGGGAGCGCAGGTCGAGAGTCGGGACTCGAACGTGCTTCCTGCTGCGCCGCGCGACGTCTTTGCGCCGTCGGCCCCTGCTGGAATAACAATAGCGCCGGGACCCGGCCGGCTGGCGATCTTCTTCGCGGCAAATCCGGAAACAGACGTTGCCGGTTACAACATCTATCGATCCACGGATCCAAATCTGCCGAAAGACAAATGGACTAAGCTGAACGACGCGCTGTTCACTAAGACAACATTCCAGGACCAGAACGTTGAATCAGGCAAGAAGTATTACTACTACCTGACTGCTACCGATCAAACGGGCAACGTCAGCTTGCCCTCAGAAGTCGTGTCTGAAACCGTACCGTGATCCGTCATGAAGCTCTGCCGTTTCTCGCTCCCAAATTCTGATCTGGTTCGCATCGGAAGTATTGAAGGCGATCAGGTCCTTCCCTTCCCAGCCGATGAGACGTTTGGCAATTTGACGAAACCGCTTGCCGGCGAAGCTATTCCTCTTCAACAGATCCGTCTTCGACCTCCGGTTGAGCCATCAAAGATCGTATGTGTTGGTCGTAACTATCTGGAGCACGCCGCGGAACTCGGCAACAAACTGCCTGACGAACCACTGCTTTTTTTGAAAGCACCATCGGCAGTGATTGGCGATGGTGACGTTATTGAGCTGCCGCCAGAGTCTCAACAGGTTGAGCACGAAGGCGAGCTCGGCGTCGTTATCGGACGCAAAGCGCGAAACCTTGGCGAGGGCGACGATCCATTGAGCTACGTGCTTGGCTACACGTGCGTGAACGACGTTACCGCGCGCGATCTGCAACGAAAGGATGTGCAGTTTACGCGCGCAAAATCGTTCGACACTTTTTGTCCGGTCGGTCCATTCATCGTTACTGGCATTGACCCAAATGACCTGGAAGTAACGACGCGCGTTAACAGCGAAGTCCGCCAACGAGGTCGCACTTCCGACATGGCGTTCTCAGTTCCCTTCCTCATTCGCTACATCTCGCGCATGATGACATTGCTTCCCGGCGATTTGATTTCCACCGGCACGCCTGCGGGAGTTTCGCGATTGCAAGCCGGCGACATAGTGGAAGTTGAAGTTAGCAATGTTGGAAAGCTCACTAACTCGGTGCTTGAGTAAAAGGCGAGCCCGGTCCCACAAAAGTGGAAACCGGGCCGTTTTGTCAACAACTGCTCATCGTGCCTTTAGTCACGTCGCAGATCGAGAATCAGGTTCAGTACTTCGCCGAGAATGCTGTACGATCCATTCGAGTAAGAGCCGTACTGATAGCTGCCGTTGTAGCCGTCTTCGTAACCCCGACGGAAACCCTCGCGGAAGTAGTATTGATACTCATTCACATCGACGTAGTATCCGTCGTATCCGTACGTCGCATCCCCAAAAGCGTCTGAAGATTGGTAATCAGACTGCCAACGGTCCTCGCGGTCCGCTTGTCCTGCACGGAAGCCTTCCTCGTATCCCATGCTCACCGCTCGTCGCAGCAAGTCTGCGCCATATTGATTCAAGTCGTAATACTGGCCGTCGCGAGAGTACTGATACGTCGGCGAGCCGTAATCGTAATAGGTGAAGCGCTGAAGACGGATCTGATCCTGGCGCAAACGCTCCCAATAGCGTTGCTGAAAACGCCACTGATTCGTACGCCGCTGTTCCTGCAGACGTCGTTCATGCTCGCGCCAGAAGCGCTCACTTTCCTGCTCGCGTCCGCGAAACTGACTTTGACGTTGACGCCACTGATCCTGCTCACGACGACGCCATTCATCTCGTCCGATTGCCTGCCTCGGAGGCTGACGGAATTGGCCGCGTTGACGATCCTGAGCTTGTCGTTGCTGTTCAGCATCGCGCGCCTGGCGCTGTTGGTCATAGACGCGGCGTTGGTTGTCATTCTGTCGTCGCTGATCGTCCGCTTGACGCGATCTCTGCTGATCCTGAGCCCGCCGTTGCTGATCAGCCTGACGCTGGTCATACTGCCGGCGCTGTTCGTCGCGTTGCTGGCGCTGCTGATCCGACTGACGCTGCTGCGCCTGTCTTTGCTGTTCCTGGGCTTGTCGTTGCTGCTGGTCAGCGTTCCGGCGTTGCCAGTCGGGCTGTTGCCGCTGCTGATCCGACTGACGCTGCTGCGCCTGTCTTTGCTGTTCCTGGGCTTGTCGTTGCTGCTGGTCAGCGTTCCGGCGTTGCCAGTCGGGCTGTTGCCGCTGCTGATCTGACTGACCCTGCTGCGCCCGTCTTTGTTGTTCCTGGGCTTGTCGTTGCTGCTGATCAGCGTTGCGGCGTTGCTCGTCGCGCTGTTGACGCTGCTGATCCGACTGGCGCTGCTGGGCCTGCCTCTGCTGGTCTTCCGATTGTCTTCGCTGTTGATCTTGCGCCTGTCTCTCGTTGTTGCGGCGCTGCTCGTCCGCTTGACGTCGCTGTTGGTCCTGATCGCCGCCACCGCCGCGACGCCGTTCTGCTTGAGGCTGTGCAGGCCGAGCCTGTTGTTGATTGTCACGTTGTCGTCGATCTTCCTGGCGTTGCCGCCCCGAATCTCCTTGCGCGTTCGCCATGCCGCTCGCTCCCAATAAACAGATCGCGCCGAGCATCAGCAATGTCGCCAGTTTGGTGTAACTACTTTTCATCATAGGACTCCTTAATATGGGCTGAGGGGAAAGTGTTCGCGATTCAAAGTGGCAATTGGCATTCCAATGATTGAGATTGAGGAAGCGTTCCGCGCTTGATCGACTTCGGGGCACCAACTAACACGATATGGTTGGCAGATGAACCGTATCAGGCATACGACTGCGCCCTGAATAACAATGGAACGCTGGTTCGCTGTCATTCCCGCTTCGTTTCGCTTATATTTACATCACAGCAGAAAATCAGGAGGCTCGAATGAAATTCTTTCTCGATACGGCAAATCTGGATGAAATCCGTGAGGGCGCTTCTCTTGGGCTCGCCGATGGCGTGACGACTAATCCAACGCTAATCTCCAGGGAGGGCAACGTCGATTTCAAGGAGCACATTGCCGCCATTTGTGAGATCGTTCAGGGGCCAGTGTCGGCCGAATGCACGAGCGAGGACACTGAGGGAATGCTGCGCGAGGGACGTGAGTATTCGAAGATCGCGCCGAACGTTGTGATCAAGTGTCCGCTGACTCGCGAAGGTCTTAAGGCCACGCGCGTTTTGAATGACGAAGGAATCAGAGTGAACGTTACTCTCTGTTTCTCAGCCGCTCAGGCGATTCTCGCTGCCAAGGCGGGCGCAAGTTTTATCAGTCCCTTTCTCGGGCGGCTCGATGACATCGGCGAAAACGGACTCGTGCTGCTCCACGACATTATTGAGATTTACCAAAACTATGATTGGAAGACTGAAGTCCTCGCCGCGAGTCTGCGCCATCCGATTCATGTAATCGAGGCGGCGCGTATGGGCGCCGACATAGCGACGATGCCCTTCAAAGTGATCGATCAATTGTTCAATCACCCGCTGACTGACAAAGGGCAGGCTCAGTTCCTTGCTGATTGGCGCAAGAGCGGACGAAAGTAGATATGTCCGGCAAACTTCAGTTTGTCGCAGCCTGCGAGGAAGAGCCGATGATGCAACACAGCGACAAACTAAAGTTTGCCGGACATCGGCTGAACGAATACGAGAGCGTGTCCGAGGCCAGAGCAACAGGAACGATCATCGTTCGAGCTTGCAAATACGATGGCGTGGAACACCGTCGGTGGACGGCAAAGCTCCGGCGACAAGAAAGCTCGTTGCTGGTTCTGGATGCTGAGTTCGACAAGGAAATCCGGCACGAATTGCTCGGGACCATCGCGATTGGAACACAGAGCATTGAATACTACTGGCTTGATCGCTGGTACAACGTCTTCTGTTTCACGCCACCGCAGAGTAACAGCAGAACTTACTATTGCAACCTTAACATCCCACCGACCTTTGATGGCCAGACTCTGAGCTACATCGATCTCGATATTGATCTTCTCGTTGAATCTGATTTCCGCTATCGCGTGCTGGACCTCGAAGAGTTTGAACAGAACGCGAGGCGCTACGGTTACTCAAGCGAAGTGCGGCTGAATGCCGAGAGGGCACTGGGCGAACTGACTACTCTAATCGAATCGCGAGCATTTCCTTTTGACGAAGAAAGATTAGCTCAGTTGGTTGATGTCTTGTGAGAAGTGATCGGCGATGACGATCCACGAAACACACGAAACAGCACGAAGGTGTTTAGTGTCCTTTTCGTGTGATTTCGTGGATCGTCCCCTTTGCTAGTTGGACAGCGGCTTGACCTGAAGCAGTTATCGCTTGATCATGAATCCGCGGTTTGAACCTTCTTGGGTGAACAATCTTCGGAACTATGAGTTCAAAACAACAACCGAAACAATCGAAAACCAAACTCGAGACTCTCAAGGAGCGATCGGCGCGCGCCGAAGCAGGCGGCGGTAGCGCTCGCGTCGAGAAGCAGCATGCCGCGGGCAAGATGACGGCGCGCGAGCGCGTTGAGTTTCTGCTTGACGAAGGCACGTTCCAGGAATTTGATAAGTTAGTCGAGCATCGCTCACGCGATTTCGGGATGGACGAGCAAATCTATCCCGGCGACGGAGTCGTCACCGGTCACGGTCTGATCGACGGACGCAAGGTGTTTGTCTTCGCGCAGGACTTCACTGTCTTCGGCGGTTCCCTTTCCGAAACGCACGCGGAAAAAATTTGCAAAGTGATGGATCTCGCGATGAAGGTCGGCGCGCCGATCATCGGTCTCAACGATTCCGGCGGCGCGCGGATTCAGGAAGGCGTCGTCAGTCTCGGCGGCTATGCAGATATTTTTCTGCGCAATACTTTAGCGAGCGGCGTGGTACCGCAGATCAGTTGCATCATGGGCCCGTGCGCCGGCGGCGCGGTTTACAGCCCGGCGATTACCGACTTCAACATCATGGTCAAGGACACCTCTTACATGTTCATCACCGGACCGGATGTGATCAAGACCGTGACGCATGCAGACGTGACGAAGGAAGAACTCGGCGGCGCGGCGACGCACAATCGCATCTCGGGCGTCGCGCATTTTGCCGCCGACTCAGACGAACACGCGTTGCGCATGGTGCGCGAGCTGCTCTCGTTCATTCCCTCAAACAATCTCGACGATCCGCCGCGTCTCGTTCCAACCGATCCGGCTGAACGGACCGAAGCGAAGCTCAACACCATTGTGCCGGAAGCCTCGAATCAGCCCTACGACATTCGCGAAGTAATCAACCTTGTAGTTGATGACGGATATTTCTTCGAAGCTCATCAACATTATGCTCCGAACATCTGCGTCGGGTTTGCGCGTCTTGGCGGACGCTCAGTCGGCATCGTGGCGAACCAGCCCGCGTACTTAGCGGGCGTGCTCGACATCGACGCATCGGTGAAGGGCGCGCGCTTTGTGCGTTTCTGCGATTGCTTCAACATTCCGCTGGTAACTTTTGAAGATGTGCCGGGTTTTCTTCCCGGGGTCTCGCAGGAACATGGCGGCATCATTCGCCACGGCGCAAAACTACTCTACGCCTTCGCCGAGGCGACGGTGCCAAAGATTACAGTCATCACGCGCAAAGCTTACGGCGGCGCCTACTGCGTCATGGCTTCGAAGCACATTCGCACCGACATCAACTTCGCCTGGCCTACCGCCGAGATTGCGGTGATGGGAGCAGAAGGCGCCGTCGGTATCTTGTACCGTCGCGAGATCAGCGACGCAAAAGACAAAGAGGCGGCGCGACGCGCGCGCATTGTCGAACTCGAAGACAAGTTCGCGAATCCTTACGTCGCCGCCGAACGCGGCTTCATCGACGAAGTAATCGAGCCTTCACAGACTCGCCCCAAACTCATCCGTGCTCTCGCGCTGCTCGAGAACAAGCGCGACACGAACCCGCCAAAGAAGCATGGGAATATTCCGTTGTGAGCTAAGCACCCGTAACCAGGACGTGAGCCGGTGCGGCACGGGCAGTAGCCGGACCGTGAGGGAGGGCGTATCATCTTCGCCGGTAGACCTGCGACCAATGCAGACTTCAACCACGACGAGTTCCCACTCGCTTGATTGATTATTTTCGTTGTGATGGCGCGTCGCGGCACGGCGATGCGCGCGGATTTCTGGAGGTGCGTTATGCAGAATATGACTGAGAGCCAGGCGATCCCAGAACATCTAAAACCCTTAGTCACGTGGGCGACGGAGATCCCATGGGGAGCCGTGAGTTTCTTCGCCATTCTCTTCTACGGGTTACTAAGATTTTCGTACTCGTTGTTTTATAGCCGTTTCGGCGTGACTCCTGAGGAAGTTGGAATCGGCTACGGTCAGCTTCTATCACAGTCCGCAATCGGTGTATCCATCACTTTTGTTATTACGTTGATGTTAGTACTGGGCGAGGCTCTTGCGGTGAAGGCGGCTATGCACGAAACGCAGGGCTATTTGAGCCGCTTCAGCTCGGAATTCGATCAGGTAAGAAACCACTTTGCGTGGACCCTCTTATTCCTGGCTTATCGTCCGGTATTCATCGGCGGGTTAGTCCTCCTAGCCACAAACCCAAAGGGTTTGGCGCCGACCTTGGGTAACGCCCTTTTCTTCTTGGGAATCTGCAGCTTTTTTGCAGTTCGCATACACCTGCAGTCCGTAAGCGCACCGCAGGTTGAAATAAAGCCAAGTGCGCCCCTGATCAAGAAACGAACCTTTGTGTTCCTGACTCTTGCGACAATCGTTGCTGTGTTGTTCGGGATACTGCCATTCTGGGCTCGCCAGGACGCGATTGAAGTCGAAGGTGGGAGGAAGGTAAAAACCGATTGGCCAGTGGACCTATGGCGAGGTGATCCGGCGGCCGTCTACTGGCTCGGCGACCCGCATTCGTGCCCGCCGGCAGTGACCCCCCAACGTAAGCTCATGTATCTGGGTGAGGCCAATGGCGTGGCTGTTCTCTACGATGTCGAGCAGCGGCGAACGTTGCGAGTGCCGTCGGGACAAATAGCCATTCAAACGATGAGGTGAAATAATTCGTGGCACTTAACCTTTGAGTGCGAAGATGGGCAGGCTCACGTCCTGGATTATGAGGATTACCACTAATGGCTATGCACAATCCGCCACATCCCGGTGAGTTCATCACTGAGGTTTACCTGAAGCCCAACAACCTTAGCGCTCGCGAGTTGGCCGCCAAGCTCGCCGTCCACGCCTCAACGTTGCATCGCATCCTTACCGGCGCGAGCAGCATAAGCCCCGAGATGGCGCTGCGCCTTTCCAAAGCTCTCGGCCGCTCCCCGGAGAGTTGGCTGGCCTTACAGTCAACATGGTCTTGGAAGTGAGGTTTTGCGTTATGTCGGATAAGACACTCCTCGAACAAGTTGGAATCCAGGAGGCAGTCCGCGACGCAATGAAAGAGGCCATCACCTCTTACGCCAAGGCTGTGACTCAAGAAGCATTAAAAGATCAAGTTTCCATAATCCTTCAAGATGTAAGCGCCGATTTGGTCGGCGCGTTCCTAGGAACCATTTCGGGCTCATTACTCAAGTCCCTCTTGAGGATTCAGGACAAAGTAGCCGCCAATCTGACTAAGCTAATTAGGGAACCCTTTGATACTGGTGTCCGAGTGGCCCAGGAGGCTTTAAGCTATAAATGGCAAACCGAAGATGAGCGATCATTTCAGAGGCAGCAGCTGTCTTTCGCTATAGCTGCGAGGTCATAGCGGCGATTTATATTTGGATCTGCTGGGAAGTTGGGCTTGTGATAACAAAGAGTCTGTGAAACGGACGGCTGAATTCAGTCGTCCGTTTCACGGACTTGATTTGGGTCAACTTTCTTTTTCTT
>JBGPWL010000012.1:0-75598 GCA_041492185.1 Pyrinomonadaceae bacterium | reverse complement strand
GGACGTATCCCTAGAAGCACGGGACACACTTTGGAATGTCCCAAAGTCTTGGATAGAGCTCCGGATTCGAATAGTAGCCAACTAGCAGAAGTGTTCTCGGGTGTAACACAGATAATACCAGCATCGTGTTCTGAGAGTTGCTTTCCAATTTGCTCACTCCATCTTTCACCCTTCGCCAAATCTTTCGCTGACATCCACGGTACGACCCCCTGTATCACGCGGGGTAGCCAGCGAGTGATTTCTTGCGCCAATCTGCGACTTCTTTGGCCCGACCAACTGACGAACACTTTTGTTTTCATGGTTCCCTCCAAGAGAGGTTGGTTTCGAGCGATCTTAGACGTAAGATTCTTTTCGAATGCTGGCGAGGCCAGCGTGAGTATAACAGTGCAGCCCGGGCGCTCGCGACCGCTGTGGCAAGAATCAAGTTTGACCAGAGCGCTCAGACAGGTTTTCGGCACCACCTAACAGAGACCGACACTGAAAGGCGCTCTTAGTAAGGTGAGGAGCAACTCAAGGCCGCGGAGTCCGATCCGGTCCCTTTGTTCATGGCGACGAGCTTGCAGACGGCTCTCGTTGATAGAAAAAATACGCCAGGTTATCGAGGATCTAATCCAAACTTGCACTTCCAATTTCTACAATTAGCATCGAACGTGCACTTCACAAGCGGGATAGTGAAACTTCGCGCGGTTTTGCCGGCGGCGGCGGCTCCCTTTATTGTCAATTCTCCGGCAGCGCCTTTGCGAGCGCTCTCCGAGCCGAGGCTGAGACTGAACTCACCGCCATGTTTGATCGCTTCACGAAGGGCTCGCTGGACCTTCTCTACTTCCTCCGCCGGAATGTTTTGCAGATTATCCGTCTGCGCTTTGCTCAGGCTCAACTCGCTCGCGATGAAAGCTCTCCAATCCTTACCCAGCTTTGCGGCTCGCCCGGCGGGCCCCTTCTGGCCCAGCAGAGGTCGAATCAGTTGATTGACATTGCTCGACGTAAGTGAAGGCTTTGCGGATAGCTTGCCAGACTTTTTCGGAGCCTTGGCGGCAGTCTTTTTTGTAGTCATGGATATTTGTCTCCAAACAGTGAAAGATGGGCATAACTTTTTCTCTTGCTTTGATCCTCGTGGACTCATTACGCGCCCAACAAAGGATTCTTTTCGAAGTTTCGCGAAGGTAGACCGGAGTATAACAGCACAGGCCACAAACTCGCGAGCGTCTAGCCTGCCCTGTTATACTCTCGCCCGCTCCAACTAATTTCGACTAAGCAGCCGTCGACATTGACCGATCTGTCTTTGACGCGGCTGAAATAGCGATTCACTTTGGTGATTCCATGAAAACCAGGTTCGCCCTCCTTGCGCTTGTCATCGTTGTCTTGATCAGAATCAGCTCTGTCTCCACGAATGCAAAGTTCGCGACTCAGACCGATCCAAACGTCGTTATCGAACCCAACCTCTATCAAGATTTGAGGTGGCGCTCGGTTGGGCCGCATCGTGGTGGGCGCTCGACGGCGGTTGCGGGGGTGCGCACGCAGCCTAATGTTTTTTACATGGGCGCAACTGGTGGCGGCGTATGGAAGACTGAGAACTACGGCATCACCTGGGTGCCCGTGAGTGACGGTCAAATTCCAACCGGATCGATCGGTGCCATCGACGTTGCGGATTCAAACCCGAATGTCGTCTACGTCGGCACCGGCAGCGAGGCGATCCGTTCAAATGTGATTCTCGGACGCGGCGTTTACAAATCTACCGACGCCGGCAAGACGTGGCAATTTGTGGGATTGAAAGACGCCGGACAGATTGGACAGATCAAGATCGATCCGAAGAATGCAGACGTCGCCTACGCTGCCGTTGTCGGCAATCCGTTTGCTTCGGGAGCGGAGCGCGGCGTGTATCGCACCAAAGACGGCGGCAAGACCTGGCAACATGTGCTCTCCATCAACAATGAAACCGGCGCCGTCTCAATTGCGATCAATTGGTCCAATCCTGATGAGATTTATGCCGGCGCGTGGCGAGCACAGCGCAGGCCGTGGACGATCATCAGTGGCGGCCCGGCCGGCGAAGGCGGTGCGTACAAAACTACTGACGGCGGCGATCACTGGACGCATTTGACCAGCGGCCTGCCGCAGAACCTCATAGGCAAAGTTTGGCTGGACGTCGCCCAGTCGAATCCGAAGATCGTTTACGCAATGTTGGAAGCGCCTGAAAAGGAAGGCGGTCTTTATCGCTCCGACGATCGAGGCGCGACGTGGAAGCTTGTCAACAATGAGCAACGATTGCGGGCGCGCCCGTTTTATTTCAACAAAATGTTCGTCAATCCGAAAGACGAGAACGACGTCTGGGTCACCGAACTTGGGTTTCATCATTCGACCGACGGCGGCAAGACCTTTAGTCCTGTGAGCACGCCGCACGGCGACAATCATTCCGTTTGGATCAATCCGGACAACCCGAAGATCTTCATCGAGAGCAACGACGGCGGGGCAAACATTACGCAGGATGGCGGGCGAAGCTGGTCGTCGATCTTCAATCAGCCGACGGGCGAATTTTACATGGTCGATGTCGATAACGAGTTTCCGTATCGCCTCTTCGGTCCGCAACAGGACAACTCAACGGTCGCGGTTTACAACGTGCCGCCGTTTGCCTGGGGTCTTGACGATCCGACGCAGGTCTGGATTCACGCCTCGGGGTGCGAGACCGGTCAGATTCGCGCGACTCCGGACGGCAAAATTATTTACGGCGATTGCAAAGGCGAGTTCGGTCGCTACAACGTCGATACGGGTCAGGAACAGCACTACTGGATTTCTCCGGAACAGCGCTACGGCCTGGATCCGAAAGATATGACGTATCGCTTTGTGCGGCAGGCGCCGCTCGAGATCGATCCTTTCAATCCGAAGATCGTCTATCACGGTTCGCAGTATCTGCATAAAACGACCGACGGCGGGGTTCACTGGAGCAGGATCAGTCCTGACTTGACGGCCAATGGCCCAGACGCGCAGATGCACGGCGGCGAACCGATCACGCGCGACGTTACCGGCGAAGAAGTTTACGCGGCGCTCTATGCGATTCGTGCGTCACGCAGCGAGCCGGGCGTTATCTGGACGGGGTCGAACGACGGTCCGGTCTGGCTGACTCGCGATGGCGGCAAGAACTGGAAGAACGTCACGCCCAAAGACCTGCCGCCCGGCGGACGCGTGCACACAATCGAAGACTCGCCGCATCGCAAGGGCTCGGCATATGTTTGCGCCTATCGCATCTACTTCGGCGATTTCAAACCGTATCTCTACATGACCAATGATTACGGCGAACACTGGACGTTGCTGACTGATGGGAAGAACGGCATCCCTGACGATCACCCGATGCATGTCGTGCGCGAAGATCCGCAACAGGAAGGATTGCTCTACGCCGGCACCTGGTACGGCGCGTTCGTTTCGTTCGATCAAGGGCAACACTGGCAGTCGTTGCAGCAAAACCTGCCGGCAACCGCCGTCACCGACATCGTCGTCAAGAACGATGATCTTGTTATTTCGACGATGGGTCGCGCGTTTTGGATCATGGATGACATTGCGCCGCTCCGGCAGCTCGCGGCGAGCGTGATGAGACCGGCTACACCTTCAATTCCGCCGCGAGGCCGTTTGATAAATTCACCGTTGCCGGAAAAGATGAGGATCACACCTTCCGATAATTCGGGCGGCGTATTTTTGTTCACGCCGGCGCCAACCTATCGCACTCACTACGCTGCCGTTCAGGGTCGTCCCGACCGGCCAGAGTACCCGCCCGTCGGCTCGCGCATCGATTACCTTCTGACCAATCCATCGGGCGAGGTCAAACTCGACATCCTCGATAACAACGGCAAAGTTGTTCGGAGTTACTCGAGCGAGGGTGGACGCGCGCGACCCGCGCAAGGTGGTGGTGGCGCGGGCGCTCGTGGTCGCGCACTGCCAACGACGCTGCCAAAAAAGCCGGGCTTCAATCGTTTTGTCTGGGACCTTCGATACCAGGGAGGAACGGCAAGTGGCGGCGCTGGCGAAGAAGGAGGTTTCAGTGGCGCGGGGCCGCTCGTTGCTCCGGGTACTTATTCAGCGCGGCTCACCGCCGGCGGAGCGACGAAGACCGAGCCGATCATTGTACGAGTCGATCCGCGTTACGCGAACGATGGCCTCACCGTAGCCGATCTCGTCGAGCAGACACGATTCGCGTTGCAAGTACGCGACTCGCTCGCCGAAGCGCGACGGTTGGGTGATCGCGTGAAGCAGGCGATGGATCGCGCCACCGGTGATAAGTCACAACTTGAAGCGCTCTATTACAAGATCGTAAACCGGCCCGGGCCTTATCCAGCCAACATGCTCATCGAGCAGTTCGCGAACATCGCGCGCGAGATCGGACAAGCAGATCAGAAAGTTGGCGCGAGCGCCTACGAACGTTACAACGATCTCTTGAAGGAGCTGGCCGCGATTAGAGTTGAAGTTGATAAAGTCGCCGGTCCCGCGCCGCAGCCGTAGATATGGAGTGCGGTGGCAAGCGTAAGCGCGACACCGCTTTGGATATGCGCCTCATAGATCCAAAGCGCCGTCGCCACTTCGCTCTGCCGGCGCACTCCAAATTGTTACTTCGTCGCCGTGGTCTGAGTGGGGCGGGGCTCAGCGTTCTTCACGTATTTGTCGAACCAGTTGATTCGCTCTGCGAGAATATGCAGCAGCGTCTCGCGTCCGGCGTATCCATGCGCCTCGAACGGCAACGTCACGTATCGCACGGTCGCTCCGTGTCCCTTGAGCGCCATGTAGAATCGCTCCGACTGAATCGGAAACGTTCCCGAGTTGTCGTCTGCTTCACCGTGCATCAGCAGGATCGGATCTTTCACCTGGTGTGCAAACCAGAACGGCGACATCTTCGCGTAGAGATCAGGCACTTCCCAGAAAGTCCGTCGCTCGCTCTGAAAACCAAACGGCGTCAGCGAACGATTGTAGGCGCCGCTCTCCGAGAAGCCCGCTCGGAACAATCGTGAATGGGCCAATAAATTCGCCGTCATGAACGCGCCGTAGCTGTGTCCGCCAACACCGATGCGATCACGATCACCCACGCCCATCTCGACGACTTTATCGATCGCGGCTTCGGCGCTGGCCACCAGTTGCTCGACGTAATGATCGTTGGCGGTTTCGCCCGGTCCAATGATCGGCATCGTCGGATTGTCGAAGATCGCGTAGCCGGACAGCAACAGAAACAGATGCGAGTAGCCGCTTACCGTCGTGAAGCGATTTGGCGAGCCGGTGATCTGGCTGGCCGAATCCGGATCGCCGAACTCGCGTGGATAAGCCCACATGATCACCGGCAGGCGCGTGCCCGGTTTGTAGCCAGGCGGAAGATATAGCGTCGCGGATAATTTCACGCCGTCCTTGCGTTGATAGGTTACGAACTGATGTTGCACGCCGCGAAGTTGCGGCTGTGGATCCTTGAATTCGGTGACAGCGCGTCGTGAATTGCTATTGAGATCGCGAACATAATAGTTTGGCGGATCGGATGGCGTTTCGTAGCGCGTCAGAACAGTCCTGGCATCGTCATCGAGCGGCGCAATGACTGTCTCATACGATTTCGCATCACTTCGAAAAAGACGATCGCTCGCGAGCGTTTTTAGATTCAGACGATCAAGGAACGGGCGATCACCTTCAGGCGAAGCACCCTGGCCGGTCAAGAAAATGTCGTCACCGTTCTGAATGATCGGCCCAACGCCTCCGCCACCAAAACCTCCGCCGCCACCAAAGCCGCCAGCACCACTGTCGCGACGCGTAACCGGCGCGCCCGGATTTTCATAAGCAGCATCCTGCCGTCGATCCCAAAGCTTCCGCGGTTGCGCGCCCGCCTCGAGAATCCAGGTCCGTACGTGACGCGTCGCGCGATCAGCTTCGGTCAAAAGGGCAATGCCTTTTTCAGTAGAGATAATGCCGCCAAAGCGCCATTCTGTTTTCGCTATTTCGGTGGGCGCGCTATCGAAGGGCGCTGTCAGTGACATCACCTTGTCGCGAAAAGGAACTTTGTTCTTCAGATCGCCGCCGTCGAGCGCTTCGACCCAGATAACAGTTGCGGGTTGATCCTGTCGCCAGTGAATGAAGCGCGGGCCCGTTTGCACGCCAGTGAGCGGCACGCCTTCGCGTGAAGGCACATCGGCGATCTTCTTTGCGACCTGGCCATTGCGCGCCCACACCTCAACGTCTTCGGGAAATCCGCCCATGGGAATCAAGTGCGAGAACGGGCGCTTGATCTTTGCCACGAGGATGTATTCACCGCTCGGCGATGGCGTGACACTCTCGAAGATCGCCGGACGCCCAATCAGTGTCTTGCGTCCCGATGCAGTCTCAATCGCTGCAAGTTGACTCGTGAAATAATATTCGAACACCGCTTCGTCGTGCGTTGTCTTGATCATGTCTTCATACGTCGCCGCCGGCGCCGGCTTGCCGTAATTCTCAATGATGTTTGGTCCCGTCGGCACGGTCGGTTCCGCGGGTGCTGGACCACGACCGGCGGGCACGAGTTCGCATATGAGCGTCTTGTTGTCGTGCAACCAGTCGCAGGGGTCGCCGGTCGTAGCATTAAGTCGATCGCCGCCGCTCACGATCCTGGCGCGGCCCGTCGCGGTGTCGGCCACCCACAACTCGATGCCGTTCTCTTTTGTATTCATGAACGAAAGATGTGAGCCGTCGGGCGAAAAGCGAGGGTTCGAGAGATTCGCTTGCGGCGGCACAGTTACTTTCACTTCGCTGCCATCCGAAATTTTCTTCAGCGTGATAGCGAAGATGTTAGCCGTTCGCTGCGGGCCATTGGTCTTTGGATTCACGCGGGCGCCCGCCAGTCGGAGTATTGGCTGCGCGAGTTCGGCAATGGTCGGATACGCCCGGCGATAGACCAGCGCCATGACCTGCTTCGAAGGGCTAAGAATCGCAGTCGGCAGCGGCTGCGCCTCGAACGCCGCAACGATTTCTTTCGGCGGCGTCAGGTAAACCGGCGCGGTCTGCTGGCTCGTCTGTCCAAAAAGTACTGACGACGCGGTGATTACCAGGGCGACTGCAAACGCGAATGTTCTCTTTCGCATGCCGAACCTCCTGCAATTGTTTTCTAGTTTTTGCGAAGCCGGATTCTATCAGAAGGCGGAGCGTTGGACTATGGGAAAGCCATTGATATACTTGTCGTCGGATGAACAAGGTTACGGCCGTGAAGGCCAACGATGATTTTTCCCTGGACCTGAGGTTCAAAGACGGCAGCGTCAAGCGGTTCGATGCCAAGCCCTATCTGGAATTCGAAATCTTCCGCGAACTGAAGGATCTGAATTATTTCAAACAGGTAAATCTCGCCTTCGGCACAGTTCAATGGCCTCATGAACAAGACATCAGCCCTGAGACTCTGTATCTCGAGGGAGTTGCCCTCGGTGTCTCAGGTAATGGCGACAGCGATGGCTAAGTCAGAACTCAACGATTGGTCGCGACCGGAATACAAACGATCCGACTTTGGAGAGTTGGAAACTTCAGGGCTCGATTTGCGAGGGTTACGATATGCGCTTTACGCTTCTGGTTCTCGTGTGCTTAATGACTGCCTACCCCATAGCTCAGATGACTCCATTCGCCAAAACCCAGTCCAGCACACCCAAGCCGCCCGACACTGTCTATCTGCTCAAGCCGGCGCATGTCTTCGATGGCGAAGCGGCGCAGTTGCATGAAGGCTGGGTGGTGCTGGTGCGCGGCGAGAAGATTGAAGCGGTGGGACCGGCGAGCGAAGTCAAGACTCCGGCGGATGCAAAGGTGATCGAGTTGCCGGGGCTGACGTTGATGCCGGGACTCATTGAAGCACACTCGCATGTACTGCTGCATCCCTACAGCGAGACTTCGTGGAACGATCAAGTGGCGCACGAGTCGCTGAGTCTGCGAGTGGCGCGCGCGACGAATCATCTGCGCAATACTTTGCTTGCCGGGTTCACGACGATTCGCGATCTCGGAACGGAAGGCGCGGGTTATGCCGACGTTGGATTGAAGCAAGCAGTGCAGCAGGGGATCATTCCCGGTCCGCGCATGATCGTCGTAACGCGCGCGATCGTGGCGACCGGCAGCTATGGTCCGAAGGGTTATGCGGCGGAATGGCGCGTGCCGCAGGGTGCTGAAGAAGCGGATGGCATTGATAGCCTGACCCGCGTGGTGCGCGATCAGATAGGTCACGGCGCGGACTGGATCAAAGTCTACGCCGATTATCGCTGGGGTACGGCAGGCGCAGCGCATCCGACTTTTTCGCTCGAAGAGTTGAAGCTTATCGTCGAGACTGCGCGCAGCGCAGGCATTCCCGTGTCAGCACACGCAACCACGACGGAAGGCATGCGCCGCGCAATACTCGCGGGCGTCGAGACCATAGAGCATGGCGACGGTGGCACGCCGGAAATCTTTCGATTGATGAAAGAGCACGGAACCGCTCTGTGTCCGACGCTGGCGATCGCCGGCGCGAATGCTGAACGCAAGAAGGCCGTCTTCAAACAAGCGCTCGAAGCCGGAGTGACGATCGCGAGCGGCAGCGACGTCGGTGTCTTCGCGCACGGCGATAACGCGAGAGAGATCGAGACGATGGTGAACTTCGGGATGCCGCTGATCGATGCGCTGCGATCAGGGACGTCGGTCGACGCGCGCGTGCTGCACATGGCGGACAAGGTCGGAGAAGTGAAGGCCGGACTCTTCGCTGATCTCATCGCGGTCGAAGGTGATCCGACTCACGATGTCTCAGCACTGCGCCGCGTGCGTTTCGTGATGAAGGGTGGTGTGGTTTACAAGTCGCCGTGAAATTTTGCGACGATGGATTAACCACAGAGGACACAGAGGACAGAGGTTTAGAGAGGAAGACGAAGTTGAGGGATTTGAATAGATGAACGACACCAGACCAACCAGACTGATCGTCGGCATCACGGGCGCGACCGGCACGGTTTTCGGCGTACGCCTGTTGCAAATGCTGCACGGCTCAGGCGTCGAGACTCATCTGGTGATGAGCAAGTGGGGCGCGCGCACGCTCATGCATGAAACTGAATATGGGATCGAGCAGGTGCAACGTATGGCAACGCACCATTATCCCTTGGGCGATCAGGGCGCGGCGATTTCCAGCGGCTCGTTCATCACGCTCGGAATGGTCGTCGTCCCTTGCAGCATGCGGACGCTGGCGGCGATTGCGCACGGTTTGGCGGACAATCTCATTCATCGCGCAGCCGACGTGATTCTGAAAGAGCGCCGCAAGCTGGTGCTGGTGGTGCGCGAGTCGCCGCTGCACGAAATTCATCTCGAAAACATGTTGAAGCTGTCGCGCATGGGCGTAATCATTCTGCCTCCGGTGCCGGCCTTTTATAACCATCCGCAAAACTTGGATGACCTGATCAATCACACCACGATGCGCATTCTCGATCAATTCGACATTCACCTTGAGGTAATGAATCGTTGGGACGGCGTCATGTCCTCGAGCACTGAAACGGTCGATTAGAGACTCGATGATTGTTCCTGTCTTAACTCGCGAGCAAAGATTCACGGTCAAGTACACTTATTCTTTGCTCAAATAAATTTACGTTTGAGGATTGGGAGCGGACTAACCGAACCAGCAAGGACAACCAAGAATGAACATGGGTTAGATTGCTCTGCGGCATGCCGGGATGCCGGTATCGAGGACTTAACCCTTCCTGATTTGAGACACACGTTTGCGTCCGGTCCACCGTTGCTAAACGACCGCGGGTTAGGTCAAGCATTCTGACGGCGCAACATGCCGATCTTCTTTAGCCGATCTTCCTTAATCGTCAGCGGCAGCCACATTGCGGAATATAGCGAAGAAATGCGTAGAATTCCGCTACGAGCGCTTACGGACCGTGTGTCAGGTAACAGTCAATGGCATTTTGGGGAAACACCACGATTGTAATCGAAGTCCAGATTCCTGAGATTTATTCGTGGACGAACGACCCGATTTTCTCCAAATATTTCTCAGCATTTCACGCTCGGCATAGTGGGTGCTTCGCTCAGAAAGACGAAGTAAGCTGCGCCAGCATTCTGTGTCTTTGGTTTTCATGGTCAGCGTCGGTGCTGCGACACGATTCGGCCCTTCAAACGATCAATTCCTTTGCGCATCACTTAGCCATCGACAAGCGCGGCGAACCGCTCCCATCTTGTGCAGGTGAGCTTTTCACGAGAGGGCTTTCTTTGGAAGACGGGGCAACATCATATGGAGTCCCTACAAAAGTTAGAACTATTCTCGCGAACGTTCGAAAACAGATTCATATTCAATCTGTTCGATGTGCTCTTGTGCGGGATTATTGTCCTGGTAATCCTCAGGGCATGGCGGGCGCAGACAAAGACGATTCCAGTCCTAAGTCAACTACTTCTGCTTCTTGCGTTTTCCTCGCTAGGCGCATCTTTCATCACTAAGGCGCTTCTTTCCGGTGCCTTCATCTTCTTTCGGTATCGCTTACCAATAGCATCCTTCGAAGCAGTGTTTCACGTATTCCAGGCCGGTGCGTGGCTACTGTTGGCGGCCAGCGCCTATCAATCTCCAAGGCTTCGCCAGTCAAGAGCACTGATAGCGAGTCAATTGGCTCTCTTCTTTCTGTTCTCACTTTCTCCTTTGCTGATTCTGCCCGGGTGGCTCGGCAATCTCGCTCCGAAATTCATGATGTTTTTGGATTTGGCGAACATAATTCTAATAGGTTTCACTCTTGTTCACATTTATCGTACCCCGCTTGGCGGCCGGCGCTACGCAGCAGGCGCGCTGGCGCTAGTTTGTGTGGCGGCCTCGCTTCACTTTGTCTCGTCGTTGAATTGGGGGGATAAGACGTCACTCATCTTCTGGAACCTGGAACAGTTTGCGTGGTCATTCTCCCTATTTACTTGGGCCTTGGCGATTGGTGAAACTAGCCGGGATTTGTTCGACAAGGTATTTGTGCGGCTACAGGTCACGTTTATCCTGCTGGCCAGTCTTATGCTGCTAGTGATCACCCAGAGCGAAAAGGCGGACTACTTCGCGAGTATTCGTGGTCGCGCCGATCAGCTGGCGGAGCTTATGCGCGAACATGTAGACAACCATAGACAACAAAACGAACCTCTGTCTGCGATTGTGGCTCAAGCGGATCTTCAAAACGCAATCCGTGAATTCGACAATCTGCCTGAATTGAAAATCGTTCGCATTGCCGCCGATAACCAGGTCGCCACCTTACAAATTGCAGACAACCGAGAAGTGTCCGCGCTGAGCAGTCTTCAGTCGGCCTCACCGTTAGTCCGACTCGATCCTGAGGAGTACTTCCTCATTCATGCGCTTCCTCTGAGAACAACTTCGACCGGGGAAGTTGCGTTTTACGGCACCCGGGAGTTCCTTGACCAGCACATACGCCGACGGATCGTTCTCATCTTTTCGCTCTTTACCGTAATGGTTGCTCTTTCTACCTTGATGATTGGATTTGTGGTGCGGGGCGCGAGCGCGAAGATTCGAGGGCAAGCTGGAGAGATCGAGAAGGCTGAGAAGCAGCTCTCTCAATCGTCGAAGCTTGCCGCGATCGGAGAATTGGCTGCGGGTGTGGCCCACGAGATCAATAACCCAGCGACCACAATCCTTAGCTTGTCGAGCTTTTGGGCTTCGCAAAACGGCGGAGAGCCGGTCGCGGTTGACCAGGAAGACTTGAAAGAAGTGATGACTCAGGCCCATCGTATCGCCCGAATCACTAACTCGTTGCTCGAGTTCTCTCGTCCACAGATATTGGAGATGAAGGCGGTACCACTTGATCGCGTTATTAATCTTAGTCTGCGATTAGTTGATGATTTGTTGACAGCAAATCGGATCTCGGTGCAAAAGAACCTGCCGCGAGAGATAATACGTGTCCGGGGCGATGAAGATAGTCTGGTCCGGGCGCTGGAAAATCTCTATCGCAATGCCATCGATGCGATGCCGAAGGGCGGGGTATTGAGCTTAGGTGTCGTCTGGGAAGACCAAATGCGCAAGAGTATCCGACTGGAGATTGCCGACACTGGCGCGGGTATTCAGAAAGAACACCTGGATCGAGTCTTCGATCCGTTTTTCACCACTAAAGAGGTGGGCAAAGGGACGGGACTCGGGCTCTCGATCGTGCATGGCATCATCAAAGAGCATCAAGGAACGATTACGATAGAGAGTCAACTTGGCCGAGGTACCAAGTTCGCAATTGTCTTACCGACAGAAGGTTGAAATGCGCGCGACACGAATTCTAGTGGCAGACGACGACCAGGCCATCCTGCGCACGTGCCGAAAAATCCTCGAGCATGCCGGTTATGAAGTCACGACGGCGCCTGATGGAGACTCTGCGTTGAACCTGCTGAAATCCACACACTATGAGCTGTTCCTGGTGGACATGCTCATGCCCGGCCTGAGCGGCCTGGAAACGGTAACTTTGGCGCGGCAAGTCGATCCCACGCTGATGATCCTTATGTTCACCGCCTACGCGACGATTCAAACCGCCGTCGAGGCCATCAAGCGCGGTGTCTTTGACTACCTGGCCAAACCCTTTACTGCCGATCAGCTTCTGACTGCGGTCGCGCAAAGCTTGCGACAAAAACAACTGCTGGAAGAAACCTTCAATCTGCACGGACAGCTAACTAACGACCTTGGGTTTGACAAGATCCTGGGCACGAGTGAAGCAATGCAAAAACTATTCGGTACGCTCCAAAAAGTCGTCCGTACCAATGCGAATATTTTGATCCAGGGAGAGACCGGCACCGGCAAAGACTTGGTTGCGCGAACCATTCACGCGCACAGTTTTCGCCGAGATAAGCCATTTTTGGCCATCGACTGTGCGGCCTTGCCTGAGAACTTGCTGGAGAGTGAACTCTTCGGGTACGAAAAAGGGGCATTCACCGGCGCTGATCGGCTTAAACGTGGACAGTTGGAGTTGGCTCATACCGGAACGCTGTTCCTGGACGAGATCGGCGAACTGTCCTATGCGCTCCAGGCCAAGCTTCTGCGGACGTTGCAGGAGCGCGAATTCCGAAGGCTGGGAAGCGAGCGGCAGATCCTGGTGGACATCCGAGTGATCTCGGCTACGAGCCGCGATCTGCGAAATGAGATTGTGGCTAAGAAATTTCGCCAGGAATTATACTACCGGTTGAGTGCGGTAACCGTGAAGTTGCCGCCACTCCGGGATCGCCAGGATGACATTCCAATCCTGGCCGACCACTTTTTGAGTCACTACTGCCAGGAGTATCAACTCGCACCGCCGGAAGTTTGTGCTGAGGTGAGGAAGCTGTTCGCGGGCCATGAGTGGCCGGGGAACGTTCGAGAGCTTCAGAATGTCATTCAACATACTGTCCTGATGGCGGAGGGCAAATCTATTGAGCTTTGCGATCTCCCGGAATACTTCCAGACTGGCTCTCGCGCGGAGGTGTCCTTTCTTGAGGTCCGTGATAAAGAGGCTGAAACCGTCGAGAGGCCCTTTCTGGAAAACTTGCTGAAAAGACACCACGGCAACATTTCTAAGGTTGCGGCCGAGGCCAAACTCTCTCGCAAGACCGTCTATCGTCTCGCCAAGAGATTCAGCTTCGATCTGGGCCAGTTTCGTTAAGTCGAACGCGGTATCCCACCTTCTCACTTTGCGCACACCTGCATTCTCTTGGATTCTCTAAGAGATCTATTGGCCTCAGCACGTCGTTTCTATACCTGAGTAAACAAATCACTATCGGCTTGCGAAGAGATTCACCCTTGATTCTAGGCCATTTTCTTTGAGCCTGTTGCCATTGTTTACTTTGCGCACACTAAGAACCTCAGCGATTCCGAGCGAATCGGTTTACTCAAAATCTCACTGTGTACCTGGGTAAACAGATCGCGCACTTCAAACGCTCTCCCTATTAAGAGTCATCGTTCCTAACTCCCTGATGTTTTGAGATTTACGGCGTCCGGCAGGCGTCACCTTCCCATTGGCCCGGAACTTGATAGGCATCGAGCAGCCAGTCAGCGAACTGGATCCGGATTACTGATTCCGACTGGGGCCAGTGAACGCGTCGGGGGCCCTCCAGTCGGTAGAGTCGCGAAAGGAGGCTTCTCAGATGTTTCATGAACGAGGTCGACTAAGCTTCGGTTGGGTTAAGGCGCTCGTCGTCGCGGGTACTCCGTTGTTTCTGTTCGTATTGTTGAAGCCGGCGCCAAGGGCGGTTGCTATTCCGGCATTTGCTCGCAAGTATCAAACTGCGTGTTCAACTTGTCATAGCAACGTTCCCGAGCTCAATGACTTTGGGGAGGCGTTCAAGAAGAGCGGCTTCAAGTTTCCAAAGGATGACGAGACGTTTGTAAAGGAGCCTCCCGTGCTGTTGGGAGCCGAGGCCCAGAAGGAAGTTTTTCCCAAGGTCATTTACCCGGGCGAAATCCCGGGAACGATTCCCATATCCTTCCGGTTTGTGGGATTCGCCTCCTATAACAACAGACGACCGTTGTCGGCAGGTGTTGTTCCGCGAACAGATCTGTTCACACCCGACACGTTCACTATCATTGGCGCCGGCAACTTCGGAAAGAATCTCTCCTTCTGGATAGATGACGACATCTCCGTAGGCGGGTCAGGAGCCGACGGCGGATTGGGCGATGGTTATCTAAAGGTGAACGATCTGGGTCACTACTTCGGCTTGCCCAAGGATGCTCTGAACCTTCGCGTCGGACAGTTCGAATTGGATCTGCCCTTTACACAAGCGCGCAGCATAAATCCCACGAGCTACGACATCTACGATCAGGCCAGCGTTGCCGGTGGGCTGGGCACGACCAACAATCCGTTTATGTTCAGCGCGCCACAGCGCGGCATTGAGATTGGAGGCTATCCTAACGACGGAAATTTCAGTTGGTCCGTGGCCCTGGTCAACGGCACGAACGATACCCCGACGCTGCGCAACTCAAAGGACGTCTACGTGCGAGTGTCGCAGCGGTTCAATTTGGAGCGCGACCCGAAGATCCGCAAAGAAGTTCAGGCCGCGAGCGCTACGGGCCCGCGCGACCATACGTCGCTTCGCCTGGGAGCCTTTTACTACTACGGTCGTAACGAACTTAATCTCGACCGCACGCTCTTTCCGGAATTTGGGACAATCCGAGAGCCCTTCTACCGCTGGGGAGGCGATTTCCGTTTCAAGTATCGCAAGTTTGAAGTGTACGGACTCGGCATGCACGGGCGCGACCAAAATCTGATTCCGAACGAGGAGACCGGCGTTGTGGAAAAAGCGGCCCCAGTGACATTCACCGGAGGGTTCGCTCAAGCGCAATACTGGTTTTATCCGTGGGTAATCGGTGTGATGAGATACGATGTCGTGAACTCACCAACAGATTTCTTAAACGGCGCTTCTCGCCACAATACGCGCAACCGTTTTTCACCGGGCATCCAGATCTTCGTCCGCGGCAATATTAAAACCGTGTTCGAGTACCAGTACCGCTGGCAACAACCTTCTGGCACGGAGGGACGATTCTTTCGGGCCAACGGTTTTGTAATAGGGATCGACTACGTCTTCTGATTTGTGATCAGCGTTGGTCCCCGGAAAATAAACGTCTGCTTTCCTGAGAGGAGAATTATCGCGATGAAATCGTCACTCCATAAACCGCTAATCTCGGTATTATCCGTCGTTCAATTCCTGGTGATCCTGGGGGCCTTAGCAAGCGTAACTATGGCTCAGGAGATTCAAGGTAAGGTGACTGCGGCACGCCCGGCTGGGATCGTAGTTTACATCGATACTATCCCTGGAAAGAATTTTGGCCCGCCCGCAAAGCATGTCACTATCGATCAGAAAGGAATGAAATTTGTCCCGCGCACAACGGTGGTGCTGAAGGGAACCACGGTCGATTTCCTGAATAGTGATCCGGTCGGCCACAACGTGTTCTGGCCATCCGTTGCAGGCAACAAGGGCCTGGCACACAATCTCGGCACCTGGCCACAAGGGCAGACGAAATCTTTCACCTTTAACGACGTGGGGGCGATCTCATTGCTGTGCAACGTCCATCCTGAAATGTCGGGATACGTAATAGTTGTCCCGACTCCTTACCATACTGTAACCAAAGCAGACGGAAGTTTTGTAATCCGAGGCGTCCCAGCGGGCCACTACACGCTGAGGACCTGGGGTGGGGGCGGGTCCGCATCGCAACAGGTTGATGTCGGCGCCGGGATTACAACCGTCCAGGTGACCGTGCCTCGTTAAGCAAGTGGGAATCTCAGCGGTTTGGACCAGTAACCCTACGCGTGCATTGTGCGTACGTAGAAAAGCGAGAGGCATGTGGGTCAATCACATTCGAAACTCGTTGATCTCGAATGGCTGGAGTCTAACTTCCCGTGTATGCAAGCATGCCCAGTTCACACGGAAGCCGGACGCTATGTTGCCTTGATTGCCGAAGGGCGTTATGAAGAGGCATACCGCTATGCCCGCCGGCCCAACCCGCTGGCTTCTATCTGTGGTCGGGTCTGCGGGCATCCGTGCGAGACCGATTGTCGGCGCGGCAAACTCGATGCGCCTATTTCCATTCGCGCGCTAAAGCGGTTTCTCACGGAGCGTTACGGGCCAGAGTCGCGTAACCCCATCGATGTATTCCCCGACAGACCTTCAGTTTCACGTGCGGACCAGGTAGCGATAATTGGTTCCGGACCGGCGGGACTGGCCGCTGCACACGACCTGGCTTTGCTGGGTTACCCGGTGACGATTTTTGATGCCGCGCCGATTCCGGGTGGCATGCTGTGTCTGGGTATTCCTGAATATCGTCTACCGCGCGATGTGCTGAACGCACAGATTCGCGAAATTCTGGACCTGGGTATCGAGCTGAAGCTGAATGCCCGGCTGGGACGGGACTTTTCCTTAACCGATCTCCGTGCCCAGGGATTCAAGGCGGTTCTGCTTGCGCTCGGCTTGCATCGGAGCCGTGACCTGACGGTACCGGGCCACGAGCTTGATGGCGTGATCAAAGGCATAGATTTTCTTTTGAACGTCAATCTCGGCTATCGCTTTTCGATCGGTCAAAAGGTAGTTGTGATCGGCGGCGGCAACGTGGCCATTGACGTGGCGCGCTCTGCTCTGCGAGAGCAGCAGCGCCTGGTGCTCGAAGATACCGCCCATGAATTGCCTGAAAGCTTGAGTGCCGGCGCTCAGCAGGTGGCAATGAAAGAGATGATGGATGTTTCGCGCGCTGCCTTGCGCTTGGGCGCGCGCGAAGTTCACCTGATCTGCCTGGAATCGCGCGCAGAAATGCCAGCCTTCGCGGAAGAAATCGAAGAGGGCCAGCTTGAAGGTTTAAAGCTGCATCCCTCGCTTGGACCACAGAGATTCATCGGCAGAAATGGCAAAGTCATCGGCGTCGAGACAATTCGTTGCACCTCGGTCTTCGATTCGGAGCACCGTTTCAATCCAACGTTTGCGCAGGGGACAGAAGCGGTGATCGACTGCGACACCGTCATTCTAGCCATCGGTCAGGCATCCGATCTTTCCTTTCTCACTCAGGCTGATGAGATCGAGATTACTCGCCAAGGCACTATCAGGATAGATGAGGACACGCTGATGAGCAGCGCGCCCGGAATCTTCGCTGCCGGGGATATTGCCTTCGGTCCTCGTCTTATCATCAGTGCGGTTGCCGACGGCAAGAAGGCGGCAGAAAACATCGATCACTATCTACGAGGAGCCGAATGGAAACCTCGCCCGCGGTATGTGCAAATCACAGTTCTCGATCATCACCAGATGGCGGAATCCTACGATGAGTACTCTCGCCTCGCGGTTCCGGTAATTCCAATCGACCGCCGCACCGGCGTGGTCGAAGTTGAATCAGGCTACAGCGAAGAGGAGGCACGGCGAGAGGCCACACGCTGCCTGCAATGTTGGATCAATACCATTTTCGAAGGGAATGAGACGGCGGGCACGGAATGTATTTTGTGCGGTGGATGCGTCGATGTTTGTCCGGAGAATTGCTTACGACTCGTACCGCTCAACCAATTGAGTATTTCGGAAGACGTAAAAGCGCAACTCGCCAGCGAGGCTCCATCTCATCAAGCTTCTCTGCAACATCTGAACGCAGCAGACCTGCCTGCGAGTAAGGGCTCGATGATGCTAAAGGACGAGACGATTTGCATTCGTTGTGGCCTGTGCGCAGAGCGCTGTCCCGCCCACACAATTACGATGGAAGCGTTTCAGGTGTTCGATCACGACCCAAGCCACTTGGAGTTGGAGGTGCAGGCAGCATGAGCGACATTGCGTCGACAGCGATACCCGGAACGCCGGTGGAATCTGAACGCGAAGAAATTGGCCGCCGTGATTTCTTCAACTTGATCGCCGGGGGCGCTTTCGGCATTGCTGGGTTGGGCGCGGTGGTTGTGTCCTATCGCTACCTTCTGCCAAATGCTTTGTTCGAGCCGTCCATGAACTTTCGCGCCGGTACTCCAGATCTATATCCACTCGATTCCGTTACCTATATGCCGGACCAGCAGGTCTATATCGTGCGTACCGGAGACGGCTTCTATGCGGTATCTGCGATCTGCACTCATTTGGGCTGCAATACTCAGTGGAAGCCCGAGGCGAATTTGATTGCGTGTCCGTGCCACGGCAGCAAATTCAAAAGCGACGGCACTAAGGTTGAAGGTCCCGCGCCGCGATCGCTGCCACACTTCGCTATCACACTCACTCCGGACGGTGAACTTCTGGTGGACAAGCTGGAAACCATAAAGGCAGGACAGGCATTGAGAGTTTGAAGGCCAGTTATGACAACAACAACTCTCGAGCAAACCATGAATCGCTTGCGGGCAACGCGAGCCTGGAGATCGATTTTTCGCCGTGGTCCAGCTCGCACTAACCGGACGCGCAGTCTGGCGATCTTCGGTAATGTCTTTCTGCACCTGCTGCCCGTCAAAGTTCGACAACAATCCCTGCGAGTGCGCGCCACTTATTACCTGGGTTCGATCTCTTTCTTTCTGTTTGTGGTCCTAACGTTAACAGGCGTCTTGCTGATGTTCTATTACCATCCTGCAGTCCCACAGGCGTACCTCGACATGAAAGACCTGAGGTTTGTCGTTTCCAATGGCGTTTTTCTGCGCAACCTGCACCGCGTGGCAGCGCACATCATGGTGATTGCAGTGTTCTGGCACATGTTCCACGTTTTCTACCGTGGAGGCTACCGGCCGCCACATGAATTTAACTGGGCCATCGGCGTGGTGCTACTGCTGCTCACTCTATTCCTGAGTTACACCGGGTACTTGCTGCCGTGGGACCAGTTGGCTTTCTGGGCCATCACTGTAGGCACCAACATCCTCGCCTCGGCGCCGTTTGCTGGTCCGCAACTGCGTTATGTGTTACTGGGCGGAAATCTTGTAGGCGAGAATGCTCTGCTGCGTTTCTATGTGCTGCACTGCGTGATTCTTCCGTTGGTGGCGTTTCTGTTTATTGCGGTTCACTTCTGGCGCATTCAGAAGGATGGCGGCTTGACGGTTGGTGAGAGCGATGAGCGAGACAAACAATAAATTCGAGGCGGGAATCGGATCAAACGCGCTCAAGGCCCCGCAGCGGGTTGTCTTCATCACTCCGAAGACCTCGGCCAAAGTCAGGGCGAGGGCAGAGAAGCAATTGATGTCTTATCCGCAGCTCATCCTGCGTGGTCTGATTGCCTTTGAAGTTCTGACAATACTGCTGGTGGTTGTCTCCCTGGTTTGGGATGCGCCGCTTGAACAGTTGGCGAACCCGCTGGTGACGCCGAATCCCGCCAAAGCTCCCTGGTACTTTCTGGGCCTGCAAGAGTTGCTCCACTACTTTCCACCCCTGGTGGCGGGCATCGTGATTCCCACCTTGGTGGTTGTTGCTCTGGTGGTAATTCCATACTTCAACGTGAACATTAAAGGTGGGCCGCTTTGGGCCGCAGATCGCTCGCGACGATTGCTGATCTTCATTGTGTCAGTTGCATTGCTGCTTATTTTTCTGGGGCTCTATCGAGCTTGGACTGTGATCCTGCCCACGGTAGCCATCGCTGGGTTGACTGTTGTTTCTTTCTTCCAATTGGAGAGGCCGCAGAGATTGGTCAGATTCCTGCGCACGCGGCCTTTGTCGTGGTGGGTGATGACCTGGTTTATTGCTGTCTCGCTGACCTTGACGATCGTGGGAACTTTTTTCCGAGGTCCAGGTTGGTCCTGGGTCTGGCCGTGGAGATGACATGACGGCGGAGAAGATGGGAAAGATTTCAACGCGGCTGCGAGCGACATTCGCGCTGGTAAGCGTAGCCTTTGTGGTAGTGCTCGCTGTTTCACCGGTTAGGGATTACTTCCAGTCCTGGAAGCGATATGAGAAAGATTATGTTAGCTATGCTCAGGCCCGGCCAGAAAGTAAACGCCTGTTAGCAGATTTTCATCCCGGCATCGATCAAATATGGCTGCCTGAAATGCGAGTGGTTGATCGTTGCACTACCTGCCATCAGGGCATCGCGCAAGCCAGCCTCCGCGACCCGTCCGTGCCACAACCGTTTCGAGCTCATCCAGATGTCCCGCACGATGTCAAGAAATGGGGCTGTGTAATCTGTCATCGAGGCCAGGGGCCGGCGACGGAGATGTCAGAAGCCCACGAAACAACCCTGGCCTGGGAGCAGCCACTGTTGCCGATCAAATTTATTCAGGCCTCGTGCGGGGTGTGCCATCGTGCGAACTTGCCACAAACGCCGAAGCTCGATCGAGGCCGCGAGCTTCTATCTCAACTAAACTGCATTGGCTGTCATCATCTGCAAGACATCGAGCGGCCGGCAATGCTGGGCCCAGACTTGAGCAATGTAGGTAACAAGCTGAATCGCCGATGGATTTATAAGTGGCTCAAAGAACCGCATACGGTTGTCGACGCTTCGGGCAACACAGTCGTCGACGGTTACGAGACCGAAGCAGAGCCGCGGATGCCCCAGTTCCGTTTGACTGATCAGGAAATCAGAGCGCTGTCGGCCTACCTAACGACACTCAAAGCCCGTCCCACAGAGCCTTACAAATTCGACCCTCGCGTAGTGGCGTTCTTGCAAAAGAGCTCCGACTTGGTGGACCAGGGCGAAATGCGTTTTCGCCAAATGTTCTGCACTACCTGCCACTCTCTTTTAGTTACGCGCGGCGAAGAAACAAAATTGATTGGCGGCGATATTGGACCAGAACTTACTAAGGTTGGGAGCAAGGTTAATCCCGATTGGCTAATCGCCTGGTTGCGCAATCCGCAGAGCGACTTGCCGCACGCCTTAATGCCGCGGTACGGGTGGTCGGATGAAGATCTCTACAAAGTAACGCAATACATCAACACGAAATTGACTGACCCGGATCTTTTGAGCAACGTCCCTTCACTTGAGGAACCGACGCGCGATGAGACCCAGCTTGGTCAGCGACTATTCCTCGAAAAGGGCTGCGCCAGTTGCCACGCGATCCAGGGTGTTGGCCCACAAAAGGATTTCGGTCCAGACCTTGCGAGCCTCGGCAGCAAAAACGTTTCACAACTTGAATTTGGTAACTCGAATACTCCGCGGAATCTTATTGCCTACATTCAAGCGAAGATTACCGATCCGCTGTCGGTGAATCCAGCAGCACGGATGCCGCAATATCGTCTGACTCCAACAAACTTAGACGCGATCACCACCGCGTTGCTGAGCATGACAGGTAGCCCTGCTAACAGCAGCCTCGCGCGACTCATAGTGCCGCGATCCCAGGGAGAGTTTCGTCCGGCCGGAGCCTTCGGTGAGCTTTACGATCGTTACAAGTGTGCAGTCTGTCATCGCTTCAACGGTGATGGTGGGACGCTCGCGCCCGATCTTTCTTTTGAAGGCAGCAGAGCACAACGTCAGTGGATGGTAGATTTCATGAAGAACCCTCAGACTCTGCGCCCAACGCTCATCTTTCGTATGCCGCAATTCAATATGACGGACCAGGAGGCAGCCATAATTGCGGATTACTTAGGAATGGTTATGCAGAGCCCGAGTGTGAAGCTGTCCGCCGTTGACCAGAAGCAATTCACGCCGCAGATGGTGGAGATGGGGAAGCAACTTTTTGAGGTGAAGTATCAATGCAACAATTGCCACACGATCGGTTCTTCGGGTGGATACGTGGGGCCGAGCCTCAACGATGCCGGGAACTGGTTGAATGCCGCCTGGATCGAAGCGTGGCTGAAGAATCCTCAGGCGCTGGTCCCAGGAACCATTGAACCGCGTCGCAGCTTTACCGATCAAGAGGTACACGCATTGACAGCTTATGTGCTGGCGCTCAAACAGAAAGCCCCGCCGCAAGTTAAAACCAGGGCCGCGACTAAGACACGAGGAGGAGCACAATGAAGTGGCGACGCTCTATCCTGTTATTAATCATCCCAGCGATCGCTATTCTATTATCGTGTCAACACAAGCCTGCGGTTGCGCCGGCTACTCCGCTCTTGAACGCCTACGACGTGGAGCAGAGTTCCAATGATGCACGACGCCTGATTTCACTCAGTTACCGGCAAGCCCAGGGCAAGCGCATATTTAATAACAACTGTGTCTGGTGTCACGCCGCCGAAACTCCCGCCGGACCTTCTAACCGATCAAACCTGACTCCCACTCCGCCACTCATCAATGATGGTCAAACATTCAATTCCCTGAGCGATGAGTTTATGCAGAACACCATCACGCTCGGTGGCAGCGCGATGGGGAAATCGGCCATGATGCCAGCTTGGGGACAAACACTAACGCACGACGAGATCCGAGCGGTTATAGACTATGCTCGGGCGGTTGCTGAACCACCGTATAAAACTCCCGCTCGGACCGCGTCGCAATACCCGGAGAAATAGTCATGAAATTAAAAAGCAAATCAACCGCCGCGTTCATTGCAACCTGCACCCTGTTACTGCTCTTTGGGTCCGCACGGAGCTCTGCGCAGGTCAGTCCCGCGGAAATTCGCAATCCTCAACTCAAAGCCCTCGAGCAGGCACACCTGACTAAGCTTATTGCCATTAATCGCACGATACCGTTGCTGACATACGCTTTTCCTTTTTCGCCGAATCGCTATGTCGGGTTGGACAATAAAACGCAAACCGCCGTCGATGGGCGCGGCTTGGAATTTGTCAACTTCCACGATCAGGTCGTCTTAAAGGTGACGGGAAACTACGCGGCCGCGTTCGATGCCGATCGTCTGACGGCCAATCAGCGTAGCAGCCGGGTCTTCAATGATGTTGTCTATCAAATCCTGGAGGTCCTGCCCGGTTACTTCAAAGTCTCTGATAGCTTCGACGCGGTGGGCTTCGAGATCGGTTACCACGTCCGCCGCAAGGCCCCGCATTATGAATACGAAGGGAAGGAAATCCTGGTCGCCGTCCTAAGTAAGGCCGATGCTTTGCGCTATGCCAAGGCACCAACTGACTCAGAGCGCCAAGAACTGCTGAACCGCTCAGAGATTTTTCTTAACGGAAAGCCATTTGGTTTGGCGCTCTCCGGAAGCGAGCCCTTGGACGTTGCAACACTTCAACGATCGGTGAAACGACCAGCAACGGCCGCAACGAATTCCGGGCGAACTGGAGAGGACACGAGTGCAACTTCCGAAAGCACAAGCGTCCAGATACCAGATAGAGCCGCACCAGTGCGTACTCAGGCCGATGCGGAACGTCTCGAGGCGAAATACAAGTCCCAGCTCGAAACCCTGGCCGCTGCGGGTTTGGCCAACTATCACTTCGTGCAATATGCGGCGCCCTCGTTTGCAGTTTTCCGCAACCAGATAGTTCTTCAGTTGACGCTCCGGAACCCGAATACGTTCGATAAAGAAGCTACGTCGATCTACAAGCGAGCGGCGCGTAGTTTTGATCTCTTTCTGGCGCCGCAACTGAAGTCAATCCTTGAACGCGTTCCAGAGGATGCGGAACTTGGTGGCCTCGACATCACCATTATCAATGACTTGACTTCACCTACCGGACACTCGTCCGAAGCGCTCGAGTTCGTGTGTCCGGTCAAAGGCTTGCGCAAGTTCGCAAACGCAGACATTACGAACCAGGACCTGATCAACCAAAGTGTTGTGTTGGTCAACGGTGTGCGGATCAACTTGAACCTCCAGCAAGTGGAGTGATCTGCGTTCTGTCAGCCCGCCGACTATCACATCTTTGCCAGATGTCGTAAAAAGCGTGTAGCACATAAGCCAGATTAATAAATCGATTGGGTGCAATCCGCTCCGGTTTTTATTGGGTTATAAGGTCTATGATGGAAAGTCGGCAGTGGCGGTTATTGATTTCGGATCCCATGGCCTCTCCGTCTTCCGTTAACTGCCTAAACGGATTCGTTCGCGAGGAGCCGAGATTTGTTCCGCCGTCGCGATCCCAACGACGCACCGCTTCGCGGTTGAGTGGCAAAACGTCGGGCAGAGGATTCAACAAACTTCTCCAGCCATCGAATAAACCGACAACCTCCAGGCCAAGTTCAGAGCCTCGATAGACCAGGCCTTTGATTGCCGGATTCAATCCGGGCGCGTCTCCGCCGCCGGTCAGCACGCCAACTCGCTTCGCTTTAGACATGCAATTAAGACAATCCTCCCAAGGGAATCCAAAATCGCGTCACCAACAGATATTCAGTGAGGACGCCAATCGGAAAACATCTTCGCCCCTGAAGAAGCGTCATGTCTAACGCTCATCCCGGGTTCGTCAGATGTGAATCATAATAGTGACCCCATCCGAGTTTTCGAATATGATGCATTCAAAGGCTAGACTCTAGTGGCACCGACGTAAGGACGGCATGACAAGTAACAACAGCTCTAACTTCATGGGCCGTAGAGCGGCGTGGATCATATTATTGATAATCGCTCTGCTCGGACTGGCGATGGTAATCGTCCCCGTCTGGGTCATTCGGCCTTTTGCACCGCAAACTACTCGAGGTCTGGAATTATCCTACGCGATGCGCCGCTGGTCTCCGTTGGTAACTATCATCGCTTTGATATCTGCCCTGCTGTTGGTTGCGTGGTTGTGGCGCGGTTCGCGTCGCTGGTGGCGGAAAGCTCTGCTCGTGGTAATCCTCTTGCCGGTGCTCGCTTCGACCTGGTTTGCACGGCAGAACCATTTCGAGTGGATGTTCAATCCTTTGCCTAATGCTGCCTATGCGAGAGCGACCGAGGCACCGTTCATTAACGACACGGACATGATCCTGGCGGTGGAGAATAATGGCGAAGCTGTAGCTTATCCGGTCCGCCTTATGGCCTATCATCACGTCGTCCAGGACGTTGTGGGCGGCACTCCGATCGTGTCCACTTATTGAACGCTCTGTCACACCGGTCTGGTGTGGGAAGCGACAGTCAACGGACGAGTGCTGCACTTTCATCTCGCCGGAATTAACAATCAGAATTTCATCATGCGCGATGAAGAGACCGGCTCATGGTGGCAGCAGGTAACCGGCGAAGCCATCTTTGGTCCGCTCAAGGGTCAACACCTGCGGCCGGTCTTTCACGATGAACTGACATTCGGATTGTGGAAACAGGAAAAGCCGCAGGGCAGAGTGCTGCGACCTGATGAAGCGGTCGCCCGCGCCGGCAAGTATGCTCCCGCGAATTGGGAAGAGCTCATGGCAAAGGTGCGCGTAACGACTTCAGAGAATTTCGGCGCGGCACTCGAGCCACGCGCACTGGTCATTGGAATAGCAGTGAACCAATCAGCCAGGGCATATCCGTTCGCTGCGCTGCTAAAGCAAAGTCCGATTATCGATGATGTCGGTGGAGTCCCGGTCCTGATCATGCTTGGCGATGACAAGAAATCCGCGCGCGCTTACGAGAGAACCGTTGACGGTCGCAAGCTGGAGTTCTTCGTAAAGCATGACGCTACTCCTTTGCGGCTGGTTGATGCCGAGACTGGAAGCGAATGGGACTTTACCGGGAAGGCAATCGGAGGCGCGTTTGCCGGAAAGCAATTGAAGAAAATCCCAGTGCTCAACGATTATTGGTTTGACTGGAAGACCTACCATCCGGCAACAACGATTTATCAACTCGGCGAACGCTAGAGCTGAATGACAAATAATCACTCGCGTTATCGAATCATATCCGTCGCTGCGATCATCGTATTGTTGTGGCTGACGGCCGCTGCGCAGCAACCGCACACGCTCACCGGCGACATACGCCTTCACAAGAACTTTCATTCAAAGATCCTGAATAACGATCGCGACGTAATTGTATATTTGCCTCCCGGCTACGAAGCCAACAAGACAAAGCACTACTCCGTTTTTTACATGCATGATGGCCAAAACCTGTTCGATGGCGCGACGTCTTACATTCCCGGACAGGAGTGGCGCGTCGACGAAACGGCGCAGACGCTGATCCTCGCCGGGAAGATTGAGCCGCTGATCATCGTCGGCATTTACAACACCGGCAAGGATCGCGTTAACGAATACACCGCCGCCGAGGACGCAAAATACAAAGCGGGCGGCAAAGCCGATCTGTACGGCCGTTTCTTAATCGAAGAACTAAAACCGTTCATCGACACGACCTATCGAACGCGCCAGGATGCTAAGCACACCGGCCTCGGCGGCTCTTCGCTTGGCGGGTTGGTCTCGCTCTATCTTGGGCTGAAATATCCTAACGTGTTTAGTCGGATCGCGGTGGTTTCTCCGGCTGTGTGGTGGGCCGACAACCAGATCGTGCATTACACCGAAAGATTACCGAAAGAACCGCTGCGCGTCTGGTTGGACATCGGCACGAAGGAAGGACGCGACGCGAAGGAAACTCAAGCGACCGTCGATGGCGCGCGGCTATTGAAAGAGACACTGATAAAGAAGAGTTGGAGGCTCGGAAAAGACCTGAAGTATTTTGAAGCCGAAGGCGCCGAGCACAACGAGCGCGCCTGGGCGGCCCGCGTCGAACAGATACTTGAATTCCTCTTTCCGGGAAAAGTGTAAGATAATCGCGCGCTACAACTCTTACCAGTTAGACGAGGAGATTTTCTATGAGAAATTTAAGACGAAATTCTGTCGTGGGCCTGGCGTTGCTCATTGCTTGTTCGCTGCCGATAATTGTTCGAGCCCAGGATTCGGTGACTGTGCTTGCCGGCGCTGAACTGACGCGGATCGTGCCGCCTGGATTTTATTTCCAGGGCTTGAGCGCCGCGACGCAAATGCGCAATGCCGCCGCCGCGCGCTTCGGTGCCAAGCGTTATGTCATCGCTGGATTGGTCGACACTTCCGGATACGCAGCCGATGTGCGCGCCAAGTACGAAGGGTTTTTTATCACTGATTCGCCGATCAAGATTAACGGCTCAGACCTGGGAATCGGCGCCTACGGATTTGGTTTTAGCGACGACGGAAAGATGCAGATTCTGGATCTGTCCGGCAAACGGGTTCTCTCAGTCGGCACGATGAAAGATGCCGAACTGAAAAGACCGCGGCCACTGATGATGGCCAAAGCAAATGATGGCCTGCGATTTTATAGCGGCAAAGACTACGTCACTATAACTGCCGGATAAGGAAAGATTGGGTTCCTCGACCGGTGCCTGGATCGAGGCATGATATGAGGGAGGCCGCAATCACTGAAACAATCGCTCCGTAGGAGCGAGATGTTTATAGCCGCCGGGAACCTTTATAGTATGCTCCGCCAGATGCGACATGTCGCTTCTGGCGGAGCTAATGATTTGTGCGCTTCGCCGGACTATGAACATTGTGTCCCTCCGGGACTTCATTGGATTATTCTTGCAAGTCGTGCATCCTAACGCAAACATGAAATCTCCGCGTGTCTCCGTCTCTCTGCTTGCGTTGTTGCTCCTGCTCATCATCACGTGCCTGACCTTGCTTAATCACTCAGACGCGATGCCCTCGTCGCGCGCAGCTACTACCGGTGAGCAGTCGGTATTTGAAAAACGCGAAGCGGCGTATCGCGCGAACAACATCGGGGTCGCGTTGCTCGAACAGTACAAGGCCAAGGAAGCAGTCGAGTCTTTCACGCATGCGCTGCAAATCAAATCCGATCTGCTGATAGCGCGCATCAACCTCGCCATCGCGCTTTATTATTTGCCTGACGCCGAGGGCGCGAAACGCGAAGCAGAGAAGTCACTGAAGCAGGACGCGAATGCGCCGCAGCCACACTACATTCTTGGTTTGATTGCGCGCTCGCAAAATCGCTTCGACGACGCAATCGCCGAATTTCAAAAAGTTCTTAAGATTGATCCCGACGACGTTGGGACAAACGTCAACGTCGGACAAATCTCCGTGCAGCAGAAAAAATATGCGGAAGCCATCGTCGCGTTTCGCAAAGCAATTGACGCCGAACCTTATAACGAAACCGCGCTCTACAATCTTGGTTTGCTGCTGACACGCACCGGAAAAAAAACAGAAGGCCAACAACTGATTCAAAAGTTTCAGCAGTTCCAGCGGAGCGGCGCCGGCACTGCGATCGGAACCAACTATCTCGAGGGCGGACATTACGCCGAAGCCGTCGTTTCAACCGGCGCCGAACCCGAGCTAGTGGATCGCTCAACGCCCAATGTGAAGTTTGTTGACGCCACTTCGAGTTTGCTTTCTCCTGCCGCGGAAAGTGGCGCCGAACGGGCACACAATCTATTTGGATCTTTGTTCGGAAACGCAACGCTGTTTGATTTCGACAATGACGGAGATCTTGATCTACTTGAACTGTCACCTTCAGGGCTCCGGCTACTACGCAATGATAAGGGGAAGTTCGTTGATGTTACGTCGCTTGCTGGCGGGTTGAGTGAAAAGACCGATGCAGTTCCTGCCGTCGCCGTGGCCGGTGATTACGATAACGATGGACGCTCAGATCTTCTGGTAGTCAGTTATGGCAAGCTCTCGCTTTATCACAATGACGGCGCGGGCAGATTCTCTAACCGAACAAACGACGCGGGCATTCCGGCTTATCCTTATCTCTCGGTGTCCGCGGCGTTCGTGGACGTTGACCATGATGGCGATCTCGACATTTTTATTGCCGGGCTTGCCGACTTTAGCGAGGTGCGGTCAACGCCGCTCGCCCTCGCACAAGGACGTGGCGCGCCAAATATTCTCTTGCGCAACAACGGCAACGGTACGTTCACGGGCATCACCGCACAAGCGAAGGTTGCTGGCTCCGTGGGTCGTGCAGTCGCGATTGTGCCCACTGACTACGACAACCGGCGCGACGTAGACTTGCTGGTGCTCAATATGGCCGCGCCGCCCGACCTTTTCAGCAATCAACGTGATGGATCGTTTCGTCGCGTTACAGAGGAGGCCGGTCTGAATGTAGTGGGAAACTGGACCTGCGTTGCCGCAGGTGACGTTAATAAAGATGGCTACACAGACTTCTTCTTCGGCCGCCGTGACGGGCCAGGACTCTTTGCGCTTAGTGACGGCAGAAATCACTACACCACAAGACCCGCTGCCGCCGAGTCAGGCGGTGCCATTGCGGCGCAGTTTCTTGATTATGATAACGACGGATTGCTTGATTGCGTGATCTTGACAACCGCCGGTTTGAGAGTGTTGCGGCATAGCGGCGACGCTTGGATCGATGTGAGCAGTCAAGCCGTTTCATCGAACCTCTCAAGGATCACCGCGGACTCTGACCGAGCCCGTCAGGTGCTTGTGTCTGGTGATTTAGATAATGACGGTGATATCGACTTGATCCTTCGAGCCGCCGCGGGAGAGTTCATAGTTGCCCGCAACGATGGCGGGAATCGTAATCACTCCGTCAAGGTGACTCTGCAAGGGCGCGTTAGCAACAAGAGCGCGATGGCAGCGAAAGTCGAAATGCGCGCGGGCAGTCTCTATCAAAAGCTCGAGACTTGTTCTGCTTCTCCGGCTCCGGCTCCCGCTGATTTGGTTTTTGGTTTAGGCAAGCGCGACAAACCTGACGCAGTGCGCGTGCTTTGGCCCGCGGGAATCGTGCAGGCTGAAACAGAGTTTCCCGCGGCGACGCAGCGAAATCCCGGATTGATTTCTCTGAACCTCACGGAACTCGATCGCAAGCCGTCGTCGTGTCCTTATTTATATACGTGGAACGGCGAGCGCTTTGAATTCATCACCGACTTTATGGGCGGCGGCGAGACGGGGTATCTCGAAAAACCCGGCCGCTACAACAGACCTGACCCGGATGAGTATGTGCGTATTCCAGGGCGTCAATTAAAGGAGAGAAATGGCCGTTACGAATTGCGCGTCACTAACGAACTTGAAGAAGCGATGTTTGTGGATCGGTTGCAGCTTCTGGCTGTTGCGCATCCAATCGGCACCGAAGTCTATCCGAACGAAGGCATGAGCGATCCGCCGAAGCCCTTCAAATTGTTCGTCACGCACAACGCGCGGCCGCCACTGAGTGCGGTTGATGATCACGGAAACGATGTTCTAGATCGCATATCTCGCCTGGATCGCCGTTGGCCGGATGATTTTAAGCTCGATCCGATTCGCGGTTATGCACGGGAACATACACTGACACTGAAACTGGACGATAAAGGAAAATCGTCGGAGAGAACTATCCTGTTGTTAACAGGCTGGACTGATTACGCCTGGTCCAGCGATAACGTCGCGGCTTCACAGGCGGGCAAAGTGATGAAGCCGCCGTCGCTGCAAGTGAAAAACAGAGCAGGGAACTGGCACACCGTGATCGGAGATATAGGCATTCCCGTGGGCCGGCCGCAGACCGTGACCGTAGATCTCACCGGAAAGTTTTTGAGCACGAGTCGCGAAGTGCGCATCGTCACTAACATGCGCATCTATTGGGACCAGATTCTGGTTGACACGTCGGATGGAAATTCACCGGCGCAACTCGCGCGGCTCGATCCAGTAAGCGCCGATTTGCATTGGCGAGGTTTCTCGGCGGAGGTGACTCCCGATGATCGCGAACCATTCGGTTACGATTATCAGCACGTTTCGTTTACTTCGCCGTGGAAAACAATGACTGGTCACTACACGCGCGAGGGTGACGTGCGCGAACTGCTCTCAAAGGGCGACGACATATTTGCTATCTGTCGGCCTGGTGATGAGATTAGTCTTTCGTTCGACGCAACCGCATTGCCGACGTTACCCAAAGGTTGGACGCGCACGTTCCTGCTTTATGCCGACGGGTTCAGCAAAGAGATGGACATCAACTCCGCGAGCCCCGACCAGGTTGCGCCGTTGCCGTTTCATGGCATGAGCCGTTATCCGTATGCGTGGCCGGAGCATTATCCGCTGACCGAGGCGCGCCAGAGATACATCGAAAAATACAACACGCGTATTGTCGCATCGCCGGTATCGCTGATCGATGCGGCTATACTCGGAAGATAATCCGCAGATTACGCAGATTACACAGACCAGGAAGAGATCCGACAACAGCAGCGATGCTTCAGCCGTGCCATTTGATTTATTTATCTGCGCAATCTGCGTAATCTATAAACTCCGCGGACGTCTTATGGAACACATCAGATACTCAGTCGCCGCTTGTCAGACGGACTTACCGAATCCGATTGAGCGCAAAGCGATGCGCGCGAACACGGATCGCATGCTTTCAATGATCGACTCGGCGGTTGCGGGCGCCGCGCCGTTTCTGCCGGTGCGGCTGGTTGTGTTTCCGGAATTTGCGCACTCGTCGCCGGTGTTTGAGACCGCGGAAGAGTTGATCAGGAAACTCGCGATTGAAATTCCGAATGACCATACGGAACTGCTGCAACGGAAAGCGAGCGAATACGACATTTACATTCAGAGCGGCACGTTGCTGGAAGTTGATCCGAAGTGGCCCGGTCAGGTTTTCAATACGACGTGCTTAATTGGTCCCGAGGGAATCCTTTATAAGTATCGGAAGGTGAACACGTGGATTCCTTACGAAGTTCACACCAGTCCGCACGATCTCGCAGGATACGACGAGCCTCTGTTTCCAGTCGCAGAGACGCCCATCGGGCGCATCGGTTGCGCGATCTGTTACGACTGGTTATTTCCCGAAGCGATGCGCCAGCTCGTCGCGAATGGCGCGGAGGTTCTGGTGCGCGTTTCGGCGTACATGGATCCGTGGGGTGCGACTGAGCCGATGGCCTGGTGGACGGTTATTAATCGCGCGCGCGCGATCGAGAACATTGCCTATGTCGTGGCCGCGAATCAGGGCGCGAGTCTGAAGCACTATCCGCCATATTCATGGCCCGGCGGGAGTCAGGTGGTTGATTACGACGGTCGCATGTTGGCCGAAGCGTCGCCGGGTCCAGGCGAGCGAATCGTCGTTGCGCCGATCGATATTTCCGCGTTGCGGCACGAACGCGCGACGCGTCGAGGGCATCACATGCCCGCGCATCTGCGCACCGAAGCGTATCCCATTTATCAGCATCATCAGTATCCGCCGAAGACGGCGGATGACAGCGTGCCGATTTCGTACGAGCGAAATAACCAGTTGATTGACGAAGCAAAGCGGTCGTTCGAATCTTTGAACACGAAGGATTAGGATCGATTTGGTGAGTAACTTCACAACCAGCCCGCGTCAGCGGGCGGCAAAAGATAGCTCCGGGCGTAAAAGTCTGTGTCAAAACTCACTTGGCGAGCGTCTGAATGACTAACTTTAACGCAAAGCACGCAAAGGGAAGCCGCAAAGGAACGCAAAGAACAACACCTCTGCGCTCTTTGCGAAGAACTTTGCGACCTTTGCGTTTCAATCTCATTGCTTTGATTGCTCCCATCCGAGTTTTGACACATCCTCGTAAACCTGGGGAACAAAATCGCACAAAACGTAAGAGCCCCGAAGGGGTGACAGAAGAGGCCAAGATCACTGCTCATAACCGGAATTCTCGACAGTGGGTTTCTCTGCCGCCCTCTTCGAGGGCTCAATTCTCTTTAGGGGATGCTGATCCCCGGGCTCACGCCCGGGGCTATTTTCTGCCGCGCCTTCGGCGCTCGTTGTTGCTTGTTGTCTCGATTACCTGCACGGTGACCGCCGTCGCACAACAATCTTCGCCAACACCCACGCCGCGCCCGGGCCGTTCGTACAGTGCTGACAATTTGCCGCAAACGCCGCCGCCCGCCGGTCCCAAAGGACAATCGCCCGTGACATTCACGGACATCACAGCGCAGACGAAGATCAATTTCAAACATCAGGGCTCGCCGACTTCCTTAAAGTACTTACTGGAAACGATGGGTGGCGGTGTGGCGATCTTTGATTATGACAACGACGGCCGGATGGATTTGTTCTTTACCAACGGCGCCTTGCTGAAGGACCCGATGCCGAAGGGCGCAACGCCCGACAAGAGTGATCCCAAATTCTGGAATCGACTCTTTCACCAGAAGGCAGACGGATCGTTTGAAGATGTGACTGAGCGCGCCGGCTTGAAAGGTGACGGCTTCAGCATGGGAGTGGCGGCAGGCGACTACGACAATGACGGCTATGTCGATCTTTATGTGACTGGCTACGGCGCGAACCATCTCTATCACAACAATGGTGACGGCACATACACGGACGTGACGAAAAAGCTCGGCGTTGCGGGCGGTGGCTGGTCGACCAGCGCCGGTTGGATTGATTACGATCGCGATGGCCGGCTCGATCTATTCGTGGCGCGCTATCTCGATTGGGATTTTGAAAAAGGCGCGGTCGTCTGCGGTGACAACAAAGGAACGCGCGCCTACTGTCATCCTGAGAATTTCACCGGCGCGATGAACATTCTCTATCATCAGAAGTCCGACGGAACTTTTGAAGACACAAGCGTCAAAGCTGGCATTGCCGATCCAAATGGTAAAGCTCTCGGCGTTGCGTTTGCCGACTTTGATAACGATGGTTGGCCGGACATCTTCGTCGCGAACGACAGCGTCCGCCAAACGCTCTATCGCAACAAGGGCGACGGCACGTTAGAAGACATCGCCGTGTCCTCGGGCGCCGGCTATGACGAAGATGGTAAGACGTTTGCCGGCATGGGCGTCGACGCGGCTGATTACGACAATGATGGCTATGCGGATGTTTTCATCACCACGCTTTCGTATCAGACCTATCCGCTCTATCACAACAACGGCGATCTAAGTTTCACTTACGCGACGAAACTTTCCGGCGTAGGCCAAATCACGATGCTAAGTTCAGGCTGGGGCGCTCACTTTATTGATGCGGATAACGATGGTCTGCGGGATATTTTCGTGGCCCAGAGCCACGTGCTGGATACGATTGAGAAATCGACGGGCTATCTCAAGTATAAAGAGACGCCCCTGTTGATGCGAAACACTGGAAAGGGATTTGTTGATGTATCCGCGACGGCTGGTCCATCTTTCAACCAGCCAATCGTTGCGCGCGGAGCGGCCTTCGGCGACTTAAATAATGACGGCCAGGTGGACGTTGTGCTGGGAGTTCTGAATGGGTCGCCGCTTATTTTGCGCAACGACGGAACGAAGAATCATTGGATCGGGATTGGTCTTGTGGGCAGTAAATCAAACCGCGATGGTCTCGGCGCGCGCGTAGTTGTTATAGACAAGAGCGGCAAGCGGCAGGTCTTTGATGTTTCGACGTCCGGCAGCTACCTCTCGGCAAACGATCCACGAATCGTCGCAGGATTGGGTGCTGCAAACGGAGTGAAGAGCGTTGAGGTGCGTTGGCCCAGCGGCGTTAACCAGAGCGTCATGAACCCGGAAGTCGATCGCTATGTAACAATCAACGAGCGTGACGCCACAGATCACAAGGTAGCGACCCCAAAAACACTGAGCCTCGTTGACAGTAGTTATATGGATGCGTATTTTCGGTAAGTCGCCGCAATTCCGGGCTTGAAGTGATGAGTTTCGTTGCATTGATTCAAATGTTCAAGAAACAATCTCGCCGCCAAAACGTCGGGCCGGCAGCTCTCCTGGTCCTTTTGCAGACTTCGCTGGTCCTCTTCGGCCAGACTCCACCCAGGAAGCCAGAGCCGCAACAACCGATGGGTGGAGTTTCCACCGGCACGCCCTTGAATTACGCCTCGAAGCGAACAGTTGGGATTACTGATCCAAAGGCGCCGATGATTTTTGAAGACGTGACCGACAAAACTGCGATGGCCAATTTCAAACATCATGCGGGCACGCCGGCAAAAGATTACATCTTCGAAGTGCCGTCCGGTGGCGTCGCGATTTTTGATTATGACGGAGATGGCTTGCCCGACATTTATTTGGTGAACGGATCGACTGTTCCGGCGTTGCAGGGAAAAGAGAAGCCGCCGCGCGCGGCGCTCTATCACAACCTCGGCAATTGGAAATTTGAAGACGTGACTGACAAGGCCGGCGTCGCCAACGAACGTTGGGGCATGGGCGTGGCCGTGGGTGATTACGATAACGACGGCCGGCCCGATATCTTCGTGAGCAACTTTGGTGTGTCGCGGCTTTATCACAACAACGGCGATGGCGCGTTTACCGACGTGGCGGAGAAAGTCGGCGTCGCGCGCAAGGGCTGGAGCACGGGCGCAACGTGGGGCGATTTTGATGGCGACGGCCGGCTGGATCTTTTTGTTCCGGGTTACATCGAGATCGACTTGAACAATCTTCCGGCGAGCCCAAAAGACGCCAATAAACCAGGTGGCGTGGGCCAGAACTTCTGCCAGTTTCGCGGCACGCCGGTAATGTGTGGACCACGCAGTCTGACCGGGGAGAGCGACATACTTTATCGTCAGAAAGCTGACGGGACTTTTGAGGATGTCAGCGTCAAAGCCGGCGTTAACGATCCGCAAAAGTATTACGGTTTCTCTTCAGCTTTCGTCCACGCAAATGAAGACAACTGGCTGGATTTGATCGTCGTCAACGATTCGACGCCAAAGCTGTTCTACATAAATAAGGGCGATGGAACTTTTGAAGAGGTTGGCTACCCATCGGGTGTCGCATTGAACGAAAACGGACGCGAGCAGGCGGGAATGGGCGTCGCCATCGGCGATTATGACAACTCAGGTCGCGTCAGTTTTCACATTACGAATTTTTCTGACGATTCCAACGTGCTCTATCACAATGACGGCGACGCGAATTTCACTGATGTAACTTTCCTCGCGGGGCTCGGCGAGGTCACCCTGCCTTTCCTTGGCTGGGGCACCAGTTTTCTCGACTATGACAACGACGGTTGGCTGGATCTGATCGTTGCGAACGGCCACGTTTATCCTGCCGTCGACGAGCATCAATGGGGCACAAGCTACGCTCAACAGATGCTGCTGTTTCGAAATCTGCGCAACGGAAAGTTTGAGCGTTTTGGCGCCGCACCGAACAGCGGTCTCGCTTCGGCCCGGTGCGGACGTGGCCTGGCGGTCGGCGATCTCGACGGTGATGGGCGCCTCGATGTTGTTGTCAACAACGCGGACTCGAAGCCGACCATATTGAAGAACGGCGCTTCGTCTGCAGGTCACTGGTTGGAGTTGCGTTTAATAGGAGACGTTTCCAAAAAAAGTCCGCGTGATGCGATCGGCGCTGTAGCTTACGTTACCACTGGGAAGATTCGTCAACGTCGCGACGTGATAAGCGGCGGCAGCTATGCCTCGCAAAGCGATATGACCCTGCACTTCGGTTTAGGCGCGGCCACCAGCATCGATAAACTTGAAATCAGATGGCCGGATGGCTCGTCAGAAGCCGTTGCGATTCCGGGAATAGATCGTAAGCTTACCGTCGTCGAAGGTAAGGGTGTAGTCAAATAGAATGGCGCGGCGATTTTATTCATCTGGTATGCACCGTGGTCCAGGTCCAGGCTCAACGCACTCCGGGGCTGTTTGGCTGTGAGTGTTTGGTGTCATTCAAGCTTTTCGAAGATTAGAAACATCCAAGCGCGAATCTCATCAAAGAGTAGCGAAACCATATGCGGCGTCTCGATTTGAAAAAAGCGCAAAGTGCCAGCCTGGCGACGATTCGCGACATCAATCGGCAAATCGTGTTGAACTACGTGCGCGAACGAGAACCGATCTCACGTGCAACGATCGCCCGGGAAAGCGCTCTGCAACGATCTACGGTTTCGGCAATCGTAGATGCTTTGCAGTCTGAAGGCCTGGTCGAAGAGATTGGGGAAGGGGAGTCGACGGGCGGCAGGCCGCCCACTCTGTTGCGCTTGCGCACGGCGGGTGCGATTGCAATTGGAGTGGCCGTGACTCCTAACCTTACAACCGTTGCCACGAGCGATCTGGCTGGGCGCGTCTTGCAAGAGGATGCGTTTCCGACTGATCCCGATCCTGAACGCACATTTGATCGCGTCATATGTAGTATCAAGAAATTTCTGGATCAGAAAAGCGGATCGTTCGAAGCAATCGGAGTAAGTCTGCCCGGCTTAGTGGATGCTTCAACAGGTACTGCCATCTACATTCCGTACTTCAAGTGGCGCAATCTTCCAGTTTCCAAGATGATATCGTCCAAAGTCAGTTTGCCTGTGACTATTGATAACGACGCGAATGCGATTGCGCTCGCCGAACTTTGGTTTGGGCGACCCGAAGTGAGTGATGCGCGCGATTTCATACTTGTGCTGGCGGCTGAAGGCGTGGGTACCGGAATTGTCTTCGACGGCCAGGTCTATCGTGGCGAGAATGGCGCTGCCGGCGAGTTCGGACACATGATTGTTGGAACGCACGCACCCGTCCCGTGTTCCTGTGGCAATCGTGATTGTTGGGAAGCTTTTTCTTCTGAACGAGCTGCGCTGGCTCGCTATCGAAAACTTTCAGGCGGCAGGGATTGCTCTGAGGTCGATTTCAAGGGACTCGTTGATCTTGCGCTGGCCGGCGAGGCTAATGCGAGGAGCGCGTTGGAGGACATGGCCCTGTGTCTCGGTATCGGCATATCTAATCTTGTCGTCGGTTTTAGCCCCGAGGCAGTCGTCGTCGGCGGGGAAATTACCAGAGCCTGGTCTTTAGTGGAGGGCGCACTCAAGCAAACGATCCAACACAGTGTCAGACGGGGCCTTCCTTCAGCTCGTATTTTGCCTTCCACGCTTGGGAAAAACCCGAGCTTGATGGGTGCGTTGAGTCTCGTTCTCGCGGGCAAATTTGCGGCTTCAGCCTTTGCTGCCTAGCCTCCAGCCAGCCAAAACGACACGTCCATACAAGAGCATGCCATTCATTACTTGCGAAAACAGACAAAAAACTATTGACAGGCCTGCGGAACTGTACTAAAACTTAGTTCGTTCAAGCAACAAACTTCAAGCGGGCCGCATAATCGCAGTTTTTTCAGGGAATCTGTTAACAGAAGCCAAAGCGGGATCCAAGCCTTGGCGATGGACTACCAGTAACGGCACGAATTGTACTGCGTGTTCAATCGGACACGGGTGCATTTCTTTATTCTTTCGCATGCGAGGTCAAGCCATGTTGTCGACGCGACATTTCGTCCAGCTATCAGTGCGCCTTTTCAGTCTCGCCGTCTTGCTCGGAATTATCGCTCTACCGGTGCTGGCCCAGACAAACAAGGCCGCCATCGTCGGAACGATAACCGACACTAACGGAGCTGCGGTCCCGGGCGTGACCGTCACGATCGTAAAAGTAGATACCAATACGACGCGCACTGTGACCAGCGGCGACTCTGGTCAGTATGAAGCGCCAGCGCTGGAAATCGGCACCTACAAGGTAACGGCGACGAAACAAGGTTTTCAAACTGTCACCCAGGAAAATGTTGTTCTCCAAACTAACGATAGATTGAGAATTGATCTTGCGCTTCCTCCCGGCAATGTCTCCGGCGTGGTTACGGTGACCGCTGCGGCGCCGCTCGTTGAGAGCGAGTCAAGCGACCGTGGCGCTGTGATTACAGGACGCGAAGTGACGGAACTCCCGCTTTCCGGACGCAACTTCACGCAACTGGCGACGCTCATGCCGGGTGTGGCTGCGGCAAATAACACTGGGTTTGGCGGCACGGGTCCCGACGCGCGACAGTTCAACAACGGTGACCCGAGGGCTGGAGACGGCGGTCCGGGAAGCAGCAATTCGCAGGGTTCCACTGAGAACTCGCGCTTCGCCCGCTCTGGCGGTGGCTCGTTAACGGTTAACGGTCAGCGATCGACGAACAACAATTTCTCGCTTGATGGCGTTGATAACAATGAACCGCAATTCGGCACCATCGGCGTATTCCCTAATCCGGATGCGATTGCGGAGTTTAAGGTAACGACGAGCATTCCGCCTGCCGAAGTAGGGCGAGCGGCCGGTGCGGTGATCAATACTTCAATTAAGTCGGGCACCAACCAGTTTCACGGTTCGGGATATTACTACGGGCAGAACTCAGCGCTCAACGCGTATCATCCGATGCTCAAGCGCGATCGTGCTAATGCGATCTCTCGTGGGGTGACGAATCTGGGACCCTTCACCAAAGCGGTTCAGCAGATTCACGAATTCGGCGGCACAATCGGTGGGCCGATCATCAAGAACAGGACCTTTTTCTTCTTCGATTATCTGGGCCAGCGCAACCATCTGCCGTTTCCTGCTTCGTCTACTGTGCCGACGGCCGGATCGCGCAACGGTAACTTTACCGGTTTTGGCAATCATGACTGTGATGGTGATGGCAGCAGCGCCGGAGTGAATGACGGCCCGGTCTGTAATCCGTTTACTGGGAAGGCATTTGCTAATGCCACGATCCCCGGGAATCTGATCAGTCCAATCTCCCAGAAAATCTTCAACCTTTATCCCCTGCCAACCATCAATGTTGCGAACCCGGACCAGGGCAATAACAACTTTTTCACGCAGCGAAATAATCAGGAGAGAATCAGCAACTACGAGTTCAAGATCGATCACAAGCTGAACGATAAGAATTCGCTGACGGGCCGCTACAGTAATCAGGATCTGAAGACCAATCGGGCGAATCTTCTCCAGGGTCTGCCGACTGCCGGATTTGGCGCCGGCGATGAGGTGGGCAATACCCGCCAGGTGACAATATCCGACACGCATACGTTTAGCCCGACTCTGCTCAACGAGTTTCGGTTTGGGCTTACGCAGATCGAAATTGGAATCTTTAATTGTGGCGTCGGCGGCGCGTGCGGAACCAGCGCTACGTTTGCGAAGGATGTTGGTTATCCGAATGCCAACGATGGTTCGCTTGAAGCTTCGGGCGGTCCAGGCCTCGGAAACTTTGGCAGCGGATTCACGGAGTATCTGGGGGATGGCGGCCTGTTCCGTGTCAAGAGCAAGAATCCGTATTTTGCTGACTCGCTAACTATCGTTCATGGAAATCATGTTACGAAGTTTGGCGGAGAGCTTCGGCTGCGCTACCTCAACACGATCGACGGCGGCCGTTCAGGCTTCTTGAAGGGCAACATGCAGTATGCAGACGATTCGCCTGCCTCAAACCCACTAATCGCCGGTCAGGTTTGTCCCGCTGTCTCAGTGGCCCCGGGTGGCAACTGCTATGTAGACGCCAACGGCGTCCCATATGGCGGCACTGGCAACGCTCAAGCAAACGAGCTGATGAGCCTTCCGGCGTTTCAGGTTGATCGAGGTAAGGTCTTTGGCGGTCCATTCCAGTTGCGTACGCAAGAGTACGGATTCTTCGTCCAGGATGATTGGAAGGTTAACAATACTCTGACGTTGAATCTCGGCCTGCGTTACGATCTGTTTACTTCCCCAACTGAGACATCAGGTAGAACCAGTTACTACTTCCCCGACGTCAAGCGAGTGGTCGTGGCGAGTGGCAGCAGTGATCGAATCGTTTCCACTGATAAGAATAACTTTGGCCCAAGAATCGGCTTTGCTTACGCCATAAACAAAGAGAAGACGATGGTGCTCCGTGGTGGGTACGGCTTGCTCTATACGCTGGACGGCACAGATTACCCACCCGCGATCCGTAATCCGCCCTTTACCAACACCACGCACTTTTCACAATTCAATGGCCAGCAGCCAACCAACGCGCGAACTTACTTCAGCGTGAATACCGGTCCGCCGGCAGTTACTACGCAAATCGATCCCGCGAATCTTCCGACTTCGGTCGCTTTATTCAGCGTGGATCGAAACCCCAAAACTAGTTACGTACATCAATTCCAGCTGAGCTATCAGTGGCAGTTTTCGCGAGACTGGTCTCTCGACGTGGGCTACGTGGGTAATCGTTCGAGAAATCTGCTCACTACCTTCAATATTGGTAGCGGCGGCACGGGCGCGGCCCGTAATGCAGCGGGCGCTTTCCTGGGTAACGTTTTGCTTTATTCGAATGCGGCCGAATCGAAGTATGACGGCTTGCAGACACAATTGCAGAAGCGTCTGTCGAAAAACATCCAGGGGCAAGTTTCCTACACCTACAGTCGCACGATTGACAACGCCATCGGCCTGATTGGTTCCCTTGGCGACAGCCGCAACGGTGGACGCAGCGGTCCAATCAATCCATTCAACCTGGATCAAGATAAGGGCAGATCCTCGCTTGATATACCGCACTTGCTCTCCGCTGATGCAATCATCGACCTTCCATTCGGCAAAGGTCAGAAGTACTGGAACAAAGGAGGCGCCGCCGACAAGCTAGTGGCTGGTTGGCAGCTAAACATCGTTCAGTCGGCACGTTCCGGATTCCCGTTCAGTGTGGTCTGTAACTGCGATCTCGTTCGTCCAACGCAGATTTCCGATCCATTCGCTGGCAGAGCGCCTGGGCGCTACTTGAACGTCCTTGCGTTTTCCCAGACGATTGGCATCGGTGTCTTGCCCGCAAATCCCGCTGGCACCGTAATCAGATTTGGGAGCTTGCCGCGGAATTCGTTCCGCGGGCCCGCGATCTGGAACACTGATCTTTCGTTGTTCAAGACCACAGCGATCACCGAAAGCGTGAGGGCCCAAATTGGCATCGAGTTTTTCAACTTCTGGAACCATACCAAGTTGACGGTGCCGAACAACAATATTAACGACGGGGCTTTCGGGCGGTTCGATGGCGCCTACCCCGGGCGTGTGATCCAGTACCGAGCGAAGATTATCTTCTAGCTCGATTCGCGAACCAGGAGACCTCAGTTTGTGGTCTGGAGGGCGGCTTGTTGGTGCGACTCCAGGCTTTCAGTCCGACGACCGAGTGCTCGCGCGCTGGGTCGTCTTTTGCTAGAATCTGCCAGTCTCTCCGTGTCTTCCTGCGCTAATTCTATGGCTACTCGAACGATTGTAATTGTTGCGGGGGTGCTTGCTTGTTTTGCGCCTGGCTTAGGACAGTCTGCACCGCCAACAAACCAACGGTCGCATGTCGAACGCTTTAGTACGCCCGAGGTTCGGGCCGAGCGGGCAGAAGCTGACGCCAACGCGAAGCTCGCGGCAAATCCCAACGACGACGTGGCGCTGAATGCGCGTTCGCTGGCGCGGATGCGCCTTGGCCGTTACAACGAAGCGTATGAAGATCTTCGCCGCGCAGTTTCTTTGAAGCCGGCCTTCTCAGATTATCAGTCAAACCTCGGTTACGTTCTTTGGAAAATTGGACGCACAGACGAAGCCGTTAGCGCCGAGCGGATCGCGCTCAAGCTGGATGACAAGAATGTTACCGCTCATTACCAACTGGGTCGTTTTTTGCTCAGGCTCGGAGAGCAGAAAGATCTTAACGAAGCAATTTCCGAATTGCGCCGCGCGCTTGCACTCGATCCAAGACAATTTGAAGTGCGCTTCGAATTAATCGCGGCCTACCGCATCCTTGGAGACCTGGCGCAAGCAGCGGCGCAATTAGATGTGTTGACAGAGGCCCGGCCCTCCGACCCCCGAGTCTTTTACGTCAACGCCTTACTTGACACGGATCGCCACGACTTGAATTCCGCGATCAATAACTTCAACGAAGCGTTGAAGCGTGACCCAAACCTGTTTGGCGCCTGGCAGGACTTAGGGCTCGTTTATATCAAAGCTAATCGCTGGGCTGATGCAGTACAGGCCTTTGCTGAACTCGCGCACCGGCAACCGAATTCAGTTGAGGCTGCCTATTTTTACGCGCTATCGCTCTATAACCTGGGCAAGGTCGCTGAGGCGGAAAGTGAGGTGCGCCGCGCTCTGCGCCTTGATGCCGGCGCGGTCGAAGCCCATACGCTGCTGGGAATAATTCTGGCCTCGCGTGGCAGTGCAAACGGCGAAGCGGCCGATGCTCTGGCCCAGGCTGTAGCTTTGAATCCCAACAGCTTTGACGCGCAATTCTATTTGGGCCGCGTTCAGTACGCGCTGAAGGATTACGGCGGCGCTGTGCGCAGCTTGCGCGCCGCGGTCAGTCTCAATCCTCGTCACAGCGAGGCGCGCTTTTTTCTCGGCACGGCGTTGGAAGGAGCAGGTCAGTCAGACGCGGCGTTAGCTGAATATCAGGAGATCGTAAGGACAGATTCCGGTTCGGCGATTGGCCAGTTGGGCTTGGGGGCGCTGTTGGTCAAACAGGGAAAGCTCGACCAAGCGCTTGCGGCATTGAAGCGCGCAGTCAGTCTCGATCCCAGAAACTTCGAGGCTCATTGGGCCCTGGGTCGCGCGCTGGCTTTGAAGGAGCAATTTGCCGAAGCAGTTGAGTCCTTCCGAACGGCAGTTGCGCTGGAGCCAAACCGCTCTGATGCGCATTACCAGTTTGGGCTGGCCTTGAAGCGCCTTGGTTTGACGCAAGAGGCCAACCGCGAATTCGCTATTGTGGATCGCCTCAATACCGAGTTTCGTAATAGCACGAAGCCGCAGTAAAACGTTTTGGGGATAAGACAGAGCGCCGCAGATCGCAGGTGAAAGAAAAAGAGTGTTTGCTTACTCGCTGGAAATAAGAAGACTATCGCGCGCGTCAGGACTTCGGTTTTTCTTGCCGGCGTTAATCGTGCTTGCCTCGATCTCTTCAGGTCCGGTGCTGGCCCAGCGTCCAAATACGCGCGGCTCAACTAATGTCACTCCAACCTCGGCGAAAGGCGGCGCCGAATTAACTCCCGCGGCGCGCAATGCTCTTGACGCCGCGGTTGCCGCCTTGCAAGGGAACTCTTTATCAGAAGCCGAGCGCGACGCGCGCGTAGCGGTCAATGCTTCGCCCCGATCCGCGGTCACTCACAATGTGCTGGGCGTCGTGCTCGATCGCAGTGGTCGCAGCGCCGAGGCATTTAACGAATTCAACGCGGCCATCAAACTCGATCCCGACTTTGTCAGCGCGCGAAACAACCTGGGTCGAATGCTGGCCGAGCATGGCAAAACTGCCGAGGCGATTGCCGAGTTTGAGCGAGTATTGAAAACCGATCCGGCGCACGTTCAGGCTCACTACAATCTGGGCGCGCTTTACGGTGACGCGGGAGATTTTGTGAAAGCGGCGGCACATTTTGCGCGCGCGCGCGAATCGGCGCCGGATGATCCACAGCTTGCCCTGGCCTTTCTTAACGTCGCTTATCGCGCGAATCGAGCGCCGGAGGCCGACGCCGCTGCGGATCTGGTCGAACACGCCGCGGGTTCTGACGCGCGCTCGCTGTTCACCTTAGGCACGCTGCTGGCTGAGAATAAGCAATACGATCGGGCCGCCCGCGTTTTCTTGCGCGTAAATGAACTAACGCCGCACACGTTTGAAGTGCTCTACGATCTGGGAGTGGCGCTCTATAATCTTGACCGTAACGAAGACGCCGCTCGTTATCTGGCGGAGGCCGCGGACTTAAATCCCGCGCCGGCTGAGACACATTTTCGCCTCGCGCTCATCGCCAGCGCTCGGAGTGATCACGCGAATGCGGTCCTCGAGTTCAGGCACGCTCTCGAGCGCGATCCCGGGAATGCGAACTTTCATTTCCTGCTGGCGCGCGAATACGCGCGGGTTGGTTACTGGGACGGCGCCATCGAAGAAAATGCGAAGGCCATCGAGATTAATCCAAAGGAGGCGGCTTACGTTTACGCGCGCGCGAATGCGAACTATCGCAAAGGAGAATGGACGGCGGCGGCCAGAGATTTTGATCGGGCAGCAGAGCTTGATCCGAAGATCGAAAACATCGAGTACCTGCGCGGTTATGCGCGCCGCGCGGCAGGCGACTTCGAAACGGCGCGACCGATTCTGCAAAGGTTCGTAGCCGCGCATCCCGACCACATCGACGCGTTGTCCAGTTTGGGTTACGTAGCGATCGAACAAGGACTTTTGGACGAAGCTGAAGCGCCGTTGAAGCACGCGCTGGCACTTTCACCGGATGAGGTGCCGGTGCTTTACGATTACGCGCGGCTGGCATTGAAGCGCCGCGATTATCCCGAAGCCGTGGCGCGATTAGAGAAAGTCATTGCTAAACTGCCAACCCTGACGCAGGCTCACTATCAACTGTTTCTTGCGTATTCAAGGCTAAAGCAGGCAGATAAGGCGCAGTCAGAATTAGCGGAATTCAAGCGGCTCGAAGCATTGGAGAAGCAAGTCGAGAAAGAACGTATTGTGGATGAGCGGCTGCGCACTCAGCAGATGCTCGGCCAGCCGCCGCAATAGTGTGCGATTAGGATCGCGCGTTTAGGCCAGAGCGACTTGGAGGTTTTGATGCAGCGCGGTTTACGAAAATGGGGATTGATCCTCGCGCTTGGTAGTTGCGTGGGTGCAGTCGTGGCTCAGGAAGGATGGACCAGCAAGCCATACACAAAGTGGTCCAGGAGCGACGCGGAAGCTGTGCTGAACAATTCGCCGTGGGCCGCTCGGCAGGAAGTGCGAATTAAGTTTGATAAGGAAGCGCAGGTCGCCGCCGGCTCATATTCCGGTGTCTCCAGCGCCGCCGCGGCGCAATCGCAAACTGAAGTCACAAGTCAGATGCCCGTCGACTTCATTTTTACTTTGCGGTTACGTTCTGCCTTGCCCGTGCGTCAGGCTCTGGTCAGGCTCAGACAATTGCAGAGCGACGTTAAAATGAGTGACAAGGATCGCGCAGCCTACGATGCTAAGACCCAGGGACTGCTCGATTGCCCCGCTTGCGCGAGCAGCTACGCGATCACGCTTGGCTCGAAGTCGACAAGCAGTCCGGGGGCTGATGCAGTCTATGCGGTGTTCAAGGGTGCCCGGTTGGTGGATCTGCAGCGCTACATTTACATTGCGAACGAACGTGGCGATCGTCGCCAACTGGTCCACTTCGTGCCGCCCAAGGCGCCGGGCGATGAGGCCGTCTTCTTTTTTCCCCGGCTCGATGAAAAAGGCGCGCCTTTGTTGACGCCTGAGAACAAGGAACTATTGGTCAATCTTAGCGACAACCAGGTCAATTCAGTCAGCAACTTCAAGATCGACGTGTCGAAGTTGGTGCAGAATGGAAAGATTGAATTCTAGCAGGTGCTGAAAAAGCAAAATCGCCACAGGGACACAGAGTCACGGAGAAGAGGAACGATCGGAATCAATCAGAAATGCCAATAGACTTGTACACTCTTTGTTCGCAACTTTCTCTGTGCCTCCGTGTCTCTGTGGCTAAGCTTAGTTTTTCATCAGCCTACTCGAGTGAACACGCCGGAATGGTTCTACGCAGGAAAGGATTGGTAAGAAATGTTTCCCCGTAAAAGCAAAGGTTCGTACCCTTCGATCGTAATCGACCGAGGTCGAACCGCGATGTTCCTTTGTTTGGTCGTGGTCGCTCTTGTGAGCGCATTTCTGTTTAGAAGTGCGACGGCGACGACATTCCCCGAGGTCGACAAGAATGAAGGCACGTACGCGGCCGAGATAGCCAGGACCTATGACTTTAAATTCGGACCGAACCCATTTGCCCCGGGCAATGCGACCACGACGACCGGGACGTTCATTCCCGGAGACATGTTCGTTCTGGCAAAGCGTTGCGGGACCTGTCACACGGACGCGCACGCGCAGTGGCGACAATCCGCGCACGGCAATGCTTTTCGCGAGCCTTTCTATCAGAAGAACGTGAAGGACCTCCAATCGCAGAAGGGCATTGAATTTACGCGCCACTGCGAATCCTGTCACAATCCGGCGGCGCTCTTTTCGGGTGCGTTGACGAAGAACACGCATGTCAAAAGACCTTTCGATGATGACGGAGTATCGTGCATCGCCTGCCACTCGATTCAATCAGTCAATGGGCGCGGCATCGGTGGTTACGTGATGGGCGAGCCGGCATTGCTCGTGAAAGAAGACGGCACGCGCCTGCTGGCAGGAATAAGCGATCAGCAAATTCTCGACGACATTCCCTCACACCGGCGCGCGATGATGCGACCTTTGCTGAAGCAGCCCGAGTTCTGTGGCGCATGTCACAAGTCGCAAGTCCCGCGCGAATTGAACGACTACAAGTTCCTGCGTGCGTTTATGGTCGCCGACGAGTTGCAGCAATCGTCCTTTTCAAAGGAGTCGCCGCATCCTTACTACATCCGCGACAAGGAGACTTGCAATTCCTGCCACATGAAACGCGAGCCGGCGCCGCTCTTTGACGTCTCGGCCAAGAAAGGTTTGCTGGCATCACACCGTTGGGCGGCGTCGAATACCGCAATTCCTACCTTCTACAAGTGGAAGGACCAATTGGACGCGGTGACGAAGTTTCTCGAAGACGATAAGCTGGGCATCGATATTTTTGCGATTCGTCGCAAGCCGTCCGGCCTCGGCGCCGAAGAATTGATCGCGCCCGTCAATCGCACCAACTTTACGATCAGCGGCGGCGACAAGATCACCGCCGAAGTTGTAATCACGAACAAGAACATTGGGCATTCGTTTCCGCCCGAGCTGCGCGACTTTTATGAAGCCTACGTTGAGTTTGTAGTGAGTGATGGCAAGGGGCAGATGCTTTATCAATCGGGCTTCATCAAACCCAATGGTTATCTTGATGAGTCGGCGCACAACTACAAGACGTACCTGGTCAAATCCGACGGCACTTACAACGACAAACATCACATCTGGCGCACGCGCGTGTTCGCGCAAAACAATCAAATCAACTCGGGACGTTCGGACGTTGCGCGATACCAGTTTCATGTTCCGGCCGGCGCCGCCGGCGCGCTTCATCTGACGGCGCGCGTTCGCTATCGTCGCTTCACGCGCGTCTTCAGCGACTATACGCTCGGCAAATCCGTCGATTATCCAATCGTGACGATGGCTGCTACCGAATACGTCATGCAGATTGGCAGTAACGCTGCCAGGGCGGCGGATCCAAACGACAAGACTGCCATGCCTGATTGGCGGCGCTGGAATAATTACGGCATCGCATTGTTTGATCAGCGACAGTACCCGCTGGCCATCGATGCCTTTACGCGCGCGGCGGAGCTTGACGAGAAATACCGGCCAATGGCGTTGACTAATCGCGCGATGGCCCATATCGAGTTGGAACAATATGACGAAGCGGCTGCTATTCTCGACGCAGTGGTGAAAGCCAATCCGACAAACATGCGCGCCTTATTCCAGCAGGCGCGCATCTTCGTCAAGCGGGGGCAACTGGAGCAGGCTGAAACTAACTTCAAGCAAGTGCTGGCGGCTTTTCCGCGCGATCGGATCTCGCTGCAACAGTTGGGCGAGCTCTGCAAGATCAAGCGCGATTACAAAGGCGCGCTCGAGTGCTATGACAAAATCCTCCAGATCGATCCGGAGGATCTGGGTGCTCATTACAATCTGATGCTGATCTATCGCAAGCTCGGACGCACGGAAGACGCTAAGCGCGAGGGAAGGATCTTCGCCGATCTGAAGGACGATCCCGCCGCCCTGTCCTTAGCCAATCAGTTTCTGCGCAAGCATCCCGAAATGAGCAATGAAAGTGTCTACTGGCACGTTCACGATTTAAGCCGGACGCCCGGAGAATGAGCCAAAGGAGCAATGAACGTCCGGAATGAATCGTAGCGTCAAGCGGCTGGTCGCGAGTGGCCTGGGTCTTCTATTACTTGCACCTCTTTTAGTTGGACTATCAGTTATCGGAGCTACACCCGCGCAACAGCGTCGATCCAAAGCAAGATCCCGCGGCGCTCGACAAGCTGTCGATCTTTTTAGGAGCAACTGCGCGCGTTGTCACGGCGCCGATGGGCAGGGCGATACTCCACTTGGTCACACATACAACGCGCCGGATTTTACTGATGCCGAGTGGTGGCACAAGCACTCGAAGATCACCAGCACGGGAAGTCTCGTTTCAATTGTGAGTCATGGCAAAGGTGACATGCCGGCGTTCAGAAAGAAACTGAAGCGCAGCGAAATCAAACTGTTGGTGAATTATGTTCGGCGCTTTCGTAATACCAAATAAGTATGCTCCGTTTTGCTAGCGTCCGTTTATGCGTGCGAAGTTTGCGGTGATAAACGCCAATGACCTTTCCCAGAGCCAGCGGTATCCTGCTTCATCCGACGTCGCTGCCAGGGCCCTTTGGTATCGGTGATCTTGGCGATGAGGCATACGCTTTCGCAGATTTCCTGGTCGCGAGCGGCCAGAGCCTGTGGCAAGTGCTGCCGCTTGGCCCCACCGGTTACGGTAATTCCCCGTACGCCTGCTACTCCGCATTTGCCGGCAACACTCTGCTTATTAATCCGCAGCGGCTTTTTGAAGACGGACTGCTGACGAAAAATGATCTGTCGAAAATGCCTTCGCTGCCACCGGAGAGGGTCGATTTTGAGGGAGCGTGGAAAGCCAGGGACTTCGTCTTAGCGAAAGCGTTTGCGAAGTATCAGCGTACGACTGACACGGAATTCCGCAGTGCCTTCGAAACATTTGCTGAGCAGAACGCTTCATGGCTCGACGATTACGCTCTCTTTCGTGCCCTCAAAAGCGCCCACGCCGGCATGGCCTGGCATGAATGGGAGCGCCCGTTGGTCCGGCGCACACCTGCGGCACTCACTCGTGCTCGCGAGGAACTTCATGACCAGATCGAAGCGCAAAAATTCTATCAGTTTCTATTCTTCAAACAGTGGCTCGATCTAAAGACGTACTGCAACCGGCGCGGCATCAAGATCGTCGGCGACATTCCGATCTTCGTCGCGCATGATTCCGCGGATGTCTGGACCAACCCTGACCAGTTCAAGCTCAACCCGGATGGCACGCCAACGGTTGTTGCCGGCGTACCGCCGGACTATTTCAGCAAGACCGGACAATTGTGGGGGAATCCGCTCTTCAATTGGGACCGCATGCTCGCGGATGGTTTCAAATGGTGGATCGAACGCGTGCGCGCCACCTTGCAGACCGTTGATGTAGCGCGTATCGATCACTTTCGCGGGTTTGCCGCCTGTTGGGAAATACCGGGAGGCGACACGACCGCCGAGCGTGGTCGTTGGGTTGAGGCGCCGGGCAGGGAACTGTTCACCGCGATCCAAAACGCGTTGGGCGATTTGCCAATCATCGCCGAAGACCTCGGCGTGATTACGCCCGATGTCGAGAAGTTGCGGGACGATTTTGGTTTCCCCGGCATGCGCATTTTGCAGTTTGCTTTCAGCAGCGACACCAAAAATATCGATCTGCCTCACAACTACCACAGGAACGTCGTCGTTTACACCGGCACACACGACAACGACACTACGTCTGGGTGGTTCAACAGTGTCGCCGGTGAAGGCTCGACGCGCACCGCCGCGCAAATTGCCAGCGAGCGAAAGTTCTGCATGAAATACCTAAAGACGGACGGCCAGGAGATTCACTGGGATTTCATCCGCGCGGTATTTGCTTCGGTGGCGAATACGGCGGTTGTCCCGCTGCAGGACGTGCTCGGACTCGGCACCGAAGCGAGGATGAATCTGCCCAACAGCACGTCGGGAAATTGGGCGTGGCGATTCACTGCCGGCGCATTGAATGGTGATCTCGCAGAGAAGTTAAGCGAGTTGGGCAAATTGTATGGCAGAGTTGGGGAAATTGAGGAGGCTTAGCGATGCTATTGAAACGCCAAGGACGCAGTGGTTTTTTGCAAAGGAACGCAAAGCAAGCGGTGTTCTCAGCGGCCTCTGCGGGGACCTTTGCACCCTTTGCGTTTAGATTTCTTTTGGCGACACTCACTCTGATCGTTGTCGCTCAAGTCTCCTTTTCCCAAAACGGGCCGCAAGTTGTGAAGGTCGAACCGCCCGGATGGTGGGCCGGACATTCGATTAATCCCGTGCGGGTGTTGATTCGCGGCCGAAATTTCGTTGGCGCTCAAGTTCAAACCGTGGGGCCTGGAATAAGCGCTGCAGCGACGAAGATCAACCAGGCGGGGACATACCTCTTCGTTGATGTAACGATTGCTCGCCAGGCAAGCGCGGGCCAGCGTTCGCTCAAGATAACCACAGTAGCCGGCTCAATCGAAGCTCCGTTCGAAATCCTCGCGCCACTTCCTCGCGCCGGAAGGTTCCAGGGCTTCACCACCGATGATGTGATCTATCTGATCATGACGGATCGTTTCAGCGACGGCGATTCGTCGAATAACGATCCTCCTCCATCGGCGGGCCTCTACGATCGTTCGAAGACCCGTTACTATCACGGCGGCGACTTTGAAGGCATCATTCAACATCTGGGATACCTGAAAGAACTGGGTGTCACCGCCATCTGGCTGACGCCCTGGTATGACAACGTCAATCATCTGAATGAGCGCGAGCAGTATCCGGATCGTCCGGGTGAACCCAAGCGGCAAATCACGGATTATCACGGTTACGGCGCAGTCGATTTCTACGGTGTGGAAGAACATTTCGGCACGCTCGCCAAGCTGCGCGAGCTGGTCGATAAGGCCCATCAACTCGGAATCAAAGTGATTCAGGACGAAGTCGCGAATCACACTGGCCCATACCATCCGTGGGTGAATGATCCTCCTACGCCGACGTGGTTCAACGGCACCGCCGCGAAACATCTTGCGAATGTTTGGCAGACTTGGTCCGTGCGCGACCCACACGCGACACCTCAGGTTCAGCGCGAAACGCTCGACGGCTGGTTTGTCGATATCCTTCCCGATCTCAATCAGAACGATCCGGAAGTCGCGCGCTATATCAATCAAAACACGCTCTGGTGGATTGGCGTTACGGGCATCGACGCGATTCGGCAGGATACTTTTCAGTACGTGCCGCGACCTTTCTGGCGCGATTGGATGGCGGCGATTAAACGCGAGTATCCGAACGTCAACGTCATAGGCGAAGTGCTTGACGGCGATGTGGCGCACACTTCGTTTTTTCAAGGTGGGCGCGCGCGCTACGATGGCATCGATGACGGACTCGACACGCTGTTCGACTTCCCGCTGATGTATCCGCTGCGTCGCGCTTTCGCCGCAGGCGGAGACATCCGCGAGCTACCGAGAATCCTCGCCAGTGATCCGTTGTATGTGAACGCCAATGTTTTGGTGCCACTGATCACCAATCACGACCTGAAGCGCTTCATGAACGAACCCGGCGCCACGATCGAAGGATTGAAGATGGCGCAGACTCTGGTCATGACGATGCGCGGCACGCCGCAACTCTATTACGGCGACGAGATTGCCATGTCGGGAGGCGACGATCCGGACAACCGGCGCGATTTTCCGGGCGGCTTTCCTGCTGATGGCATCGACGCCTTTCACACGCGCAATGCGAATCAACAATCCGTGTTCGAACATCAGAAACTTCTGGGCCGGTTACGGGCCGAGCTGGAACCGCTGCGCCGCGGCAGTCTTATCAACCTGGTCGCGACTGAACATCAATATGTCTACGCGCGCAGCACCGCTGATCTTTCGGTCATCGTCGCTTTCAATAACGATCAGAAACCAGCGATGGTGGAATTCAGCGTCGCAGATACAAAAGTTGCGAATGGTGTGACGTTGACGGATCGGCTCGACAACGTGAAGGACGCACGCGTCACGAATGGAATGACTAAGTTAGAGCTTCCGGCGCGTTCGTCTGCAATCCTGGTGAGGAAGTAACTATGCTTAAGTCAAAGCCATTCACTGAGCAAGTCGCCCTAGTGACTGGCGGCGGCACGGGCATCGGTCGAGCGTTCGCCGAAGCTTTGGCGACGGCAGGCGCGCAAGTGGTCATCGCTTCGCGACGAAAAGAAGTCCTGGAGCGGACTGCCGAGGAATTGAATTCGAAGACGGGCGCAGAGCTGGTCTTCGCTTGCGCCTTCGACATTCGAGAGCCCGCTCAGATTGATTCGTTGGTCAACAACATCATCGAACGCTGGCATTCGCTCGACCTGATCATTAACAATTCGGGGCTGGCGGTTCCGGAGACAGTGGATGAGATTACCGAAGATGGCTGGGACAAGGTGATTGAGACAAACCTGCGCGGCGTGATGCAACTAGTGCGCGCCGCGCTGCCACACATGGTCAAAAATGATTTTGGCGACATCGTAAACGTTTCATCACAGGCCGGCAAACACGGGTACGCTGACGTGCCTTCGTATTGCGCTTCAAAGTTTGGGTTGCTCGGCTATGCTGAAGCGTTGCGAGATCATGTGCGGAAAGTCGGAGCTAACATTCGCGTCTTTAACTTCTGCCCCGGCCTTGTCGATGTCGAGAACACCGCGACCGATGCCGCACTGAAGCCCGGATTCATTCATGTCTCGAATCTGGCTCGCACGCTGATGTATGCGCTGTCGCTGGATCGCGAAGTAGTGCTGGAAGATATCAACATCTATGCGCGCTAGAAAAGATTAACCACAAAGACACCAAGGCAATAAGGACTAAAAGAGCAGTTTCAGAAAAAGCCGATCAAACTGAATCCGTTCATTCGCTCTGTGCCTTTGTGACTTTGTGGTGAGATTGTGGCGTTCTTCTTGAAAGGACTGACCAATGCAAAAACCACGTCTGAGTTTCTGGCAGATCTCGAACATGAGTTTTGGGTTTCTCGGGATCCAGTTTGGCTGGGGATTGCAGCTCGCCAACATGAGCGCGATCTACACTAAGCTCGGCGCTGACCCGGATAAGATCCCCATTTTATGGCTAGCCGGTCCGGTGACAGGCTTGTTGATTCAGCCCATCATCGGCTCAATGAGCGATCGGACGTGGAACAAGCTCGGCCGCCGTCGCCCGTACTTTCTCGTCGGCGCAATTCTCTCCAGCATCGCCCTCTTCTTCATGCCTGATTCCACCGCGTTATGGATGGCCGCCACCCTGCTATGGGTTCTGGACGCTTCCATTAACGTCTCGATGGAACCGTTCCGCGCATTCGTCGCTGATAAGCTCAATGTCGAACAGCGCACCGCAGGCTTTGTGATGCAATCGTTCTTCATTGGTGTTGGCGCTACGCTCGCCAACGCGCTGCCGATAATGTTCAGAAAACTCGGGGTCACCGGCGCGACTTCGAGCGGTATTCCCCTAACGGTGCAGTACTCATTCAAAATCGGCGCCGTCGTTTTCCTCCTGGCCGTGCTGTGGACGGTTATTACTTCCAAAGAGTATCCGCCCGAAAACATGGAAGAGTTCAACCGCATGCGAAGTGAGAAACGCGGTTTGGCCAAGGGGCTTGCCGAAATCATTTCTGCGATGCGCGAAATGCCCGGGACGATGAAACAGCTTGCAGTTGTCCAAATCTTTACCTGGCTGGGACTTTTCTGCATGTGGATGTTTTATGGATTGGCTACGGCTTATCACGTCTTCGGCGCGCCCAACCGAACATCGCCGCGCTTTGACTCAGGGACTGAGTGGGGTGGATGGATGTTTGCGATCTACTCGATAGTCTGTTTCGGCGTGGCCTTTCTCCTGCCGAAGCTGGCCTCCGCGACCAGTCGCAAGACGGTTCACTTCATTGCGCTGGTGTGTGGCGGCCTGGGCTTGTTGTCGATGTACTTCATCCACACACCGAACATGCAATACATCACGATGGTGGGCATCGGTATAGCCTGGGCATCGATCCTGGCAATGCCTTACGCGATTCTTTCCGGCGCGTTGCCGGCTGCGCGCATGGGTGTTTATATGGGCATCTTTAATTTCTTTATCGTCATTCCTGAGATTATTGCTTCGGTCACTTTCGGCCCCATCATTCGCGGTATCACGGGTGAGTACGCCCCGCTCGTTCCAGTAAATTTCCAGGGCCCCCTGGGCGCGGTTCTCTACAGCCTCTACAGTTTTCTCTCGACTCGCATCGGCTATATTTTCGAACGACTTGGACAGTATGTGTTCGCGCCCATCTATCACGCGATGTTTGGGAATGAAATGTCAAACGTGCCGCTCTTTGTGGTGATGTTCGGAGGATTTTTTATGTTGATAGCCGCCCTCACGGTGTTGCTGGTGCGCGACGTCGCGGGCCGGGTTCCGGAAGATGTTGTAATCGAAGCTGACGAACACGTTCCGCTTATTCCCGCGGAATCCGCCCAGCCGGTGCCGAGCACCGGATTGATCGACGAAGAGTGAGACGCAAAACGCAATGTCGAAGGAGAGAAGTAATCAAATGCGGCTGAACGTAGAAGCAATCAATAGGAAGCGGACGTCTCTGTGTTTACTCGTTGCAGTTGTTCTTACGGCCGGCTGGTTTCGCCTCGCTCCAGCGCAGCAGCCCGCCAGAGACGTCTCGAAGCTTTCGGCTCGACCGGCGCGCGATTGGGTGCGCGACGGCGTCATCTATGAGATTTATCCGCGTGATTTTTCAGCGGAAGGAAACTTCAAAGGCGTCAACGCGCAGCTTGATCGACTTAAGGATCTCGGCGTGACGATTCTCTGGTTGATGCCGATTCATCCCATTGGACAGGAAAAGAAGAAGGGAACTATCGGCAGTCCGTACGCGGTGCGCGACTACTACGCGATTAATCCTGACTACGGTACTAAAGAGGATCTAAAAGCGCTGATCGCCGAAGCGCACCGGCGCGGCATGAAGGTCGTTATCGACATAGTCGCGAACCATACGGCGTGGGACAGCGTTTTGATGAAGCATCCCGACTGGTACAAACACGATGCCAGCGGCAAGATTACCTATCCGTATGACTGGTTCGACATCGCCGCCCTCAACTACGCCAGCCCGGAGTTGCGCGAATACATGACGGGAATGCTCAAGTACTGGATTCGCGAATTCGATCTCGACGGTTTTCGTTGCGACGTGGCCGGCGAAGTACCGACGGACTTCTGGGAAACCACGCGCGCCGAGTTGGACAAGATCAAGCCCGACATCTTCATGCTGGCCGAAGCCCATAAGCCGGACTTGCAGGTTAAAGCTTTTGAACTTGATTACTCGTGGCCGTTGCACGGCGCTCTGACTGACGTTTTGCAGGGACGCGGACGCGCTTCTGATTTGCGCGGCGCCTGGGAGCAGGAATTCAAGGAGTGGCCACGCGGCGCGTTGCACCTGCGCTTCTCAGACAATCACGACGAGCGGCGCGCGATTACGCGCTTTGGCGAACCCGGCGCGTTGGCGGCTTCCGCGATGATGTTCACGCTCGATGGCGTGCCTTTGATTTACAACGGGATGGAAGTGGGCGACACGACCGAATCCGGCGCGCCGGCGCTATTCGAAAAGCTGCCGGTCTTCTGGCCCATAGCTGAACGGCGACCAGAGTTTCCGCGCTTTTACAAACAGATGATGATCCTGCGCAGAGCCAGCGATGCTTTGCGTCGAGGCTCGCTCGAATGGTTGCGCAATTCGGATGAGTCCCGAGTTGTCACTTATCTGCGACGCGGCACTGACGAAGAAATACTCGTGGCAATCAATTTTTCCAACCGGCCGTTCTTTGGATCGATTGAGGTCGCTGACGGGCAGGCGTTCAAGGACATAACGCCGGACACTGGTGCGCCGTTGCCGCCTGACGCGCCGGCGCCGGAAGGTTCAGCAAGGAAGCGAACGGTGGGTCTACCGTCAATCTCGCTTGATTCGTGGGCCTATCGGATCTTTCGACGCAAGTAGTAAGAACATTATAACCGCGAGTGAGTTGCTTTTGTTGTGGCACGCGCATCTTGCGCGTGTCTGCACGGGAGGGACGCCCGTGCCACTGCGTGCTCGCAACCGAAGTGATCTTAAGCTGCCTTGCGGGCTTGTGTTTTCGCTACCGGCCTAACTTTGTATCTCACCAGCCCTACACTCTGGAGCGCGCGAGGAATCTCTGGATTGCGCATGAACCAGCTCCAAACTTTTTCGGTGCGGGCGTTCTCGGCGCTCAGCAAAATAATTCCCACATTGATTCCAATCACATCACGGTCAGTCCATCCACTACTGGGATTAAAGGCATCCACGAATCCATACCGGCCATAGACTCGTTCACCAAACTTCTCGCGCATCTCGCGCAGCGCCGCCAGGCTAAGCTCAGGGGTAAACATCAAAGAGCCACCTGGAGCGGCCGGGACAACGGTACCGTCGATAGCCGGATCGCGCGGCGGCCCACCCCAGGCAAGATACCCCTTTGCGCTGTCTGATGCCGTGATCCCCCAAACGTTTGGGCCGTAGCCGGGGAACTCGTGCGCGAGGTCCATACAGAACGCCCGATGCGCGAGCGTGGCGTTGATTGAGTTCTTAAAGTAATCGATGTGGTCACCGGCCGTTTCGCGTCGCTGGCGATAATCGATCCAGGCGGGGGCGAACTGATGCATGAACAGCGGCACGCCGATGGTGGTGAAATATTCGTAGCCTTCGTAGCGGTAGCGGTCGCGCCACAGCGCGTACCATGAACGTTTCGAAATGGGGTGCGTCGGCGAGCCGATGGCCAGGAGATAGAGAATTGTATCTTCGCTGAAGGTGTCCCAGCGCGGTTTGAGAAAACCCGTTTCCGGTTTCCAGCCGTGCGAGAGCAGAAGGGCGTGACCGTTTAGCATCCAGCGAAAGTCGACCCGTTCGTAGATCCGCGTCGCCAGCTCTCTGATTTCCCGATCGTCGCGGAAGTATTGACGCGCGGTAAGCACGCCGCCGAGCAGCAGCACCGTATCGATCGAAGAGACTTCGCTGTTCCATCTGCGCTCTCCGGTTTTCGTGTCGAGCCAGTGATAGAACCAGCCATGCTCCTGAAAAGCCTCGCGGGCAAAGAATCGCAAAGTATTTCGCGTGCGTTCACGTGCCTGAGTTGAGGTGATCCAATGACGCTCAGCCGCAATGCACAGGCTCGTTAAGCCAAAGCCGGTGGCGGCTATGCTGCCCACGTTCTGATGATTCTGATCGAGAGGTGAAGCATCGGCTCGCGCTCGATCGGGCACCAGGCCCGTCCGCGGATCAGCCTGGTCCCAGAAATAGCGAAACGAGCGCTGTTCGAGATCTTCAAGAAACTGTTCGTCTGTGGCCGAGAACCTGGTTGGCGCCGGGGCGCTTTGAAAAGAAAGGAGAAGAGTTGGTGAAGCTGGAACGCGAGGGACAATTGAAGAGCAGGCAAAGAGCAGAAGAAGAATTACGAGAATGCGATGACCAGAGAATCGATGGCATTTAAGTGAGTTCATTTTTCCCTGGCACGAGATCGAAAATTTGAATTCGACAATAAACTCTACTTCTTGTGGATGCTATAAACTTCGGGGTGCCTGATAACTAAACCGGCAAGGGCAATGAAGATAGCCGCAACAGCAAATTCAAGTATGATGTCACTCTTGCCCATAACCCGCGAACTAATGTTGAAAAAGCCTGGTGCGAATATGTCTCGCAGCCCGGCAATGACCCACAGCACAGCCGCTAATAAGAAAGCCCCTACGATTATTCTCTGTCTCGTCATAATTCCCCCAATCGTTTCATCTCTGCTTTATGGAAAGTGGAGTCTGGTAGTCGATCTTCAGCGCCCCCAAAACGTGAAAAGTCGCTTCCGTGAGATCTTCTGAGTTTGGTCCGACCATCACTTTGAATTCGCCCGGCTCAACCACAAACTTCATCTCGCGATTGTAGAAGCCGAGAGACTCAGGCCCAAGGGTGAATTCAACGCGTCGCTTTTCGCCCGGCTGGAGGGTAATGCGTTGAAACCCTTTCAGCTCTTTGACGGGCCGCGTCATGCTCGCCGCGACGTCACGAATGTAGAGTTGGACCACTTCATCTCCTGCTCGCTTGCCAATATTTTCAACCTCGACACTCGCGCGCAGTGTGCCATCCGCTTTGATCTGTATTTCGCTGAGCTTCAAATTGGTAATCTTGAAGTGCGTGTAGCTGAGTCCATAGCCGAATGGAAATAGAGGAGTGAACGAAACGTCCAGATATTTTGAGGTGTACTTATTGTTAGCGGCCGGTGGCCGGCCCGTGTTCATGTGGTTGTAGTAGATCGGCTCCTGGCCGACGCTGCGCGGAAAGGTCACGGGCAGCTTGCCGCCGGGGTTAACGTGGCCGAAGAGTACGTCGGCAATCGCATTGCCCGCCTGCGTGCCTGCAAACCAGGTTTCCAGAATTGCCGGCGTGTTCTCGGCAAGCCAATTGATTGTCAGCGGTCGTCCGTTCATCAGAACGACAATCGTGGGCTTGCCCGTTGCCTGCACAGCCTTGACCAGATCCAACTGTCGTCCCGGCAAATCGAGCGAACTGCGTGAAGCTGCTTCGCCGCTCATGTCGGCGGATTCGCCGACAGCGACGACCACTACCTCGGAATCACGCGCAGCCTGCACCGCCGCGTCAAATCCCTCCGTAGAATCGCCGTTGACGTCGCAGCCTTTGGCGTAGTTGATTTTTGTCGAGGGAGAAACCTTCGTCTTGATTCCCGCGAGTAGAGTCACGGCGTCCGCCGCGTTGCCGTCACCTGTCCATGATCCGAGCATGTCTTGCTGGTCGTCCGCGAGCGGGCCGATGAGTGCGATCGACTTCACGCTCTTGCTGATTGGTAAAGTGTCGCGCTCGTTCTTGAGTAGCACCAGGGATCTGGCGGCAATCTCACGAGGGGCTGCTTGATTCCCTTTGCCAAAAATAACCGAACGCTCTCGCACCTCGTCTGCGTATGGACGCTCGAAAAGGCCGAGACGCATCTTGATGCGCAGAACACGGCGCACTGCTTCGTCAATCTTGGCCGGCGAAAGCTGTCCACTCTGCAATAGCTCAGCGCCGTGCTTACCGAAGAGCCGGCTAACCATCTCCATGTCCACGCCGGCACTCAGAGCCAGACGGGCCGCTTCGCTTTCGTTCGCCGCCAGACCGTGCTTGATCAGTTCCTCAATCGCGGTGTAATCGCTGACGACGAAGCCATCGAACTTCCATTCGCCGCGCAGAACGGTCGTTAGCGTGAAAGGATTTGCGGAAGCAGGCACGCCATTGAGATCGTTGAAGGCGCTCATGAAGGTGCCGACGCCTTCGTCGACCGCCGCCTTGAAAGGTGGAAAGTAAACCTCGCGCAGGGTCCCTTCCGACATGTCCGTGGTGTTGTAGTCGCGGCCGGCCTCTGCTGCGCCATAGGCGACCCAGTGCTTGGCGCACGCCAGAACTTTATCTGCGGCGCTGTAATCGCGTCCCTGAAATCCGCGCACGCGCGCTCGCGCCATCATCGCTCCCAGATAGGGATCTTCGCCTGAACCTTCGACGATCCGTCCCCAACGCGCGTCGCGGGCGATGTCCAGCATCGGCGCAAATGTCCAATGCACGCCCGCCGCACGCGCTTCGGCGGCCGCAAGCGCGGACGAACGTTCCGCCACTGCCGGATCCCAACTGCTGGCTTCGCCGAGCGGAACCGGAAAAATTGTGCGATATCCATGAATCACGTCGAAGCCGAAGAGGAGCGGAATTTTCAAACGCGATTCTTCCATGGCGATGCGTTGCAGTTCATTGGTCCGCTGGGCGCCGCGCACATTGAGCGTTGAACCGAGCAATCCTTTACGGACCAGTTCGCGATGCTCAGGACGAAAGTTGCCGTTAGCTTCGCCGTCGAGTTGTTGCAGTTGCCCGAGTTTTTCCGCGAGGGTCATCCGCGCCAGCAGCGCGTTGATTCTTCTTTCGATATTCGATGGTCGCTGTTGAGCGGAATTAGGTGCAGTGGAAAAGATGAGTGCGAGCGCCAGCACCAGAATTCTGAATTTAGTGAGCTTCATTTGCTTCCTCAATTCTGCGACTGATCGATCAACGCGCACGATATGCTGATACTGCCGACGGGTAGCTGACGTACTGCTGGAACTCGCTAATTTGCCGCAATATTGTGGGCTAAGTATACTACAGCGTCTTTCCCCAACGGCCTGAACAACCACCGGCAGATAGAAAAGATCATGTCTGAAATGAACCGTGACCGCACATGGCAGCGTCTGGCTCGCATCGTTTCATCGGTCGGCGTCTGCTTCCTCGGACTTGCGGTTTTCAATACAGTTACGGCGCAGCAGCCGCAAGGAAAGTCGAAAGCCAAATCCGTTCAGCATGAAGACGTTGCCACGCTCCTGCATGAAGCATCGTTGCTCTTGCAGGCAGGCAAGCTCGACGAAGCAGAGCCTTTGGTGCGCCGCGCGATTGCCGCAGCGCCTGCCAATGGTGACGCGCATAACCTGCTCGGGACAATTCTGGACCAGCATGGTCAGACGCAAGCGGCTGAGCGCGAGTATCTGGCGGCGCTGCGTTTCAATCCGCGGGCCACTTCCGCCCGCGCCAATCTCGGCGTCTTGCTGGCTCGAACGGGACGCACGGAAGCGGCAATCGCAACTTTCGAGGCCGTCCTGCGCGACGTTCCGGATCATCCTCAAGCTACGCTCAACCTGGCTCTGCTCTATGCGGCGCGCGGCGATTACGGTCGCGCCGTTCCTTTGCTCGAGCGCGCGCGCCGGCAACAACCTGACAATCTGGCGGTGTTATCGCAGCTTGGTTTCGCGCTCTACCAGCTCAAACAGATAAGCGAAGCAGCGGAAGTCCTCGCCTCGGCAGCCGCGTTGGCCCCGACCGATCCTGACGTGCTGTACCTCTCGGGTCTGGTCGCAACGTTGCGCGGCAACAGTGAAGCAGCGGTCGACTTCTGGCAGCGGGCACTCGCGCAACGCGCAGATTTCGCAGCAGCGAATTTCATGATTGGCGAAGAGCTGCGAAAGCAAAGACGCTACGAAGGTGCAGCGGAGTTTTATCAACTTGCTTTGAAGCAGGACCCTGCGCAACTGGTCTATTACGTGCGGCTCGGCGGAACTTATATGCTGCTGGTGCGTTACGACCGCGCGCTGGAACTCTTTCAGCGGGCGGCGCAAAGGTTTCCCGCATCAGCGGAAGCACATTACTTCGTCGGCATTGCGGCTCGCGGCTATGGCACGATCGAGGCGGCCGAGGCTGCCTTGCGTCGGTCTCTCGCTCTACGAGACGGCAACGTCGACGCGTTGGCGCAACTGGGCTTTGTCGTCGGCGACCGAGGACGCGAGGCTGAAGCGGAGAAACTCTTGCGCCGCGCGGTTTCGCTCGACCCGCGTCACTTCTATGCGAACTATGAACTCGGCCGTCTGCTTGTGCGCACGAAGCGCTACGCCGAGGCGATTGCCGTCCTCGAAGTCGCAGTCAGAATACGCACGCGCGATCCTGGCGTCCACTATCAACTATTCATTGTTTACACCCGGCTCAAGCGGAAGGATGATGCGGACCGCGAACTGGCGGTCTTCAAGCAGTATGACGCCGAGAGAAAGGCGCGGGGCTCACAGGGAGATGAGCAAATCGAAGACACGTTGCCGCGCTCACCGAGCGACGGCAAGCCAGACTAGCCGTGACGTAAAAGAAAGCCCGACACCGAAGTGCCGGGCTAATCTCATCCTTACAGATTTTTCTCAGGCCTGATCCTAAAACTGAAATCTACCCTGAAACTCGATCACGCGTCCGGCCAGACCGCGTTCGGCGCGACCGAAGAGCGCGTTCTGAACTTGCGTGCTCGGGCTGTTGAAATTGAATGGCTGAAGATTCAGGAGATTAAAAACATTGAAAATGTTCGCCTTTATCTCGAAGAATCTTCCTTCTCCGAGCAGCCTGTTTAGACCGAACTTCTTGCTGACAGCCATGTCAACGTCAAAGTAACGCGGGCCGCGGAATGAATTTCGGCCGATGCCCGGCAACTGGAATCCTACTGGCGCCGCGGTGCTGAAGAAGGCTGGGCCGCCGCCCGGGAAGTTGCTGCCGTTGATGAACGCGTCGTTCGAGGTGTCATTGCCCGCACCGCCCCGGTAAAGTACTGGCCGCACCGGACAGATGCTCGGGCCGCGCGTGCTTATGCACTGCCCGACCACCGGGGTCCACGGAAATCCGGTATGTGCGGTCAGAATGCCGCTTATCTGCCAACCGCCCAACAGACTACCGACCGCATCGTTACGGTGTCTGAAAATTGGCAACTCCCAGAGTCCGGACGCGACAAAGTTGTGACGCACGTCATAGTCTGAAGGACCAACTTCCTGTCGCACGTCGAGCGGATAAGTCGGATTGGTGTTCGCTGTCGGCCCCTCGTACGAGACGACGTCGGTGCTTTTGGCGAAACGATAGATGGCGTCGAACTGAAATCCCCGTGAAAACCGTCGCGTCAGGCGCGCGATCAAAGCGTCGTAGCTGGCGTTCGTGTCCGGAGTTGGAAACAAGATATTCGAGAAGGTTCCTGAACCCGAAAAGAAAAAGTTTTCGTTGACAAGTCTTATCAACTTTCGACTCCGGCTGCCCTGATAACCGACCTCCGCAGTGAGCTTGGCCGGCAGACTGTATTGCCCTTCCAGCGAATACGTGTAGACGTATGGCGTTGGTACTTTAGCTGGCGCACCCCAAATCTCAACCTGCGCTCCATTGGCCAGATTCGGAATGCCGTTCGCGTTGAACGTAATCCTCAGAGCTGGATTTGTCGGGTAGCTAAACGGAGAATTGTTCGCCCCGAGCGCATACAGAATTTGCCCGCCGTTGAAAGGTGTGCTGAAGTCAGATGCTGACGTCCCGCAGCAGATCGCGTAGCGCGCAAAGAACGGCGGATTGCCGCGAGTGTTCGCGAATTCCAGCAGCGGAATGCGGTTGTAGGCAATGCCGAACCCTCCGCGCAGCACGAGCTTGCTTTCATTGAGCGCCCCGTGAAACTTCTCGCCAAAGTTTGGGCTGTAGGCAAAACCGAGACGAGGCGCGAAGTTATTTCGATCCCCAGGGTAGAGTGAATTGACGACGGCGAGCCTTGCACCCGTCAACTCCTGCCCCGCCGGGCCCAAAATGAGATTGCTGAGCACTCCGTTTTTTTCTGAGAGTGGGGCGAAGTATTCCCACCGCAGGCCGAGATTCACGGTCAAGTTGGGCCGCAGCTTCCAGTCATCCTGCACAAACAGCGCGTCAGTCGATGAGCGGAAGGCGCGCTTTGACTGTGCGGGTCCGCCCGTACGAGGGTCTGCATTGATCTGGTAGAACAAGGGCGCGTCGTTGGCAAAGTTAAAGAGCCCCGCGAAAGTGTAGAGGGGACGCGAACCGCCCGACAGGTCGTTGTTGTCCTGCTCCCAACGGCGTTCTCCGCCAAAGCTCCAGGCGTGGTTGCCTCGAACCCAGCGGAACGTATCGCGCAATTCGAAAGTGTTTTCGGAAAAGATGCCGGGCGTGGTTTCGGCCCAGGGCGCGCCGAAACGGATGCGGTCAAACGGCAGAGTTTCGATTTCGATTCGCGGAATCCCGAAGTTCGTGTTAGTCGACGAAGCAATTTCATTGAACGAGAAGCGCGTCGCATTGAAGCGCAACTCGTTAGTCTTGTTGTGAGAAATAATCCGCGCCCAGTTGAGCATCCCGAACACGTTCTGTGGCGCGGTCGTGATATCGCCCATCGGGCGGCTGCGGCCTCCCGCATCGGCGCCCACTCCTTTGAAGCGGGAAATGTAAGAGCTAAAAGTCACCGTATCTTTGCTCGTCAGGTTAACGTCAATACGCGGATTGAACTGATTGCCGCGACTGATATTCGGAACCGCGAGTTGCGCGAACTGGATATCGGGAATGCCGTCAGGCGCGCCATTCAGATTGCCGAATGAAATGTACTGACCCTGGGCTCCCGCAAGCCGGCCAATGTCGAGGCCACCCGCCACCTGCTGGCAGTTTCCGGCGTTGAACCCTGCAAAGGCACAAGTCACGGGAATGGCGGACACGACTCGGGGCGCGATGCCTGGGTCGTTGAAAATTCGCGCCGCAATACTATTTGGCCGCGCTGAGATCACGGCCTGCCGGAATTGCGCGGTTTCAATGAAGGCATTAACCGTGTCGGTGTTACTGCTGCGCAGACCTTCGTACGAAAAGAAAAAGAAAGCTCGATTTTTGCCGTTCCAGGTAGAGCGACCGCCTTCGCCGAACCGCGGCAGAACGATCGGGCCGCCGATGCTGCCGCCGAACTGGTTGAGGTGTTGGTTGACGCGGATTCCGGGTGCGCCGTTAGGCCCGCCGTATTTATTAAAGGCGTTTAGTCCGGCACTGTTGTTCTTGAGAAAGAGACTTCCATGAAAGTCGTTCGTGCCATTTTGAGATACAGTCAGCACCTGCGCGCCTGAGTTACGGCCATACTCGGCTGAATATACATTCGCGATGACGCGGACTTCTTTGACTGATTCCTGGTTCGGGGTAATTACCGCTGCGCCGCCGTTAGTCAAACTATTCACGCTGGTGCCGTCGATCTGGAAATTGTTCGCGGTTATGCGCTGACCGTTGGCTGAGATTTGCGGTTGATTCTCTGTTTGGAAGATTGATCGGTTCGACCCGCCGGGCCCGGCAGTGTTAGGTAAACTGACCGCGCCACCCGCGCCACCACGCGCGCTGTCGCCGAAGACTCCGGGAGTCAATCGCAGTAACTCGTAAGGGTCGCGCCCAACCTGTGGCAACGCGCGGACCTCCTGCGTGGTGATTGCCTTATCGACATTTGCGTTCTCAGTCTCTAAAGTCTGTCCAGTTTCCTGGGTCACGGTAACAGTCGCGCTTATTTCACCAGGTTCGAGCGTGACGTCGATACCCTGCACGGCTTCGGCATTAATCGCGACGTTGTCAAACACTTTCTGTTTGTACCCGGCTTTTTCAACTGTGAGTTTGTACTTGGCTGGCGCTAAACCTGACAGCCGGTAGAAGCCTTCGCTGCTCGACGTGGTTTCCTGGGTTTTACCGGTCTCAGTGTTCAGTAACGTGATCTTCGCCTCGGGTACCAGTCCACCTCCGGTGTCGGTGACCGTGCCCTGAATGCCGGCCTTGAATTGTGCGCTGGCTGTGGTAACTGCGAACAACAGAAAAAGCACGCACGTTAGCCCGCGGACGCACCCAAAGATAGTTCTATTCATTGCAAGGTCCTCCCGTATACCAGCCGAATTAACTCAGAAACTCCAAGAGCGAAATGCAGATAAGGACTTGTTGGTTACCATTGCCGCAGCGGCCTTCCGCAACTCTAGACATCCAGGCGAACGGAACCAACAGATATGGGGAGTAACTTAGATCGGGGGAACGTCTTTGTATGTGCGCTGCCGCCATATCTATGTTTATGAAAGACGGAGATATAATGCGACCAAAAAAAGAAAACTTCAATATGTATTTTCTCCGAGACTCTGGTAAGCTTAAGGCCCTCGATTCAGACAAGCAGATTTTCGGTTGACCCGGGCGATTGAACATTAGGCAGCGCAAGAAATCGGCGAGCCAGGGGTGCCGCGCTCCGCCGAAGCGACAAGGCAAGCGACTGAACGTGCGGGCGACAATGGGCCAGAATTCCTGGCTGTTCTTACACTAGCTTCATAAGACGGAAAGGGAAAAAGACTTCATGCAACGTGCAACCTTGATGACTTGCCTCTTACTAATGGCGTTGATTGTCGGCGCTTGCGTCTCTGGTACACAACAGAACCCCACTGGCGCCAGGAAGAAGAAAGGACCGAACGAGACTGTAGTTATCGGGTTCTCGATGGATACTCTTAAGGAAGAGCGCTGGCAGCGCGATAAGGAACTGGTCGAGAAGCGCGCCAAAGAAGTTGGCGCAACCTTGTACGTGCAAGTTGCGAATGGCGACGACAGTCTGCAAATTAAGCAGGCCGAAAACCTCCTGACGCAGGGAGTTGACGTGCTGATCGTCGCGCCGCACAACGGCGAGGTGGCAGCATCCATCGTCGAATCCGCGCATCGCCAGGGCGTGCCCGTGATCAGCTACGACCGTCTGATCAAGAACGCTGATGTGGACCTCTACGTCTCGCACCAGGTGGTGAAGATAGGCGAGATGCAGGCAAAGTACTTATTGGATCACGTCAATAAGAAACCGGCCAACTTCGTGATTGTCGGCGGCTCGCCGACGGACAACAACGCGCTGTTGTTGCATCAGGGCCAGATGAATATCCTCAAACCGGCGGTTGATCGCGGCGACGTAAGGATCGTTACCGATCAGTACGCGAAAGAGTGGCAGGCCAGCGCCGCTCTCAACATCGTCGAGAACGCTTTGACGCAGGCTAACAATCAAGTTGACGCAGTCGTGGCATCCAACGATGGCACCGCACGCGGCGCGGTGCAGGCCCTGGAGGGACAGAATCTCGCGGGCAAAGTTTTGGTTTCCGGCCAGGACGCCGATCTCGCTTCGCTGTCGCTCATCGTGCAGGGCAAACAGACGATGACCATATACAAGCCGATTCAGCCGCTGGCCAACGCCGCAGTTGACTCAGCAATCAAGATGGCTCGCGGCGAGAAGGTTGAAACCACGGAGACGATCGATAATGGTCGTTTGAAGGTTCCATCGATTCTGCTGGAGCCGATCGCGGTTGACAAGAGCAACATCATCGGCTCGGTTGTAAAAGACGGTTACCACACTTTAGAGCAAATCTGCGCCAACGTGCCACCAGACAAATGTCCAAAGCAATAAACTGTGGTGAACTTCGAGCCCAACTCGAAACTCGAGAATTAGATGACACCGAAGAGCAGCCGCGTTTCGTTTCTTGAAATGCGCGAGATCACGAAGAGCTTCCCGGGAGTCCGCGCGCTCGACGGAGTCTCGTTCGATCTTCACAAAGGCGAACTGCACGCGTTGGTCGGCGAGAACGGCGCCGGCAAATCGACCCTGATGAAAATCCTCGGCGGGGTCTATCCCTATCCACAATACGATGGCGAGATTCTGATTGACGGACAAGTGCAGCGATTCAGCGGCGTACGCGACGCTGAACAAGCGGGCATCGCGGTTATCTTTCAGGAACTCTCGCTCGTAAAGGACATGAACGTCGGCGAGAATATTTTTCTAGGTCGCGAGCCACGATTCTTTGGCGTCATACGCTGGGAAGAACTTTATCGCCGCGCGCGAAAATTGCTTGATGAGCTGCATTTGCCGATCGATCCTCACACGCCGATTCGGAATCTCGGCATCGGGCAGCAGCAATTGGTGGAGATCGCCAAAGCGCTTTCGCATGAAGCCCAGATCCTCGTACTCGATGAACCGACGGCCGCACTGACGGGTGCGGAGGTCGAGACTCTGTTCGCAATCCTGAATAAACTTCGTGCACGAGGAGTGGCGATGATTTACATCTCGCACAAGCTTGAGGAAGTGTTTCGCATCAGTGACCGTATCACCATCTTGCGCGACGGTCGCACCGTGGGGACTAATCAGACAATCGAACTAAATGAAGCACAGGTCATCGCCGGCATGGTGGGCCGCGAGGTAGGCGATATCTTCCCAACTGTGGATCACAAACAGGGTGAGGAAATATTTTCGGTGCGGCACATGTCGGTTGAGGACGAAAAGGTTCCGGGAAAGAAGCTGGTCGACGATGTCAGTTTTGCGGTGCGCAAAGGCGAGGTGCTCGGTATTGCCGGCCTGATGGGAGCAGGTCGCAGCGATCTGCTGATGGCAATTTTTGGCGCGCATGCGGGTCGTGTTTCCGGAGAGATCAGGATCGAAGGCAAGCGCACCCGGATCACTAGTCCGAGCGAGGCAATTAGACAAGGCGTCGGGTTTGTCACCGAAGACCGAAAGCGCTTTGGCCTCGTGCTTGACCAGACAATCCTCAACAACATGACGCTGGCCGGTCTGCGCAGCATCTCGGGAAGATTTGTAACGAATGTCGACGCGGAAGCAGCCGCGGGCGAGCGGTCGATGAAAGAGCTGCGCGTAAAAGCAGCTTCGGTCTTTACGATAGCGAACACGCTTTCCGGCGGTAACCAGCAGAAGGTTGTTTTGGCGAAATGGTTGTTAACCAATCCGCGCGTGCTTTTTTTGGACGAACCAACTCGCGGCATTGACATCGGGGCGAAGCAGGAGATCTATGCGCAGATCAATCTGTTGGCGAAGAGCGGGCTGGCGATTGTATTGGTTTCGTCTGAGCTACCTGAAGTGTTGGGAATGTCTGACCGAGTGCTGGTGCTGCATGAAGGCCGCGTCACAGGCGAGTTTACGCGCGCGACCGCGACACCCGAGAAGGTGATGTCTTGCGCAATGGGCAATGCGCAGCTCGCGGCGTGATTAGTTTTGTGAAGAGTCTCCGACTCATTCTCCTGGTTTTGGAATGTTTTCATGAGTAAGCCGGCAAGTGAGCCAATCGTTGAGCATCCGCCAGCCACTTCGGACTTGGCGTTTCTCTCGAAAGACGTCGAGGTAACGCCACAGACAAAGATCGGCAAGTTCAAGATTCCAACGGATGCGCTCCGGGCGTACACGATGGTCTTTGCCCTGATCGCAATCTGGATCTATTTCCACTACTCAACGCACCGAATCTTTCTCGAGCCGCGCAACTTTTCCAATCTGATGCGTCAGACCGCAGTCACCGGTGTGCTGGCCGTGGGAATGCTAATGGTGATCGTCGCTGGTCAGATCGACCTGTCTGTCGGTTCCCTGGTGGGCCTGGCTGGTGGAATCGCCGCCATCGCGCAGGGCTGGTTAGGTTGGAGTCTCGTACCTTCGCTGGCGGCGGGGATTGCAGTCGGTATTGCAATTGGGGCTTTGCAAGGGGGATTGACCGCTTACCTTAACATTCCAGCTTTTATTGTCACGCTGGGCGGATTGCTTGCCTGGCGCGGTGTCATTCTGGGTTTGAGCAAAGGTGCGACCATTCCGTTGCGGTTACAAGCCTTCAAGTCGATCGGACAAGACTACGCTGGTCCTCTGGCTGGGTGGATAATCGCGGTCGTTGCAGTCGGCTGGATCGTTTGGATGACGATTTCCCGCAACCGCGCGCGCAAGCGTCACGGGGTCAACGTTCCCGGAGCTGGTCCAACTGTCGCGCGCATCCTGATTCCTTCCGCAGTGGTTCTCTGGTTTATTTACATGATGAATAGTTACGAACTCGGGCCGGGCAAATATGCCGGCATTCCGATTCCGGTAATTATCTTTATCACAATCGCATTGGCCGGCGCGTTTCTGACGCAGAACACGACGTTTGGGCGCTACCTTTATGCTATCGGCGGGAATCCGGAGGCAGCGCGGCTGTCAGGGATAAGTTTGCGTAAACACGTACTAGCGGTTTTCTGCATCATGGGGGCGCTCGCGGGTGTGGCGTCGATCATTTACACCGCTCGCGTGGGTAGCGCGTCGCCGGATGCAGGTCAGTTGTTGGAACTCGACGCTATCGCCGCGTGCGTGATCGGCGGCACGAGCTTGATGGGCGGGCGCGGCACAGTCTTTGGCGCGATTCTCGGCGCCCTGATCATGGCTAGTCTCGACAATGGCATGTCGCTCAGGAACGTGGCACCCTACTCGCAAAACATTATTAAGGGAGCAATTCTCGTCGCGGCGGTTGGTCTCGACATGGCGGGCCGAAAAAGAGGTTAAGACGACGGCGCCGAAGCCGAGAGATTGAAACTACAACAATCCACAAAGCAAAAAGATGAAGGCTTCAGATTGCAGTTCTTCAAGTGGAAGGCCGGATGGCGGTGTAGTGTTCGCCGCTGATCTTGGGGGCACCCATCTGCGCGCCGCGGTCGTAGATCAGCAGGGACAGATCCATTTTCGTCTTAAACAAAATACGCCACAGGCTGATAGGCCCGATGAGGTTGTACGGGCGCTGGTATCAGCCGCGCGGGAATGCGAAGAGCGGAGTGCGGCTGCGGGTCAGAATATACGCGCGATATCCGTTGTGGTTCCTGGATCGGTAAACGTAAACGGCGGCGTGGTGATAAAGGCGCCCAACCTTCCTTGTCTCGACGGATTTCATCTGACGACGGCGCTGACTAGCCAAACGGGACGGCCTGCGATTTTAGAGAACGACGCCAACGCCGCGGCTGTCGGTGAGATGTGGCAAGGCGCAGCGCGCGGGCGGCGCACGATTGTCTGCGTGACATTGGGAACTGGAGTCGGCGGCGGAATAATCCTGGACGGGAACCTATGGCATGGCGTAAATGATTCTGCTGCCGAGATCGGCCATATGTGCGTCGATCCTTTTGGCGGCGTTGCCTGCAAGTGTGGGAGTCGCGGCTGCCTGGAAGTCTACGCGTCGGCAACTGCGATTGTCCGCATGACCTGCGAGGCCAGACCACGCTATGCCGACTCTGTTTTGCAGGCGGACGATAGTCTGACTGCGGAACAAGTTTACCGTGCCGGGATGAACGGCGATGAACTTGCGCTCGAAGTCTTTCGGCGCATGGGCGTATATCTGGGTATCGGCCTCGCAAATCTCATCAACATTTTGAATCCGGAAATGATTGTGATCGGCGGCGGGGTCGCAAACGGCTGGGTACTGTTCGAAAAAGACATGCGTCATCAAGTCGATGAGCACGCGTTTCCGTTGCCGGCAGCAGAAGTCAAAATAGTGCGGTCCGAATGCGGAGACGATGCTGGACTGCTTGGAGCGGCGAGGTTGGGTTTTTGCGACGACTCTTCGAGCTAACCAAATCTCGCGAAAGTTAGAAAGCGAAATGAGTCTTACGACGAGGACACTATCAGCAACTCTGCTTTGTTTGTTGGCGCTCGTTTCTGCCAGCTATGCCCAGGAGATTGATGTCTCCAGCCTGGAAAAAATCGGTCCGGTGACCGGGGTGGTGAAAACCGAACGAGGAATCATTCTGAACTGTCGCGACAATTCGCAAGTTCAGTTGATGGTACTGGCGCCTGATTTGATTCGCGTTCGCGCGTCATTCACAAAACCAATTCCCACGAGGGATCATTCCTGGGCTATCGCTAAAGAAGATTGGGACACGCCGCCGTGGAGTCTTACCGAGACAGGGCCATCGATCACCGTCGCGACCACCGAACTCGAAGTTGTGATCAATCGCTCGCCATTGCTGATCGCTTTCCGCGACGCGCGGACCCACGAAACCATCAACGCCGACGAGCAGCCGATGGTATACGACGGGAAGGGGGCTCTTGCGAAAATTCAGTTTGACCCGGCGGCCGGTATGTTCGTTGCCGCCGCGAAGAAGCTCGGTTTCGATGAACACTTCTATGGCTTGGGTGAGAAAGCCGCGCGGCTCGACAAGCGTCGCGGTTTCTTTGTGAACTGGAATTCCGACACACCTGGTTACACCGAAGGCCGCGATCCGATCTATCAAACGATTCCTTTCTATATCGGATTGCAGAAGGGCGCCGCTTACGGAATTTTCTTCGACAATAGTTATCGCAGCTACTTCGATTTCGGAAGACTCTCGCAGGAGCACGTCTGGTTTGGCGCCGAAGGCGGCGAGATGAATTACTACTTTTTCTATGGCCCCTCGATTAAGAAAATCCTTTCTCGGTACGCTGACCTTACCGGTCACATGCCGCTAGTGCCACTTTGGGCGCTCGGCGTCCAGCAATGTCGCTACAGCTACTATCCGCAGTCAGTGGTCGAGGAAGTTGTGCGCCAGTATCACGAGCGCGATCTTCCCCTGGACGTAGTTTATCTGGACATTCACTACATGGACGGTTATCGCGTCTTCACTTTTGACACGAAACGCTTTCCCGATCCCAAAAGTCTAATTGAAAAGCTTGGCAAGCAAGGTGTTAAGACAGTCGTGATTGTCGATCCGGGCGTAAAATATCAGCCACCGGCGCCGGGCTCCGCGCAAATCAATTCCCCTAAGCCAGAACTGGATCCGCACGACCAGCGGTACTACGTCTTCGACCAGGGAACAGCCAGGAACTATTTTCAGCATCGCAAGAGTGGGCAACTCTTCATTCCCAGAGTCTGGCCGGGCGACAGCGCATTCGTCGATTTTACTTTACCGGAAGCGCGCCGTTGGTGGGGCGATCTTCATCGCGCGTACACGGACAACGGAGTTGCCGGGATCTGGAATGACATGAACGAGCCGTCCGACTTCATCGATCAAACCGGCAAGAACCAGCTTGATGTTGTCAGTTATGACGAAGGTGAAAACTCGACGCATGCGAAGAACCGCAACGTCTTTGCGGTCTTGATGGCGCGCGCCACGTACGAAGGTCTCGCGCGTTTGCGTCCCGACGGCCGGCCTTTTGTCATTACGCGCGCTGGCTACGCCGGCATCCAGCGATACTCGACGATGTGGACAGGCGATTCGAACAGCACCTGGGAGTCGTTGGCGCTGAACGTGCCGATGTTCACGACGCTGGGACTTTCCGGAGAGCCGTTTGTCGGCAGCGACGTGGGCGGATTCATCGGTCGCGCTAACGGAGAGTTCCTGGTGCGTTCATATCAGATTGCCTTTCTCGCGCCGTTCTTCCGCAATCACCACGCGATCGACGGGTACGATCAGGAGCCGTGGCGCTTCGGGAAATACTATGAAGACATCATTCGCAAGTATTTGAAGTTGCGCTATCAGTTGCTGCCGTTTCTTTATACGACGCTGGAAGAAGCGCACCGGACGGGTGTGCCATTGTTCCGACCGCTGATGCTGAACTACCAGGACGATCCGAACACGTTCAATCTCGACGATGAGTTCATGATAGGAAGCGATTTGCTGGTAGCTCCTATCGTCAAACCCGACGTAACCGCGCGCCTGGTGTATCTGCCAAAAGGTGTCTGGTATGACTACTGGACGAATAAGAAGTATGAAGGCGGTGCGATGATTCGCGTTGATGCGCCGCTCGAGACGGTGCCGATGTTTGTGCGCGGCGGCGCGATTATTCCGCTTGGCCCCGCGATGAATTACGTCGGTGAGAAGAGAGTTGACCCAATAACATTTGCGATCTATCCGGACGACAAGGGTTCGGCTGCGACGGAGCTCTACGAAGACGATGGAACCAGCCCGGCGTACCAGCAGGGTGCTTTTCGTCGCACGAACGTGGCCGTGAGTCGCGCAGGTGCCGGTTACCTTGTGACCATTGGCGCCCCGGCGGGCAATTACAATCCCGGCGCGAGAAAATTTAGTTTTGTAATCAAGTCAGCCGCAACGCCCAAAGTTGTTACCGTTGCAGATGACGGAAGAGCGCGAACGACCGAAATCAGGTGATCGCTCTTGAAGTTCATCGAATTAAGTCCTGTGGGTGAGATAGACCAAACATCTACCGAGGGAATTGTGTGACCTGGATCAAGACTGTTTCCATCGAGGACGACGAGAAAGTCCGTCGCGCTGTGGAGGCGCAGCGCGAACTTTATCCAATCGAGTATGCCGAGCCGATTCATCCCACGCCCGATGGTCAGACATCCGGCATCGTGGCTTCCCACAGTCTGATACCCAACGCCCTCTATCACGCATTCTCCACGTTCGGCGCGTTGATGTCTCCGGATCTGCCGTTAACCAGACGACAACACGAAATGATTACCACGGTCGTGTCCGTCGCCAATCGCTGTCATTATTGAATCGAATCTCACGCAGAGTTTCTGCGTCGCGTAACTTTAGACGAAGATTTGGTAAAGGCGCTGCAAGAGGATTACCGGACTGCCCCGATTTCAGAGCAGGATAGAGTGATGCTCGATTATGTCGCGCAAGTGACCCGCGATGCGACGCGCATCTCGGAGCAAGATCACGGCCGCCTTCGTGCAGTGGGATTTGACGATCGGGCCATCCTCCAAATAACGCTGATTGCCTCGTGGTTTAATTACATCAATCGCGTCGCGGATGCGTTGGGCGTGGGCAGGGAATAGCCGAGTGAGATGGCGAAGACCTTTAGGGTCGTGCACGCAGCGCGCGATCTTGAAGCTCTGGGCATTCGGCCTTTTTCTGAATCCATCGCGCGCCGTTCCGATCAATCCGCAAGATATCGATTGGAGGGCCAACGTATGAATGTTTTGATCGGACGTAATGAAGACGTCGAATTCACCCTCAGCACGTTGCAGTGACCGGCGATCCAAAAAGGAGTTCGAATGAACGCAAAGTGAGCTAGTGTCTTAAAGTTTATTTTCTCATCGAATGTACTGATCATTTAATCCCTTTCCATTGAGAATTTGCTGCATACATTTTTCAACCCTTGACTCCCGAGTTTTGGATTGTTTGGGTGCAGAAAAATAAAGAATGTATGCTCTTTGCCGTCCCGGCGTCAATGCATCAAAAGCAGTTTTCAAGGCAGGGATTTCATCTAATTTATTTTGAAATTCTTCAGGAATTATGAATTCCGTAGTCTTTTTAAAATTCACTTTCAAACCGGCTTTTTCTACTTCAATGGCTTCATAAATATAGGCTTTCAAGATGGGTTTCATCTTAACTATTTCTCGAACATTGGTGAACCGAATCTGGCGCGTCGCCTGCGTATTCTTCGTTTGTTGGACTAGAATACCATTGGCATCATTTAACAAGGCGCCTTTGAAAAACAAAAGCGCACAGTATTCTTTAAACACATGTATTAAAACGATGTTACTTTTCTGAAACGAGTAACAAGGAACACCCCACTTCAATTCTTCGGTCAGCTGACAGTCAAGAATGATCATTCTCAACTTCTCCAATTCTTCCTGCCACTTCTTGGCTCTACTTAAATATTTATCAACCTTAGGGTTCATTCTATTCATTTATTGATTAACTGAAATAAAGTGAGCTTATAACTGCTTACAATTTCTTTTTCTTCTTTGGCGGCTCGAGTAATTCAACCAAAGATTCTCCGGTAAGCTAAAACCAATGAGAACATAAAGACCAAGGCACGCAATGCCAGATGCAATGTCGCTAAAGAAACGAAATGTCTCAGCGGAAAAATACTTGCGCATCTCCGGTGACGCCCAAGCGCAAACAAAAGAGAGGATCACGAGCGCAGCAACTGCTGACGCACTGAGCAATACAATACCTCCATCGCGGCGAACATGGCTAAAGCCTCGGAAGAATGCTCCGAGCAGGAGGAATCCAATCGCCGGTATCCTGAAGACGGCAATAATGACTAGCTTCATACGCCGCGGATGTTGGTTGACGAATGCCAGGATGCTCACTACGTAAAAAAAGAACGCAGACAATGCTAGCGTGGATCTAAAAAACTCGAGGGAGACTAATCCAGCTCGGCTAGTCTGGCCCGGACCAAATCCTTCACTAATTCTCTATCGATTTCCCAATCGACAGGGATCTGAAAGCAGT
>JBGPWL010000060.1:0-28498 GCA_041492185.1 Pyrinomonadaceae bacterium | reverse complement strand
CTGTTTCCGCTGGATGAGGTGCGTCCGGGAATGAAAGGTGTCGCGCGAACTGTATTTGCCGGCAGCGAGGCGCAGGAGTTTGGCGTGGAGATTCTTGGCGTCCTGCCGGGCTTTCCCGGGCCGCATCAATCGGCAATCATCGCTCGCTTGAGTGGCGCCAACGTCGAAAAGACCGGTGTGTTTGCCGGCATGTCCGGCTCGCCGGTTTACATAGATGGCCGACTCGTCGGCGCGCTCGCGTTCAGCTTTCCCTTTTCAAAGGAACCCATCGCCGGTATCACTCCGATCAAGGAGATGATCGATATCTTTGAGAAGGGAACGGCAACCGAGGCGAAGTCAAAAGAGCCGCGCGCGATTTCGTTTGCGCAACTGGCCGCGACTGAATGGAAGCCAACATTGCCGAAGCAAGCGGTTTCAGGCGCGCCACTGATTGCGTCGGTGGCGGCAGGTTCACCTTTAATTCCGTTGATGGGCCAACAGATGACGCCCATCGCCACGCCCGTCGTCTTCGGCGGCATCAGTCAGGAAACGCTTTCGCTTTTTTCGCCGCAACTGATGGCCAATGGGTTGTTGCCTGTTTCGGGTGTGGGTGGCGCCGCCACCATCACGCCGCTCGCTCCGGCAACTGAGAAGACGCTGCTTGCCGGAACATCGGTGAGCGTGCAACTCGTGCGCGGCGACTATTCGCTGGCTGCTTCGGGAACGGTTACGTTCCGCGATGGCGATCGCATCTACGCGTTTGGCCATCCATTCCTGAGTTTGGGATCGTCAGACATGCCGATGACCGAAGCCTCGGTCGTGACGGTGATTGCCAACGTTAACAATTCATTTAAGCTCGCGGTTCCCGGTCAGATGGTCGGATCGATTTCGCAGGATCGAGCAACGGGCATTTTCGGCAAGCTTGGCGTGGCGCCGAAAATGATCCCGGTAAAAATCAATCTGCACACCAGCCGCGATCGCACTGAGAATTTTTCCTACGAAGTCGCAAGCGATTCTTTTCTAACTCCGTTGCTGCTGAACATCACGCTCTTCAATACGATCACTTCGAGCGAGCGCGCGCTCGGAGATTCAACAATAAGTATCAAGGGCGAGATCAAGGTGAAGGGCCAGAACGCCGTGGCGGTGGATCGCCGCTTTTCCGCCGCCGGCTCGGCGATCATGGCTTCCGCGTCCGTGGCCGCGCCAATCGCCTCGTTGCTCGGCAGCGGATTCGACGACGTAGAGATAGCCAGCATCACGCTTGATGTCTCGTCGACCGACACGAAGTATGCGGCGGCGCTCGAGCGCATCTCGTTGGACAGAACGGAAGTTCGGCGCGGCGAGAAAGTTGAAATTCAGGCTTACGTGCGCACGGATTCCGGTAAGCAGTTTGTCCAGCGCATCCCGATTCAGATTCCGGCTGACCTGCCCACGGGTCAGATCCTGATATTTGTCGGCGATGGCGGCGCGCTCCAGGAAAGTGCGAAAGTTTTTGTGCCACGCGACCTGGGCCAGCTCGTTACGACCATCAACAAAGTGAAAAAGAGCGATCGTCTTTATATAAAACTTTTCCGCATCACCCCAGGCGCTGTCATTGGCACGAACGAATTGCCGAACCTGCCTCCCTCGATGGTGGCCACGCTCAACAGCGACCGAACGTCAGGCGGCTACACGCCAATGGCGCTTTCTCCAATCTACGAGATGGAATTGCCGCCGGCTGAGTTTGTGATCTCAGGGCAGCAACTAATCGCGATTGATGTGGTTCGGTAAGTCAGAACCCCGACTGGTCGGGGTTCTGACTTGATGACGAACAGAAAGCGGCGCTCGGAATCCGGAATGTGAATGGATCGAGATGCCAAACCGGACTGCGTGATCTTCTTCCTGAGCGTCTCGCCGCCGAAGAGTAACAATGTGCTACCGGTTTGCGCCCACTGGATTAATTTGGGAAGCATTTCTGTAAATCGATCGAGCGCACGGCTCGTAACGTAGTTAACGTCCGGTCTGGAAATATTTTCAAAGCGTTCGGCAATCACCATCGCCTGTTCCGAAAGTCCCGTCACGCGCAAGGCCTCGCGCAGGAACACGGCCTTTCTTTTGGAAGACTCAATTAGAGTTGCGAAAACGTCCGCGCGCTTGATCAAAACCGGAATGATTGGCAACCCCGCGCCCGAGCCAACGTCCGCGATGCGCGCGTCGTGCGACAGACACGGTAATAGCAGCAACGATTCGAGCACGTGCCTCGTCGCAAACTCGCCGGGCGAGCAGGGCGCAACCAGATGCGCGCGTGGATTCCATTCGAGTAGCAGTTGATAGTACCCGCACAACCGAGCGATTTCGGTTTCGGCGAGTTTAATGTCATAGCGCTCCGCCTTCTTTTCAAGTGCGTCGCGAAACTCGTTCAGTTCTACCCCAACTGCCTTCATATTTATTAGAATAGCATCATGAGCGACGATCTAAGCCGACTACATGAGCGTCTGGGCCAGACGGTCACCAGGATCATTGTTGATTACGTCAAGGGTCTGGACGACCGACGCGTTACGCCCGAAGCGACACCTGCGGATCTCGAAAAATTATTTGACGAACCGTTGCCTGAAACCGGAGTCAGCGTCGAGGAGATTCTCGATCGCTTCACGCGCGACATTGCGCCGCACGCGATGCAGGTGCCGAGTCCGCGCTATTACGGACAATTCAATCCCACGCCGTTGCCGATCGGAGTCTGGGCCGACGCGCTTTGCTCGGCGCTGAATCAGAATGCCGGCGCGTGGCGCAACGGACCGACATCGGCGATCATCGAGGCGCGTGTGCTTCGTTGGCTGTGTCAGTTGATCGGTTATGGGCCACAGAGTTTCGGCACGCTGGCGAGCGGCGGCTCGGAAGCAAATCTGATCGCGCTGAAGTGCGCGCGTGACGGTGCAGTAGCCCGACCCCGGGGTCCCCAGCGGGGCAGCCCCGCTGGGGTGGCAGCGTTAGGGAGGGCGTCTAATAATATCTGTAGGTTGGGCGTGCGCTCGATGTCTGGCGATCTCGTGATCTATGCTTCCGAACAGTGTCACTACTCAGTCGAGAAGAGCGCGGACATTCTTGGGCTGGGCCGCGAGAGTCTGCGAAAGATTCCCACCGACGATCGATTTCATATTCAAGTTAGCGCCTTGCGCGAAGAAATTGAGCGTGACCGCAAGTCGGGCCGCATTCCTTGTTGCATCGTGGGTGTTGCCGGAGCTACCTCGACCGGCGCAATCGATCCGCTGGCAGAACTCGCTGACATCGCGCGCGAAAACGGATTGTGGTTTCACGTTGATGCTGCTTACGGCGGCGCGCTGGCATTCTCCGACAAACATAAAGCGAAACTAAAGGGAATCGAGCGCGCCGACTCAATCACGTTCGATCCGCACAAGTGGATGTTCGTTCCGTTTGCCTGCGGCGCGACGCTGGTGCGCGATGGTGGACGCGTACTGCGCGATGCGTTCGACATCACGCCGGAATATTTAAGCGAAGACCGCGGCGGCGCCGACGTCGAATACGACTTCTTTCGCTACGGCCAGATGGGCACGCGGCGCTTCAACTCTCTAAAGCTTTGGATGGCTTTCAAGTTCATGGGCACGCGAGGCTACGCCCGGACGGTCGAGCAGCACATCGATCTGACAAACTATCTTGCGAGTCGCATCGATCAGTTGAAAGACTTTCAGCGTCTGGGCGAAGTGGAAACCGCCGTCTGTTGTTTTCGGTTCCTGCCTGAAGAAATGCGCGACGTGGAAGGTGGCGAACAAGATCGACTCCAGCAACGACTGCAACAGCGCATCGAACGCGGCGGCGAGGCCTGGCTCACCACGACCGTGTTGCGTGGCCGCCGCGCGCTGCGCGTAAATATCAACAGCTTCCTTACGGAGCGCCGGCACATCGATGATCTGGTAGAATTGCTGGTGCGCGAAAGCGACGGACTTAGGACCGGAAGGAGTCAACAATGACCAATGAGGAAATGGAGCGAGCGATCGAATTCGTCCTAAAGCAGCAGGCGCAGTTTACGACTGACCTTGGTCGCGTTGGGAACAACTTGGAAACCGTCGTAAATGTGCTTGGACAGGTGGCCAACACTCAACTGACGATGGCGGAAGCACAAGTTCGGACGGACTCCAGAATTGCCGAGCTGGCCGAAGCGCAAAAGAATACTGCCGAGTCGGTGACGGCAACGAACGAAGCGTTGGCGGAGACAAACGACCGTCTCAATTCTTTGATCGTTGTCGTCGAGCGCTACTTCAGCAATGGCCGCAGGGGAGCTGAATAGTTCCACCGAATGAAAACTCTGAACTGGTCCCGTTTATCTTTGTTCTGTGGCTTGGCTTTTCTGGGCTGCATCTGCGTGAGCTTTGTATTTACGCAAAGCGCCGCCGTCGCTTCTCCCGATGCATCGCGTTCATTGCCGGCGGTTCACTCGCGCGAAGAGTTTGATTCCCTCGCCGTCACCTACGACGCGGACACGCCGTACGCGCTGCCGCACGTTTTGTTCGTCATCGATCGCAAAGACAAGAATAAGATCTATTACGTCAACACCAGGCGCTACGCTTTCCATAAGGACTTCGTCAATGGTACCTATCTTTCGCTTGAACGTGGGCGCGTGTTCTTCGAGAACAACTATCTGAAACCAAATCGGCGCTTCATCATGGGTACCGTCGCTTACCAAACGCCGGTCAAACGTTGGACGTTTGAATTCTGGGAAGGCGATCTCATTCCGGCAGATCAGATCGCGCTCGCTTACGAAGTAGTCAATAAGAGTTTCTTTACGCCGGTGGCGTTCAAGCCAAACTCCATCAGGCAAGACGAAGCGTCAGAGTCGCGCGCGGGCGTGCAGCGCGTTTTGCAGAGCGAGATCGCTAATGAGCAGGAGTATGAAGCGCTCAACGTGGCGAAGGGCCTGGGCCGAATTCATATCATCCCGAAGCTGGATGATCACGTGGAGATTGGCGCCAACGAGATCCTCGTGCTCAGTGAAGTGCCGGTGCAATTGCCGCCGGTTGCGGGAATCATTACCACCCAACCTTCGACGCCGCTTTCTCACATCAACCTCCTGGCGAAAGGTTGGGGCGTGCCGAACGCGTACATCAAAAACGCGCAGGAGCTGCTCAAGCAGTACGACGGTTGGTGGGTGGCGTTTGAAACCAAACGCGATGCTTACACAATCAAGCGCGCGGATCTCAATCAGTTAAGAGAGTATGAAAAGCGAGAGAAAGAGCGGCTCGATGTGATGAAGCCGCGATTCGATCTGACCGAAAAGCGTTTGCTTGGTTTAGCGCAACAGCGCAAGGACATGATCGTTGCTTACGGCGGGAAGTCGGCGAACCTTGGCGAGGTGATGCATGCGCGCTTGCCGGGAGTTGTCGTTCCCGATGGCTTCACGCTGCCTTTTTATTACTACGACGAATTTATCAAGGAGAACAATTTCGACGATGCGATCGGCACGCTCCTGAACGATCAGAAGTTTGTTCACGATCCCGCTTATCGCCGCCAGCGACTTAAAGAACTGCGCGAGCGCCTGCAGCACGGAAAAGTCAACGCGCTGTTGCGCGATCTGCTGCTGCGAAAGGTCGAACAAATGTTTCCGGGCAAGGGCGTTTTCGTTCGCAGCTCTTCGAATTCGGAGGACTTGCCGAATTTCAGCGGCGCCGGGCTCTACACCACGGTGCCGAATGCGCGCGGGCCTGAGCAAATTATCGAAGGGATCAAAACCGTCTGGGCGTCGCTCTGGAACTTCGAAGCTTACGAAGCGCGCGAGCGGGCCGGCGTCGCTCACACAAAGATCTTCATGGCAGTTCTGATTCAGGAAGGCATCAATTCCGAAAGTTCAGGCGTGATGATCACCACCGATCCATTCGACAAAGAAAACAAGGGCTCGATCTACATCAGCGCGAAACAGGGATTGGGAAGCAAAGTCGTCGAAGGACCGAAAGTCGCGGAGCAGATAATCTACAATCCGCGCGCGAACGCCGTTCAGGTGCTGACGCGCTCCGCCGAAGATAGTTTGTTGACGTTTGACGAGCAGGGCGGATTGAAGGAGATTCCGATCACCGGTGAGCGAAAAGTTTTGACTGACGGCGTCGTTCGTCGCCTCGTGCAAGCGGCGCTGGCAATCAGACGGGTCTTCGGCAATCGCGAGCAAGACATCGAGTGGGCTTACATGAAAGGCCAGCTCTACATTGTCCAATCGCGGCCATACATCGCGGGCAGCTAGATGAGCGCTGATCAGACTGAGCTAAAAGAGCTGCTCGATTTTGCTGTTCGCCTGGCGCGCGGGGCGGGCGAGATCACGCTGAAGTATTTTCGCCAATCGCCACTAACAGAAAAGAAGGCCGACGGGAGTTTTGTAACCGTTGCGGATCGCGAAGCTGAAGCTTATCTGCGCAACGCAATCAGCAAGACATTTCCCGACGACGGAATCCTTGGCGAAGAGGAAGGCGAGCAGCGAGGCTCGTCCGGTCGGCGCTGGATCGTCGATCCGATCGATGGCACTTTCTCTTTCGTCCACGGCGTGCCGCTCTATGGCGTGCTGATCGGACTGGAGATCGATGACGAAGCGTCGATCGGTGTCATCAACATTCCGGCGCTTGGCGAGATCGTTTCCGCCGCTCGTGGATTAGGTTGTTCGGCGAACGGATCGCGCGTGCAGGTTTCGTCAACGGCCACGCTCGAAGAGTCTCTCGTGCTGGCAACCGATTTCAAAGCGTGCGAACAATTTGGTTTCGGCGCTGCCATAGAAGCCTTACAACGCCGGGCAAGAGCTAATCGCACGTGGGGCGACTGTTATGGCCACGTCCTGGTAGCGACGGGGCGCGCCGACGTTATGCTCGATCCGGTGATGAATGTTTGGGACTGCGCGGCGCTGGCGCCGATTATTGAAGAAGCCGGTGGGACGTTTACTGACTGGCGGGGAAATAGAACTATCAACGGTCGCAACGCGGTCTCGACCAATGGCGCGCTTTTTGACGATGTGATGAAAACGATCAAAGCTCACTAATATGAACAACACAATCTTCGTCGATGGAATTCTGAAAGGACACGTGGCCTTCGTCACCGGCGGCGGCACTGGCATCACTGGAGGCGTGGCAAGAGCGCTGGCAGAAGCAGGCGCGCGTGTGGCGCTCGTGAGTCGCAAGCTGGAACATCTCGAACCTGCTGCCGCGGCGATTAATGAAAGCGGCGGAGAAGCATTCGCTGTGGCCGCGGACGTGCGTGATCATGAAGCGGTAGAAACGGCTATCAAAGTCGTCGTCGAACGCTTCGGAAAAATCGATCTCGTGGTGAATGGCGCCGCTGGAAACTTTCTTTGTAAGGCCGAAGACTTGTCGTCGAATGGATTCGGCACAGTTGTCGATATCGATCTGAAGGGAACCTTCAATGTCTGTCGCGCCGCGTTTGCCCAATTGAAAGAGCATCACGGTCAGATCCTGAACATCAGCGCGACACTTCATTATCTCGGCACGCCGATGCAGCTTCACGTTTCAGCAGCAAAGGCCGGCGTCGATGCGCTCACGCGCAACCTTGCTGTTGAGTGGGGCCGCCACGGCATTCGTGTTAACGCGATCGCGCCCGGTCCTATTGAAGACACCGAAGGCATGAAGCGACTTGTGCCCGAGCCAATCAAGGAGAAACTGCGCAAAGGAATTCCGCTCGGGCGTTTCGGGTTGATCAAAGATATCGAGCGCGCCGCGGTTTTTCTTTGCTCCGACGCCGCGAGTTTTATCAACGGAGCGGTGCTTGTGGTCGACGGCGGTCATTGGTTGTCCGCAAACCGATTAGTCTAAAGAAATTTTGGTTGGACCTTCCGCATGCTGGAGCTCAAACCCGCGTCATACGAGGAATTTGAACACGAGGCCGGGCAGGGCAACGTGGTGCCGGTGGTGCGTTCCGTCCTGGCCGATTTGCTGACGCCCGTCAGCGCGTTTCTGCGCCTCGCGGCGGACAAACCCTATGCATTCCTGCTTGAATCGGTTGAAGGAGGCGAACGCATTGCGCGCTACTCATTTCTTGGAGTCGACCCGGAAATGATCGTGCGTGGTTGCGGATCGACGACCTTCGTCGAGCGAAACGGAAAGCGCGAAGTGCACGCCGTTCGGGCGATCGATTTCGCGCGCGACTATTTTCGCGAGCGTGTCCTGGCACAGCGATCTGGTCTGGCGCCATTTGCAGGCGGCGCGGTTGGTTACCTGGCCTATGATGCCGCGCGCTGGTTCGAGCCGGTGTTGGAAAGGAATCACACCAAACCTCTCAGCACTGAGACACAACCACTCCAGCAACCGACTGATGCGCTTTGGATGTTTTATCGCACCATCATTGCTTTCGATCGCGTCCGCCAACAGATGGAGATCGTCTCGGTCGTCCTGACGGAAGAAGCGAAAGGCAGCCAGACGCGCCTGCGACAGCTTTACGATCAAGCTGTGATGCGCACGGCGCAGATCGAGGCAGAGTTGTTGAAAGGCGTGCCGCCAACGCCAACAATGACCAGACCTGCTTTGCCGAGCGCGGGCATTGAGTCGTTAGAATCCAACTGGACGCGCAGAGACTTCGAAGCCGGCGTGCGCCGGATCAAAGAGCACATCGCCGCCGGTGACTGTTATCAGGCGGTCCTCTCGCAGCGCTTCTCGACGAGGTTTGACGGCGAGCCGATTGCTATCTATCGCGCACTGCGCGCAATCAATCCTTCGCCGTACATGTTCTTCCTGCGAATGGGAAACGAAACCGTAATCGGGTCGTCGCCGGAGATGCTGGTGCGCTGCCACGGACAACGGCTCGACTACCGCCCGATTGCCGGCACGCGCAAGCGCGGCGCGACTGAGACGGAAGACTGGATGCTCGGCGAAGATCTGAAAACGGACGAGAAGGAAGTTGCCGAACACATGATGCTCGTCGATTTGGGCCGCAACGATCTGGGCCGCGTGTCGGACTATGGTTCAGTGAAAGTAGAAGAGTTGATGAGTATCGAGCGTTATTCGCACGTGCAGCATCTGGTCACGAGTTTGCGCGCGCGGTTGCGTGACGGATTGGATCGCTTCGATGCTCTGGCGTCTTGTTTTCCGGCGGGCACAGTTACCGGCGCGCCGAAGATTCGTGCGATGGAAATCATTCGCGAGCTTGAACCCGACCGCCGCGGGATTTACGCCGGCGCGGTTTTGTATATGGACTATGCGGACAATCTCGACTCTTGCATTGCTATTCGAACGATCGAATTGCGCGACGGCAAGGCGTCGGTGCAGGCCGGCGCAGGGATCGTTGCGGATTCTGTTCCCGAACACGAATACGCCGAGACGGTCAACAAGGCACGCGCTCTGTTTGGTGCGATCGAGCTTGCCGAGCGAGGTTTGTGATGTTCATGCGCAAAGAGTTTCATTCCTTAGCTCCGTAGGAGCGCGATGTTTATAGCACAATGAGCCAACACAATAACCAGCTCCGTAGGAGCGAAATGTTTCAGACCGAGAAACAATCAACCGCACGTTACATGCCGCTCCTACGGAGCTGCCGAAGCATTTTGTTATCGAGGTTCTATAAACATCTCGTCCCTACGGGACTGGTTGTTTTAACCATGGTGGTTGGAGCGTACGCGCAAACCTCACAGCAAAGTCCCGTAGACACTCCGAAGAAAGCTAACGCCCGACCTTCTGATCTTTCGGCGCACCCGCCTGAGCCTTTCGACGGCGCACCAGTAGAGAAAATGGCTCGGCAGTGCGTCACGCTTGAAACCGAAGCCGGCGCAATTGAGATCGAAATGCTGCCGGAAGTGGCGCCTGAAAGCGTGCGCAACTTTTTGAATCTCGCCGCCACCGGCGCGCTCGACACAACGACATTTAGTCGGACAGTGAAAAACTTTGTGATTCAGGGTGGCAATCTGTCCACGGGCCAGAAGTGGGGCGTTGAATTGGCTAAAAGGATGTCGCGCCGGCTTCCTGATGAACCGAGCGCGGTCAAGCACGTCCGCGGAATCGTATCGATGGCGCGCCCCGACGAACCTAACAGCGCGACGACGCATTTCTTCATCCTGGTCGGCGATGGCCATCATCTCGATGGAAAGTTCTCGGCGTTTGGACGGGTAACCAAAGGGATCGAAGTCGCCGATACAATTAATCATGCGCTTGCGTTGGAAGAAAAGCCCGAGAAGCCGGTGAGAATAAATCGCGCGGCGGTTTCGTCCTGCAAGAAGTGAAGAGCAAAGGGCAAAGGGCAAAGAGCGAAGAGCGAAGAGCGAAGAGCAAAGAGCAAAGAGCAAAGAGCAATGCTTTTGGTCATCGACAATTACGATTCATTCACTTACAACCTCGTTCAGTATCTCGGCGAGTTGGGCGAGACTGTTGAAGTGCGTCGCAACGACGAAGTTACGGTTGAAGAAATCGAGTCGCAATTACGACCGGAAAAGATCGTTATCTCTCCCGGCCCCGGCACGCCTGACGACGCCGGCATCTCGTTGAAAGTAATCGAACACTTTGCCGGGCGCGTTCCTCTGCTGGGAGTTTGTTTGGGTCATCAGGCAATCGGGCAGGCGTTTGGCGGCAAAGTTGTGCGCGCACCGGTGTTGATGCATGGTAAGTCGTCAGAGATTTGCCACGACAGCAAGACGATCTTCGCAGGCCTCAAAGATCATTTCAAAGCTGGTCGGTATCATTCGCTGATTGTCGATCGCGAATCGCTGCCCGCGTGTCTGGAGATTTCCGCCTTCACGTCGGACGATACGATCATGGGCCTGCGTCATCGAGAGATGAAGGTCGAAGGCGTGCAGTTTCATCCGGAATCGATCCTGACGGAAGGGGGAAAGGATCTGCTTGCCAATTTCTTGAAGCTTTGATCCCCCGGACACTCGTCGCCATGGCTAAGTCACCAGGCAAGATGGCCGCTCCGCCTCAAGCGGAAGTCAGTCCGCCGTCGGCTGGGCCGAAGAAGGAGCCGATCAAAAACCTCCTGGCCAGAACGAATCGGGGAATGCTCTTTGACATAGTGATTTTCCTGGCGAACATTTTCTTATTCCGCCTGCTCGCCAAATCTTTTCTCGATCTAATTAATGAAGCTTCGGCCGGTAACGCACTCGCGCAGTTAGGGCTGATGGTTTTGACTCTGGGAGTCTGGATTCTGCCCGGGGCTGGGGCAGTCTTGAAGCGCTGGCATTTTCATCAACGACTCAAGGCCGAAGGGAAGTCGGTGGCCGCGGGAACACTGCTCACTGGTTGTCTGTTCAATCCTTTGTTCTACTTTGTCTTGAACCTTCTTATTACGGCCGTGGTGATGACATTTCTCCTCGGTCTACTGAAGCCGAGTCGAGAATACGAGCGGACCCTTTTTACCACCTCGTGTTTCCTGGGAGTGGCCTTCGCAGCCTTTCAAACGTTTCTGATCTATCGCTACTTCTCGCCGCCAAAGCGCTCGCCCAGGGTGGAATTTCTGCGGGATCCGCGCTCAGAAGGTTTGGGGGACGTCTGCATCTTGCTGAACATGATTCTTTTTCAGACAGCATGGAACCTGCTCCCGATTACCCTGGGGCCACGGCCTGCGAGCGTTTCCGTATCAGGGGAAATCATGTTCAGGCTGTTCGTTTTCGGCTTTGCCACATTGCTGGTTTACTTTCCGCCGCGTATTTTTTATTTGCGGGAAGACATCAAGCGGCCGCGCGCCTGGCTGACGATTGGGCTCGCTAATTTGCCGTTGGTTGTACGCCTTTTGCTGGGTGCCCGTAGTGTGGGTTAGTGGTCTACAATTCACGTCGTATGTCTGAACCTGCCGGCGCAAATAAAGTCGAGAACGATCTCCGAAGCTTCTTGTCTCGGTTGATTCGGCGCGAGAGTCTGACCCGGGACGAAGCGTCACAGCTTTTAGAGTTGATGCTTGACGGCAGATCCACTGACGCTCAGATCGCCGCGGTGCTGGCCGCCCTGGCAGCAAAAGGGGAAACAGTCGATGAGTTGGCGGGGATGGCGTCAGCCCTGCGTGCTCGAGCGGTGAAAATAAGCTGCGCCCATCGAACTTTCATCGACACAGCCGGGACGGGATCGAGTGTGGCAAAGACTTTCAATGTCTCGACGGCGGCGGCTTTCGTAATTGCCGGCGCCGGTTTGCCGGTTGCGAAGCATGGGAATCGCGCCGCCAGCAGCAAATCAGGAAGCGCGGATGTCTTAACCGCGCTCGGCGTGAACGTGACAAGCACGCCTCAGATTTCTGAACAGTGTCTCAACGAGTTTGGCATCTGCTTCATGTTCGCGCCGCTTTATCACGGCGCGACCGCGCGCGTTGCCGCTGTTCGGCGTGAGCTGGGCATTCACACGACGTTCAATCTGCTTGGTCCGTTGAGTAATCCCGCGGGCGCGCCGCGACAGATCATCGGCGTGTGGCGAGCCGACCTCGTCGAGCGACTGGCAAACGCGCTTGCGGCGTTGGGCACGCAACGCGCGTGGGTGGTGCACGGCGAAGACGGACTCGACGAAATAACGCTCACGGGCAAGACCTTTGTTGCCGAAGCACAAAACGGAACTGTTAGACAATTTGAAATTGGGCCGGAGGATTTCGGTTTGCGGAAAAGTGCGCTCGATCATTTGCGTGGCGGCGATGCGTCGGCGAATGCGCAGGTGATTAGCGAGGTCTTGTCGGGAGCGCGCCGCGACGAAGCAAGGGGTTTGGTGGTGGCTAACGCAGCGGCAGCGCTGTTTGTCGGCGGCGTCGTTGCCGATCTGCTCGGGGCTGCGCAGCTTGCGGAGCAGAGCATCGACAGCGGCGCGGCGCACATGAAATTAGAGCAGTTAATGGCGGGAACGAAATCATAGATAAACCAGGCCCGAAGGGCCGGCATTTAATAGCCACGTCCGTGAGGGCGTGGAAAATGAGTCACGAAATTTGGTTTGAGGCCTGAAAGGCCGGCACATCGGCGCGGCGGAGTGCCGCACCTTCGGCGCTCCTATTGCTTCTCAGAGGCTCGTTCCACGCCCTCACGGACGTGGCTATTCAATGCCGCCTCTTCGAGGCTCTATGAACATAGGCCGAACACTTGAAACTCTAAATCGAATCAAAATTGTGGACATTCTCACTGAAATTATCGCGAAAAAAAAGGAACGTCTTGCTGCGGCGAAGATAGTAAAGCCAGAGCGCGTATTACGCCAAGAAGCGATAGCCGCGCGACACGTCGCCGTGCCGCACGCGCTCATAGGTGCTCTCGATCAAAACGCCCGCGTGAACATCATTGCGGAATTTAAGCGCAGGTCACCTTCAAAGGGCGTGATTTGCGCTGATGCAGATCCCGCCGCGACGGCGCGCGACTACGAACGCGGCGGCGCGGTTGCTGTCTCAGTTCTAACCGAACAGGATTTCTTCGATGGCTCACTTGATGATCTGCGCGTGGTGCGCGAGGTTGTCTCGTTGCCCATCCTGCGTAAGGACTTTATCGTAGATCAATATCAAGTTTACGAATCTGCCGCGGCAGGCGCGGACTCGCTGTTGTTGATTGTTGCGGCCCTTGACGATGCTTCGCTCGCGCATTTGCGGCGCATCACCGAAGACGAGCTCGGAATGGACGCGTTGGTCGAGGTGCATACCAGCGAAGAATTGAAACGCGCCCTCGCGTGCGATGCGAAGTTGATCGGCGTCAACAATCGCGACCTCCGCACCTTCAACGTCTCGCTCGAAACCTCAATTGAACTTGCTCGCGAGGCGCCAGCCGATGTCGTGCTAATCAGCGAGAGTGGACTCAACACGCGCGCTGACTTGCTGAAGTTGCAGTCGCATGGGTACAGGGGTTTTCTGATGGGCGAATCGCTCATGCGCGCGAACAATGTGGAAGCGACTCTGCGCGTTTTGATCGCATGATTAGAGACGCTTTACAGATAAACGGAAGAAAGACTCGGGCTAGAGAAAAGTAGAAATCTCGACGCTTGGTTAGCGAAAAGTAAAGCGATGACCCTTGTTAAGATCTGCGGTATCAGCAATCTCGCCGACGCGCTCTCCGCGGTCGACGCGGGCGCGGACATGTTGGGGTTCAATTTCTATCGCCCAAGTCCGCGCTACATCAAACCGAAAGACGCCCACGAGATCATCGATCAGTTACCGGCAACAGTGTTGACCGTCGGAGTTTTTGTTAACGAACCGTCGCCTGACGAAGTTGAGCGAATTGCCAACGAAGCCGGAGTCGCGGCTTTGCAGTTGCACGGTGATGAGTCGCCGGATTATTGTGTGGCTCTGAAAGATCGTTTCGTTATCAAAGTCTTTGGCGTTGGTGAAAAGTTTGCGCCGGAGGAAACTGCCCGTTATGACGTTGCGGCAATCATGCTCGATGCGTTTGATCGGAAAGCATGGGGCGGCACGGGCCGTGTGATCGATTGGTCCGTCGCCCGGCAAACTCGCGAGCTCGTTCCCAAAGTGTTTCTTTCCGGTGGTCTTTCGCCGGAAAATGTAGCTGAAGCCATCGAGACAGTGGATCCATACGCCGTCGATGCCTGTAGTTCGCTTGAGTTTTCTCCCGGCCGCAAAGACCCAGCGCGCGTGCGTTCATTTGTTGCTGCTGTGCGCGGAGCCGGACGGTAATCCAACCGTGAGACATTTCTAAAAGGAGAGTCGAATATGCAAACCCCGAAACTTTTCCGATCCATGCTGCTTCTTGTTTTGGCCTTCCTGTTCGCAAACATCTCCAGCGCGCAGTCCGGCTGGACGCCGGAGTTGACGATGAAAGTCAAAACGATTGGCGCGGTGCGTGTGTCTCCCGACGGAAAGAAAGTCGCTTACACCGTCAGTGCCGCGGTAATGACGCCGGAGAGGAGCGAATTTGTCACGCAAATTTGGCTTGCAAACGCTGATGGTTCCCAGCCGACGCAATTAACGTTTGCCGAAAAGTCTTCCGACAATCCGCAATGGTCTCCCGACGGCAGTCTGATCGCGTTTACGTCAAGTCGCAGCACCAAGAGCAATCTCTACGTCATTCACGTAGCGGGCGGCGAGGCGGAACAACTAACGGACGTGAAATCAGGCGTCGGCAACTTTGCGTGGTCGCCGGATGGAAAATGGCTGGCCTTCATCATGCGCGACGCTCCTACCGACGATGAGGAGAAGGCCGCGAAAGGCAGAGACGATTCACGCTGGGTTGACGAAAACGTCAAGATGAATCGTTTGTATGTCATCAGTTTAGAGAGAGATGGCAACGGCAAGCGCGAACCGAAGAAACTGACCGCAGGCGATTACAACGTTGAGGGTGACTTCGACTGGTCGCCTGATGGGCGAACGATCGCCTTTACGCGCACGAAGATGCCGAAAGCCGATTACTGGACGACTTCGGACCTGCTGAGTGTCGACGTTGCCGGAGGCGAGATCAAAACGCTGGCCGCAACGCCGGCTTCGGAATCAAATCCGCTCTATTCGCCTGACGGAAAATGGATCGCCTACCTCATCAGTGAAGATCCACCGCACTGGGCCGGCTATCGCAGAATCGCAATCATCTCTGCAGGCGGCGGCAATACGAAACAACTGGCTGAAACCTACGACGGTCAACCGGGCCTGATCGATTGGTCCAGTGATGGCCGGCAGATCTACTTCCTGGAGACTCACGGCACCGTGACGCGGCTGTCGGCGATCGATGTGAATACAAATTCGATCACCGACGTGAACAAAGGGAGTGAAGTGATTGGCACTCCTGCCTTGAATGCGTCACGCGCGGTGATTGGTTTCACGCTGCAGGCGCCTGACAAAGCGCCCGAAGCTTACATCAGCAGCATAGTCGCGTTTGCGCCTGCGCAAGTGAGCCGCGCGAATGCTGATTTGCCGAAACTGTCCGTCGGCAAGACGGAGGTCGTGCGTTGGAAGAGCACTGACGCGATGGACATCGAAGGGCTGCTGACTTATCCGGTTGATTATCAGCCCGGCAAACGCGTGCCGTTGTTGCTCAATGTGCATGGCGGACCGGCCGGGGTCTTCACGCAGAGCTTTCTCGAAGGCAGCAGAGCGGTTTATCCGCTGGCAGTGTTTGCCTCGCGTGGCTATGCGATCCTGCGGGTGAATCCGCGCGGCTCGTCGGGCTACGGCCAGAAGTTTCGCTACGCAAACCTTAGAGACTGGGGCGGCGGCGACTACAGGGATCTGATGACAGGTGTGGATAAGGTGATCGAGATGGGCGTGGCCGATCCGGATCGGCTTGGCGTGATGGGCTGGAGTTATGGCGGTTACATGACGTCGTGGATCATCACGCAAACGCATCGTTTCAAAGTGGCGTCGGTGGGCGCGGGCGTCACCAACCTGATGAGCTTTATCGGCACTGCGGATATTCCCGGTTTCATTCCCGACTATTTCGGCGGGCAGCCGTGGGAGAACCTGGATATCTATCGTACCCACTCGGCGATGTTCAATGCGAAGGGAATAGTGACGCCAACTCTGATTCAGCACGGTGAGGCAGACGAGCGCGTGCCGATCTCGCAGGGCTATGAGTTCTACAATGCTTTGAGAGTGCAAAACGTTCCGACGCGAATGATTGTCTTGCCGCGCATGCCGCACGGACCCAACGAGCCCAAGATGGTGTTGAAGGCGAAGCAAACGAATCTCGAGTGGTTTGAAAAGTATCTTGGCGGAAGTCGGTAATGCAGTTTCCCGCAAAGACGCAAAGACGCAAAGATAAGAAGTTGAAGCTTAGGGAAATCCCTTCGCACGCTTTCGGTTTTGCTTCGCGTCTTTGCGCCTTTGCGGGAAATCTCTTTCGAATTCGATGAAGAAAAACCAACAACCCGACGCGCTTGGTCACTGGGGCCAATATGGCGGCCGCTTTGTGCCGGAGACGCTGATGGCTCCGCTCGAAGAATTGACGGAGGCGTTCATGACCGCGCGCGATGATCATGAGTTTCAGGCGGAACTTGAAGCGTTGCTGCGAGACTACGCGGGCAGACCAACGCCGCTGTTTCACGCCGCGCGTTTGAGTGAGCTTGCGGGCGGCGCAAAAATTTATCTCAAACGCGAAGATCTGCTGCACACTGGCGCGCACAAGATCAATAACACCCTCGGCCAGGTGCTGCTTGCGCGACGCATGGGCAAGCGGCGCATCATTGCTGAGACAGGCGCTGGCCAGCACGGTGTCGCCACCGCAACTGTTTGTGCGCTGTTTGGTCTCGACTGCGTCGTTTACATGGGCTCTGAAGACATGCGCCGCCAGGCGCTGAACGTTTTTCGCATGGAGTTGCTCGGCGCGGAAGTCCGCGAAGTGAACGCCGGCTCGCGCACATTGAAGGACGCAATCAATGAAGCGCTGCGCGACTGGGTCACTAACATTGCCGACACTTATTACTTACTTGGCAGCGCGCTCGGCCCGCATCCATACCCGCTGATGGTGCGCGAGTTTCAAAGCGTCATCGGTCATGAGACGCGCGCGCAAATCCTCGAACACGAAGGTCGCCTGCCTGATGTTCTGATTGCTTGCGTTGGTGGCGGCTCGAACTCGATTGGATTGTTCCATCCGTTTTTGGACGACAAAGGCGTGCGCATGATCGGCGTCGAGGCGGGAGGTCGGGGAGATGAGTTGGGCCAACACGCCGCGCGCTTTAATCAGAATGGCGGGGGCCGTCCGGGCGTCTTGCAGGGAACAATGAGTTACGTCTTACAGGACGAGCGCGGCCAGATCGCAACGACGCACTCAGTGTCCGCCGGACTCGATTATCCATCCATTGGTCCCGAGCACGCCTTTCTGCACGATGCGGGTCGCGTCGAATACACTTCAGTGTCTGATAACGAAGCGATCGAGGCTTTTCAAACTCTTTCGAAGTTGGAAGGCATTATCCCGGCGCTCGAATCGGCGCACGCGGTCGCCCACGCAATCAAGGTCGCGCGCGAGATGCACCGAGATGAAGTCATGATCGTTAACCTCTCCGGGCGCGGCGACAAGGATGTGGATACAGTGCGAGGGCATTTGGCGTTTCCGGAGCCCCGCTAGGGGCGAAATATCTATGGATGTAGATGCCTCTAAATTTTGAAGAGCCCCGTAGGGGCGAAATGTAGACATAACGCTCCTACGGAGCTTCACTCTTCTCGAGCACCAGGAGCAATAAACACTCTGCTCCTACGGAGCGATGGAATGTCCCGAATCGCGAAAACCTTTGGAGACTTAAAGCACCGTAATCGGCGAGGTTTCATTCCTTTCATCACTGCCGGTGATCCCGATCTTGCGACAACGCGCGACTTGCTGATCGAACTCTCGCGCGTTGGCGCTTCGGTGATCGAGCTCGGTGTTCCGTTCAGTGATCCGATGGCCGACGGACCGGTAATTCAACGCGCTTCTGAACGCGCGCTGCGACATGGTCTCGGCATCGGAGAGATTCTCGACGCTGTCGCAGGCGCGCGCGAGAAGATTGAGACTCCGATAGTGCTGTTCAGCTATCTCAATCCTCTCCTGCAATTCGGGATTGAGAGTTTGGCTCAAAAAGCAAAGCGTGCTGGAGTTGACGGCGTGCTGGTAACCGATCTCACACCCGAAGAGGCCGAACAGTTCATTGCGACACTTCGGACTGAGGATCTTGACATGATCTTTCTCGTCGCACCGACATCAACCGACGCGCGCTTACAATTGGTCGCCGAACGCGCCAGCGGTTTTGTCTACGCCGTCTCGCGTGCGGGCGTTACGGGGACGCGCGAGAAGGTTAGCGCTGAGGCTGAAACACTTGTGAATCGCGTTCGTAAGTTTTCTGATCTTCCAATCGCGGTCGGCTTTGGCATCTCCAGCGCGCAGCAAGTCGCTGAGGTTTGGCGCTATGCTGACGCAGCGGTAGTTGGCTCGGCGATTGTTGCTGAAATTGAAAGGCTTGGCGACTCACCCGAGATTGTCGAGAGAGTCGGCGAGTTTGCTCGGCGATTAATACCTAGCAACGTTTGATGCACGGACGAAAAGCATCGCCGTCCGACGCCGGGGCGCAAGCTACGGCATGCCAAAATTACTAGACGAATTTGTGCCGGTTGCGGTATGCTTGCGCGGTTTCGACTGAATGCTTTTGAAAGTTCGCGATCCAACAAGTGTGATCGACCGTTCGCGCGTCGCCTCATGTTACAGGCAAAGGCGCAGAGAGGGCTGCCGGGGCGCGCGATTCGATCTTAACCTCAAAACCCTCCGACAACCTCTGTTGCAAGCGTGAAACGCTGTTCCATTCTCGCGTGAAGTGTGTTATGCTCCGTCGCAATCTGCGGGGAGCCGCAAAAGGTCTGGCACATTTTCAGTTGAGAAGAGGAGCGGAACAAAGAGATGTTGGCCATGAGTGATGACCGAAGCAAAGCAATAGAAGCAGCCTTGTTGAATATCGAAAAGAAGTTTGGCAAAGGATCGATCATGCGTCTCGGTGAACGTGAAGTCTCCGACATTCCGGCGATCTCCACGACGTCGCTTAGTCTCGACGCGGCAATCGGTGTGGGCGGCGTGCCGCGCGGGCGCGTCATTGAGATTTACGGTCCGGAGAGTTCGGGCAAGACCACGCTCGCGCTGCACATCGTAGCCGAAGCGCAGAAGGCCGGGGGCGTTGCTGCCTACGTCGATGCCGAACATGCGATGGATGCCGAGTATACCGGGAAGCTCGGGGTGGACATCGATCAACTTCTGATCTCGCAACCCGATTCCGGCGAGCAGGCCCTCGAAATTGCCGAAGCGCTCGTGCGCTCGAACGGCGTTGACGTGATCGTGATCGATTCGGTGGCGGCGCTGGTGCCGCGCGCTGAGCTTGATGGCGAGATGGGCGATTCGCTGCCGGGTCTGCAGGCGCGTTTAATGTCGCAGGCGCTGCGCAAGCTGACGGCGATCGTGTCGCAGTCAAACACCTGCTTCATCTTTATCAATCAGATCCGCGAAAAGATCGGCGTGATGTTTGGCAATCCCGAAACAACTTCTGGCGGCCGCGCGTTGAAGTTTTATGCGTCGCTGCGGCTCGATATCCGGCGCATCGGCGCTATCAAAGATGGCGACCGCATTGTTGGCAATCGCACCAAAGTCAAAGTCGTGAAGAACAAGGTGGCCCCGCCGTTTCGCGACTGCGAGTTTGACATCATGTATGGTGAAGGCATTTCGCGCGAAGGCGACGTGCTTGATCTGGCGGTGCTGCAACGTGTGGTTGAGAAGAGCGGCGCGTGGTTTTCCTACAAAGGCGACCGTTTGGGCCAGGGTCGCGAGAATTCAAAGCAGTCGTTGAAAGAGAATCCGGAGCTGCTGCGGCGCATTGAAAATGAGGTGAAGGTCAAACTCGGAATGCCGGTGCGCCAGATTGAGGAGAAACCGGAAGCTGCGAACGGCGCGAAGGCTTTGGCGGCGGAGAAGAAATAGTTTCCTTTCGCGCCGGCTGGAAACTGGAAAGCGCTCAACGTGTAGGTGTTGGCCGTCGGAGCCAGCACTGTCGTTGAGCGCTTATTATTGCTTTACAGCACGTTTTTCTCAACGCATAATCCGCCGCGGAAGAAATGTGGAGCGCGGACGCAAGCGCAGCGCGACTCCGCTTTAGACCGATCTCGCTTAGCGATCCAAAGCGCCTCCGCTGTCGGCGCATTCCAAATCTGTAGCGCGATGAAAGAATCGATTCTTATAAGGGGCGGAACTCTCGTGACGATGGACGAAGACGATTCCATCGTCAGCGGCGATCTGCTCATACGTGATGGCCGCATTGCGGGCATTGGCGAAGTTACCGGTGACGCCGACGAGATCATCGATGCGCGCGACTGCGCAGTCTTGCCCGGCTTTGTGCAAACGCACGTGCACCTTTGTCAGACGTTGTTTCGCGGCGCCGCGGACGACCTTGCTTTGCTTGATTGGTTGAAGAAACGTGTTTGGCCAATGGAGGCGGCGCACACCGCCGAATCAGTGCGCGCGTCGGCGCGTTTGGGCGTAGCGGAGTTGATTAAAGGTGGAACAACCTGCGCGCTGACGATGGAAACAGTTAATCACACCGAAGCAGTCTTTCGCGTTATCGAGGAGACAGGATTTCGCGCCACAGTCGGCAAGTGCATGATGGATAGAGGCGATGACGTGCCGGCCGGGTTGCGTGAAGAGACAGCAACGTCGATAAGAGATTCGCTCGCTCTGTTGGAAGCGTGGCATGGCAGGGCAGGAGGTCGCATTCGTTATTGCTTTGCGCCACGTTTCGCCATCAGTTGCACCAGTGAACTCCTGCGCGAAGTCGCCCGGCTGGCGCGCGAGCACGGCGTGATGATTCACAGCCACGCGTCCGAAAACAAAGCAGAATGCGAACTGATCGAACTCGAGACTGGAATGCGCAACATCACTTACCTCGATTCGCTTGGCGTGAGCGGACCGCATGTCGCGCTTGCTCATTGCATTCACGTCGATACGGCGGAACTCCAGACACTGAAGCGCACCCGCACCAACGTGGTTCATTGTCCTTCTTCAAATCTGAAACTGGGTTCCGGGATCGCGCCAATCGCGCGGATGCTTAACGAAGGTATTTCTGTTTCGCTCGGTGCTGACGGCGCCGCCTGCAACAATCGTCTCGACATGTTCACGGAAATGCGCACGGCCGCATTGCTGCAGAAGGCGATGCACGGACCGGAAGCGCTTCCGGCGCGTCGAGTCTTGCGCCTGGCCACCATCGAAGGCGCTCGAGCGATAGGACGTGATGAGGAAATAGGAAGCCTCGAATTTGGCAAACGAGCCGACGTGATTCTTGTGAGGCTTGATGGATTGCACGCGACGCCTCGTCCGCCGGATGTGATTTCGGCAATCGTCTACGCGACTCAGCCCGCGGATGTCACTACAGCGATAATCAATGGAGAGTGCGTAATGCGGGATGGCGTCTTGCTTACCATTAACGAGCGCGAGGTAATTGAGGAAGCCAACCGCGAGGCTCGCCTCTTGAGGGAAAGCGCGACGTCACACTAACGAGGCGGAAATTATCCGATCTCATAACTCTTTTTGTTGGATTTTTGAGAAAAACCGCGGGCCAAAAATGGCTGTGCCAGCTCGAAGGTAGCGACTGCGGGGGGCGCGATCGGCGGCCGAGCTGGCACTGGCGGGTACTATCAACTTGAATCGGATGGCTTGTCTTGCGACCGGCTGACGTTTGGGCGCCAGCCCCACCCTCAACGCGAGGGATTATACACCTCTTCAAAAATCAGTCAACGACTTTCTGCGACTGATTCTGGTGAGCGTTGTTGCGTTGACAGTGGTTTGACGCAATCTTTATACTACGCGGTCTTGCCAACCCATTTGGCCAGGTAGCTCAGTTGGTAGAGCGCGGCCCTGAAAAGGCCGGCGTCGGCGGTTCGATTCCGTCCCTGGCCACCAACACTCCAAGTAAAAAGGCAAAAGTAAAAAGGTAAAAGGAAAGAGGGGGAAAAGATCGGCTCTTGCTCTCTTCCTTTTTCCTTTTTCCTTTTTCCTTGCTTTAGCGTTTCCAGTAGTGCTTGATTCGCTCTTCGAGCATCGGGAAAGGCACAAACTCAGCGGGCCGGCCGGCCCGGCGAAGTTCCTCAACCATGCGCATCGCGCCATCCGCGTTTCTGGTGTGCACCAGGATCGTTGAAGCGCGCTGCAACTCAGGATTCGAGGCCAGCCATAAGGCGATCGCATAGCCGGTTCGCTCATCATCCGGCGTGGAAGATTCGTAGTGCTCCGGATGCAGATCGTGATCAAGAAAGAGCGCGTCGTAGCTATTAGTACTCAACAATTGTCGCGCCTGCGCGACATCGTGGGCTACATCAATCACGTCGCCCTTGAAGCGTGCCGCAAACCACCGGTGCCGCCGCCTATCGTCATCCAACAGAAAGACGCGGATCGGATTACGCTTGGCAACAACGTGGTTGAGACCGAGCTTGCTCAGCAATGAACGAATCAGGTCCATCTCTGAAAGAAATATATCACACGCGCGCGAGCCAGACACCGAACGCGCCTGCTGGATCGAAGTAAATGACGCACCTCAATATTTAACGGGTCGAAGGTGGCTCGCATTGCAAAGCGAATGCTATAATCGACGGCAATCGAACTTGAATGTGATCTGAAGAATCGATCAGCAATCTTTGATGCCCTCTGATAAAGCGAACAAGAGCACCTTCCGAATTGTCGACAACGACGAAAGCTCTGCAGCGAGGATCTCGAATAATGAAACCGTGGTCTGCCAGTTTTGTTTTGGCACTGGAACGGAAGTCGTGTCGGGCAAAGGCGCGCGGTCGTGTCGGTGTCGCGCGCAAGACTCGAAACAAAATTTTCTGGACGCCGCGCGCATCCCGCGCCGCTACGTGAACTGCACGCTTGATAATTTCAAAAGCGAAGCGAACAGCTCGCAAAACATCGCCTTTCGTTATGCCTGCCGGCTCGTACTCGATTATCCCGACGTCGATCGCGGTCTGCTATTCATGGGTCCCGTTGGCATCGGCAAGACGCATCTGGCCGTCGCGATCCTTCAGGGACTAATTCAAAAAGGCGTGCCCTGTCTCTTCTGCGAGTTTGGTTCGCTCTTGAAGGAGATTCAGGATTCCTACAATCCGATCTCCAAAAACTCTGAGTTGCGCGTGCTCGCGCCCGTCTATCAGGCAGAGGTGCTTGTGCTCGACGAATTGGGCGCGACGATCCCGACCGACTGGGTGCGCGACACGATGCACCAGATCATTAACAAACGCTACAACGACAAGAAGCTGACGATCTTCACGACAAACTTTCTGGACGACCCGCGATCGGACCAAAACGAAGCCGCGAGGCAGGATGAGGCTACTGACACTCAGGATGAGGATGCGCCGCGCCGTCGCACTCACGGCAAATTGACGGTCGACCGGCGTCCGCGTCAGAGCGCAACTCAAACTCTTGAGGATCGCATTGGCACCCGCCTTCGCAGCCGGCTGTACGAAATGTGTAACAAGGTTCTGATTGAAGGCGAAGACTACCGCAAGCGTCTCGACAAGCGAAGATTCGATTCCACTCGCATATAGGAATTGTGTGCCTCTTGAGTACGCGACGTCCGTGATACCTCAGTCAAACCAGCGAGCTTATGGTAGGATTGCCACGGAGAGTGATTAGTATGACCACTGCGGAATTGATTGAGCGGGATCCCGAAAAGCTAGGTGGCACGCCCGTCTTTGCGGGTACGCGCGTTCCAATCAAGAATCTATTCGACTACCTTGAAACCGGTGAAAGCCTCGAGACATTTTTGGACGATTTCCCGACCGTGGCGCGTGAGCAAGCGCTTGGTTTGATCGAGGCGTCCAGGGAATATATCCTCACTCCCCATGAAACTGCTGCTTGACGAGTGCGTGCCTCACCGACTAGTGAAGGAAATTGCGAACCACGAAACCATCACCGTGGCGCAGGCTGGTTTCAAAGGCTTGAAGAATGGCGAGTTGTTGCAAGCGGCGGCCGATCACAATTTCGACGCACTGATTTCTGTCGATCAAAACCTGGCTTACCATCAGAATCTAAGAAGATTGCCAATAGCTGTTGTGATCATGAGAGCCAAGCGAACGAAATATGAGACTTTGGCGCCTCTCGTGCCGCAAGTACTCGAAGCACTGCAAACGATTCGAAAGGGCAATCTCGTAGTGGTCGCAGACGTTTCTGCTTAAGTAAACGCAGCCGCATCACGTATAATAATTCGACTCCACCGTGGTTGATTCGCGCTGAAGAAGAAGTCAGTTGTCTCGATGCCCAAACGCACTGACATCCACAAAATCCTAATCATCGGATCGGGGCCAATTGTTATTGGGCAGGCTTGCGAGTTTGATTACTCGGGCACGCAGGCGTGCAAGGCGTTGCGGCAGGAAGGTTACGCGGTCGTGCTGGTAAATTCGAATCCGGCGACGATCATGACCGATCCTGAAACCGCGGATGTCACGTACATCGAGCCGCTGACGGTTGAATCCGTTGCCGCGATCATTCGGCGTGAAAAGCCTGACGCGTTGCTGCCAACTGTTGGCGGACAGACCGCGTTGAATCTGGCAATTGCGCTTGCTGATGCGGGCGTGCTCGATGAATGCGGCGTCGAGATGATTGGCGCCAAGCGCGAGGCGATCAAGATTGCCGAAGATCGCATGCTCTTCAAGCAGGCGATGGACGAAGCGGGTCTGCAAATGCCGCGCGGTGGTTTTGCGAATTCGTGGGCGGAAGCGCAAACGATTGTTGAGCAAACGGCTTATCCGGCGATCATTCGTCCGTCGTTCACGCTCGGCGGCACCGGCGGGGGCATCGCGTACAACCCGGAAGAGTTTGAAGAGATTGTGCGCGGAGGTTTGGCAGCGTCACCGATTCACGAAGTGCTAATCGAGGAATCGATTCTGGGTTGGAAGGAATTTGAGCTTGAGGTGATGCGCGACCTGGCGGACAACGTCGTGATCATCTGCTCGATTGAAAACTTTGATCCGATGGGCGTGCACACCGGCGATTCCATAACGGTCGCGCCGGCGCAGACGCTGACCGACGTTGAATATCAGCGGATGCGCGACATGGCTATCACTGTGATTCGCAAAGTTGGCGTCGAGACCGGCGGATCTAATATTCAGTTTGCGGTGAATCCTGAGAACGGCGAGATTCGTGTCATCGAGATGAATCCGCGCGTGTCGCGTTCGTCAGCATTAGCTTCAAAGGCTACCGGATTTCCTATTGCGAAGATTGCGGCGAAGCTCGCCGTCGGTTACACGCTTGATGAAATTCCCAACGACATCACCAGGAAAACGCCCGCGTCATTCGAGCCCACGATCGATTACGTCGTTGCGAAGATTCCGAAATGGGATTTTGAAAAGTTTCGCGAAGCTGAAGACGTGCTCGGCACGCAGATGAAGTCAGTCGGCGAAGTGATGGCCATCGGCCGGACATTTAAGGAAGCCTTATTCAAAGGGTTGCGTTCGCTCGAAGCAGTCAGGCCGTTGCGTCTCGAAAATATCAGCGAGGATGAATTACAGCGCAAGCTCGCCCGGCCAAACTCGCAACGCTTTTCCTACATTACTTACGCATTGCAGCACGGCGTGCCCATCTCGGAAATTTATCGTCTTTCGCGCATCGATCCGTGGTTTCTCGAGCAACTCAGGCAAGTGATGGAAATCCAGCGCGAAGTCGAGTCAGTACCACCTGCGTTAGCGGGTGGGCCGCCCGCTCTCGAAAACATTCCGCTCGACTTGTTGCGTGCTTTCAAGGAAGTTGCGCTTTCAGATCGCCGTCTCGCTTATTTGACTGAAACGTCTGAAGATGAGGTGCGCGCCTTTCGCAAGAGTCTCGGTATCGTGCCCGTTTACAAACGCGTCGACACTTGCGGCGCTGAATTTGAATCGTTCACTCCTTATTTGTATTCGACGTATGAAACGGAAAATGAAGCGGCGCCAACCGACAAGCGCAAGATCATGATTCTCGGATCGGGCCCAAATCGCATCGGGCAGGGAATTGAGTTTGATTACTGTTGCTGCCACGCGGCGTTTGCGCTGCACGATGCCGGCTTTGAGACGATCATGGTCAATTGCAATCCGGAAACTGTCTCGACCGATTACGACACTTCCGATCGTCTCTATTTCGAGCCGCTGACGTTTGAAGACGTGATGAACATCGTTGATGTCGAGAAACCCGAAGGCGTTATTGTTCAGTTTGGCGGGCAGACGCCGTTGAATCTGGCGATGCGTCTCCACGAAGCAGGCGTTCCCATCATTGGCACCTCTCCGAACTCAATCGATCTCGCCGAAGATCGAAAACGATTTGGCGCGCTGCTGCGTGAGCTTGGCATTCCGCAACCCGAGAACGGCATGGCTGCCACCGGCGAAGAAGCGCGCGAAGTAGCGCGGCGCATCGGCTATCCGGTGCTGGTGCGTCCGAGCTACGTGCTGGGCGGACGGGCGATGGCGATCGTGTACGACGAAGAGAGCCTGGACCAGTACGTGCGCACGGCCGTGGGGTTCACGCCCGATCGTCCGGTATTGATCGACAAGTTCCTCGAGCAGGCAGCCGAGTTTGATGTGGACGCGCTCTCGGATGAAACTGCGTGCGTGATCGCCGGCATCCAGGAACACATCGAAGAGGCCGGCATACATTCGGGAGATTCGTCTTGCGTTCTGCCGCCGTTGAAAATCGATGAAGAGCATTTGGAAACGATGCGCCACTACACGCGCAAGCTGGCGCGCGCGCTTTCCGTGCGCGGCTTGATGAACATACAGTTTGCGATCAAAGACCACCGCGTGTACGTGCTCGAAGTGAATCCGCGCGCGTCGCGCACAGTTCCGTTTGTTTCCAAAGCCACAGGCGTGCCCATTGCGCGCATTGCCGCGCTCGTCATGGCCGGACAGAGTCTCAAGGACTTTGATCTGCCGGAGGAGCTGACGGTCAATCGGTTCTTCATCAAATCGCCGGTTTTTCCGTTTAGCAAATTTCCCGGAGTCGATCCGATTCTCAGTCCGGAGATGCATTCGACGGGCGAAGTGATGGGCATCGGCGAAACATTCGGCGAGGCCTACGCGAAAGCAATGATGGGCGCGGGACTGACGCTGCCGCGCAGCGGTACGGCATTCATTAGCGTCAACGAAACCGACAAGGGACAGGCGGTGCTGCTGGCTCGACGTTTGAAACGCCTCGGCTTTAACCTGATGGCCACTTTGGGAACTGCGGCGCGACTGCGCGAAGTCGGCCTGAACGTTGAAAGCGTCTTCAAAGTAAATGAGGGGCGGCCAAACATTGTGGATCACATCAAGCGCGGCGAGATTGCGCTGGTTATTAATACGCCGCTTGGGCGCGCTTCACACTTTGACGAACAGGCAATTCGCCGCGCGGCGTTGCAGTTCAACGTTCCCTGCGTCACGACGATGACCGGCGCGCAAGCGATCGTCGAAGCGATTGGAGCGTACAACGCAGACGGCGCATCGGCTAACGTGAGATCGTTGCAAGAGCTGCATGCGGTTGGCAGCGAAGCAGCGCGTTGAAGATCGGGTCGAGGTTTCGAGTGGCATCCCCACGCGGCTCTGCCGCCTGATGTGCGGAAAGGCTCCGCCTTTCCGATGACTGTAGATTTTTGGATGAGGCTATGCCTCTGATCCCTTCGTTCGAGGCGCAGCCTCTCACATTTCAAAATGATCCATCAACGGAAAGGCGGAGCCTTTCCGCACATCAAGCGGCAGAGCCGCGGGTGTCAAACTAATGCGAGTGCTCGTGGAAATTAACAGCACCGAAGCAATCAGAACAATTCTCGACGACTGTCGCACGATCGCGGTGGTTGGTCTTTCTTCAAATCCCGATCGTCCCTCGCACGGCGTCGCTTCGTACATGCGGCGGCACGGCTACCGCGTGATCCCGGTGAATTCGAACGAGACTGAAGTCTTTGGCGACCGGTCTTTTCCGTCGTTAGGCGACGTACCTGAGCCCATCGATCTCGTCGACATTTTTCGCCGCTCGGACGAAGCCGGCAAAGCTGTTGACGAAGCCATCGCGGTCGGCGCGAAAGCGGTGTGGTTGCAGGAAGGGGTCATCGATCACGCCGCCGCCCAACGCGCACTCGATGCCGGCTTGTTGGTCGTGATGGACCGTTGCTGGCTAAAAGAACACGTGAGACGATAAGTCTGTAGGGGCAGGGCTTGTCCCTGCCCGCCTTTGCTTTTGATTAGG
>JBGPWL010000104.1:0-14589 GCA_041492185.1 Pyrinomonadaceae bacterium | reverse complement strand
TAAAGTGCAACGTGCGAGATGAAGCCCCAGAGGATGCCTTGGGTGATCGAAAATGTCAGCGGGATCAGAATCAACGTCACGAATGCGGGCACGCCTTCTTCAATTTTCGAGAAGTTGATCTCGCCAATGCTCTTGAACATCGCCGCGCCGACGAGGATCAAGACGGCAGCCGTCGCGTACGGTGGCACCATACCCGCCAGCGGCGCGATGAAAAAGCACGGCAAAAAACAGAGTGCGGTAAAGACCGAAGTCAACCCCGTGCGCCCACCCATATTGATACCCGAGATGCTCTCGATGTAAGCGGTTCCCGACGAAGATCCCGCAAGTCCGGCTCCGAGCGTGGCGAACGAATCAACGATCAGGCCTTGCCGCAGATTGCGCGGATGGCCCTGCGTATCAAGCAAGTTTGCCGCATGCGACACGCCGATGAAGGTCGAGATCGAATCAAACAGATCGGTAAAAAGAATCGTGATGATTGCCGGCGCCAGTGAAAGTTTTAAAGCGCCAAGAATGTCGAGCTTGAGAAATACGCTTTTGAAATCCGGCTTGCTCAGAGGACTCGAAGGCGCGGTTACCATGCCGAGCGCCCACGCGATCAAAGTGACAATTACAATCGCTGTGAGAAACGCGAACGGACTTTTCCGCGCCATCAAAAACACTGCAATCGCGACGCCAAGAATCGTTAGCAAAGCAGGTTTGCCGAGCAGGCCATGCGTGACCAACGTCACCGGATCGGCAACGACGAAGCCGGCGTTCTTCAAACCGATGAAGGTAAGAAACAGACCAATGCCCGCCGCGGCGGCGATGCGCAACTCCTTCGGAATTGCCCTCGCGATTGTCTCGCGAAGCGGTGTGACAGAGACAAGCAGAAAGAGCACGCCGGCCCAGAAGATTATTCCCAGCGCCACCTGCCACGGCACTTTCCGGCCAAGAATAATCGAGAATGTAAAGAACGCGTTGATGCCCATCCCGGGCGCGACCGCAAACGGCAGCTTCGCGTACACGCCCATCAAGAGCGTCATCGTAAAACAAACGACCACGGTCGCCGTCAGCACCCCACTAAACGCCATGCCGGTTCCCTGAGTGGAAAGAATCGAGGGATTGACGACGACGATGTAGGCCATCGTGAAGAAAGTCGTGATGCCGGCAATCGCTTCGGTGCGAAGATTAGTCTTTTGCTCTTTGTTTGAATCCATGCGCAAGCGGGAATCTCAAGCGGCCTTAGCGCGAACGCGAGGAGTCTAAGCTACTCGAAGAGTCTGCGCAATTCTCTTATTGGTGGCGTCTTATTTCGAGAGATTGCGGCTTGCCGGGAAAACGATCCACGAAAACACACGAAGCGAAACTAGTCTTCCTGGTGCGGCTTAGTGTGACTTCGTGGATCGTTCTGGTCCTGGCGGGAAAAATTACAAAACCAAGACACTACCCTCTTATTGATCCTCTTTACAATCGTGTGGGAAGGCGCTAAGTTGGCGCTTCGGAAAGCTGCGGTTCAGCTTGCTTTGTTCCAGTTTGCAACTCTTGCCGGAACGCGCAGCTTGCCGACAGCCTGCCCAATTCGAAATTCGCATACCGGGGCCCGCTTGAGGTGGTAGAAAGGGTGAACGATGCCGATCTCCGACGAAGCACTGCAAAACGAGAAGAACAGATTCATTGCCGTCAGAGGTGATGCGAATGTGGGCCAGGCAATCGCCGCGCTCCATGCCGAGGACGGCCAACCCTGGTGGCATCTGTTGGTGCAGGCGGATGATGGCTCCTGGGGAGTGACTCGGTTCGCAGACCTTTACGCATCGCTGGAAAGAATGGCCAGCGCCGCCGACGTCCGGCTGGGCGGGCGCAAAGATCTAACGATCGCGACAACCGTCGAACGCGATAGCATGGAAACCCGAGCGGCCCAGGCGCTGGCGCTTAAGAGTCCGGGTGGTTTGCTGGTGGTGACCGTGGACGGGATGCCGGCCGGAATTCTCGCGGAAGGAGTGAGCCGCGCCGCTCTCTCGATTTCCTTCGCCAAACTCAATGACCTCGGCGGACAGTATGTAAACCTGAAAGACTACGGATCGATCCTCTTGTCGTCATCAAGAACCGCCGCTGATCCTAAACCTGCTACATCGTCAGACCCGACTCGATCTTGAAAGCTATGTTTGGCATCCCAACCAGTGTTTTTAACGAAGCGGGCGGTCTGGTAAAAGACTGGCTGAAGAATCCGCTGAACGCTTCGTTTTTCTACTGGTACTTTCTGCCGGCAGTCGGATTCGTGCTCCTCCAGTTATTTATCATCGGTCCTGTCCTTGGCTATCCAGCGCCGAAGGTCTTTAACGTAAACGTCGGCCCTTCGAAGACAGCGGTCGATCTGATCTTGCAGGTACTCAGCGCCAGCTTCTTCGCGGGGTTGCTATTGCCGCTGCTGATCGCCGTCGTGGTCTCGTCATTGTCGGGAACGATCCTGCGCCTGTACCAGGGAAAGCTGACAATTGCGCGTGCGCTGTTTCAGCCGTGGCTGAAGCGGAATCAGAAACGCAGCAGCGAACTCTATGGCCCGCTGCCGAGTTTGCGTCGTCAGTATTTTTTTCTTGTCTCGCAGAGTGTGCGCCTGATTGCGACAGAAGCAGGGGAGCAGGCTGAGCCCGTTGCGGATTCGGACCGCACGAAACTAATTGATCAAGTAAAGCAGGATATCCAGGCGCTGCACGAGAAGCTTGAAGCAAGCTCGACCACAAGAGAAGTGCCGGTGGATCTCGAGCGCGTTGGCGCAACGGATTTGGCGAATACGCTGGCGGTGGCCGAGGAGTATTCGTTCGAACGTTACGGCATTGACCCGGCCGTTTTCTGGTCGCGGCTCTCGGCGGAGATCGAACCCGAAAAGCTTGAATCGATGACCGCAAGTTTCGGCGCGATGAACGGTCTGCTCAATCTTTCATTATTGAGTTGTTTGTTTGCGACGGAATCGCTCGTCGTCGGTATTGGAAAAGGCGCCGGCTGGGTCAGACCCGAGGCGGCGTCGCTGCTTCAACTCAGATGGTTATTCGTGGCGGCGCCGATCGGAATTTTCGTTGCGCTCGCGGCGTATCGCGCGGCGGTGGGTGCGGCGCGCTCGGTGGGCAACGCAATGCGCACGGCCTTTGATTACTACCGAGGCAATGTGCTACGTCGCTTCAATCTAAAGCTGCCTGACAATATTGAAGAGGAGCGAGTGGTTTGGCTAAAGCTGGCCGCGTTCATACGCCGTGGCGAGTCGTTTTATTATCCCGGGGAATTCCGGGGAGGCGGCAAACAGTAGCCTCATACCGAAAGCGCCGAATCATTTACTTAACACGACGACCTCTGCCGCGCGTTACCACAAAGTCTTCCGACAGGCGCCATAAGGTATCTATCAACTGTTTCTGTTGGGCCATACCGACGCCGCCGGTGATCAGCAAAGGCCAAAGGACGACCATGCTGACGGCCATGGCCGCGCCCTGCTCCAGCCACTTCCCGCCGCCAATCGAAATCTTCAGGTTGCTTCCCTCAGGTTCAATCTTCACGGTCGCCGCCAGGCCCATGCCCACCCATTTCTGCCATCCGGTCTTCTGACCTTGAACGACCCACACGTCGCCCTGCTGAATGATCTGGCTCTCGTGTCCTTGAGCAAAAAAGTATTGGCGTAGTTCTTCCGCGAGCGCTTTCGAATCAGGATTCGCGATCTCGTAAAGCCGAAATTCAAAACTGCTGTCTGCCGGTGGTGGAGGCTGCGGCTGAGGATATGTGACGGGCGCGGCCGGCGCCAGGATTTTGGTGAGACCCAACAACCCATCGCCGCCGTTGGCCAAATCTTCGAGCCGCTCCTGGGCATCTTCGTAATCGCTCTGGTACTTGATTACCTCGCGCAGCAAATCGGCGCCGGCGTCTCGATTGCCCTGCTGCAATTCTCCGAGGGCGCGTTGATATTTTTGCCCACACTCGGCGGCTGCCCGCAGGCTGGCGGCATCGACAAAAGTTGGATCAAGTTTGGAAATCTCGGCGAGACTTTGGAGCGCTTTATAAAAATGTTTCTCAGCACACAAGCGTTGCGCTTCACTGTACATCGTGGCGGCCTTGTGGCGGTTCTCACAGAGAGCGAGTTTTTGTTTCGCGTCACGATAATTGGGAACGAAGAACAAAGCCCCTCTGAAAGCCGTCGCCGCTTCGGCCCACTCGCTGCGGGCCATTGCTTCCTCGCCGGCTTGATATTTGCCAGCGGCTTTTTCGTCGAGCGATTCTTCCAACGGTGCGGTGACTGGTCTCTTCGTAACCGGTATCGTCAGGTTCGTATCGATCGTTTTGCGCGAGGCGGCGCCAGTGAGCGATCGAAATGTAAACTCCACGCCACCCAGGCGAATCGTGTCGCCGTCATTTAGCTTACGTTTCGTGACCTGAGCGTTGTTGACCCAGGTGCCGCTTGATTTTCCCTCGTTCTGAATCGTGTAGGTTGATCCCGTGAGCCTGAGAGTAGCGTGGCGTCGCGACACGGTTGGGTCCGGCAAATCGATGTCGTTATCGGGGCCGCGGCCAATCTTGACCGATTCACCATCCAACGGGATCTCTTCGTCCGTCCCCGATCGCACAAGGCGCGCTACTTCCTTACTCAGCGGTTGTGATTTTGGTTTCGGTTTCGCTTCACCCGCAGTGAACTGAAACAGTTGACCGTCCGGCACTTGCATATAGAGAATCGGCGTCGCCCATTCCAAACTGTCTCGATTGGACAAAAAGATTTTTCGTCGCGCTTCGGTCAGGGCCGCATCAACCGGCATGTTAAGAGCGAGCGAAGTGTAAAACGTTTGAGCAATCGCGCACGCCGCGGTATCGCTGATTTCAAACTGCATCGCGATGACGGCAGGAATGCCTGAGCGCACCAGGCCCGCGGCCGTGCTGGAAAACGGTTGCGAGTCGCTGCCTTCTGTTCCCAGACACGAGTTGAGCACGACCAAGCGCAAACGCGACTTACCCTGCACCAGTACCCGCAGCCGTTCGCTGTCGATGCGGACGGCCTTGCGATCGGCATCTTCCATGATGAGCACGCCTTCGCTGTTCTGCTCGTCGAACGCGCCATGCCCGATGAAGTGCAGAATGTGCGTGTCGTTCCTGAGCAGCGCATCGCAAAGACGATTCCACGTGTCCGGCCCCTCGAGATAATTGACATCAAGCAGACCTTGTTCAGTGAGCGGTTTCAGGGCGTCATCGATGCGCTTCTTCTCGGCAGAAGTGTCAAGGGGAATTTCATCGCTGGGCTTGGCTATAACAACCAGCAGACGCAACGGGTGCTCTGACTTAAGCGGAGCAACTCGCGCGGCGCCTTTGATGTAGCGAACGACCGGGCTGCGTGGATTCAGCGCGAGGAAATCGTCCTGCGCGTACATAAACTCCCACGGCAGACTACCAATCGAAGGGTCGAGCGCCAGCCGCCAACGGATGCCTTTGCCTTGTTGGTCGGCCTGGCCCTGGCATTTGTAATAGAATTCGCGCACCGGGCCGGAGATGGCCTGCTCGAACAAGATCGAACCCAGCTCCCGCATTTGTTTTACTTCAGGCGCGCTTGAACTGCGCGTTCTGGACGATGAACGAAGCGCCACCTTGGTCAGCGTAGCGTCAATCAGCGCGCGCTTGTCCTCATTGAACGGGCTGACGAAGCGCACCTCGGCCTCGCCGTCGCCCGATTCGGCGCGCACGATGTAGTCGTTTTCGCCGGCTTTTTGGACACTAATCTCGAAATCCAGATAACCGATTTCGTCGCTCATGGTGGCTTCCTCCGGGAGTAAGGATCGATTTGAGTGTCGAAATTGTACGAGTGAATGCGGCCAAATGCAATGAAGATTAGGAATGCGAGAATGGCAAATTATGCTGCTTACGTGATCAGTGTTGTTGGATGATGCTGACTAGCGTATCGCGGTAGGCTCTGACTTCCCCTCGAGCGCGATTATCGGACCAGCCCAACCAGCGTTGCGCGATCTTCGCGGCGGCTTCCGCTTCGTCGAGAGCGCGTGACGAGTTAAGTCCAACCATCGTGCGCCGCAGGAGACAATCCGTGAGCGTCTGGGCCAGTTCATGCTGAAATGCGAAGACGACCTCCGCAGCCAGAGCGTTGGAATCACTGACCAGAGGGGTCGAGAGTGCGGGATCCTCCGTCGCGAGTTCCAGCACGCTTGACGCGCGCGTGCCGTACACGCGCAACAACCGCTGGCTGATTGGTTCCGGCAAACCACTCTCCTGGTTGAACTGCTCGCAGAAAGACGCGAAGTTTGGAGTGACAGCGCCGGGCAACGGCACCGCGCCGGTCGTGCACAGAGGTGCGGGCCTTCGAAGTTTCTTGAAGATGAGATCGACTGCTTGCTCTGAGAGACTGCGATAAGTGGTCAGCTTGCCGCCGACAATCGAAAGCAAATTCTTAATTCGCGGCGCATGATCGCGAATGAAGTGCCGGCGCGTGATGCTTTGCTCGTCCGTGTCATTAGTGAAGGCAAGCGGCCGCACGCCTGAGTAGGTGTAGAGAATCTCATCGCGAGTTAGTTTCGCGTCCGGGATTACGCGATTGGTTTCGCGGAGCAGATAATCGATTTCACTGTCCTCGATCTCAACCGCGTCGAGGTCGCCTTCGTAACGAATGTCAGTGGTGCCGATAAGATAGTTGCCGTTCCAGGGAATGATAAAAAACGGACGGTGATTCGCTTCAGCTTCGACATAGAGAGCCATCGCGGGCGCGCCCGAAAATGGCGCAACAACGATGTGACTGCCTTTAGTACCGCCAATCATCCGCTCAGCGCCGAGTCCGGTCAGAATCTGGTCCGCCCACGGTCCCGCGGCGTTCACTACGATGTGGCCGTTCGCGAAACTCTTCTGCCCTGAAGGAAGATCGCTGAACTCGACGCCGCGCACGCTACCATTTTCGACGATCGGCATGTCGACACGGGCACAAGTCAACACCGTTGCGCCATGCTCGATCGCCGACAGCGCGTTTTCGAGGACGAGTCGTTCCGCAAATTCCACCTGCGCGTCGTAATACACTGCCGCGCCGCGCAAGCCTTCGGGACTTAGTCCTGGCACGCGCTCCCGTGCCTCTTCCCGCGAAAACATCCGGTGATGAGGCCGGGATTTGTCTAAAGAAAGTAAGTCGTAGGCAATCATGCCGGCGCGAATCGTCCACCGGCCACGCCGCGAGTTCCTATAGAGGGGAATCAGGATCGGCAGCGGCCTGACAAGATGAGGCGCGATGCGAAAGAGCGTCTCGCGCTCGCGCAGTGATTCGCGCACCAGCCCAAACTCGCCGTGTTCGAGATACCGCAAGCCCCCATGAATCAAACGGGTCGACCAACTCGAGGTGCCGCCGCCGATGTCGCCCTTATCAAGCAGGAGCACCTTCAGCCCGCGCATCGCCGCATCGCGCGCGATCCCGGCGCCGTTGATTCCCGCACCGATGATGATCGCGTCGAACCTGGTCTGGGAAATGTTAGTTACTCCTGATTGCATTACTGCTTGTCCGACAACTCAAAGTCAGACCGATCTCATACCATATAGTGTCGATGCCGCACCATCTCGAATTGAGAGTTCTCAAACTAACCAGAGTCTTCTTTCAAGTTCTCAAAAGATTATCAAATCACAACAAGGATCATTGAGTAGTTGATGTGTTGAGTGATGCAGGAACGGCGAGGGCACATCCTTTGCTCCTGGGCCGGGCAGCCGATTAAGCCCTCGCTGAAAACCGACAGGCTGGATCGCCTGCGCAACGGAGCTTAATGATTCAAAGATGCGTTAACAAGGGCTCTTAAAAACGCGTCTCGGTTTGATGAACAACTTCCAGTCCCCGGACAGTTTATCAACTGAAAGGAGTGTACTCTTATGTCTTCCCGCAAAACCCCGATCGTCGCCCTCCTGTCTTTATTCTTAACTCTTTTTGCCGCTCAAATTACCGCGCGCGCGGACGACGAGGACGAGTATGACGTCAGCGCTCGAGTCGTGCGCATCAGTCTGCTGCATGGCGACGTCAGTTTGAAGCGTCACGATAGCGACGACTGGGAGACGGCGCGGTTGAATATGCCGCTGGTCGAAGGCGACACGCTGGCGACCGGCAGCGAGGCGCGCGCGGAGATGCAGATCGATTCGCGCAATTTCGTTCGCCTCGCCCCTAATTCAGCAATCAAGATCGTCACGTTGCGCAACGACGGCATCGCGCTCAGTCTGGCTGAGGGCACCGCAACGCTGCGTTTGGCGCGCTTCGATCACGAACACGAATTTTTCGAAATCGATGCGCCAGGAACAACCATCGCGGCCGAAAAGGAAGGGCTCTATCGCATCGATGTTGCGCGCAACGGCAGCATCCACATCGCCGTGCACGATGGCGGACGCGCGCGTCTCTATTCGGAGACAGCCGGATTTACGATCAAAGACGGACGCGGCGCGGTCTTAAGTTTCGAAGGCGACGAAGCAGGCGATTGGCAAATGATCGCTGCATCGTCGAAAGATGCGTGGGACGATTGGGTAAAGGAGCGCGAGCATTATCTTGCCACGCGTTTTAAGTATGAACAGAACGCGCGCTACTACGACTCGGACATTTGGGGCGCGGAAGATCTGGATGCTTACGGCAGTTGGTCCTATGTCAACGATTACGGCTGGATCTGGCGACCGAATGTAACAATCATCAATAACTACAACGACTGGGCGCCATACCGTTTCGGCTCCTGGTTCTGGTGCGAGCCGTACGGCTGGACCTGGGTGGGTGATGAACCGTGGGGCTGGGCGCCTTATCACTTTGGCCGCTGGGTTTACTACAACAACTACTGGGCGTGGTGTCCACACAGTTATTACCCGCACCGCCGAAATTGGTGGCGGCCGGCGCTGGTGGCCTTCATTTCAATCGATTTCAATTTCGGATCGCATTACTGTTGGTATCCACTTTCTTATCATCAACACGATCCGCGCTCAAACTATTTCCGATCGCGAGATCGTTTGACGCCGCTGAGTTCAAGAGAGCTGGCGGATCTGCGCCGCGCCAATCCGGCGTACTTGCGCGCCGTGACCGCAGTGCCGGCGCGCGACTTTGGCAACCGCTCGACGCGACCGCAACCGGCAAACGGCGATCTGGCGCGACGCGCTATAGGCGCTGAGCCTCTGCGCGGAGCCTTGCCGGTAAGACCGGCGGTCGGGGCAGGCAACGCAACAACTGGAACAGGCCGCGTCAACGTTGCGCGCGCACCGGGGATTCCCGCTGCTGCGCAAGCCGGGCAACCTACTGGAGCAGCGATCAGAACGCCAGGGGTCCCGCTTGATAACGACCTGCGCCGTCAGCGAGTCTTTAACGGACGCGATCCTATTTCGTCATCGACTCCGCCCACGAACAATGGCGCGCGGTCATCAGAGCCGAGACCAACCGGCGCCGTGGCGCGGCCGCCACGCCCGGTGGGCCAACCGATCGATCGCGGCAACGATCCGAATCGAGGTGCCGACGCTAGCGGCGGCACGCCGGTCGATCGCTCCGCGCGGCCTGCTCGCCCGCGTGACGATCGGCCGTCAAGTCCGGACGCAAACAAGAATACGGAACGACGGGATCGCAGTCCCGACTGGCGACCGTCAACGCCACCACCTCGTGAGGATCGGCCGACTCCGCCCGCTAACAGGCCACCGGAGCGAAGCGATCGCAATCCACCTGCTCAACCACCGTCGAGGCCGCCTTCCAATTCGGACTCCGGATCAAAGCCGTCGCGGCCCGATAGAACTGACCGGCCCGAGCGCGAGGATCAACCAACGCCGCCGCCGAGATACGAACCTCCCGCGCCGCGTTCTCAGCCGCCTGAGCGATCTGAGCCACGGCGTTCGGAGCCGCCGCCCCGCTCCGATCCGCCACCACGTTCTGATCCGCCGCCGCGATCTGAACCACCACAACGTTCTGAGCCGCCGCCGCGATCTGATCCGCCGCAACGCTCTGAACCGCCGCCGCGATCCGATCCGCCACAACGCTCTGATCCGCCGGCACGTTCGGAGCCAGCGCCACGGTCCGATTCGCCGCGATCCGATTCGCCATCGCGACCAGAAAAACCTCCCGCTGACTCGTGAGCGCGTTTTGCAATTGCGCGAGATCCTCGATGGTCTCGCGCAAGATTTCGCAGGGAAGACAGGCGTTCTCCTCTAAGAGGTTAAAGGACCCGGTCGAGTTAGGAGGCCAACAATGACAGTCAAGCGATTATGTCTCTACGTGATCCTGGTGATCGCGGCACTAATCCTTGGCGCATATCTTTTTGCGGTGGCGAGCAGCGCTCAATCGGTCGCCGATCAGGAATTGAAGCCAGACATGCGCCGGGCTTTTGCAGTGCGCGAGGAGGTCCTGGACAAGAATGGTCGCAAGGGAGGTTATGTTTCCGCGGAGGCTTCAAGAGTGCTCGGCGTACGACCCCCGGCTTCGATGAATTATGGAAACACTGAGCGCTCTGCGATCTCGATTGCCTCACCTCCGAAGGCGAGATCACCTCGACAAGTGGTTACCGAGGCCGCGAATATGGCTTCGATTACCGCCGGCACATCGTTAAGCCGCATTCTGCACACTTCGCAACTCAGTCTGGTGTCCTCAGCCGGCACTGACGAACAATTCGTCGACCGCACCGGCGATCTGGTCGCCGACGAAAGAACCACTTTTGACAGTGCGGGCGGATCGTTTGATATCGCAGTGGGCCAATCGGGCGCTCGTTATGAAGTTTTCTCGGCGATTCTTCAGGGCCGCAACGTGGGCGCGCTCGTCGTCGCGCTCGACAGCAACGGCGATTACATCGTCGACTCTTCAAGCACCTACGATTTGCAGCGCGACTTTGATCTGCCCTCGGCGGTCGCGGTGGTAACCGGCACGTCGAAATCGGGCCGCGAATTTGTCATCGTCTCGTCGAGCGGATATTACAATGCCGCGAATCCCAACGATCCAAACAACGAGCCTTCGCCGGGTGTTGTATTACTCGTGCGCGATCCGAACACTGGCGGTTTTGACAATTCTCGATCGCGTTCGCTTGTGAGGGTCGGCGATAACCGGCTCTACAACGCGAACGCGCTGGCGCTTTTGCCAAACAACGATCTGCTGATTGCCGATTTTCATTCGGACGAGTTGCGCATCGTGCGCGACACCGACAACGATGGGATGCCCGACACGCTCGCGACGCAGCCTTACTATGCTTATCGCTACTCGAACGACGCGCCGCTGGATGTCGCCGTCAACTCGCGCGGCGTGGTCTTTTCGCATTCGGCGGATAACGACACGGTGATGCTGGCGATCTACGATGACAACGCGGATGGTCGGGGTGATCGCGATGAAGTTGTAGTCGTGGGTTTATCGATCGACAACAACCTGTTCGTTCACGGAATGACCGTTGACCGGGAGGGAAATGTTTACGTCATCGAAGACGCGACCGGCTTGGCAGATGGCGCGGGTGGGAATGGCGGGATACCGCGCGTCGATGCGTTTCCCGATCCTGGCCTGAGCGGTTTCTTACAAAATGGAGCAATCCTTGCCGAGGCGGATAACGAAAACACGCAGGCCCTGTCGGGGATTTCGTTCGGTGCGTTGGCGCCAAACTCAATCAACGACACGCAGTTTTTTGTGCGTCAAAACTATCTGGATTTTCTAAACCGCGAGCCCGACCCGGGGGGCTTGAGTTACTGGAGCAGTCAAATAACGCAGTGCGGTAACGACGATCTTTGTCTTAAAGCGCGGCGCATCACCGTTTCGGCGGCGTTCTTTATCGAACTCGAGTTTCAGGAAACCGGCTCGTTCGTCTACCGTTTTTACAGAGCTTCTTACGGTCGCAGACCGGGCTACGCGGAGTTCGTCAGCGATCGCGCGCACGTTATCGGTGGAGCCGATCTCGAAGCGAGCAAGCAGGTCTTCGCCAACGACTGGGTTGCGCGCGCGGCATTTCTACAAGTCTATCCGTCAACGATGACGCCGTCCCAGTTTGTCAATAAATTGTTCGACACGGCGGGACTCATTCCTTACACCGCGCAGCGGCAACAGTTGATCACCGACATGCAAAACGGCAAGACGCGCGCGCAGGCGGTGCGGGACGTGAGCGAAATTGCGGACCTCAAGACGCGCGAATACAACCCCTCGTTCGTGTTGATGCAATACTTTGGCTACCTGCACCGCGATCCGGATCAGGGCGGTTATGATTTCTGGTTGAACGTGCTGAATAACCGCGAGCCCAACAACTATCGCGGCATGATTTGCTCGTTCATCACTTCACGAGAGTATCAGGAGCGATTCGGCCTGCTGCTCAGACGCAGCAACGCTGACTGCGGGTGAGGAGATTCTCAAAGACTAGAGTCAAAAGGAAAAAGTAAAAACCGAGTATCGATCTTTGCCTTCTCCCCTTTTCCTTTTGTCTTCCTGGCGGTATTGGATCTAATCAGTATTGCAACTGACCGTCGTACATCATATCGGCAACCTTGAATCGCCTATCAAGCTTGATAGCATTTGAGCCGACCCTGTATTCCGTAAAGAACCGCACCTCACCACTATCGGCGCTCAGGAAAGGCTGGCCATCAACGACTCGCGGAAAAATGAACCGGGCGCCAAAGCCATCCTTGCCGGGAGGCACATATTCGGTAAGGAAAACTTTCTTTCCGTCCTTGCGCTCGAGATAGCTATTGTTTTTTGCCAGGTCCGTAGTAACACTCCCAAACGCCTGCATGACCGGGCCCGAGTAGCGCTGGTCGGTGGAGTCAAAGGCCACCGCGACAATGATCAACTCATTGGATTGCAGACTGGCAAACGTGTTCAGCCGCTCAATGGTCTCCTTGGGTAGATTGGGTTGGTTGACTTCCATCAGGCGCACTAAGGCCTGACGGATCGGTTTGGCTGTAAAGAATCGAATGTGGAAATTAACGTGCACTTCCGTATTCGTCGCGCCCTGGCGAAGCCGGGAATTATCGTTTGAGGTCTGTCCTCGTGTATTAGGATCGCTGGTGGGACTAAAGAACATTTGCGAGGTGTCAGTCTCAGTATACGTTTGGCCCCACGGAGAATCGTTAAGAATCTTCTCCGCATCCTTCTTGGACCAGTCACCCCAGGGCTTAGGCTGTTTCTGGGCCATGACTCCAGCCGCCAGGAGTGTGGTAATAAGTGCGGCGGTTGCTAGCTTACGCATGATGTAACCGTTCCTTTCTGTCCTGAATAAGATCGAGATGGGAGGGCACCGTCCAAAAGACACAGGCGTTCATAACTGAGCGTGCCCCGGTTAACGTGGGGTACAGTATCACCGGGCGCGTTAGTATTCCAATTTTCCCTGATAGAACATGTCTGACACTTTGAAGCGACGATTCAGTTTGGTGTTCGTGCCCACTTCTGAATAGAAGCGCACCTCGCGACTGTCGCCGTTAAGGAAAGGGTGCCCGCCAAATGTCCGGGGGAAAATGAATCTCGCTCCCAAGCCGTCGCCGGTTGGCACTCTGTAGTCGATTAGGAAAACGCGCTGACCATCGTTACGCTCAAGATAGGTATTGTTCCTGAGTTTGTCAGTCACGGCGCTGCCAAACTCCTGGAAAGCTTTTCCCGTAAGACGTCCGTCATTGGCCTCGAACGTCACAGTGACCACAATAAAGTCGCGAAAGTCTCGTTCGACGAACTGTTGCATCTCCGTCCTTACGAGTTGCTTCTTCTTCTCGTCGGCATTTGCGCCACTCTGCTGTTGCACAATCAGGTTAGCGAGAGCTTCGCGAATTGGCCTGGCGGAAAGAAATCTGATCCGGTACCTGGTCTCAACCGCCTGATTGTATGCGCCCTCCGCCGCTCGATTCCGGTTCCTATCTGATTGTTCATCGCGCATTCCCGTGGTGCGGTTTGGGCGGTTTCCTGTTCCCCCGCCATTAGTCGGGGAATAAGTCATTTCTGAAGTATCTGTCTCAACCTGAGTTTGGGCCCACGGCGAATCGTTCAGTATTTTTTCGGCGTCCCCTTTGGACCACTCCGTCCAGGCCGCGGCCTTCTGCTGCGCGATCAGACCGACTGTCAAGAGCGTCGTCAATAGCCCCGAAATCATGAGCCTGCGCATTTTGTTGTTTCCTTGATTTATTACCAGAGTATCTTCTTGATGATGATTGCCTGAAACAGGTTGCAGCCACGCCCGTATTATTTCAAACCGAAGCAGCGACCACGAACGCGCGTGAACTTTGGCAGCGTGTGTTTGGGCCTCGGCAGGTTGGCGGGCCTGGGAACTTAAACGCGGGATGAGCAGGCCAGGTTGCAGTAAAAAACAAAGGGAGAAGAGCGATGGATTGCTCTTCTCCCTCTGGTCAAATGGGTAAAAGGTTAGAAGTTGAAGCGAACTACAATCTGCCCAACTCTTCCACCCGGATCGTTGGTGGTTGATACGTCGCGGTATGCTGTTGTATCACTCAACAACTGCCCAAACGATGCTGATGTATAGGTCGGCACCACCCCACCGATGGAGACGTTATCGGAGTTGTAGGAGCCAAGCCTGAAGTTAATGTTGTTGAAGGCATTCAGGAACTCGAAACGAAACTCGAGATTCATCGATTCCGAGAACTTGAGCTTCTTCTCGATGCCGATGTCCATACGCGTGAAACGCGGGCCATGGACAATCAGCGTCG
>JBGPWL010000050.1:0-33069 GCA_041492185.1 Pyrinomonadaceae bacterium | reverse complement strand
GGAAACGCCGCGAGATGGATGCGGCTCGGGCCGGGGTAGAAAGTCTCGTCGCGAGCTTCTGTGTTCTCGCAGCCACCTTCAATGAATTCGCTCGGATCTTTCATGCACTCGCCTACTCAGCCTCTATCGGTCTCTTTAAGAAGTTTGGAAATTTGCGCGCTGTACCAATCGCCAAAGACTTTCGGCTTCCAATTGGCCCCAATGTTCTCGCTCTTTCGCCAGGCGGAAGCGAGAGTGCCGCGCTAAGAATCTCGTCGAAGTTGTCTGGAGTTGTCATTCGCTAATAATTCTCAATCAACGTCACGAAAGGCGCCCACGATGTCGGGTGTAGCGATTCGTACAGCTTCCGATCGTCGGTCATCAACTGGCATTCCTGCGATTCGGCGAGAGCGATGTAGAGTGAATCGTAAACTGTTCTCTTTGTCGCGAGCGCGATTCTCAGCGCGTCGGTGAGCAAGCCGCTCGTGTAATAGTAACCGAGTGGCAGTTCTTGCACGGCGTCAACTATTGTGTGTGCTTCAGCCTCAGACAGTTCACCCAACAACGCTGCCTTTTTCCAAACGATGTTGGTAACTTCAGCGAGCATAAACTCGGGAATGATCAACTCGTGCCCGTCAGAAAAGAAACGAATTGCTTGAGCTGAATGGACCTCCGGCACGTACAGCTTGACCGCCACGCTGGCATCGACGACGTAAAGGTTCATCGCTTGCGATCTTCTGCAATCAAAGCAGTACTGTCGCTGTGCTGGCGTCCTTCGAGGTCACGCCGGATCTCTTCTGCCTTGAGCAAAGCTTCCTTCATCAGCTCGTTGCGAGCGTCATCGGCGATCGTATCCCGCGTAATATTGCGAGGGCTGTTGAGCTGTTGGGTCATTCGTTCAGCCTCCTCATTGCTCTAATTATTCCCGCAATGTGCGCTGAGGGCAATTCGGATTGCACATACGCCTCCGGAGTTCACCTCTTCCCGCGCATTTGACCGACAGACAACGCTCCGGCGCCCGTCAGCATTAGCGTCAGCAGTCCCGCGATGATCAGCAGATTCACTTCATAGCCGGGCATGCCGAAGACTGGCCCCTGTGGTCCCATGCCTTTGATGTTCATGAAGCTGAAGCCTGCCGCGAGGTGAACCTTGAACAGCGCTACCAGCATGTCAATCAACAGCAGCAGTGAAGCGACGGCCACGACTGCGCCGATGATCAGCGCCGCACCGCCGACGACTTCCACGCCGGCCACTAGCCATGACATGAGTCCTGACGCCGGCACGTGCATGTTTGCGAGCATGCCCGCAAATCCCTGATGACCCTGCACGGTAAATAATTTCGGGTAGCCGTGATAGATAAACGAAATCCCCAGGACCAGTCGCAAAGGCAAAGGCGCCCACTCGCTCATTTTTCCTTTCATACAAAAATCTCCTTCAACGAAAAGCTGATTGCTTCGCGAACAATCTGCCCTAGTGCAAGAAGCTGGAAGTCAAACAAATCGCCCACACATCGTGTCACGCCAGCGGCACTGACTGTCCCGCCTGCACGCACGCCTATTCGAAAAGCATCATGCCAACCAACGCTAAGCGGTGCGAGAAGTCACGCGATGTTATGACACAACTTCCCAGCGCCGGCAGTCCCGTATGGAGCTTTCCAGGCGTCAGGTCGACTTGATCACGGTCGGGTTATCTTTTTGGATCTTGTCCGCTGCGTCACGCAGGTCGGTAGCCTCTTTATTCAGCTTTTCAGCCTTGTCTTTAGCGGCCTTGATCATGCTAATAAACTGCGCGTGACCCTTGCTGTCAAGTAACGCCTGCGGAATGCCTTTCGCGGCCTCGACCACTTCCGCGCGCTTATTCCATTCTTTCACCTTGGCCGTCAGATATTCCTTGAACTTTTCGTTGAGCTTCAGCTTGCTGGTCTCGTCGTTCTTTTGCGACACTTCTTTGCACTTTTCCGCGGCCTTATCGTACGCAGCAACCGCTTCCCTGGCGAGTTTCCTGACGCCCTCGAGATCGGCCTTAAAATCCGGACCTTCCTTGAGTTCGTCGTAAGCGGTCAGCACTTTATCTTTCTGGCCGTCAGCCTCCTTCCAAAGCTTGTTGTATTCCTCAACCGTTGTGTTGGTTTGCTTGACGAGTTCGTTGGCCTTCGACGTCTCGTCGCCCAAATTGCACGCCAAAACGACGGCGACCAACAACAGCAACGCCATGAATGTGCTCGAATGACGTTGGGTATTCATCTTCATATTCATCTTTTTGGGTCTCCTTTTCTTAACCAGTCTCTGCACGTTGTAATCAAAATCTCAACCACCTTGTTCGTTTAACCACTTCGCGGCAAACGCCACCACGTCCTTACCACGAACGCGGCCGGCGAAGTTGTAGCGCCTCAACTATTGTTCGGATAGACCAGCCGGTCTTTCCCGTTCCTATCCGTTTCCCACACGAGCATCTTTTGAAAATTTTCCAGCCACTCTCTTTCTGTAAGGTTGCTCGAGCGATTCAACGTTGGATACTTTTCCTTCTTCAATTCGAGAATCTTCATGTCGCCCGTCTCTGCATCGATAAGCCAAAAGGCCATTACACCTTTGTCGCTATGTTCGTTCGACAGCTTGCATTGCTTTTCAATTTCTTTGTCGCGAGTTTTGTCACGCGGCAGGTCGAAGCGATTCGTGAAGCAATACTCTTCATAAATAATCGTTTTCAAATCGGGCGACGCGGCGCGAAAGTATTTTCCCGGGTACTCCGGCAAACCTTTGATTGGTTTACGTAACCTCGTAGCGACGTTGAAATAATAATCTTTGAGAATCAGCCAGCGGCCTCCGCCCACCCATTCGCCCAAGTTGTCGCCACTTCCGTATGGCGCGTCGGAAACGGTCGCCCATTCGGGCTTATCGTTTGTCATGTGCAGAACGAAAACCGCTTCTTTCGAGTCGGCAAAGCTGTAACACTTCAGCGCTTCAACTGAAGCGTTCGGGCTCGGTTCGCACCGTGCTATGTCCTCCATTTTAATGCCGTTCGGCCTCCATCTTCGTCCGTTAACGTAGAGGTTGCGGTCGCTGACGTACCAGCCCTGGCTGCCATGTGTGCCGACGCTGCCGTACTTGAGCGTTTCCACATAATTCAATCTGCCGCTTTTGTGTTCTTCAGTCTTGCTTTTGAACCAACTGCAAGCCAGGACCAGTGCCAACAGTATGCCCAGCGATAAAGCCGAGCTGAAGTGCGATGCGCTTTTTGAGCGTCGGGGGTTCATTGTTTTCAAGCTAGCGGCACGGACTGCCCTGCCTGGACGTACGCGTTTTCGAAAAGCATCATGCCAACCAAAGCCAGGGGCGCTGCGCCCACACCAAAAGATCCTGCCACGACACCAAAGACAGCGAGCCCCGAGAGCAAGCCGCCGACTACAGACAGTACGATTCCGATCCAGAAGTCGCCGCGATATCTGCCCTGCACCATTTCCCAAACAGCGACACGCGCGTGCGCCGTAGAATGAGTGAGCGAAACCTCGCCCCAGATCATCAACAAGTGCAACAGGCTGCTTAGTGCCAGCAACCACAGCAGCGGCAAAACAATTCCGGGATTATATGTAGTGACGGGTTCGAGCCAGACCGCCAGCGGGAGCAGCGCCGCCGACCCGAGCAGCAAACATTGCACGAGCAGATGCGGCGGCAACAGAGGGTTCTGCCAAAGGTCGCGCGCTTTCGCTTGCGCGAAAAGATACGCGGTATAGATCGCGGTCATGATCGCTAATGGAAGGCCGGGAATCATCAGCCAGCGTTGCGCTGAGACCGAATGCAAAAGACTCGCTACGAAATGAGCCGCTAACACTGCCGAATATCCCGCGATGATGAACGCTCCCTTGACCAACCAGCTCTTCCAATGCGGACGAGTGAAAATCATGTAGCAGCGCGCGGGATGTTCGAGGTCCCAGATCAAAAGCAAGCCGGTGATTCCAAGAAAGGCGCCGGAAACGATCGGCGCGACCCATAACCATAGCGGACTATCAGCTCGCATGAATCCAAATAGCACCAGCAGCGCGGCAACCAGATAAACGCCCGAAGCAATTCCTTTCGTCCACGTGTACAGACTCACGCGCCAGTCCCACGGAATGGAATGCGCCACGTCGTAACTCAACAACGCCGCGGCTGAGCTGTTATTAAAAGTGGGATTGCCGGAAACGACATGTTCGCTATCCCGTTGTTGCTCGCTCCACATGAAGAGTCCAGCTTCAGGACGCCGGGCAGCCAAAGGATCGAGCGTCGCCTGAGTTGCGCCCTTGTAGAAAAGTTTGGGTAGGGTTTCTTTCTCCGGACGCCGCACGTTGACGGGCTCGCGATTGATGATCTGCGCCACGTACGATGAAGGATCGTTCATATCGCCGATCAGGATCGCCTGCGTCGGACAAACGACGACGCAAGCCGGCTCAAGTCCCACATCGATCCGGTGCGCGCAGAAGTTACATTTCTCCGCGGAATGATCTTCCGGATTGATGAAGATCGCGTCGTAAGGACAGGCTGCCATGCAGGCTTTGCAGCCAATGCAAATCGATTTGTCGAAATCGACGATGCCGTCCGCTCGCTTGAACATCGCCATCGTCGGGCACGCGGTCACGCACGGCGCATGCGCGCACTGGTTGCAGCGTGTTACCTGATGCGCGCGCCGCACTTGCGGAAACACGCCGACGTCGACGTGCTTGACGTAGGTGCGCGTCACACCGATAGGCACCACGTTTTCCGACTTACACGCGGTCGTGCACGCATGACAGCCGATGCAGCGCGTGTGGTCGATGACCTTGGCCCATTTGATCTGGGTCTCGTTAACCATAGAAGCTTCCGGTCTTACTTTGGTTGAGAGCGAACTATATCATGCAACGTGGGAGCGCGGACATCCTGGCTGCATTTTGGGTAGTGCTGTAAGATTTACAGCACTACCCGCATTTGGATAGCGGACAGGATGTCCGCGCTCCCAGAGACTCCCGGAGTTTTGCGACGACCAGCGAAAAGTGGTAGAAGTAAGGTGAGGCTGGAGAGCCGCACGCCCATTCCCAGGAGGGTTTGATGAATCGATTGTCTCGCGCATCAATTACATTTCTGACCGTTCTGTTTTTACTCGCTGCCATTGTGGTGGTTTCCAGAAGCGCTACGGTGAAGGCGTCGCTACAACAAACCGGAAGCGACGGCGCGCGACGTATCACTCCCGATGAAGTGCGCGAGCTTTTGAAAAAAAACCAGGCAGTACTTATCGACGTCCGAGGTGAGTCTGCCTACAAGGCCGGGCACATCAAAGGCGCGCTGTGGATTGCGGCAAATGAAATCGGTGACCGCGCGAAAGATTTGCCGCGCGACAAGACTATTGTCACCTACTGTTCTTGACCGTCCGAACACACGAGCGCCGGTGCGGTGCTGACCCTCAAACAAAAAGGAATTGATAACGCCGCTGCAGTGTTGGGTGGTTACGACGCAATGGTTAAAGCCGGCTTTCCCACCGAGACAAGCAATTGAAATATTGACAAAGCCGCGAGCGATCAAGTAACAACTATTTTCTATCGATGGATCATTGTTGGAGGTTTCTTAGATGCGTCTTTATGTTTCACTTGCCGTCGTGGCGATCCTGATGGGTGTTGCAGGGCTGACGGCTTGCAATTCGAAAGAGTCGAGCAGGTCCCAGGGTGGTTCAACCGCATCCGAGCCAAGCGCAGGAACCGGCGTCGCCTCTTCTTCGTCTTCTTCCAGTACTCGTTCTCCGGGTGCTTTCGGCAACCCCGGCACTTCCGGCAGTCCCAATCCCGTGGCACTCACTCCGCCCGGCGATGGCGCTGCGCGCATCACACCCGCTGAAGTGAAAAACGAACTCGCACGAAATAATGCATTCATCGTTGACGTGCGGGGCGAAGCAGCCTACGCGGCTGGGCATATCAAAGGCGCAATCCTGATTCCCGCCACAGAGATCGCGGAGCATACCGACAAGTTACCGCGCAACAAACTAATTATCACCTACTGTTCTTGACCGGCCGAACATACGAGCGCCAGTTCGGTGATCAATCTCAAAGCAAAAGGATTCGACAAAGCCGCCGCGGTCCTGGGCGGTTACGATGCAATGATTAAGGCAGGCTTCGAAGTAGTCAAGGGAATGGATCCGAACGGGAACTGAGGAGCGGGCGGCAGGAAGCAGACGGCAGGAAGCAGGAGAGAAACTCTCCTGCTTTTTTGTTTCCGGTGTCGGCCGCTTTCCGTTTACGGCTCCTGCCTCCCGCCGTCTGCCTCCTGCTTCCTGTCCTTACGTTTGCGGCACGGGCACTCGAATGCGCGCGGGCAACGGCGTGACTACTTTGCCTGCTGACACGCAGAGCACGGGACACGGCGCGTTGCGAACCACCCGTTCGATTTCTGAACCCAACACCGGCGCGCCGCCAAACAAAGATGCATGAACGTTGGTACCGATAACGATCAAGTCGGCCTCTTTCTCAGCGGCAAGTCTGACAATCTCTTCATAAGGACGGCCTTCCTCGATGTGGGGAATCGCGCGCGCGCCGTCCTCGCGCCTGAGCAAGGCCATCTTTTCCTGCACGTAACTTCGCAAACGCGACAACGCATTTAGTCCACCTTCGGGAAACAGCAAAGAGACCTGCTCGATGTAGTCGCCGATCACATAGATCGCATGCAGCTCTGCGTCGGTTTGATTGGCGAGCTGCGTAGCGACCTGCGTTGCCGCGGTTGAGGACGGATTAAAGTTCGTTGCCAGCAGAATTCTATTCAGACGAATTTCCGTGTGGCTGCCTTTGTGCTCGACAAAATCGTGCTGCGGCGGTCGAATCGTCAACACCGGACAGGGCGCCTCCGCGATGATCTCTTCCGCGGTCGATCCCCACAGCGCACGCGAGAGTCCTTTGCGACCGTGCGTAACAACCGTGACAAGATCAATGTCGTAGTCGCGAACCGCGCGCGCGATCTCTGGAGCAGGATCGCCTTCGACGATCACCGGCTCGACCTCGAGTCCGTCGAATACCGGATCGGCGAGCAGATCCCTGACTTCGGCGCGCACTTGCAACAACCACTGGTTCTCCTGCTCTTCAAAGATGTGCTCCGGCAACGTCAATAGATTCGCCGGCACCTTCGCGCTCTGCACGCTGAAAAGCACCACGCGTCCGCCACCACTCCGCGCGAACGCCGCCGCATACTTCAAAGCCGCGCGCGCGTGCGTCGTAAAGTCGGTCGGAAAAAGAATGTTTCGAAATGGATACATGACTCAATATCTGTTCTTTGATCTTTGGTCTTTGATCTTTGGTCTTTGGCTTTTGACTTTGGCCGTCAAGTAAACTCACACTGAGTAACAAAGACCAAAGATCAAAGGCCAAAGATCAGTTGTTACAAAACTCTCGTTCCCGCAATCCGGTCAAGCTGGGGCGTAAACTCACTCATTCCATTTGATTGCCGGCGCGCGGCCACGGCGAGTTCGGCCGCACAGCGTTCGCGAAATCGGGTGCCCTGTTTGCCAATCGCCAGTTTGTTTACCACCCGGCGCAGGCATTCGCTTAACCCTGTCGTGTAAACCCTGGCTGCGGGCCGTTCGCCGAGAGTGACTGCGCCGTTTGAGTAATTGAAACCGCCGGCAGTCGGATCCAGAAACGGATAGTCGTCACCTAATTCAATCCGCGCGGCGCGCAGGCCCGTGGCGAAATCCGATCCGACGCTCTGCACCGCGCGCTCGACGGCCGCGATCAATTCACCGCTGGCTTTCAGAAGATCGTTCCAATCAACTTCTGCCGCGGGCGGCGTTGTGGCCGTCACTTCATCGTCCTCGGCAAACGGACTCGCGGCAAATTCATTCGCCTGCTCCACCTTGATCGGAGACGCAGCCTCGCCTTCATAGATCGTAATCGTTCCTCCGGGCTCGCGCGCGTGAACCATTAGCCGCTCCAGTGCTCCATCTGCGCGCGTGGCTCGGCCCGTAGCCGGGTCAATTTCGAAAACCGTCGCGTTCTCGCCCTGCAACATTACGTCGGCCTCATATTGATCCAGCGCGACATGGATCGAGCCCGAAAAACCCTGCTCGCGCAAGTAACGGAGCAAGGCGCCAAAATTGACGTAGCTGGTGTTCAGATTATCGAAATGTTTGGCGACGGCCATGACACTGTCGAGTTCTTTAGCGACTATGATTTCTTTAACGCTTCGCGCCGGAGTCTAACAAGGCAAAAGTGAAAAGGCAAAAACCAGAGGTCAGAATGTCAGAGATCAGAGGTCAGACATTAGAACCACAGCTCTACCCCCCTGACTTCCGACTTCTGACCTCGGATCTCTGACCTCTGACTTCTGTTTTTCCTTTGCCTTGATCCGCGTTCCGTGCCAAACTCCGCAGGCATCAACTCTTCCACTGGCGTAAGCGAGCAGACTAAGATCTACTGATCACCTTTGCAGAGGCGAACACTTTGCTTAAAGGACTCTCGCATGGAGAATACTGGTCGGATGGCGATAGAAAAAGTAGAACCTGGCGGATTGAAACGGTCAGTGGGCTTCTATGGGCTGATGTTCGTCTCGCTAGGCTCAATCATCGGATCGGGCTGGCTACTCGGCGCGCTAAATGCTGCGCAAGTGGCGGGACCGGCGTCGATCTTGTCTTGGATCCTCGCGGCCGGCATGCTGGCCTTGCTCGCACTGACCTACGCCGAACTTGGCGCCACTTATCCCGTCGCGGGAGGAGCGGCGAGGTTTCCATATTACTCACACGGTCCGATAGCGGGGTTCACCTCCGGATGGGCGTCATGGTTGCAGGCTGTGTTCATCGCGCCGATCGAGGTGCTCGCGGCCATCACCTATGTGAATAGTGTTGGCTGGGTCAATCAGAACTTCAATATGATCAATAAGGCAGGGGACAAGGCCGGACTGCTCAACGGCCAGGGTCTCGTCGTGGCCCTCATTTTGATGGTCTTGTTCACTGCGATTAATCTCGCCGGCGCCAAGTTCCTCTCCGACAGCAACATCATCGTTGTCATTTGGAAGACGATTGTGCCCGTTCTCGCTATTGTGGTCGTCGCCTGGTTGCAGTTCAAGCCCGCCAACTTCCACGCTGGCGGTGGTTTCATGCCGTTCGGCTTTCATGGCGTCTTCGCTGCGCTGACCGGTGGTGTTGTGTTCGCCTTACAAGGGTTTGAGCAGGCGGTCCAGCTGGCCGGAGAGGCACGCAATCCCAAACGAGATCTGTCGCGGGCGATCCTTACGGCCATGGCAATTGGGGCGGTGCTGTATGTCCTCCTGCAAGTCGTGATGATCGGCGGGCTCAATCCTTTGCACATCGCTAAAGATTGGTCCAAGCCGCTCGGCACTGATCCGTCCGACTATGGGGCGTGGTACACCCTCGCGCTCGCGTTGGGCGCGGGCTGGCTCGCCAAGATTCTCATTGTCGACGCCGTGATTTCGCCCGCAGGCACGGGTGTAGTTTATGTGACTACTACCGCGCGCCTCTCGTACGCCATCGGCGAGGAGCGCGAGATGCCGACCTCATTGGCCACAACAAACAAGAAGGGCGTGCCCGTGGTGTCGATCATCGTGGCGGCCGTGATCGGATCACTCGCGTTTGGACCGTTTAAGAGTTGGAACGCGCTCGTCAGCGTTGTCACTGGAGCCACTGCGATCATGTACGCCTTCGCTCCGGTGTCACTGGCTGCGCTCCACAAGGTTGATGGTGCCCGGCCACGATCCTACCGAGTGCCCATGCCGGCGCTGCTTCTGCCTGCTGGCTTTTGCTCAGCCAACTTGATCATCTATTGGGGCGGGTTCGAGACCACTTGGAAGCTCGCCGTTGCAATCGGCGTAGGGCTTGTGCTGTTCACCATTGGGGCGTTGCGTTACCGTACCGGCGCGCAGCGCACGATCCGAAACTCATTCTGGATCGCACCCTGGTTCGGAGGTCAGGTGCTCATCGGTTGGTTGGGCCGCTATGGCAACGGCTGCAAAAATCTCCTGCCAAATTGGGTGGACATCGCCGTGGTAATTGTCTTCTCACTGATGATCTTCTATTTGGCGGTCCGCCTTACCTTGACCAAGGAAGCGACTGCGGCGGCAGTCGCCAAGGACGCGCAGCAGATCAACTATGAACACTCCTGAGTATGGTTTTTCTTTACCTAAAGCTGCGTTCCATGCCAAACTCCACTCACGCAAAAAACAGCCTGTCGAAATAGCGGAGCCCCGAGTGATAGAAGTCACGAACATCGTCAAGCGCTATGGCAAGAACAGCGTCCTGAATCGCGCGACTTTTCAAATTGAGGATGCCCAACTGACGACGATTCTGGGCCCGTCGGGTTGCGGTAAGTCAACGATGCTGCGCTGCCTGAATCGCCTCGAACGCTTCGATCGGGGACAGCTACGAATCGGTGACGTGGAAGTCGTAGGCACGGAAGAGAAGGCGTTGACGGCAGCGCAGGAAAAAGACTTGACGGCACGGTTGCGAGCGAGCGTCGGCATCGTGTTTCAGAACTTCAATTTGTTTCCGCACCTCACTGTGCTGGATAACTGCGCTCGCGGGCCACAAATCATCAAAAATCAGAATCGCAAAGCAGCGGAAGATCTGGCGCGCCGCTATCTCGAAAAAGTTGGGCTCGGCGAGAAGGTCGATTTTTATCCAGCGCAGCTTTCGGGAGGACAACAGCAGCGCGTCGCCATTGCGCGGGCGCTGGCGATGGAACCGGAAATAGTGCTTTTCGATGAGCCGACCTCCGCGCTCGACCCCCAGCTGATACAGGGTGTTGCGAAAATGCTGCGCGGACTCGACGATCTCGGCAAGACGCTCGTCGTCGTCTCGCATGATATGGCCTTTGCACGCCGCATTTCGGACCAGGTGATCTACTTTGAGGGCGGCCGCGCTGTCGAAGCCGGCACCGTGGAAGAAGTTTTTGCCAACCCGAAAATGCCGGAGACGCAAGCTTTCATGGAAAGCTTTCGCGATGATCCGCAAAACTAAATCTGTCAGAATTCAGCGAATGAAACTTCTCATGAGCCAACGCGCGCGTCAGATTGCCAGCCTACTTCTGCTGCTCCTGCTCTTTCAGTCTCCAGTCTTCGCGCAGTCTGCCCTCGAACGAGTCCGCAAGAGTGGTGAACTGCGCATTGGCACGGATGCCACCTACCCGCCGCTTGAATCGGCTGAAGGCGGAAAATTCAGCGGCTTCGATATCGATGTGGGTAACGCATTGGCTCGCGAGTTGGGCGTCCGCGCCACCTTCATCAATTCGGGTTTTGACGGCATCTTTCCGGCGCTGCAAAACGGTTCTTTCGATGTAGTTATTTCTTCCGTCACCATCACTCCAGAGCGTAGTGCCTCGATGCTTTTTTCCGATCCGTATTACGCGTCCGGACAGCTGATCGCGATTCGCAAAGGTACGCCGGGAATTGCGAAGCCAGAAGATTTACCGGGGAAAAGAGTGGGCGTGCAGATAAGTACCACAGCGCAGATTGATCTGGAAAAAAGAAAGAATGTTACGGTCGCGGTCTACAACACAATTGACCTCGCATTACTCGATTTGAAGAACGGCCGGATCGACGCGGTCGTTTGCGACGCACCTGTGTTGCGCTACATGATCCGCCAGAGTTTTCCCGACCTGAGCACCGTTGGTGCCAGATTTACTGACGAGAAATTCGGCATCGTCATCGCCCAGGGGAACGACGATTTGCGACGAGCGCTCAACTCCGCGCTTTGGCACATCACCGAGAGTGGTGAGTATGACCGCCTTAATATGAAGTGGTTTGGTGAAGCATCGGAACGCTCGGCCGACGAAGCGGCCAGCCAGACAAAGCGAAAGGCCTTCGACGTAGGGATTGTCCGTCGCACTTGGTCGCTGTTCCTGACGGGTGTTTGGTTGACAGCCCGGCTGGCGCTGTTGAGTCTGGCTCTGGGCTTGCCGATCGGTTTGCTCTTTGCGTTGGCTCGCGTGCAATCCTCGAAGACTCTCGCTGCGCCTGCCGCTCTCTATGTAGAGGTGATGCGCGGCACGCCGCTGCTCGTACAAATTCTTTTCATCTATTTCGTGCTGCCTTTGTTCGGGTTAAATATTCCCGCTTTCTGGAGTGGGGTCATCGCCTTGACCTTGAATAGCGCCGCTTATATTTCTGAGATCTTCCGCGCCGGCATTCTTTCGATCGAGGCGGGACAGATGGAAGCAGCGCGAGCCCTGGGGATGTCCTATCCTCAGGCTATGCGGCATATCATCCTGCCGCAGACGTTTCGGCGCGTCGTGCCGCCGCTGACCAATGAAGCGATCGCGCTGCTCAAGGATTCGTCGCTTGTTTCGATCATCGGGCTAACAGAACTAGCGCGCACCGGTCAGGAACTCGCTAGTCGCTACGCGGCGCCGCTTACGATTTGGCCGGTAGTGGCGATCTTCTACTTGCTGCTGACATTTCCCTTGACGCGAGTTGCTGAGTATTTGGAAAGACGCTGGAAGCCCGTGACGAGGGCCTAGAAGTGATGTACGTCCGTGGGCCGAAGCGGCGGAGAGACAGCTTCGGGCTATTCATGATTACATTGCTCAACCCCCATCTGATACGCGCTGCGGCTTGTGGATAGTCTGACGAGTCGGTCCATTCAGATTTCTGGCTTTCCGTTTTCAGGACGAAAGGTGCCTGAGTACAAATCCAAATGAACGCTCTACCCATCATCGTCGGCTCGTTATGCGTCATCGCGATCGCGTATCGCTATTACTCCGCTTTCATCGCGGCGAAAGTTCTCGCGCTTGACGATTCACGGCCGGTGCCGTCGCAGACGATGTACGACGGGCACAATTATTATCCAACGAACAAGTGGGTGCTGTTTGGTCATCACTTCGCGGCGATCTCCGGCGCTGGACCATTGATCGGTCCGGTGCTCGCGGCGCAGTTTGGTTTTCTGCCGGGATTGTTGTGGCTGGTGATTGGCGTGTGTCTTGGCGGCGCGGTGCATGACTTCATGATTCTCGTGGCCAGCATCCGTCGCAAAGGAAAATCGCTGGCCGAGATTGCGCGCACCGAAATTAGTCCGCTGTCAGGCTTAGTTGCCGGCATCGCGATTCTATTCATCGTCGTCATTGCGCTTGCCGGACTTGGTCTCGCCGTAGTAAATGCTTTGGCTCATTCTCCGTGGGGAACGTTCACAGTAGGATTCACCATTCCGTTGGCGCTGTTCATGGGGCTTTACATGTATCGCTTTCGGAAAGGCAGGATTGTCGAAGCGAGTATCATCGGAGTTATCGGCTTGCTCTTCGCCGTTTATCTCGGCGGCCGCGTTGCCGACTCGTCAATGGCCTCCGCGCTCACGCTTTCCGCACACAAGGTCACGCTGCTGATGGCCGCGTACGGATTCATCGCCTCGGTTTTGCCCGTCTGGATGCTGCTTTGTCCCAGAGATTACCTGTCATCGTATCTGAAGATTGGCACGATTGCGTTTCTGATCATCGGCGTCATTTTGGTTCATCCCAATCTCCAGATGCCGGCCATCACGCCGTTTGTCGCCGGCGGTGGGCCCGTAGTTGCGGGCAAGGTCTATCCCTTCGTCTTCATCACGATTGCGTGCGGCGCCATCAGTGGTTTTCACGCTTTGATTTCATCAGGCACAACGCCAAAGATGATCGCCAAAGAAACCGACGCGCGGATGATTGGTTACGGCAGCATGCTGATGGAGGGCGTCGTCGGCGTCGTCGCCTTGATTGCCGCCACCTCGCTGTTTCCCGGTGACTACTTCGCTGCTAACACTCTCCAGGGACTGAATCCGGATAAGCCTGCGGCTGAGCGCCAGGTTGAAAGCGCGCGCTACACCCGCATGGTCAACGAACAAAGCGCAAAGGGATTTGATTTGCAACCGAAGGAACTCGATCGTCTGGAAGCCGAGACCGGTGAAAAAGTCCGTGAACGGACCGGCGGCGCTGTGACGCTGGCATTGGGGATCGCGAAGATCTTTGACGGCATTCCCGGACTGCGCGGTTTGATGAAATACTGGTATCACTTCGCGATCATGTTTGAAGCGCTCTTCATCCTCACAACGATCGATACAGGCACGCGTGTCGCGCGTTTTCTGCTGGGCGAGTTTGGCGGTCGCTTCTACAAAAAGTTGGAGGAACCAAACTGGCAGCCCGGCGCCATCCTGACCAGCGCGTTGGTAGTTGCCGCCTGGACGGCATTCATCTGGTCGGGATCGATCTCGACGATCTGGCCGATGTTCGGGATTGCGAATCAGTTACTCGCTTCAGTCGCCTTGTGCGTGGCGACCACGATCATCATCAATGCGGGTAAAGCGAAATACTGTTGGGTAACGATCGTGCCGTTGAGTTTTGTGGCGACGACGACGCTGGTGGCTGGTTGGGAATCGATCACCGACATCTTCTGGCCTCTCACGCAAGATCCTGCCAAAGCCATGCAGGGTTACATCAACACTTCTCTTACCGCGATCATCATGATCGCCGCCGTCGTCATCCTCATCGACTCGATTCGACGTTGGCTTGGATTTGGCAAACGACCGCAAAGCATTGTCGAGTTTGCCGAGGCCGGATCCGTCGTTTGAGTTTAGTTGAAGGATGAATTTTTTCAGATAGTGGTGTCATTCTGAGAACTCGCCAGAAATAATAAGAGGTTCCGACATTTTAGTGGCGGGGCCACTCGGCAATCGTTTGCGGTGCTTGGCTAATCACTTAGCCCGGTTCACACCGTTTGGCCTGCTTCTCGTTGACGTAGGCGTTAAAACATTGCAATACTAGAATTGTCCGTTCTCACACTGCCAACGGGGTAAACTCTGATTGACATCAAATGGAGCGCCGAACCATAATGCGCGTCCTAAAACACGCTATCTAAAATGGCTGACGATAAGATAAAGACAATGGAAGGTTTCCATTGCGAGATGCTTGACCTTTCCTTTCGGTTTTCGTCGGAAGACATAGATCAAGACGCTTTCCTAAAGGCCGCTGGAATTGAAAACAAGGAGGAGTACATCGATCAAGACGGTGACTTTGCTATGGCGTTGTCTTTCAGTGCGCGCGAGCAATGCACTGACTACCATGCTCACATGACGGTTCGGTTCTTCAAAGACGGTAGAACCATGATTAATATTAGTTACCATGATTCTCAGGCTGAAGACACGGACTCCAATCCACCTTATGCAGAAGACTGCGCACAGTGGATAGGAAATTTCTTCAAAGTTGATAAGGTTGCAGCGCGTATAAACGCCGCATACACATTCAAGTCCTTCTCGCCTGTCGTTAACTTGCCATTTCCCCTCATTTCATCTGAAAAGGCTTTAGCAGGGTCTGTGGTTACAGGCCTTTCAATTCTGTTTCCAGACTATAAGGAAACAGCCACGATCCAAGTCACAGGTGACGAGACGATGATTTTTTTCAATACAAGGTCTGAGTTAAAACTTAAAGAGTTCGCCTTGTTCAATGAACTAGAAAAATTATCAGCTTCGGTTAACTCCCTTGTAAAGAAAACAGGAGAACGGTGGTGATAATCAAAAAGATAAATAGTGAGTTCGATCCGATCAACTTTGAACAGATAAAGGGGGTTTTTGTTTACATTGACAGTCTTTGTCACCAAGGCCCAGGGACCTTATCAGGCAGCCATGCGAGACTTAGAAAGCAATCTGAGTTAATGGCTCGCTCGAATGATACCGCCTTAACTGCGCAACAGGTTTTGCGAGACTTAGAGGCTATGCTGAAAGAACAAGACGAACCGGGTTTCCTGCATCGTCCGACAGAATATGCCTATGATACCGCGAGGCAAATTATCGAAAACTCATATAGTCACTATATTGGGACTTCTCCAACTCCCGCAATCGCGTCAGATGGAGAAGGAGGGATAATAGCGGAGTGGAAATCTGGCCACCGCATAGTTCGCTTAATTGTGAGTGCTAGTCAAGATGGGAAAAGCTATGTGTATAGTAGGGGGAATGATCAGTCTGCAATTGATCATTCCGCATCAGGTTCAATCTTAGCCCAGCGACTCCTCTCTATATTCCCGAACTAACAATTTCGCTGACACATGCCCGACATTTCTCACCCAGAATACCCGCTCTTATTTCGTGCAATAAAAAGCAGGAGATGGCTTGCACTGTGGAGTATGGCTTTCAGACTACGCCAAGCTACGCAGAAGCGCCCCGCTGAGACTGGCCTTTCAGTAATCTTGTCTGCTAGCTGTACAAGACTTGTTTGTGATGCGGGCCAAAGCACGTGCTTTGGTGAGTTTGTTCTTGAGACACTGGCCGTTGCGTCTCGGTGGCGAGTGGAACCAGATGATCCTGAGGATCCTACCTATTCTGCCAATCACGCGAACATAGTTGGTCTTCCTTTATACGGGAGCGATGAGTTAACAATTGAGGAGGCCGCGTCAGACCTATCCGATCTTGTGAAGTCTGTTCAGAGCCGGCCAGATTAAGTCCACATCAACGATCAAGGGTTCGGAAACTGAAGCCTGCAATGGAGAACGGTTTGACCGGCCATGTTTGGACAATGAGGGATTTGCTCGCAGCGTAGAGGCTTATATGCGAAACCGATACAAGGTCCACTAACCAGCGCCATTACCCACTACCTTTTTTCAGGTGGTGTCCTATGACTGCGTTGCAACGCACTAAAAGGACACTACCTTTTTTCACGGCGGTTGGACAGTTTGCCCGCTAATCGGCAATAATATCCGCTTTTAGTGCGCCTTGTTGTTTCGTGCTCTCGTGCACCTAAAGGGTTCGGATGGCCATTAGTTAATCCGAAGGCTTAGTCAGCAAGGCGTCTGAGGCAGTTTGATCTCGCCTGCTTACTTAACGACCAGAAAGGAATTTTCTAAACGTGGAACTATCGCTGATCACTACTATCAGCCTGTTGTCAGTTTGTTTGGCTGTGTTTCTTTTCAATAACAATATCAATCTGCGCACGGGGACAAAGATGAACCGAGCAAAATCGCTTTTCGCGCGCCTGCGCCGGCCTGCGCTGACCATCGCCGCCGGCATGGTCGCGTTTATTGCCAGTGCGTCGCCGGCTCTGGGTGCGACACATGAGGGCGGCGAGGCGAGTCTCAAGCTGCCTGATCTTAGGTCGGTCACTTTCTTTGGCGGACTCGATGGCCACCGGTTGTTGCTGGTCGGCATCGTCATCTGCGTGCTGGGTCTGGGTTTCGGCCTGGCAATCTACATGAATTTGAAAAATCTGCCGGTGCACCGTGCGATGCGCGAGGTCTCGGAACTGATCTACGAAACCTGCAAGACCTATCTAATCACACAAGGCAAATTCATTCTGATTCTCGAAGCGTTTATCGCCATCGTCATCGTGCTCTACTTTGGCGTGCTCTCAAAGATGGAGCCGTTTCGCGTGGCGATCATTCTGGCCTTCAGTTTGGTTGGCATCGCCGGCAGTTATGGGGTCGCGTGGTTTGGCATTCGCGTTAACACGTTTGCGAATTCGCGCACCGCGTTCGCGAGTCTCGAAGGCAAACCGTTTCCGATCTATGCGATTCCGCTACGCGCGGGCATGAGCATCGGCATGATGCTGATAAGCGTCGAGCTGCTGATCATGCTCTGCATTCTGTTATTCATTCCGGGTGCGTACGCGGGTCCGTGTTTTATCGGTTTCGCTATTGGCGAATCGCTCGGCGCGGCAGCGTTGCGTATCGCCGGCGGCATCTTCACAAAGATTGCAGACATTGGTTCCGATCTGATGAAGATCGTCTTCAAGATCAAGGAAGACGACGCGCGCAACCCGGGTGTGATTGCCGACTGCACCGGCGACAACGCCGGCGACTCCGTGGGCCCGAGCGCTGACGGCTTCGAAACCTACGGCGTCACGGGCGTCGCGCTAATCACTTTCATTCTGCTGGGCGTGCACAGTTCTACGGTCCAGGTGCAGTTGCTCGTGTGGATCTTCGTCATGCGCATCATGATGATTATTGCCAGTGGCGTCTCGTATTTTATCAACAGCGCGATCGCGAAGGCGCGCTTCGGTAATTCCAACACGATGAATTTTGAAGCGCCCCTAACTTCACTCGTTTGGATCACTTCAATCATTTCAGTCGTAGCAACCTTCGTTGTTTCGAAGGTCACCATTCCCACGCTCGGCGGTGACCCGACGCTGTGGTGGAAGCTATCCATGATTATTTCCTGTGGCACACTCGCCGGTGCGATCATTCCGGAACTCGTCAAGGTATTCACTTCTACTGAATCAGCCCACGTCAGGGAAGTGGTTACGTCATCGCAAGAAGGCGGGCCGTCGCTTAACATCCTTTCGGGTTTGGTGGCCGGAAACTTCTCGGCCTACTGGCTCGGCATCAGCATCGTGGCACTGATGTCCATCGCTTACTACTTCAGCACGATGGGCCTCGATCCATTGATGGTCGCAGCGCCGGTGTTTGCGTTTGGTTTGGTGGCGTTCGGCTTTCTGGGTATGGGACCGGTGACGATTGCCGTTGATTCTTACGGCCCGGTTACGGACAACGCGCAGTCGGTTTACGAGTTGTCGCTAATCGAGGGTTTGCCGAACGTCGAAGCGGAGCTTAAGAAGGATTTCAACATCAACGTCAATTTCGCTCGCGCAAAACATCTGCTGGAAGAGAATGACGGCGCGGGCAACACGTTCAAGGCAACCGCCAAACCGGTGCTGATTGGAACCGCAGTAGTGGGCGCGACCACGATGATCTTCTCAATCATCCAACTGCTAAGAACCAGCGAAGTGGCTGCGGCGGTGGCTGGCGGCAAGACAGAAGCGCAAGGGGTGGCGGACTTCTTCGAGAAGTTGTCGCTGCTCGATCCGCTTTTCCTGCTCGGTCTGGTTACGGGAGGCGCGGTAATCTATTGGTTCACTGGCGCTTCGACGCAAGCGGTGACCACCGGCGCATATCGCGCGGTGCAGTTTATCAAGGCAAACATCAAGCTCGAAGGTGTTGAAAAGGCTTCAGTCGAAGACAGCAAGAAGGTTGTCGAGATCTGCACGAAGTATGCCCAGAAAGGCATGTTCAATATCTTTCTGACGGTGTTTTTCTCGACGCTGTCTTTTGCGTTTGTCAATCCCTTCTTCTTCATCGGCTACCTGATCTCGATTGCCATATTCGGACTCTATCAGGCGCTCTTTCTATCAAACACCGGCAGCGCGTGGGACAATGCGAAGAAGGTCGTCGAGGTTGATCTGAAACAGAAAGGCACGCCGCTGCACGACGCAACGATCGTGGGCGACACCGTTGGCGATCCGTTCAAAGATACGTCGTCTGTGGCGATGAACCCGGTGATCAAGTTCACGACGTTGTTTGGTCTGCTGGCGGTGCAGTTGGCCGTTTCGATCGCGGATCACAATGGACAGTTTGGCGCCAATGGTCCGATGATTAGTCACTTGCTGGCCGCGGCGTTCTTTATCGTTTCAGTCTTCTTCGTGCACCGCTCGTTTTACGGCATGCGCATTGGAACATTGCAGGCCGAAGCAAGCAACGCACGCACGGGTCAGGCAGCGGACTAAAATACTCAATTTCGCGTTCCGAGTTTTGAGTTTCGGGTTATGATTAGCCGAACTTGAGACTCGAGACTCGAAACACTGAACTCGGAACTCGAAACTATGGACACCACATACGGGAAACCCGACACCTTGATTGGCGCGGCGCTAGCGCCACTTGATTGGACGCGATCCGTTGGGCTCGTCTTCGCGTTCAGTTTGCTGACCGCGCTCGCGGCGCAGATTGTAATTCCGATTGGGCCTGTGCCAATCACTGGACAAACGTTTGCGGTGCTGCTGACGGGGGCGCTGCTGGGATCGCGTCTCGGGGCGATGGCGATGATTGTCTACGTGATCGAAGGCGCGACTGGTCTGCCTTTCTTTTATGGAGGGCATGGCGGCATTCTGCACTTGCTCGGACCAACCGGCGGATACCTCGTGGCGTTTCCCGCCGCAGCTTTCATCACCGGCGCCTTTGCCGAACATGGTTGGGACAAACGCTTCTTCACGGCCGCGGCTGCGATGTTGGTGGGCTCGGCAGTGATCACTCTCGCGGGTTGGGCGTGGCTCTTGCAATTCAAATCGCTGAGCGCGGCCTTTGCGGCCGGTTTTTCCAAATTCATTCTTATCGGCGACGCGGTTAAGATTATCCTCGCTGCGGCGGTGCTTCCTTCGGGTTGGGCGCTACTAAAACGAAAAGCCTCAAAAGAAAATTAGTTCAAGCTCGGCGGCGAGTAAGAAGGCTCCTGGTTGGCTCCAATCAGGGGCTTTTCTTGTCCCGTTCTTGTCGCGATCTTCTTAGCCCGTTTCCAATATTGCGCAGCGCGACTAATCGGCATAGCATGTCGCCACATCATCTGATCGCAATCCCTTCCATGGGGCAATTCTTGTTTGCCCTTAGTCTTTGACACAGTTTTTTGAGGAGGACCAAAATGAAAATCCGGATTAGCTTGTCACGAGTCGCAATGCTCTCGGTTTTGATTGTTGCTACATTGGGCGCTTTCTCAAGTGCGGCGACTGTCCAGGCCCAGACAATCAACAAGCCTTCGGTTCAATTCTTTTTGCAGGTTCACAAGGGTTATAAGGGTGACCCGGAAACCTGGAGCTGGACGCCAATGATCAATTTTCGCACCAATGGTCCATTCAAAGCTGGCGACCAGCTTTCGGTTGAATACACTTTGCCGGGAAAAACCTGGAAGTACGACTGTAACCCGCAGGATGCAGGTCCTTCCAGTGCCTGGGTCGGCGTGAGAGATTGCGGCCAGAACCCGCCCGAAAGCGAGGCGGTAACTTATACCGGGCCGGTAGATTTCAAAATCAATCTTAAGAACGAGCTGGAAGGCAAGAGCGCCACGCTGCTCTCAGGAAAGTTCAAGGTCGAGAAATTTCACGAAGGCGTCGTGGACTTGCCCAAGTTCAAGAACAACTTCGTCTATTACGTCAATTACGATTGGAACCTGCCGATCGCGTACATTTACGACGAGCTGGTTTACAACTGGGAGTACGCGCACCCGATTGGCAACACCTTCAATCCGAATTTGACCAACTCGCACTTGATGGCGGCGTTCTGGTTCAGAGGCATGACGGGCGGAGGCGGCGTGGCGGATGTCAGCTACGGCAAGTATGAAGCTTATCTATATTACCAGGGCCAGATGGTTGCGAGCGCCGCAGGCGACTTCACGCATTGCGAGCTTCTGAATCGTCCTGAGTCGAACCAGGATTCACCTTATGGCTACTGCAGCAGAGTGTTCAGCTTCCAAAAGGCGATCCTCTGGGATAAGGAGCCGTCGATTCATGTTCCGGGCTACTACTACAACATGTACGAGCATCCGGGCGAATACGAGATCAAGGTGCTGCGAAACGGAAAACTCGCGCGCACGGCAAAATTCACCTTTGGGTCAGATTACAAGATCGTCGATACGGGCATCGGCAAGCAGAACAACCTGGGCACACTCCGCGTCGTTGTGCCAGTGAAGATCATCGACGATCAGGATGGAACGTGGGATCGCAACGCATACAAGACCGACGCGTTCTTCGGCAATGCGCTGAGCGGCTTTGTTGCTCCGTAGTCCGACATTCGGAAAGACCGCTGGCAACCGCTGACAATTCTTTGTTTGGTTAAGAAGGAGTAGTAATCATGAAAACGTACCTGACGATCGTTTTGGCGACCGTAGTTCTTTCCGGCTGCAACAACAAAGCGTCGTCGACAAATACGCCATCGAGTCCGAGTCCTCAGTCGGTGTCATCAACAACTGAAAGCTCACCATCGACATCGTCCGCTCCACAGACGAAGGCCACAGGCGCGCCGGTTGAATTCACTTACCTCGGAATAACGCCTGACAAACAGAACATTTCGTACAAGATCAAGGTGAACACCGACAAGCCAATTATGCAGGTTGATCTCGCGGTCAAGGAAACGGATGACAGCGGGAAGGTTTTGATGGACACGACAATGCTTTGGCAGAACATCGTCAAATCTGTTGGCCAGCCGATTGAAGCGGGTAAGACTTACGATGTCAAAGATTACCTCTATCCGGGAGCCACCAGGGCCGAGTGCAAGCTGAAGCGAGTGGTCTTTCAGGACGGTACCACCTGGAGTCCCAAGTGAACGGCTGCGATTCAAAACCGGGGCGCCGGACGGTGAACTCATGAAGCAGTAAAGAAGAAAGGCGTAGTAGGCATCGCAGCTTTGGTCCTGACCCTCGTCGTGATGATCCCGGTCTTGTTCGTCTTGAGCAGGAGCACCGTCAGCCCAAATCAGTTCATTCTCATTGTGTCTGCTGTCTTGCTGTTGGTGTTGTGGACCATACCGTATGTGACGCTGGTTGACCCATTGCTGCGCCGCGGTGTTGGCGCTCTGTTCAACGTCACCATTGAATGGCGAGGCACGAGCAAGTCGCTCGCCTGGACAACAGACGAGGAAGCGGGATGCATACTTGGTGTCTTCATAGATCTGCTCGGATACTTTTTCATCTTTCTGTGGTTGTTGCCGGTTGGCGCGGCAGTTGCCCTGGTTCTCTGGCTTCGTCACTGAGCATATTTCAAAGGAGGTTGGCATGTTTGCTACATCGTTGCTTCGAACTCTTAACCGAAAGATCGGGCTCGCCGTTGTGCTGCTCTTCATAGTAGTTGCCTTTGGGTGCGCAAAGAAATCCGAGGAAAAACCGGGCAATGAATCCGCGAAGGCTGCTGCGGAGCATACACTCACGGGCAAACTGAAGCAGACATTGACAGGTCACACAGAAAGTGTACGGGCCGTCGCTTTCTCTGGCGACAGTCGGACAATCGCGACCGGAAGTCTTGGTAACACAGTGAAACTTTGGGACGCGCAGACTGGGGCTGAGAAACTAACGAAGGAAACCAGTCCGCCTATCGCCTTTTCTCCGGACAGCAAAACGGTGGCAAGTGTGGATGGGTCAGACAATGCAGTTAAGTTGTGGGATGCGCAGAGTGGAGAGGTGAGGCAGACGCTCTCAGGACACGGCGGGGAGGTAACCTGTGTCGCTTTCTCTGGCGATGGCCAGACTATCGCAACCGGCAGTTTCGATAAGACAGTGAAGCTGTGGGACGCGCGAACCGGAGCATCGAAGCAAACCCTCTCAGGCCACACCGAGACCGTGCTTTCAGTAGCAATCTCAGCCGACAACAAAACGGTAGTAAGTGGGAGTAGAGACAGCACCGTCAGATTGTGGAATGCCCGGACGGGCGCTCTCAATCAGGCGCTGAAAATGGACGACGTGGTGCTTGCAGTAGCTTGCTCTCCCACAGGAAATCTGATCGCTGGCGTTGGCGGAAACAAAGTGGTGAAAGTCTGGGATGCGCAGACCGGCGCCGAAAAGCAAACCCTCACAAGTGAAGAGAGTTTGACTTCTCCTGCCTTTTCGCCCGACAGCAAACTTGTGGCGTGCGGCAGCTCAGACCATACCGTGCGAGTATGGGAGGTTCAAACCGGCGCATTGAAACTGACGCTGAAAGGTCACACTGATGTAGTCGAGTCGGTGGCTTTCTCGCCAGACGGAAAAATGTTAGCGAGCGCGAGCGCAGACAAGACTGTGAAGCTGTGGGAGTGAGTTATGAAGGAGCACTCTCACAGGCAAGTCCAAAGGAAGCTATAGAGCAGCTGGTAGATTGAGAATTCCACGCCAAGCTCGGTCGACGGCGCAACTCAAATAAGGTAGAACTACGACAACCAGGAGGAGGTAAAAAATGTTTCGAAAGATCTCAACCGCAGCGTTACTTGGCCTGGCACTGTTTGGTACGGCAGTAGTGATGGCTCAGAAAATCGCAAAGGATCTCGACGATGCAATTGGCTCGGCTTCCAACTGGGTAGGTTGGAAGCCCGAAGACACCTTTTATCCAAAGGAGGATGGAAAGAAGGCGCTCGAGGATGGCAAACTCTGCATCGAGAAGATAGATGAAGCACTGTCCAAAGGGCTGGCAGCATCGACGGTGGTCGAAACCCATAAAGGGAACATGACCATTACTGAAGCGCGAGAAATGTGCGTCAAAGTTCGCGATGCCGGCCAGAAGGTTTTTGGTGACCTAGTCGCGGAGGAAGAAGCCCAGTACGAACCGTTCCGAAACGTATTGAGCGGCGACAAGCTGAACCTCTATAACGATCGGCTGAAGAAATATAAGCTTTACGGCGCCGGCGGCAAAGTACTGAAGACGCCCGAAGCGTATCGCGATTCGCCTCTGTGGTGCACAACGGGTGTTAACCGTGAAGGTATCTTGCCGGAGTGGAGTGTGGACTGCTGGCATTTCAAAGGTATGGCGAAGGTCGGCTCGGTCGAACGCAGAACCGGCACTGGCGACGAAGCGCCATCGTCTGCATTTCGTTAATTGATTTGGAGTGCGCCGGCAACGACGGCGCTTTGGATTGCTTAGTGAGTGTTGATATAAAGCGGCGTCGCGCTGCGCTTGCCGCCGCACTCCAAATTCAGTATACCTGCGCTACATGTACGTTCTCAAAGTTCGCTCTCATCAACGCGAAGAGCTGGTCGAATTCACCGGCGAAGTCCAGAGCAAGCTCAGAGAGTCAGGCGCACGCGAAGGTGTCGTCGTGCTCTACGTGCAGCACACGACTGCCGGCCTCACAGTCAATGAGAATGCCGACCCGGATGTGCCGCGCGACATGCTGCACGCCTTGCGCACACTCATACCGCAACACGGCATGGGCTTTCGCCACAGCGAAGAAAATTCCGACGCGCACATCAAGGCAAGCCTTGTCGGTTCGTCAGTCACGGTCCCGTTCAAGGATGGAGAGTTGCTGCTCGGGCGCTGGCAGGGAATTTTTCTTTGCGAATTTGACGGCGGGCGTGAGCGACAGGTGATAATGATCGTGCAGTGAACCATTCAAGGTAAGCCAGTTAATCATCGCCGAGCTTCTTCATGATCTCAGCGAACTTCTCGACGTCCGCGCGCGTGCGTTCCATGGCGCGGCGGCTGTCGAGGTAGGCGGTCCATTGCGGCGTCTTGGTCAGCGCTTTGGTGGTGTCTTCATCGAGTACCTGGGCCATCAAGGCGATCAAATCACTGACGATGCGCGTGTGTTCCAACAGCGATTCGATAATCGAGTAAGCAAGGCGCACCTGCTCGTGATCCAGATCGCGCGGCGGATGATCATCCTGGGAAGTGTCGTCGTTCACGATTGAATATCTGGAGTCCCGTTAGGGACGGCAAATTTATGGCAAGTCGAGTCAAGAAATCCGGGTAGCTCCGTAGGAGCGGCATATTAACGTCGCCAAAGATGGCGCTCCTACGGGGCTAAGCCAGCGCTTAGATCGCCGCCGGACGTGTGCGAATTGCGGCGAACAAACGGGAGATCAACTATCTGCGCTGGCGACTCGCGATTTGCTGACACAACTTTTACTCGCGTGCCCGCGGCGAGGTAATCATACTTAACATAACCCATCGCAACCGTCCGGCCGAGATGCGGTGAAAGGGTAACTGAAGTGATGCGGCCGATCTCCTTGTCATCAACTGATCTGATCCCGGCGCCGCTATCAATCTTCACGGCTTGATCAAACACCACCCCGGTGAGTTTCTTTGCAACGTGGCCGCGATACTTGATGCGCGCGATGATCTCCTGACCGACGTAGCACCCCTTCGTGTAACTGACTGCGTCATCAAGATTCGTTTCCGACACAACATTACTTTCGTCCATGTCCAGGCCATAACGCGCGATACCCGCTTCGATGCGCAGAATTTCCAACGCGTCAAAGCCGACCGGCCGCGCGCCGGCTTCCATCAGCGCTTCCCATAAGAAAGTTGCATCGTTGGCGTTCACAAAAAGATCGAATCCGTCCTCGGCGGTGTGCGTGGCGCGAATGATTTTGACTTCTGCTTCGCGCCCCGGAACGATCGCCACGGCGGAGCGGTCGAGCGCCAACGCTGCGTCGCCACGAAGTGTCTCCGCGGACCTCGCTCCCTGAACTGAAATCAGCGCCATCTCGCTGCTTATGTCTCTAACGCGAAAATCACCGGCGAGCGTGAAGCGATTCAGCGTTTTCAAAACCGCTTCCTGCGTCGCACTTTCAGTATCGATCAGAAAAACGGGAGCAGCATTTTTGCCAGTCGGATCGTCTTTGGAGCGAATAATTCGGACGCTGGCAATCAAGCGACCTTGTACGTTTGGAAACGCCGCCGGCATCCAGCGATTTTCGCCGAGCGTCTTCACGTCATTCGTGATCAGCCCGTTGAGAAACTGGACGGCTTCCGAGCCACTGACCAGCAAACGCCCGCGCGACGAAAGATCGATCAAACCGGCGCCGCCTTCGCGCACATGCGCGTATTCGAACAACTGATCGCCATACGACGCGGGTACGGACCAGCCGTCGCGCTCGGTCATCGTTGCGCCAAGCTGCGCGTGTCTCGCGTGTAGGGGAGAATTCTTGATTGCTGCCTCTATTGCTTCGGTCACGGTAACTGTTTTCTGCTTTGCGGCTGTGCCGCTCGATGTGCGGAAAGGCTCTGCCTTTCCGTCGGATGATCCTCTTTACGATCTGAGGCTATGCCTCCAAAGCGATGTTCGAGGCAAAGCCTCTCACACTCAAAAGGGGGTACCTGGACGGAAAGGCCGAGCCTTTCCGCACATCAGGCGGCACAGCCGCCATCACTGCTCTGCTCTGGTGCTGCGAATCGCTCGCGCCACGATTTTGTAGTCCCGCAACTGCTCAACCTCACGCCGATGCGAAGCCAGCACCTGCGGACTCGGATGATAAACGGGCACCAGCAGACGCGCGTTCCACTTCTTTATCTTTCCCGCAGCCGTCTTCAAAGTGAACTCATGATAGTGAATGCGTCTGAGCGCATCAAGCGCGACGGATCCGAGAGTAACAATAACCAATGGATCAATGAGCTCGATTGTGCGCTGCAAAAACGCAGAACAGTTTGCCACCTCGGCTTGCGTCGGTTTGCGGTTTGCTCCCGATTCAGTGCGCGGATTGCAAAGCGCTGCACTGGTGATGAAGATCTCTTCGCGTCTTAGATCGATTGAGGCCAGGAAGCGATCAAAATTTTTCCCGGACTGATCGCCGGAAAAAGGGATGCGCGTGCGGTCCGCGCCTTTGCGACCGGGCGCTTCACCAATGAACATCACTTGTGCTGTGACTGGCCCGTTCAAATCGCTGAGCACGGCGGTCCTTTCGCACATTCCCGGGCAGAGTGTGCAGGCGGCGGCTTCGGCTGCGAGGTCTGCAAACAGTTTGCGTTTCAATTGTACTGATCCCCTGCCATTATCATTTCCTATTTCACGCTGGCAGCGTGAAGTACCCACCCGCTGACGCAGGTGGTACTGACAAGCGATTGACTAAGCGCATAGCGTAGAGTACAAATACGCCACCCCTTCACGTTATTCAACCCGGATTGAGGAGGAAATTGATATGCGTCGAATATTCTTATTGTCGTTCTTTGTCCTGGGCCTGGCTGTGCCGTCCGTTCTGGCGCAGGATCCAGTCAAGGTCGATTCCAAACATTACAAGGTGGAGTTCGAGAACGCGCAGGTGCGCGTGTTGCGGATCAAGTACGGCGCGCACGAGAAATCGGTCATGCACCGGCACCCAAACGCAGTAGCGATCTTCGTCACGGATATTAATGGACAGTTCACCTTCCCGAATGGCACGATCCAACCGGCCACCGGAAAAGCAGGTGAGTCGCGCTGGACGCCGGCAGGTCTTCATCTTCCGGAAAACACAAGTGACCAGCCATTTGAAGTCATCCTGGTAGAACTGAAGCGGCCCAGGAGGCCAGCAAAGAAGCCAGCCGACACTAACAGTACGACAAACACCAACAAGAAGCAGTAAGCAACAGCCGTGGCCATAGCAACGATCGACAGGCAGCGACTCCGTCTGCTTCATGCAGAACAGAAAAGTCGTTGCCTGCGCTTGCTACGGGTTCAAATACCCAACGCGTCGATTTGGACCGTGGCGGGCTAGACTTTTCTCTGCCGCAGTGCAAGAATCCGCGACAACGACATCACGCTTTTTAGTCAACCACGCTCAGATGGGGGGCAACGCGCTCGGGGTCCACGCTCCTTCGCTCGATCGATGTGGGCGCTCGGCGCTGAAAGACTGATGAAAGAAAAAACTCGCTACTTAACGCTGGTCATTGCATTTCTATTGGTCACAATCGTCCTAATAGCCGGCTGTTCGCGCTTTAGATCCAAAAAAGAATTTAAGCCGGACATTCAACCGCTTCCCGAGCAACTCAAGACCTACTCGCCGATGACCATTCCGCCTGACAATCCGTTGACGCCGGAAAAAGTTGCGCTTGGTCGCGAGTTGTTCTTTGACGAACGATTGAGCGGAGACGGATCGCGTTCGTGCTATTCATGCCACGTTTGCGAGAAGGGCCTGACTGACGGTCTGGCAAAAGCGATTGGAGCCGGCAATAAGCAACTGCCCCGCAGCAGTCCGACACTCTGGAACATCGGCTACCATCACGAGTTTTACTGGGACGGTCGCAGCCCGTCGCTCGAGAAACAGGCGTTGGCCGCTTGGACCGGAGCGAACATGGGCGCCAAGCCGGACGAGATTCTAAAGAAGCTGAACGCGCTCGAAGGCTATCGGCAGCAATTTCAAAAAGTATTTGGCAATAATGGTTTGACTGCTGACCATGTCGTGAAAGCCATCGCCGCGTTTGAACGAACGATTATCAGCGGCGATACGGCTTGGGATCGTTTTCGCGCCGGCGATCAAGCGGCGATGAGCGACAGCGGAAAGCGCGGTTGGCAAGTTTTTCAGGATGCGAAGTGCACGAACTGCCACGATGGCGTGCTGCTGACCGATCAGCAGTATCACAACGCAGGCATCGGCATGGATCAGAAGGACCCGGATGTGGGCCGGGCAAAGTTTACAAACAAGCCGGAAGATACAGGCGCCTTCAAGACTCCGACTCTGCGCGACATTGATAAGTCAGCGCCGTATTTCCACGACGGCAGCGCGAAGACCTTGGAGGACGCCGTGAACATCATGCTCGGCGGCGGCAAGCCCAACGAGCATCTTGATAAGAAAAATCTGCAGAAGCGGACCTTGACTAAACAACAACACGACGACCTGTTGGCTTTCCTGCGATCGCTAAACGTCGACTGTAAACTGACGAAGCCGCCGCTGCCGCAAAAGTAACGCAAAGGGCAAAGGGCGAAGAGCAAAGAGCAAAGTGAAAGGGCGAAGAACGACTCTTCGCCCCCAGCTCTTTGCTTTTTGCTCTTTGCCCTTTGCTCTTTGCTCTCTTACTTGCCGCTGAAAATGAACCAGTCGTGTTCTGACGTTGCCATGAGTAGCAGCATGGGAAGCGACAGCCACGCGTTTGTTCGTGAAGCAATGAAGGCCTGACGCGCGAGTTCAGGCGGCGCTGCGGGACCGGTGCCGGCAGTTGCGGCAATAATGCGTTTGTTGTTTGGCCAGATAATGCCCCAGACGTTTAAGAGCATCAAGATGCCATAGCCGCCACCGACGCCAATTGATAAGGTCTTGTTCGTGGCAAGGCTCTCGCCACCGACGGTCAGCATCGCATAAAAGAATTTGAGCATACCCCACGAGACGAAAGTTACCAGAATGATCATCACCACCGCGTAAACGCGACCGTCTTTGATCAGCGCTGGGACCTTCTTGATGATGAGGAACTCGATCAGGAAGAGCACGATCGGATACGTCAGCCAGGCAGTCAGGATCCAATAACCGTTGACGTGCCCGCCCTTATTATTCACAGCGTGCACATCGGATCTCAGGATGTACATCGCGTAGTAACCCAGTCCCGCAAGTACCGTTAGGACTGCGCCCCAACGAAAGTACCAGAGCGCGCGAGAAAGAAGCTCTGGATTGACCTTCTTCTTCGTTTCCGCGTCGAGTCCTTTTTGGAAAGGCACGTTTACGAGATTAAAGAAGTAAAGCATGCCGATCCATGTGATTCCGGCCACGAGGTGCAGCCAGCGCATAGCAATATGCATCAGCTCGTCTCGGCCGGGAACGTGAATCATTCCTTCCAGCATACCGAGACTGACGGGGAGATGAACAGTTGACTCGATTAGCATACGTCCTCCGAATCGTTGCAGCGACAATGCTCGTCGTGCGTCTATGTGTGTTGAATTACCCGCGAAGGTTACACCCAAGTCCGTCCGGAAGCAACAAGCTTGTGGACTACTCGTCGAGTGGTCGCGGACCGGCGTCCATGCCGCGCACGCTCACTTGATTGATGACGCGCACTTTCAGGTCGTCGCTGAGATGAATCTGGCACGACAGCCGAATGTTGTCGGCGAGTTCGGCTTCCACCGCCAGACGGTTGCGCTCCAGCTCGCGCATCTCTTCCGGGTTTCCTTCCAGAATCTCGACCCGGCAAGTGGTGCAACGCGCGTTGCCGCCGCAGCGATGCAGGATGTCGATGCCGGCGTCTTCTAAAGCCAGCACCAGTTTCTTGCCCGCGGGCGCTTCGAAGATCTGTGGGCCGGTGGCAGTTTCCGCTTCAATCGTGGGCATTGCTTATCACTCCGAATTGGTTTGTATTTGACACTTGATGAATTTGGCACAAGTGCCCGCGATGAGCAAGTCCTGATTGAACCGCCAAGACGCCAAGATCAGGAAGGAATTGAGGTGGCTTGTAAGAGCGTAACAACCTCGGTCCTGTTCCTATTTTGAATTCTTGGCGATCTTGGCGTCTTGGCGGTTAGAGCAATAACTCCATGAAAACGGCGCCCGGCACGGGATTGTTGTTATAGGCGGCGATCTCATGGAAACCAAGCGAGCGATAGATCCCGATCGCCTGATCCATTCTTCCCGGCAATGTATCGAGTAGCATGCGCTCGTAGCCGATCTGCCTTGCCTCAGCGATGATTGCTTCGGCCAGCTTTCGTCCCAAACCTTTTCCGCGAAATGCAGGCCGCAGGAAGAGGCGTTTCATTTCGCAGGTACCCTCACCGATTTTTCTCAAAGCAACGCAGCCGGCAATCTGTTTGTCTTCAAGCGCCAGGAGCAAGCGGCCAACAGGCGGCGCGTATTGTCCGGGAAGACCCGCAAGCTCCTGGTCGAAGTCTTGATAGCAAAGATCGACCTGCAACCACGCGGCGTATTCTTCAAACAGCTCGCGCGCGTGGTTGATGTCGTCAACGGATGAAGCTTGAATGAAGTTCATCGCTTAGTGCCGCCTAAACAAATCTTTCGCGCTTCGCGCTCATGCGGACAGGATGTCCGCGCTCCCAGCAAAAAAGCGCGATACGCGAAAGTGGCTCGGGGTCTCCTCGAAGACGTGCCGAGCCAGAACGATCGCGCACCGCGCTTTATTTCGGACAGACATTTTGCCTGTCTACTGCTTATCGAAAACTTATGCTGTAAACGAAGTGCCGCAGCCGCAGCTTCCAGTCGCGTTCGGGTTCGTGAAAGTAAAACCGGAACCCATCACGCCGGTCACATAGTCGATCTGGACACCATTCAGATACTGCGCGCTGAACATATCAACAAACAGGCGCACGCCCTTCTCGTCCAGTACGAAATCACCCTGGCGCGATTCCTCTTCAATGTTGAGACTGTATTGAAATCCTGAACAGCCACCGGGCACCACGCGCACGCGCAGTCCCGCTGTCTCGGGCAGGCCTTCTTCGCCCGACATAAACTTCTTAATCTCTACAGCCGCGGGCTCGGTGACATTCAGCGTCATGCTGGGGGCTGAAGGGGTCACGCCCGGGGCTCCAGTGGTGGAGGTTGTTGCTGACATTTTGTTAATTTCTCCTCGTTAAGTATCGCCTAATTTGCCGCGAGACTTGCGATCGCTATTGAGTCTAGATCAAAAATCGCAAATCCAAAACCGAAAAAACAGTTTACTGGGCTTTCCCTAAAACGACAAGTTCGGGTTTCATGGCCTCGATTGAGACCTGCCGGGCGACCTCTTCAGCAACGCTGCGAAAAGCCTTTGCCTGTGGGGAATCGGGGTCACTGATGACCACCGGCACGCCTTTGTCGCCGCCCTCGCGCACGTCTATACCGAGCGGAGCTGCGCCGAGGAATGGCACATGATACATCTCCGCGAGTTTCTGCCCGCCGCCCTCGCCGAAGATGTTGTAGCGAATCCCGGTGTCCGGCGCAAGAAAGTAACTCATGTTTTCGACGATGCCGAGAATAGGGACTGCGACCGTCTCAAACATTCGCAATGCGCGCCGTACGTCTGCGATGGCCACGTCCTGCGGTGTCGTCACGAGCACAGCGCCCTGCACAGGCACAAGCTGAGCCAATGAAAGCTGCACATCGCCGGTGCCCGGCGGCATGTCAACGATCAGGTAATCGAGCTCGCCCCACTTCACATCCGAAAGAAACTGTTTCACCAGGCCGTGCAGGATCGGGCCGCGCACGATCAGCGGTTTGTCGCCCGGCTGCAGGAAAGCCATCGACATCAGCTTTACGCCATAAGCCTCGATGGGAATCAGTTTGTTGACGTCGACTTCGGGACGCGCCTCGCTGACGCCGAGCATGATCGGCACGTTGGGACCGTAGACATCCGCGTCCATCAAGCCGACGCGCGCGCCGTCAAGCGCGAGCGCCACTGCAACATTGACAGCCACGGTCGATTTGCCGACGCCGCCTTTGCCCGATGAGACCGCGATGATGTTGCGCACGCCGGGCACGGAAACTTTGTCGCCGAGGCCGCGGCCCTTTGGCACTTCCGCATCCATCGTCACGTTGACAGCAGTTACCCCCGGCAGCGCGCCCACAATCTCTTTCGCGGCGCTTTCCATTTCTGCTTTCACGGGACAGGCGGGGGTCGTCAGCACAATGCGGAACGAAACGTCGCCGCCTGCGATTTTCAGATCTTTGATAAAGCCGAGTGTCACGATGTCTTTGTGCAGATCGGGATCCTTGATCTGCCGCAACGCATCGAGCACGAACTGTTCTGGCACGAGCTGTTCTGTTAGTTGAGCCATAGGTGTATTAGACGGCCAATGAAGAGCGTATCTGATCTAACGGCTTTTTGACAAACGACGAGTGCGCTATTGGCCTTTAGGTAGGCTTCATCTCTTCGGAAACCCCAGGCCGAGTAGTGTCCCAACGCCCGCCAACAAGGCTTGCATATGTTGCCCGGCCTTCCACGCGCCGGTACGACCCGCGGCCTCAATGCCATCTCTCCAGGCCTGTTGTGCCCCGGCAAGGTCATCCGTTTTAGCCAGGACCGTTCCCAGCCCCGACGCGTCGGGGATAGGC
>JBGPWL010000047.1:0-36370 GCA_041492185.1 Pyrinomonadaceae bacterium | reverse complement strand
CCAGCGATTCATCGCTGGGAAAAGAGTACCTATTATCAAACGCAGTCCGCAAAGCGGACGACTGAACATTGCTCGCGTCGAGTATGAGATCGGTGTTTTCTGTCGCCCGTTTCAGGGGCTCGGATTACTCATTTGCCAGTGATCCCAGCACTGAGGTGCTGGGCTACTCTCAAGCGTCCGCGAAGCGGACTCACCAATGCTCGATAACCGGCACCGTCGGAGTTGTAAATTTCACTAGAGACACCGCGCCGGACTTCTCTTATAATATCCCCACACCAGAAGGACAGTAGGCAGAAGGCAGTAGGCAGTGGGCAGAAGACCTACGAGCCTACAAGCCATTTACCAGCAGGAGGCGCGGCGATGCTGATCAGAGATGTCATTCGTGATCGTGAGCCTTACTCGATGAAAGCCACGGCGTCCGTGATGGAGGCGGCGGAGTTCATGGCGGCGCGGCGCATAGGCGCCGTGTGTGTACTCAATGAAGAAGGGAAGTTGATGGGCGTCTTCTCTGAGCGCGACCTGCTCAATCGCGTCGTGGTGCAAAAACTCGATCCGGCGACGCTGAAGATTGGAGAAGTCACCAGCAAAACGCGCGCGGTGATTCACTGCGACGAGACGCCGCGGCAGGCGCTGGAGAGAATGGAGCAAATCGGCAGCCGGCATTTGCCGGTCATGGATGGCGAACGCTGGGTCGGGATGTTGTCGATGCGCGACTTGCTGCGTGTCCAGTTGAACGAACAAGGGGATGAGTTGAAGTTGCTGCATGAGTACATAAAGCAGTAGGCAGTAGGCAGGAAGCAGTAGGCAGACGGCGGGAGGCAGGAGCAGGAGGCAGGAGCAGGAGAAAGAGTTTCACGCAAAGGCGCAAAGGGGCAAAGGCGCGAAGCAGGCAAAGAGCGAAGGGGCAAAGGGCAGAGGGCAAAAGAAAAAGAGAATCCGCAGATTTCGCAGATTACGCTGAACGAACAATGGTTTGCACCGCGTAGCGGTGAGAGAAAGTAGCCAGGGGTAAGCGCCTAGCGCGCCACCCCTGGAAGGAAGAGAAGACAATGCCCGGCACCCTGAAGGGGTGCGAGAAGGTCGGTCGAACAATTCAACCCGCGCAGGTCTTGCGCCCCTACAGGGCGCGAAGTCTCTCCTTTGTCGCGATCCAGGGGTGGCGTGCTGCGCACTTACCCCTGGCTATTATCTTTGACCCCTCTGGGGTCTGATGCGGCTGGAACTACGATTGGAAAGTTTTAGACCGCTAATGCGTCTAATGCAGAGATGAAGCGAATGTTTTCCACCGTGCTCTCCTTGATAATGTTGCTCGCGCTGGCGTGCAGTCGTACGCCGCCGGGGCGGGGCGCGGGAGAAGTCGAGACTTCGGCGCAATCGAATACCAGCTTCAGAGTTGAAACCGTCGTCGGCAATTTGGAAGTGCCGTGGTCGATCGTTTGGGCGCCGGATGGGCGAATGATCTTTACCGAGCGTCCGGGCCGCGTGCGCGTCTACGAAAATGGAAAGCTGCGCCCTGAGCCGCTGTTCACCGTGCCGGATGTCGAGCCAAAAGGCGAAAGCGGATTAATGAGCGTCGCGCTGCATCCGCAGTTTGCTTCGAATCATCTGCTCTATCTCTCGTACGCTTACAACGCCAACGGTCAGCACGTGCGGGTCGCGCGTTATCGCGAAACGCCGAACGGTTTCACCGATCGCAAAGTAATCATTGAAGACATTCCCGCAACGTATCTGCACGCGGGTTGTCGGCTGCGATTTGGTCCCGACGGAAAGTTGTACATCACGACGGGCGACGCTACCCAGCGCGACCTGGCGCAGCAGCTCGATTCGCTGGCGGGAAAAACTCTGCGCTTGAATGACGACGGCACTGTGCCGAGCGACAATCCGTTTGTGGGGCGCGCGAATGCGAGGCCGGAGATTTGGACCTACGGAAATCGCAATGGGCAGGGCATCGACTTTCAGCCGGGCACGAATCTCTTGTTTGAAACCGAACATGGACCGAGCGGGTTCGATGGGCCGGGCGGCGGAGATGAAGTCAACATCCTGGAGCGCGGGAAGAATTACGGCTGGCCGGTTATTCATCACCGCGCGACTCACGAAGGCATGGAGTCACCGCTGCTCGAGTACACGCCGGCGTGTGCGCCGGGGAGTGGAATGTTTTATCGCGGCGCGGCGTTTCCGCAGTTCAAAGGTAATTTCTTTTTTGGCTGCTTGCGTGGCGAGCGCATCATCCGCGTGGTGCTGGATGGACGCAAGGTTGTGAGTCAGGAGAATTTGCTGGAAGGGAAGTACGGTCGCATCCGCGACATCGCGGAAGGGCCGGATGGGTTGTTGTACTTCTCAACGTCGAACCGTGATGGACGTGGCTCGCCGGCGAGTGATGATGATCGGATTATTCGGTTGGTGCCGGTGAAGTAACTTTGTGGGAGCCCTCCCTCACGGTCGGGCTTCTGCCCCGGAATCGTGATGGACGCGATTCGCCGGCGAGCGATGATGATCGGATTATTCGCTTGGTGCCGGTGAAGTGAATACCCACCCGCTCTCACTGGCGAAGATCAACCACCCGCTACCGCAGTGGTTCTGACACGGCGGACGGGATGTCCGCGCTCCCAGCGTTCAGCTAAATCTTTTGCGCGAGCATTGCGGTCTTGGTCCAGCCGATTATCTGAAACGGTGGGAAGCGGTAATGGTCGGCGATCTGAAAGTGACGTTCAGTGTGTCGCAGCACTTCTCGCGGCGGGTGGTGCTTAAAGCGGAAACAAATTTCCAAAAAGAAACTAGCGAACGAAGGTCGCACGGGCAGATGAAGCAGATGACCTTCGGGCGCAATCACCCGCGACAACTCATTTAGTCCATCCTCGAGCGGCATGTATTCAAGCGCGCCGCTGGTGACCACCAAATCAAATGAATTGTCGGCGAACGGGAGCGCCAAAACGTTCGCCTGCGCGTAGTGCACATCGCGTCTGCGACCAGAGCTTTGATCAACCGCCTTCCTCGCCGCCTCGACCGACGAAGCGGAAAGATCCAGCGCGGTAATGCTTACCGGGAATCGAAGCGTGCGGAGAAGCGCAAGCGTCAGGGTGCCCGTGCCGCAACCAGCATCGAGAATTCTGGCGCCGCGCGAGAGAGGCAGCGGGTGCGCCGCGAAGTATTGATCGAGCGATCGGCCATAACCGTTCAGCTTGAAGGTGAGATCGTAGAGCCGCCAGATCTTGTCATAGTACGAGCCGGCGCGTGCTTCGTCCTTCGTCGCAGTCAGTGCATACTCCATCGGCTTCTCCTAAGTAACTGCCAACTGCTAAGTCTTTCGATCCAATGCGGGACAACTAACCGACTCTGGGGAAAACATGGCGCGTCATTGTAGCCTTACGACCGATTTTACTCAATACGAAAAACTTGCTGGTCACCAGAAGAAGCGATTTTTCCTTTGAACACACGAAAGGTTTGGCGCAAGAAGGCGCAGAGGCGCACGTTCCTCCAGCAGTTCAAGGGATTATCTGACCAATAGGAGAACGAGACGATGAAAAAGACTTTGGCATTTGTCACCTGCGCCGGACTGGGTCTGATCCTCGCCGGCGCTTTTGTTTTGTCGAGCAGACGGGCCAAGGCTGCGGTGCCCGCAGGTCCGGACTTGGAGGCGACTGCAAAGCCTGAGCCGGTCGTCGTGCCGCAGGAAGGATTCGAGGTCCAGGTGCTCGTTAATGGACGTCCGTTGGAAGAATACGCTGCTCGCGGGCGAACCTACATTGAGGCAATTGAGAACGCCGAATACGAAGTGCGTATTCGCAATCCATTGCCTTATCGCGTGGCGGCCGCTTTGTCGGTCGATGGTCTGAACTCGATCGATGCGCGGCATACGACGGCGTGGGAAGCGAGCAAGTGGGTCATCGGACCGTACGAGACGATCCATATCAGTGGCTGGCAAGTGAGTTCCGCGCGCGCGCGGCACTTTTACTTTACGACTGAACGGGATTCCTACGGCGCCAAGCTGGGACAGACGGCGAATCTGGGAGTGATCTCAGTAGTGTTCTTCCGCGAGCGGCACCCGATTTCAGTGCCAATCACGCCGCCACCTCCACCGCGACCACATCCGAGTTATGAGGAGAAGCAATCTCGCGACACACGGGGTGGCACAAATGAACCTTCCGCTTCGTCGCAACCGAGCGGTGCGGCTAAAACAAACCGGGCCGAGTCCTATCCTGTGCCGAACGATGAGAGTGCGGCGACAGGTATTGGACGTTCCGTACAAAACGACGTGCGTTGGGTGCAGATGGATCTCGAATCGCGTCCGGCGGCGGAAGTAACAATTCGATATGAATATTATTCGGCGCTCGTGCGCTTGGGGATTGCACCACGTCCATATCCGCGGACTGACTCTTTGCGCAGACGTGAAGGCGCGCGCGGATTTGAGAATCGCGGATTTAGTCCGGAGCCATAACCAAAGAGGGTCGTGGGTATTACTTCCTCTTGAGATCGACGGTGTAGAGCTGCCGATACGCGCGGAAGTTTGCCATGACCCTTTGAACGTAGCCTTTCGTTTCGTCGAAACCAATCTCCGACGTGAATACGCCCGGGTCTTTTTGCTTCGCGCGCTTCACCCAGCGCGCGACGTTGTCTTCACCGCCGTTGTATGAAGCGGCTACCGCTTCGTACAGATTCGGAAAGAGGCGCGAGAGTTCGGCGAGATACTGGGTGCCAAGGAGAATCGATGTCTCGGGCCGATAGAGTTGGTTTTCGGTTAGCTGTTTGATCCCCGCGTCGGGCGCGTACTTCTGCGCCGCGTCAATCGTCAGTTGCAAGAGTCCGCGCGCGCCCGCCGGCGATTTTGCGAGTGGCTTGAATACGCTCTCCTGCCGAATGATCGCGAGGATGAATCGAGGATCAAGTCGCTTTGCCTTTGCGGCATTCACAATCGCAAGGCGGTAAGGCGCGGGAAAAATGCCCGCGGCAGAAACGATCTGCGAGTTCACTTGCGCGACGCGCTGGTTCAACTGCGATCGTTCTCTGCCTTGAGCGAGATTGAGCAAACGTTCGGTTGCCAGACCACCGTAATAAGAATCGATATTATCCGAGATCGCGAGATAACCGTTGAACGCTTCTTCCCTTCGTCCCGCTTGTTCGAGACTGTAAGCCTTCAAATATAAAACCTCGGCCAGGGTTGTCAGCGCACCTTTCTGAAATCTCCCGCCGGCGAGTTCGTCCGCCGTTACGATCGCATGGTTCCAGTTACCCTCCGCGACGTCCAGGCGCAGGCGCGCGAATATCGCATTGACCTCTGTCGGTGTGCCGGAAAATGTTTCCCGCGTGCGAGCGATCCATTGAATGGCTTCCTTCGGTCGGCCAGCTTCGCGCAGAGTGTCGATGATATTGAGATGGGCGCTCTCGAAGCGCTCGCCGCCCGGATACTTCTCGATGTACTGACGATATCGGTCAGCAGCTTCGGAAGGATGGCCCATGCGCAATTGCGCCGCCGCGCTGAAATTTAGGCCTTCGCGGCCTTCTTTCGTTTGAGGATAGTCGCGCGCGACTCGATCGTAATACCAATAAGCTTCCTCGTAATGCCGATCCTGGAAGTAAGAGCGCCCGATCCCATAAAGCGCTCCCGGAACGTTTTCGTCCTGCGGATAGAATTTGATCAGAGCCTGCCAGTGTTCGCGTGCTTCGGCGAAAGCGCGATTGGCGAGATAGATGTTTGCGCGGCGCACATGTTCCGCCGGACTCAAGCGAGTCAGCTTGCCATCAGCGCCGCGATTTGCCCGATCGCTGCGACGCGCGGCGGCAAGACTATCTTCGTTGGTCGATTGGGGCATGACCCGTATGACCGGCGTCGCCGCAAGCGTGAACACGAGCGTCACAAGATAAAGTGTTAACTTTCGCACTTAACAACCACCCTTTTGATTAGAACCAGTTCACAATTACTCTTCGATGATCTCGTAACTGGAAACGATTTCCGCTGTTGGCCGGAGCGTCGCCGCTACGCTGCAGTATTTGGACTCGGAAAGTTCGATCGCCTGGGCCACAGATTTCTCCGCGATGTTTTTGCCGCGCACGATGTGACGGACTTCCATCCGTTTGTAGCTGCGCGGATGATCGTCGCGCCGCTCGCCGCGAACTTCGACTCTGTAATCCGTAACCGTCTCGCGCTTCTTCTGAAGAATGCCGATCACGTCGACCGCCGTGCAGCTTCCCAATGCGATCAGCAACAACTCCATCGGCGTCGGCGCGCTCGCGCGGTCATGATTGGTGTCGAGCGTGATGGCATGGCCAGACGGACTGATGCCGATAAAAAGATCGTCTTGCGCGTAATGAATGATTGCCTTTGTACCTTCTGAGCCCATCAAATTGAAACCTCCACACCGAGCATAGCACAGCAAACAATTCGGGAGGCAAGAAGTGACCTCTGCGGCGTCGGCATCTTGCTGATGATCGGGCTGGAGCCGATGAAGTTTTCCTATTGACGGGTTCGCATTGTGATATTATCCCGTTGTCCAGCAGAAGGCTCACCCCCCTTTTGTTCAATGTGAAGCAACGATTTGTACCTCCCAACTAACCTGCGACCAGCGGGTGCAGCGATGCAACAACCCGTAAGTTTTGATAGAAGTGGGAGGATTCCTAATGACCTCAGTCCTGGTGGTAGACGACGACGAAGCGATCCGAGATACCCTCTACGACCTTCTTTCGGAGGAGTATGTGTGCCAGACCGCGGAGACAGCCGAACAGGCCCTTGCGCGATTAGCAGTCAATCCCTATGACGTGGTACTCACTGACATCTCGATGCCGGGCCTAAGCGGGCTGGAGCTCCTGGGTCACGTTCTCCAGAAATACCCGCGCACTCCCGTGATCGTGATCTCAGGCATTAGCGACCAGGCACACGCGCAGGGTCTGATCAAGATCGGCGCGTTTGACTATCTGCTGAAGCCTTTCAGACTGGAAGCGGTGGAAAAGAGCGTGAAGAGAGCTGTTGAATATGGCCAGCGGCTAGCCGCGTCCAATTGGAAAATAGTCAGGGATGATGCTTCCGGGTGAGTTGCCAGGATGGGCCAGGAGTTTCAGGCAATAAGCGTGCTCTCGCAACTAACTAGTTCAGATGGGGGCTCAGCAGGGATCTCATAAGCGGAGTTGGTAAATAATAGTCTTTCTGCGCTGTCGGCCTTTAGGGCCTTTGAGAAGAAGTAGCCCTGGCCATAATCGCATTTCATCGCTCTGAGTTTTTCGAGTTGCTCCCCTGTTTCTACTCCCTCAGCGACCACCTCGATTTTGAGATTCTTGGCCAACATTATTATCGTGCGCACGATCTCGATGTTTTCGTTGTTTTCGGACATTGAGCTGACGAATGAGCGATCCACCTTGAGCATGGCGATAGGAAATCGGTGCAGGTAGCTCAAGGACGAATAGCCGGTGCCGAAGTCGTCGATGCTGGTTTCAATGCCGAGGTCGCGGAGCCGGCGGAGCATGCTGATCGCGGCGTCGACATTCTCCATTACGGTGCTTTCCGTGATCTCTACTTTAAGGCAGGTGGGATTAAGGTCCGCCTTTGCCAGCGCGTGTTTCACGCAATCCACCAGATCGGGTTGCAGGAACTGTTTGGCAGACAGATTCACGCTCACATACAGTGACCGCAGTTGATACTGCTCCCGCCATGAACTTATTCTCTGGCAAGCTTGTTCCAGGACCCACTGCCCTATAGGTACGATTAGTCCGGTCTCCTCCGCTACGGTAATAAACTCCTGCGGTGGTATCGCACCGCGCGAGAAATGCTGCCATCTCAGCAAAGCTTCGAAACCCACAATCTTGCCGCTTTCCAAACACACGATCGGTTGATAATCAAGGCTCAGCTCTTTTCGTTCAACAGCTTGCCTGAGGTCTGTCTCTATTCGTAGTTGGTTAACCGCAGCGGTATGCATCGTCGTCTCGAAGATCTCATATCTTGCTTTACCAGAGGCCTTTGCCCGGTACATTGCCGTGTCCGCATCACGCAGGACTTCTTCAGGGAACTGGTATCGGTCAGAGCTAAGAGCGATGCCAACGCTGGCGGTGGTGTAAACGTCGTGGTTAAGGAGACTAAAAGGTCGCGCCAATTCACGTAGCAGTCGTTTGGCCACGAGGGTCGCTTCGTCGGGGCTATTCAGATCGTCAAGTAGAATCGTGAACTCGTCCCCCCCCAGGCGAGCAACCGTATCGCTCGGCCGAACGGCCGCCTTCAGACGGTTAGCGATTCCTATCAGTAACTGATCACCAATCATATGTCCCAGGCTGTCATTGACGAGCTTGAAGCGGTCAAAGTCAAGAAACAGTACCGCGAACGGTATGTGCTTTCGATGCTTAGCTCGCTCGACGGATTGTCTCAGGTGGTCCAGGAAAAGTACTCGATTAGGTAGACCGGTCAATGCGTCGTGGAATGCGTCATGGACCAACTGCTCCTCCGCGCGTTTGCGATCGGTAATATCCTGAAGCTGGAAGATCAGGTTCTGGCAGTCATTCGGTGATTCGTTGATAGTGTTAACGCTGAGCAGGATCCAGAGGATCTCTCGCCTTGCGTTCACGCATCTTTGCTCCAGTTGCACCTCGGTAGCAGTGCCGTGGCGCAATTTTTCCATCTGCTCCAGGGTGAAATTCAGATCCTCTGGATGAGTCATAGATTGGAAGTTCGAACTCAGGAACTGTTCCTCTGAATAGCCGAGCATTTTGCAAAGAGATCTATTAACTTGCAGCCATCGGCCATCAGGTCCGACCAGGGCCATTCCCGCTGCATGGTCGAAAGCGCCTCGGAAACGTTGTTCGCTCTTTTGCAGAGCCGCCACGTGTTGCTGGGCCAGCTCGGCTTGATGCTTCGACGCTTCGATGTTCTTCAGATAAGTCACGTACGTGAAATAGACGACGGCGATGATCGGGATGATCCCAAGAAACGCATAAAAGCCCACGGTGCCGACTAGCTGGGAAACAAAGCCGGCCGCGAAGGCGCCGACAAAGTAGGTAAGTGAGGTCCAAAGAAAGCTTTCTTTCCAGGTCTTCCACAGCGGGCGATCAGTCTTAAGGGCAGCCCCAATGGCGACGATACCAGAGTTGCCGACATACTGTAGGCAGGCCAGCATCGACAGTCCGATGATGAAATTAGCATTATAGCGCTGGTGAAAGACTAGTGGCCCAAGAACAAGTTGCACCGTCGAGACCGCCACAAAGGTTGAGCAGGCCATCACACCGACGTTGAAAAGAATGGTCGTCAGCTTCCTGCTGAAGCGCGCAGAGGAATAGAGTGCGTCCGCAGCGGCGAGCAGGACGGCAGCTTCCCGGTTGAACATCAGAATGGCAAGGAAGACAAATGTATCCGAAACTGAGACCAGGCCTTTCACTCTGGGAATCTGGATCGTAATTCTGGAGCCGACGGTGAGTGTGATGACCGCCAGGAGCAGAAAGCGCAGGTCCAGTTTCGAGGGAGAGAGACGGAAAACGGAAATGAAACAGGTCAAGCCGCCGGCGGCGATAACCGTCCACTGGTATGTCTGGAGCTTTGTTCGAGTGTTCAATGTGTTTTGTGAGAAAGGTGGTGGTTTAACCTTTCCTGAGAGTTTGTTGAAGGAAAGACCGAGAGCTCTCTTGAAGGTGCCCTTTTGAGCTGCGGCCAGACGATGTGCGACTTCCGCGGGAAGACGGAGAAAACGAGAGGCCCGCTAAACAAAGTACAACACCATAGGGACGGTTGTCCAGAGATATTCCACTCCGGTAGTAGGGACCACTACCGCCACTCCCAGGCGAGTCCCTTGCTCGCCCCAGAACCGTCAGCCTACGAAGATGGTGTCGTATAGACTGCGGAGCTTGTAGCCGGCTCTCATGTAGAAACGTCGAGCCGAGGTGTTTTTCTCATTGACTAGCAGGCAGAGAGACCTGGCGTTTGCGAGGAGGGTTTGTGCTAGCTGGGACATGCAGCGGCGACCGAAGTCTTCACCACGTTTTTCCGGCCTTACCCAGATGCCTTCAAGGTAAGTTACCTCTGCCGTATCAGAAACGGTCTCGGCCTTAAAGAGGAGATGGCCTTCTTCAACCAACACCCACGTGCGTTCCTGTTCAATGCGCCGCGCGCAGCGCTGGCGGAAACCTTCCGGATCCCGCTCGAGTGGATTGAGGCCACTCTCATCGAAAGCCATCTGCGCCTGAATCGGGAGGACTAACTCAAGATCATCCTGTTTCGCAAGCCGGAGTTCCGGGACTCGTTCCTGGACTTCGATCGGCCATCGGAGTTCGAAGAGCAATTCGCGGCAGGCGAGACGCATCTCCTGCCCGCCGTCCGTGTAGTAGTTCCAAAATTCGCCTACCCGTTCCTGCTCACCCATGATCATATGAGTGTTGGGGGACTGCTGGGCGATCTCGGCAAAAGCTTCAAGCGCGCGGTCGGTGGTAGTTTCCATCAGAGTCGCGTGACCGATGAGCGCGACGCCTTCGAGCTGTCCCCGCCGATTACGGCAGCCGTAGAAGGTGCCGCGGTTGAGTGGACTGACCAGGCCGTTGTCGTGAATGAAACCGACCATAGCGACTGTGTGCAGGGGACGCTCTGCGAGGAAATCTAAAACCTCCGTCTTGTGCTGCACTTTAAGGCGAACCGCACTGACTTCATTCTCGAAGGCCGGAACCAGCGGCCGTGCTGGGATGGCTAGTGCTAGGGCGTTTCGTGTGTACATGGCTGATCCTCAGTGTTTGGGATTAACAATCTCTCCGGTGCGGATACACCGTTCCCTAAGGAGCAGGCTGCATGGCAGCGGTGCCGTCGCCTAGCGCTGATTGGTCTCCATGTGAATAATCGCTGAGTAACACACCGTCGGAGATTAATACGCCATCACCGAGCAACACACCGTCGCTAAGGAGCACACCATCACCAAGGAGTACGCCATCAGCTAACAACACACCATCACTCAGCAGGACACCGTTGTTAATTAGCGGTCCCCTGGTGTTGCTCACCCCCGATGTTACTAGAGTGGTGTTCTTGACAAGTACGCCATTCGTGATCGATGTTCCATCGGCCAGCACTTTGTTCTGAGCGTACATGACTTGCCATTTGGTCATCAGTTCGCTGCCGTAAAGGACGCAGTAGTTGGTGACCACGCCCCGGCCCCAGACTACACGCTCGGTGGTTCCGTTAAAGGAATTTTCTTGATCCGCCTCATCCCAACTATTAAGCATTGCATCGCCCTTCACCAGTGTGGCGGCATTCGATTTAACGCTGCCGGCAACCTCCACCGCGCCTTCCGTGTTGACCTGGCCCGCACCCTGTTCCAGCGTGTTGAAGTTGCGGAGCGGCTGAGCCGTGTACATCAGAATCGCTTTGACGAGACCCGGTGTCAGGTTGGGGTTGGCTTCCAGCATCATGGCCGCAGCGCCCGCAACCACCGGCGCGGACATCGAGGTGCCACTCAGATACATGACTTGATCGGCAGCCGTCGATGCGCTTCCGACTTTGAGAGACGGAAACAACGTCACCAAACTAGTAAGCTTGCCCACGCTGCTGGGAGAGGTAGCCCCGATCAGCTTGTTCCCCGGGGCGACGAGGTCTGGCTTGATCAGGTTGTCGTAGTGCTTGATGCCGCTCGCATCGGTGGAGTAGCCACGAGTTGGCCCGCGTGAACTATAGGTAGCAATCGCGTCGTCGGTTCGCGTATCGGTCCCGAAGGTGTTGGTCGCGCCGACCGTGATAACGGAAGGCTCGATTCCGGGGGAGTCAATTCCACCGTAGACTTTATGCCCCATCAAGTCTTTGCCGCGATTTCCGGCCGCAACTACGACTACAATTCCCGCATTGTAAGCCCGACGAGCCGCAAGGCACAGCGGGTCGGTCTTGTAACTGTCCTTGGGCGGCGCGCCTAAGCTCATGTTGATGACGCGGATGTTGTATGTTGCTTTGTTGGTGATGCACCAATCAATCGCGGCGATCACGTTGCTCGAAAGGCCTGCGCCTGTGCCGTCAAGAACGGCCAGGCTGATCACCTTGGCCTCATAGGCGATGCCGCCGTAGTAGTCAGACTTGAACCCCGGGCTCCCCGCCAGGAGTGAAGCAACGTGAGTTCCGTGGCCGAAGTAATCTCGGTTGCCGGCAATTCCAGTGTAAGTCTTGGAGTAAACCAGAGCGGGGCGTGCTGTTGATGCCTTGATCAGGTTGTGCGTGTCGTCAATTCCGCTATCGAGCACGGCGATTCCCACACCCGTACCATTGATGGAGGTGAAACCAGCCACCGCCGTACGCGCATCGGTCTGAGTTGCGCCAATCGTGTTCTCGAGGTGCCCGTGCGAGGCAACCGGGCGATCTGGACTGATGTACGCGATGTCGTCGTCATACTCGAGTTCGCGAATGCGCGACAGCGGCAACTGTGCCGTGATTAGTCCCATGGTCTTGAAGGTCTTGTTCAGCCGCCCGTCGTAGCGTGCCAGCTTTTCCTGCAACTGACCGGTCGCCGCGGCATCGGTTAACAGGATGCCGGTTCTTGCCGCATCAGTTAACAGAATACCGTTAGCCTGGCTGGTACCAGCTTTCTTTTCGTTCTTTTCGCGAAGTTGAATGATCACGCGACGCATCTGGTCGGGCCGGCCTTTGACCGAGTCCACATCATCCTCAAGATCACGAGCCATCTTTCGGCGCCATCCGGTAGTGCTGACCTGTGGTTCATCACGCTGTTCGGCCAGGTCCTGCCGGTCGACGAGTTTCTCCCGCTGGCGCGGACTCTGTGCACGTATGAAGAGCGGCGCAGCCTGCAAGAGCAGCAGCGCTGCAAGCATCAATGTCAACCGCTTCTTTAGTCTTAAGCTTATCCGCATGTCACTCATTTCTCCTTCAACTTATCGAAGCCTCGTGATTCGCCCGGACTGCGCCAGACAAATGGCAGGCTCCCTCGGTTTGGCAAGGGCTGTGCCAACCGCTATGGGTAGGGCGATTGGCCCAAAACATTAAACAAACATGGATTCGCGAGGAATAACGAAGCAGCGCGAAGATTTGGTGAACGGTCAGGCTGAAGGAGTTGACGGGTCAATCTGATAGGATGACCGACATGTCGGCGCGTGACTTGCCAGATGAGATTGAGGTCTATCGCGACCTCAGGTGGCGGCGCGAGCCTGAGTCGCGCGTTGAAGATGTCCACGCCGCGGAGCAGTTCATTGAGTCGGTCGGGTTCTGCGCAGCGATGACAGACTCGCGGCGTCCCGGTCCCTCGCTCTACATCGCGGTGTGTGGTCGGCGCGATGCTCACATGCCTCGCAACGTGCAGAAGGATCCTGAAAGCAGTTTGACCTGGGTGCTCAAAGACGAAGTGATGCGACGAGGCAGGGCGTATTACGGCAAGCTGGCGAAAGGTCGGTCAACTTTTGTTGCGCGTCGCCTCATTCCTTACTTCCACGCATTGCGGACGGTGCCACGTGAGGAGGAAACGACTCGACTGTCGCCCGCCGCGAGAGCGATCTTGAAAGTTCTCAGAAGGGAATGGGAGATGGCCACGCGGGATCTTCAGAAAGCGAGTCGCCTAGCCGAACGCCCGATCTTTTTGCGCGCAATGGATGAGCTGCAACGTTCGTTTAAGTTAATCCCCGCTGACGTGATGTACAAGCCGACCTTTACTTACATCTGGACTCTCGCTGAGAGTCGTTTTCAGGAAGAGCTGGCTATCTCTGTCAATCGAGAAGTCTCTTTGCGTGAAGTGGCGCGTGCGTTTCTGATCGGGGCAGGCATGACCGTGCGCGGCGAGCTTGCCAAAGTTACTGGCCTGTCTGCACCAGAAGCCGGAGTGGGAAACTGGGCTCTGGTCGATGAAGGATTTGCAATTAGGCTGGCGCCTGGAGTGTACCAGTTGAATCAACTGAACCAAACGCCGTAACCTCAGGAAAAGTCGTTCGTCGAACTTGACCTCTCACTCGTTGGAAATAATTCGATCCCGCACTTCTTGTTGCGCCTCGTCCAAGGCCCGCCGCTCGATTTGATCCATCTCGATCGAGAGCGGCAAGTGAGTCTGCGCCGCGCTCAGCCTTTGGAGCATCTGATAATTCTCATCGTGATTAAGATTTCTGCTGGCCGCTGCTTCGATCATCTGAAGGCGAGCTTGCGCTTCAGTCAGTCTGGCAGAGGCTTCTCGTCGGGTCTCTTCGAGGTTACTTCGATCATCCTGCAATTCTTTGAGCAATGTGTTGGTGTCGGCGCCCTGCAGGAGGGCGACGCGATTGATGCGGCGCTCAACGGCCAGCAGATCCCGCCTGCTGCGCCCGATGATCCTCGATGCCATTAGCCGGGCCGCGAGAGTTTCACGATAAGCATCAGCCAGCAAAGGGCTATTCGATCGCAATTGCTCTAAAGCCTTGCGCTCGGCGGTCGTCAACTCTGCCTTGAACCAGGATATTTCCGAGGCCGTGATACCATCCGCGGCGAGCCCCTCGCGCAGTCGCCGCATCCAACGGCTGCGATAGAAGAGCAGGAGCAACGTGAGCACGAGTCCTGCCGCTATGCCAATTGCGCCAGAAACCAGGGCGAGAAACAAATAAAGCGCGGCAGCCTCGGTCGTCACGGTGCCGAGGAAAAGGATGAAACAAACGATGGGAAGCGGTGCGGCGGTTAGCAGAAAAGCGAACCAGGGAATCCACTTCCATGCGCGTGCAACGGTTTCGTCGCGCTTTGTGATTTTACCCGATGATGTCGATGGGGCCATATTCGTTAGCTTAAGAATGTCGCTGCCTTGCGCCAGTAGCGCCTGTTGGTGAACAATCTTATCGTTTCAGATTAGCAATCGCTAGTTTGCAAGATGCACAAGTCGGATGGCAGCCAAGAGGAGTTCTGGACCATTCGCGGTCAAATAGGAGAGTGCCATGAGAAAACATACAGCAACGCTCTTACTTACGGTTCTTTTGGGCTGCCTTCTGTGCACAAGTTGGAACAGCCGAGCCAGCACTGCGAGTTTGCAGGGAGCGGATTCCTCTTCAACGAAGAAGCAAGGCCGTGGTCCCGCGAGACCGATAACAATCCCCGTTGGGATCCGTGTAAAGGGAACAAGGCCCGAACCAGAACTGCGAGAGATTGATCTGACAGTCAGCGAGGACGGTGAACCGCAAACAATCTTGTCGACTCGTGCGATGGGAGCAAACTACCCAATAACAATGGCCGTGCTGATACAGGACGATCTCGTTTCTTCAGTCGCGAACGAAATCAAACCGCTGGCGCAGTTCATACGTCATCTGCCGAAAGGTTCTCGTGTGATGGTTGGATACGTGCGGGCGGGAAGCCTGGACATGCGTCAGAAATTGACGAGCGATCTGGAGAAAGCTGCTAACGCTCTCCGGTCGCCGCTGGGATTGGGAAGCGCCGCGCCCTTCAACCCTTACGTTGAGGTGATTGAAGCAATCAGCCGCTTTGAATCACAACCCGCGGGTCGACGTGCGATGCTATTGGTGTCAGATGGATTGGACATCTCGCGAGGTCTGGATTCGAGTGCGGCGACGGAGAGTTTGGACCTGCAGCGAGCAATAAACCAGGCCCAACGCCGCTCAGTTGCCGTCTACTGCTTTTACGCTCCCAGCATCACGATTGCGACGAGCAATAATCGTTCTTTGGGTGAGAATGGGCAGAGTTCACTTCAGCGGCTTTCGGATGAGACCGGAGGCAAGGCTTTCTTCCAGGGTACCGGCGCTCCAGTCAGTTTTGACCCGTTTCTTAATGATCTCAATGCATGGCTGGATCGACAGGTCGCGTTGACTTATCTCTCAACGCACACGACCAGGGGATTTCATCGTCTTCAGATTCGCTCTGCGACTCCCGGCGTCGAGATAACCTATCCAGCCGGATACACAAAGTAGATAGCCGTAGACAAACTGGGATGCTATTGGACCGTGGCGGGCAGTAAGGAACCGCGTCTGTCGGATGCAATGGCGAAGCCATCGCTGAGACTTCCAATCATTCCGTGGAAATGTATGTCACTGCCCGAGAGCACGAGGAGTACGTCGCCGGCATGATAACGTTCGGTGTCGAGGCGAAAACGCACGACGGTGGCCTGGCCGTTTGTTTGCTCGATCATCTCAAATGAGAAGTCGTCGGCGCTTACCACATATGTTTGCGAATTGTTTGCGACTCTCTGCTCGTCAGGCATCTTCAAGCTCCTTGCGATCTATCGATTGAATGCGCCGCTGTTGCTTCTTGTATTCCCTGACCGGGACTGGGGCGGCTAGTGGGGCTCGAACCCACGACCTCTTGATCCACAATCAAGCGTTCTAACCAACTGAACTATAGCCGCCACAAACTTTGAATGTTTATTGCCCCCGGCAGGACTCGAACCTGCGGCCCTCTGCTTAGCATCCAGCATCAGGTTTCCCTGACCGCCCAAATCGGGTTTGCTGGCTGGACTATATCTTGGACATCGCAGTCCCGACCCGTATAGTCTCTGAGGAACCCATGCTTGCACTAGTAAGAATGGTTTCCTGCGGATTACCCAATCCTCGCGGATTTTTACTCCCGCTCAGGAGTACCGGAGGCTCTCAGGGCGTCCCCGCATATGGGGTCGTCCACTCAATGAGTTCTCGCTCCAACCTTCCTCATCGAGGCTCCTACAAGGCAGATGCTCTATCCTCTGAGCTACGGGGGCACACTGTCCGTGGCGCACAGGATGTTAGCATGCCACCAGCACTTTCGATCAATAGCGACGGAACGAAGCTTGAGTAAAAAAAGAGACCACCATAATGCCGGCAGTCTCCAGGTGAAAAATTACGCTTAGACTCTAGGCAGCGCGTGGGTGCTCCGTGGTTTCAGCAAAGACCCTGCGACCGTTAAGAGCGTCGTCAATAATCTCGCGAACTGCCGATGTATCTGGATTTACATCCATTCGATCACAAGCGCGCAGATGACGCAGAATGCCTTCCGTGGCAATCTGCTGTGCTACGCCAGTCAATTTCGAATAACGGCGTGCCTGGATATGATCAATTCTTAGAAGCCGCTCATCCAGCGGCAGGTGCTTACCAAACGTCACGATTGCTTTTGTTCCTCCATCAACCAAAGTTCCGAAATGCATTCAATGCCTCGAATGCAGTCTAAATATCTCTGAGAGTTTGATGCTCCGTTAAATCCTTGGGATGCTGTGACCGCAACTCCGAAACAGCTCGCGCAGCCGTCCCAGTCCTTCTACGGATTCCATTAAGGCGCTCTGCAAAACCCGAAATTATACAGAAGCACTCAGAAAAAAGCGACGAAAATCTTTTGGTGGCGCGTTACCCCTGACTAAGATGTAACCTAAACTGTGGTTTCTCAGTGGGTTAACTAAGGCGGGAACCAGTCTGAGCGGCGCGTCTAACAAGGGATGGCCACCTCTCTTGCACGGCTCAACTTACACATATCACTACCAGCTGGCTAACTCACCTGGGAGTCTCCTATTTCCCTGATTGGGGAGGTGAGGAAGCGCTTAGCCGGCGAAGTCTTTGGTGAAAAACGTCAGCGCCGCCCCAGTGTTCACCAAGTGTGAACCCGAGAGCAGCGCCGGTGTTGATAGTGCGAAGCGTTGCGTCAGAGCGTACTACTTTTTCGGTAAAACCGTGTCCTTCATTGCCTTGCCTACGCGAAACTTCAGCGTCGTCTTGGCTGGAATCTGAATGACCTCGCCTGTGGCGGGATTACGACCCTCACGGGCCTTGCGCTCTGATTTGACTAACTTGCCAAAGCCCGGCAGCACGAATTCGCCGTTCGTCTTTACTTCCTGTGCGGCCAAGTTAGCAATGTCCTCAAAGAACTCTTTCACCTGCGCGCGTTTCATCCCAGTTTTTTCAGCGAAATGATTGATTACTTCCGACTGGGTCATGCGCTTTCTGCCAGTTGCTGTCGCCATGGTCTAGTGTGGCACCTCCGACAAAACTTAAGAATTGAGAACTAACGAAAAGACATATATCACACACAGACCCTAAAAGTCTCGAAAAGATCGCATTTTTCGCGCATTTCTCCCAAGAAAGTTCCCGCCCGAAAGATCTAGGCGTCGTGGGATCTACTATTGGGGATTGATTCTTGAAGCATGACCACGGCGCATGTGGTGCGAATGGGAATAGCCGCATTCGCGGTTTTGGTCGGGGCGAGAGGATTCGAACCTCCGACCTCTCGGTCCCAAACCGAGCGCACTACCAGGCTGTGCTACGCCCCGAGTCTTTCGCTGCGCCAAGTGCCGGCGGAGCATTCTACGAGCAGGAGAGACTAAGGGTCAAGTTTCGGACTTCTTAGCAACACCAAATAACCTACTCATGAACTCCGGTGAGCAATTCTTTCAGGAAAGCATTCATCGCCTCCAGCGACTTTGCTCGATGGCTGATCGCGTTCTTTACCTGCGCAGTCAGCTGTGCAAAGGTTTGGCTGAATCCACTGGGAACAAAAATCGGATCGTACCCGAAACCGCTCGCGCCTCGAGGCGTCTCAATAATTTGCCCTTGGCATGAGCCGGAGGCCACTTTGACCAAAGATCCGTTCGGCTCAGCTAGCGCCGTGACGCAGACGAATCTTGCCGCGCGGTCGTTGCTGCCACTGCCCTTAAGCTGACTCAAAAGAAAAGCGATTCGGGCGCTGTCTGATGCCCCAGGTCCGGCATAACGCGCAGAGAAAACGCCGGGCGCGTGGTCAAGTGCTTCTACTTCGAGACCGGAATCGTCAGCCAGCGCCCACAGGCCTGCTCGTTGTGCGTACGAGATTGCTTTGATTGCCGAATTCTCTTCATAGCTCCTGCCTGTTTCATTCACAGGAGCCAACCTGGTGAACTCTCCCAGAGTATGAAATGTGATCCGTGGATCAAAGAGGATGGCTCGCATTTCTTCGAGCTTGGCGATATTGCTAGTTGCGAGCAAGAGATGCATGCGAGATTCGTTCGCGTACTACTACCTGCTGGATAAGAAGGAAACGAGAGTAGCGAAGAGGCCAAAAGGTGACCAGGTCCGGCGTTCGAGCCCTTCAGGTACCAAACGACTCTCGGTCTCTGCATGGGGAAGCGCGCTCAACGTCCGTTTCATTTCGGGCGAGTTGCCTGGAGCTGGGCCATGTCCTCCGAGAGCGGAGAGCGTGCTGGCAAAGTCGCGGGCACGTTCATCGTCGCGCGTATAGGTGACGACCGCGGGTTCGTTTGTCGCTGAGCTGAAATGATCAACTCTCTTCATGTCAGCGGATGACGACGCTGGCGTAGCTTGTCGCGCTCGTGCCAGAAGGCAGCGGCGCAGCTCTTCGCGCGGCCCCAGCAGAAAGTAATTGCCAGCAAAGGCTGCTGACAGATGCCCATCGGCCGTCGTAGTCAGCTCATCCTTTTCAATTCTCTCCGTTATCGCCTTCGGACCAAAGCGCCTTGCAACGAATTGCCGAAGTGCAGTTTCATCGGCGACCCGCGCGATCACCACCGCGCGTTCAGAAGAGGCATCGAGTCGCGCGGTTAACACCTCAGACTTGATTGACTTCAAGAAGGTATCGGGTTGGTCGATTCCGTAACTCTCAAAAGCCCTTGCTTCCAGTTTGCCCAGTCCCGCGGCTGTGAGGAACTCTACTTGCGACGCGAGGGCGGCCTTGAGCGCCTCCCATGCTGCACCCGGATTGTTGAGATTGTAATTGCTTACAGAATGAGTGTCGTCCGGCAAGAATGCCCACGAGTCCGGCCGCTGCATAGCAGATGAGGCGAAAGCCGGGCGCAACCTTGGTACAAGAGGTGGTTTCAGCGCGATGAAGTAATCGTCTTCAATCCCTCCTTCAAAAGCGTGAGCACTCCAGCCGATGGTACCAACTATTCTGGGAGTGGAGACAGTTACTAGTGCTTGTAAGACTTCGGGCATCCCAACGAAGAAGATTGGAATGGTTTGCACGAAGAGGTTTGGCGCCTTAGTCGACGGAACATAGCCGAAAGCCAGCGCCTCACTCGACCGCATTCGCACTCTCATATCTTCGAGCTCAGGTTGATGCGCGAGGCTCGGCCTTTGTCCTCCGTGCGCTGCCAGGCAGGCTCTTACAGACTGCTCGTCGTTGCTAATGATAGCTACTGTGCCATCGAATGAAACGATAAGTTTGCGGGCGCCATCCGGGCTCGTCCAAATCAAGAACTCTCGATCATCCTTTTGTATGCGCTCAAGTTTGGGTTGACCGTAAGTACGTCTGGCTAGATCACCAACGTAACGCTCGATTACTGGTTTCATGCGTGACGGCGATGTATGCGTCTCAACAATGAGTGCCTCGTGTGATTTGTATTCCAGAGTCTCGCCGCTTACGTTGTGCGTGAGATCCAGCATGACAAAGGCAACTTGGGCCCGCGACGCGATCACATTTTGTGCTGAGCCAATGCCCGTGGCTCGTGCAATGTAGTTCAACCATCGGTCCTGCCAACGATCAGATTTAAGTCCGTAGTAAGGTGCGAGCTTCTGCCAGGCGTTGGTGTGCCTGACAGCCGTGGCTAGATCGACCAGGCTATTGGATTCCAGGTACACCAGAGAATCAGCAGGTGCATAACTAGTGAGGTCGACGGTCCGAGGGCGGTTCCACCAAACCCAGAGAAGCGCAATCAGAACGATTAGGAGAACGATGGTAAACCACCGCAGAAGTCGGCGCATGATGGATTGCATCCTAACTTCTAGCGGCATCGGCTAGCAAGACATACTCGTTCCGGTTGAAGGCGTATTAGCCGCGGGTCCAGCTTGGGAATACGCGACGCTTGGCGCGGGCGCGGGCGCGACCGAAGGTGTTGAGCCGTACCACATAAAGGTTGTCATTCCGGCAAAGGCAGTGAAGGTCAAGCGCAGTCGGGATCAGGCCGATCCTCACAAGCAAGCGGCGATTAGTGGCGGCCGAGCACCGTAGCGTTCGAGATCGATCAGGAATCCCACCGGCAACGTTTGGTTTATTGGAACAGCGGTGCTTCCATTCCAGAAAACGAGGGCCATCCAGAGGCGTGGCTCGGTGAGGATCCGCTATGTCTAAGGACTGTAAGAATTTAAACCAAGCAAAATACGGGTTGACAATGTTTCCTCCCTGGTGTAATCTCCCTTCAGCGGTGACCAATGCGTGTCCCGCACGGGTGCTCGCCTTTGAATTCCCGTCATCTCTTTGAACCTAGTCGACAAAGGCACACTTCGCGTGAGCGGAGGTCGCAAAGCCAACGGGAGTTGGCCTCTAACCAAGGCTCAACTTGGCTGGGTTACCGAAGATAGGCTTCAGCTTCTCGCCTGACAGTCTCAATAGGATCTCCTGAGTCGCCAGCCAGTGTTGCCTTTTGCCAGAAACGGCGATCATCACAGAGCGGATCCTGTGACCCACTACCAATACGGAACACGCAATTGAAAGCCACAAACCATTCCCGCTCTTCAAGGGTTCTGAAAGTCCGGCCGTCAAGAGCGCGCAAGGCTCGTGCTCGTCTTCGCAAACTTCATCGACTTCGCTCTCTAACCATCGCGAGGAATAAATAGATCATGTTCCAAAGAGCTATCGGAAAAAGAAACCTGGTTGGTTTGGACATCGGCTCGAGTTCCATCAAAGCTGTCGAGCTTGAAAAGAAGGGCGGCAAACTTCAGCTCGTCAGCCTCGGTTACGAGAACCTTCAGTCCGACACCATCGTGGACGGCCAGATCATGGAGCTCAACAACGTCTCCAACGTCATCTCGAGTATTTTTGACGAACACAAGATTAGGACTACGCGAGTCGCCGCTGGAGTTAGTGGACATTCCGTCATCGTCAAGAACATTGTCGTGCCGCAGATGAGTGAAGAAGAGTTGCACGAATCGTTTAGCTGGCACGCGGAAGAGCACATACCGTTTGATATCGCGGATGTGAATCTGGACTACCAGATCACCGGTAATTCCGCGGACACGCTCCTGGTTTTGATGGCGGCTTGCAAGAGCGACAAGATTGCTAACGTGAAGCAGGCAATCCAACTCGCCGGGAAGCAGCCGGTGGTTGTTGATGTCGATGCGTTCGCCCTTCAGAACTGCTATGAGGCGAATTACAAACCCGCTGCCGGCGAAGTTGTTGCGCTCCTGAACATCGGCGCGTCGACGATGAACATAAATATCTTGAACGGTACGCGATCGGTATTTGCGCGCGACGCTTCCGTCGGCGGCAGTCAATACACGAGTTTGTTGCAGAAGGAATTGGGACTGACGCTTGAGCAGGCCGAGGCGGTGAAGCGCGGCATGCCGCTTCCCGAAGGGTGTGAGGATCGCGCGATTCAACCGATTCTCGAAAGCGTTTCCGACATCCTCGCTTTGGAAATTCAGAAGACGATGGACTTCTATCGGGCCACCGCGGACGATGGCGAAGCGGCGATTCAGAAAATTCTTATTTCGGGCGGCGGTTCAAAACTACCGGGCCTGGGTGAATATCTCGCCAAGCGTTTTGAAATACTGGTCGAAGTGTTCGATCCTTTCCGGGAAGTACAGGTCGATTCAAGCAAGTTCGACCCGGATTACATGCGCGAAGTCGTCCCTGAGATGGCGGTTGCCGTTGGTCTCGCGTTGAGAGGAGTTGATGCGCAATGATCAAGATTAATTTGCTCGATTCAGTGACCGACAGACCGACGGGCGTCGCCATGGTCGAAGAGAAGGTGGCGAGTCCGCGGATGCAGACTCTCTTGCTGGCGCTGACTGTGTTCGGATTACTGTTCCTGGGCGCAGGCTACGATTATGTCAGCGCACAGTACGAGCATAGTGCGAAAGAGCGCGAACTGGAAAACCAGAAGCGCATCAATAACCAGATGCTCGCGGTGAACAAGGAGCAGACCGAACTCGAGCACAAGACGAAGGACATTCAGGTGCGCATCGACGCCATTCAAAGGCTCAAGTCTTCGCAACAGGGACCGGGCTCGGTGTTGCGGGAGATCAAGGACCGGTTTGATATGGTTCCCGGCCTTTACCTTGAGAGCGTTGAACAGAAAGGCGCGGAACTCACCATCATTGGCCAATCGCCCAATGAAGCGTCTGTTACTCGTTTTGGTCAAAGCCTGGAGTTCTCGTCGGGTTTGTTCACGGATCTGAACATAGAGACCGTTCGTGATGCTGCTCAGATCCAGATGTCCGACGGAAAGTCAGTCGCGTCCGACTCTCCGAATATGCCGAAGCCCGAGGTTGTCAGCTTCAGGGTCAAATGCATTTACAATCCAGTTAAGGTCGCGCCACCGGCGGCGGCGCCGGGCCCCGTGGCGGCCGCGAACCAGGTAGCCAAGAAATAGCACGATCGCGAACCCTAACGACCCTGGTGAAAGATAGGACGATATGAAGACAGGTAACTTTGAAACATTTCCCTGGTACGTGCGACTAGTAATATTCAGCGCAGTGGCAGCCGTATTGTATGGCGGGTTCTGGTATTTCGTGACTCGCAGCACACGGGCACAAACCAAGGAGCTGAACGCAAAGATTGCGGAACTACTGCCCAAAAACGCGCAGGCCCAAATAGCGGCCCAGCGGTTGAACGAGTTTCGCGCGATTTACAAAGCTCGCGAGGAAGAGTACGAGGAACTAAAGGCGCTTCTTCCGGAGCAGCGTGAACTGACCGTCGTGTTGCAGGGAATTCAGGATCGCGCACGCAACACCAATCTCTCTTTGCGCAAGTTCAATCCAAGAGACGATGTGCAGCAGGATTTTTACAGCGGCAAGAAGATTGAGGTTTCGGTCACAGCTTCGTTCGCTGGCCTGCGAGCGTTCTTCGAACAGATGGCTCATTACCAACGCATCGTGTCCATCACGAACTTCGAGATCAGGCAACTGGATAGACAATCGCCGGACAAAACGGTAGGTGCGAAGTTTGATCTTACGGCCTACTACGTGTCGGCGGAAAAACTGCAGAATCAAGCGTCCGCAAAACCCGCTGCTCGGAATGGGCAAGCGCCCGTCGCGCCCGCAAGCAAGTAGTTTGAGTGGTTCAATATGAGATTTTCAAAGCGAGTAATCACCATGCACTACACGAAAACATTCAGTAACGGATTTAAGATTGTCCTGTTCCTCATCTCGATTTCTGTTAGCGGCTCGCTGGTGACAGTTCGCGCGCAGGAGAAATCAAAGGGCGAACCCGCCGCCAAGAACGCATCGAATGAAGCCGGTCGGGATCCGTTCAGGAAATACGAGGCGAATCGACTCGTTGCGAAATCAACAAAGTTGACGATGCCAACTATCCAGGAACGCATCGAACAGTACCGCGCCCAAAAGCTGGCGGCGATGAATGCCCACCTTCCGGCGCCAAAGCCAACCACAGCGCTACTGCTGAGTGAGGTCACGGTGGTTGGAATCACGCGCACACCGCGCGGCTATGCGGCGATCGTCGCCACGCCCATCAAACTGTCTTACGTTGTCTATCCGGGCGAGCGATTCTACGACGGCCAGTTAGTGGCCATCGAAGATACCCGCCTGATCTTCCGTCGCGAGACGATATTGACTGACGGAAAACGCGAGCGCTCGGTTGAAATGAAATCTCTTCGACAACCGAATGCCGCGGATGATATGTCAGCCGTGAGAACGGCTCCCCCCAATGGTCCCGTTGCCGACTCTGACAAGAAGTCGGAAGAAAAAGTCGCAGCGGAAAAGCCCTAACCAGGTTCTCTGGTTTCGGTCTCGGTAAATCAAACATATCGAAGCCCCGAAACCGTTTTTCACGCGCGCAATCTGATCTGCCACGATTGTGAATTTCAAGTTGCGAGCGATTTGACAAACAACCGGAACGTTACCGCATTGTGCGGCGCGCGCCTTAGTTGCCGTGAGGCAAATGAGCGCAGTGCGTGGCGGTAATTCTCCAGCAGTTCCCTTTAAGGAGGGGAAAATGCGTCATCAGTTTCGATTTTCTACAGCAATCAACAGGACTGCGCTCGTCCTGCTTCTAGTATGCTTCTCCAGCGTGCTGGTGATGGCTGACGTTACCCACTTTTTCATGAAGCCGGCAGCCGAGGCAAAAGTTGCGGAGTTTGATGAACAGACTCCAGCCGCTAATGCTCAGCAGCAACCATCGCCGTCGCCTACGCCTCGCCCAAATGTGTCCATCGCGCCCGCGAAGGCACAGCAATCCGAACAGGGTCAAAGGTACGGCGAGCCGGGCTTTGTTGGCGAGCCGATCAATCTGAACGTAGTAGCTGCGGACATTCGCGACATATTGAATTACATCACTGAGCAGTATGGCGTGAACTTCGTGATCGATTCATCGGTTGCTGCAGTTCCAGTTACGGTTAACGTATCCGACGTGCCCTGGAATGTCGCCTTGAATGCAATCCTCAAGGCCAACCGTCTCGGAGTCGAGGTCAGTGGCAACATCCTGCGCGTCGCGACCACGGAAGTCCTGGCCAAAGAAGCCGAGACGCAGAAAGTCTTAACGGACTCGCGGCTCGATGCCTCGCCTTTGGTGACGGAGTTCATCCGCCTCAACTACGCTCGCGCTTCCGGGACACTGGCCCAGGCGGCCGGTTCTACTGGCGCGTTCTCCGGTGGCGCTACTAACTTGAGTTTCAGTGGAGGCGCTGGCGGTGACGCCACGGGCGGCGGCGGGGATCAAGGTTTGCTGCCGATCATTTCGCGACGACTGTCGCGCCGCGGTTCGATCGAGGTTGATGGCCGCAGCAATACGCTGATCATCACCGACGTCAAAGAAAACATCGAGTCGATTCGTCAGCTCGTTACCATTCTGGATCAACCGGAGCCTCAGGTTGAGATCGAAACTCGCATCGTCATTGCGACACACAATTTCAGCCGTGACCTTGGCGCGCAACTTTCCGCCGGCGTCGTGAATTTGGGCCGCGGTGGCTTGGCTAACATCACCACGTTGCCCGGGAAGACTGCTTCGAGTGGCTCTGGCGGATCAGGTAGCGGATCTGGAAGCGGAACGGGCGCGACGGGTCTCAATAGTGGTCCAAATCCGTTTAGCGTCTTTGGTGGACTGGCGGGAACGAATCAACCGTCGCCATCACTGGCTGCGGCAGCCGCAAGCACGGTAATCGGTTTGACGACTGGACTGTTCGGCACGGCGCAGATTAGCGCGCTCATTTCGCTGGCCGAGTCGCGAGGTGAGGCCAAGACCGTTGCCACACCACGGATAACGGCGCTGAACAATCGTCCGGCGCAGATCGAAAGTGGCTCACAGATTCCCGTGCAGACTACGCAAGCTGCGAGTGGCACGGCAGTCGTAACTACAACGTTTGTCTCGGTGCCTCTGCGTCTTTCAATCACGCCGCAGATTACCGACGTTGGTACAGTCGTACTTCGCGTCACGATTGAAAACAACACACTCAACACTGGCATTGCCGTCGGCGGCGTGCCGGGCATCGACACACAGCGCATGCAGTCAGAAGTGCTCGTACCCGATGGCGGCACGACCGTCATGGGCGGTGTGCTGGCTGACACTGAAGGCAATACTCAGAACCGTACGCCCGGACTCGCGTCGATTCCTGTCCTTGGCAACCTATTCAAGCGCAGAATAACAACGCGATCGAATAGCGAAATTCTGTTCTTCATCACGCCACACATCTACCGGCCTGACTATCAGGGCAAGCCGATCTCGGGATCGACTGGCGCCACCGGAAACCGCACGACTACTATTCCGCAACCGGTGCCGTTGGGAAATCCGCAGACCAACACCCCCACGCCGACGCAACTGCAGCAGGAACAGAATCGTCCGCAAGTGCCGCAAGGAATGAACGCGCCGACACCTAACGTGCCCGGCCCGGGAACACCTGTGGCAAGGCCCGGCACTCTGGGCGGAGCTCGCCCGTAAGCGGAGTTGAATATGTTCAAGGAATTCCTTGAAACAATTCTTGAGCGCACCGACGGCAGCATCGGTGCGCTCATCATGGGAACTGACGGTATCGCGGTTGAGAAAGTTCTCGGCGAGGCTGGCCAGGAAGCAAACCTCGACGTTGCCGCGGCTGAGTTCACGTCACTGGTTCGCGGTGCCCAGCGAGCCGGAAACGATCTCGGACTCGGCCACTTGCGAGAACTGGTAGTCGCGCTCGACGAGGTCATCGTCGTGATGCGACTACTCAGCCGCGATTATTTTGTAGTGCTTGCGCTGACCCCTAATGGGAATCTTGGCCGCGGGCGTTTTGAATTGCGCAAAACAGAGCTTCAACTGAAGAAGGAGTTTGCCCTCTGAGTGAGCAGCGAAGAGTTGGAGTGCAGATTCGCGCCTGAACCAGCAACACCACCGGGGAACACCTGCAAATGAAGATGCCTCACTATATCCGGATTCTAATCCTTGTCGCGCTATCGCTGACTATATGCAGTCGCGGTAGCGCGTCCGCATTGTCAGGCAAAGTTACCGGCGTCGTTAATGGTGGCAGCATTACCCTGGTCAGCCTGAATCATCCTCTCAAAGTCCGACTAGTTGGCATCGCCGCTCCCGAAGCCGGCCAGCCATTTGCCGACGTTGCGCGCCAGCACCTGGCAGACCTCACTCTCAACAAGTATGTCGTCGTGCGATACTCCATTCTTGAGCACGATGGCTACCTTGCCGGAAGAGTGTTGCTCGAGACTCAGGATGTCGGCGCGCAAATGATTCGGGACGGCGTCGCCTGGTACGACAAATCCGACCAAACTCAGCTTGGCGAACTCGAAAGACAACTCTACATCGATTCCGAGCAAGCGGCTCGCACGGAGCGGCGTGGTCTATGGCAGGACGAATCGCCAACCGCGCCATGGGATTTTCGCAAAGCGCGGCTGGCCCAGATCAATCCCACCGCGCCAACGCTCGCGCGATCGAAACCGTACGTCCGCAAGGGAAACCAAGCCGGTCTTTCGAGCGACGATCTCATGGGCGGCTTGGTTAAAGCCGGCAGCCCCGCGGGCAGGCCGGAACTGAAACCGGTTGCGCCAAACAGTCCTCCCGGCGAGTGGGTGCGATTTGAACCTGACGACCGACAGTTCTCGGTCCTCATACCTGCCGGTGGTATCGAGGAGAACTCTCCGGTCATCGACAGCCAGGCGAGAATCGTCCATATCCACACGGTCGTCGGCGAGAAGGACGGCACCTCATATTTAGTCTTGTGGACAAAGAGTTCAAACGACAATGCCACGGACGCCTCCGCGGCGGAGAGTGTCGCCAAGGGATTCACCGACTCATTTAATCGCTCGTTACAGAGTTCAGGATTGGACTACGTGATCACAGCCAAACCGACAGGTGACGTGCGACTAGGCGGATATGCCGGCAAACAGTATCGAATTAGTGGCGGACCTGTTTTTGCAACCGTGCGAGTCTTGTCAAAGCAAATTGGCGATCAACGCGAGGGGTTTGTGCTCCTTGTGGTTAGTCGTGTCGGCTCTTCAGGCCAGGAATTCTTGAATTCATTCAGAATAAGAAAGACCAGCAGCACACCTTAACCTCACGGCATTTTCACCGTTGGCATAATGCGCATTATGTTGCGTTGGCGTCGAGCAACGCGTTTCGGATCGATCAGAGGATTGAAGACCGTGCGCGGATTCGGAATCATCGCTGACAGAAAAGCCGCTTGGTCCGGAGCGAGCGCCGCAGCCGACCTGCGAAAGTAGTGCTGCGAGGCAGCCTCCGCCCCGTAGATGCCGTCGCCCCATTCGATCACATTAAGATAGAGTTCAAGAATGCGATGCTTCGAGAGCTGGTGCTCGAGAAAGATCGTGAGCACAGCCTCCTGTCCTTTCCGCACAAAAGATCGCTGCGAAGACAAATAGAGATTCTTTGCGAGTTGTTGCGTGATAGTTGAAGCGCCTCGCTTGAAAGCCGAGGTGTCCGGAATCCAACCTGGATCCGAGTCGCCCTCTTTCTGAGCCTGTTGCTGCGCCTCGTCCCACGCCTTCTGAATTGCCTCGTAGTCAAAGCCATTATGCTTGGCAAAATTAGGGTCCTCGCCGGCCAACACTGCGCGTTGCAGATTTGGAGAAATCTTATCCAGCGGGACCCAGATCTGTTCGTGGCCCGGTGCTACGCCGCGCGTTCGAGCCTCCTGTTCTCTCGTTACCATCATCGAGGTCGAAGTCGGGTTCTGATCTCGCAGGCGCGAGACGCGGCCATACATGATTGCCTCGTACGCGAAGCATCCGAGCACGACACCCAGCATCGCGAGTAAAAGAATTCTTATTATCAGCGCCTTGTTCATTGGTCGTGATTTCAGCTTTTCCTCTGCGCGACCTCTGTGTTCTCTGCGGCTTTGCGTTGAATTCTTTCCCAGATCACAATCACCGATTAATCCGCGGCCTCATAACTGGTTGCGGCCATCGTCTTCTGAGCTCCAAAAATCTTCCGCACGGCACGGATCGTGTTGCAGTGAATCTGCACGTCATAATAACTTGGATCTCATGACTGACAAACTCTGTTTGACGCGCGCGGATTTCCGTTCGTCGGTCCCACCTGCGTTAGCGAGTGGGCCGCGCACACGGGTCAGTACCACCTGCGTTAGCGGGTGGGTCACTCGCGTCAATCACACTCTGAAAGCTGGTATCCGGACTCCTTTAGTCTTTTCCTAAGACCAATAGTTGGATCACCGCGGGCATTCGCATAATCGATCACGGAAAAGATCGAACAGTGGACGTGTGCCTTTGAGTCGGCTTTGGAGTCTGATCATGAAAACTTTGGTTTCGTGTCTCTTGGCGATCGTCTTCTCTTGTCTATTTACGCAAGCGGCAAGTTCGCAGACTGCGCCACCTCCGCCACCGGTTCTGCGCAGAGCGGCGACCGCATCGTCCCCACAAAAACCAGACGCGCAACCTCCTTCTGAAGCTGAAGGTGAAGTCGACGAGAACGATGTCGTGCGCGTCAGCACAAGTCTCATCACCGTGCCCGCGCAAGTGATGGATCGCAATGGCCGCTACGTTGGCAATCTGCGACAGGAAGATTTTCAGATCTACGAAAACGGGGTCGCGCAACAAGTCAGCTATTTTGGTTCGGTGGAGCAGCCATTCACGGTCGCGCTGATGCTGGACGTGAGCGGTTCGACGCAAACGCAGTTGCAAGCGCTGCGAGCCGCCGCCAACGCATTCATCAGCCGGCTGCGCCCGAATGATAGTCTCCTGATAGTTTCATTTGATGGCAAGGTAAACATCCTGACTGAGGCAGTGAAGGTAAGCGAGCTTCGCAAAAAGAAACTTCGTCTCGACGCGCTTAATGACGGGACGATCCTCTACGATGCCGTCGATGTTGTTCTCAATCAGCGCCTCGCAAAACTCTCGGGCCGTAAAGCAATCGTGCTGCTGACTGACGGCGTCGACCAGGGTAGCAAGCTGGCTTCGCGTAAACGCAATCTGCGCGATGCCGAGGAATCTGATGTTTTGATCTACACCGTGCAGTACAACACGCTGCCGCAGTTGCCCGAGCGATTGAGCCAGATCACAAATCCGAAAGTTAAGGCGCGCATTCAGGCAAAGATGGAAAAGGAATACGCCGTCGGCTCCGTCTATCTTCGCGAGTTGGCGGAAAAAACTGGCGGCCGTCTCTATAATGCCGACAACCTCGGCGACATCCAGCAATCGTTCGGCTCGATCACGGAAGAACTGGGGCGTCAGTACAGTCTCGGTTACTACCCCAAAGGCCAGGTGCACCCCGGCGAGACGCGCGAGATCAAAGTCCGCGTCCGCATTCCCAACCTCGTCGTCAAAGCCCGCGACAGCTACGTCGCGAATGCCTCTTCGTCCCGACCGGGTGGGCAGTAGACTAGCTCGTTGATATGTTGTCGTTCCCCGAAGGGTCGTTGACACTTAACACGCAGCAAGTTATCCTGTTGTCCCGTGAATCACACGGGCGCAAATCCACAAACAATCCCCAATAAGACAGCAGTCGCAATTATTCCCGCCCGCTTCGCTTCTAGTCGTCTGCCCGGAAAACCATTGTTGGAAATTGCCGGCAAGCCGATGATCTGTTGGGTCGTTGAGCGTGCGCTCGCGGCGCGAAATGTTGCGCGCGCGATTGTGGCTACAGACGATCAGCGAATAGTTGATGCGGTGAAAGCGGCGGGCTATGAGGCGGTGATGACGCGCGCCGATCATGCGAGTGGTAGCGATCGGTTGGCGGAAGTGGCCGCGCAATTGGAAGATGAGGAGATCATTGTCAATGTTCAGGGTGATGAGCCGCGGATTTCGCCACTCACGATTGAGAGAGCGGTAGATGCACTTGTTCAGGAGAGTTTCCCGCAAAGGCGCAAAGGCGCAAAGGACAAAGACGGGGAGACGGGGAGATTGGGGGACGCGGGGATAGAAGCGGGAGCCGGGATTGTTACGACCTGGGAGCCGATCGAATCCGCGGCTGATGTTTTGAATCCGGATGTTGTGAAAGTCGTCGTCAATGAGAACGGCGACGCGGTTTACTTTTCGCGCGCGCCGGTGCCGTTTCCACGCGATGCAGTGGTGAAGCATGGCAGTATTGAAGCCGCGCTCGCGAACGAGCCGTCGTTACTGACGCAGTTTCGCAAGCACACCGGCTTGTATGTTTACCGGCGAAGCGTTCTACTGGAGTTTGCAAGCTGGCCACAATCAAAGCTGGAGCGGGCGGAAGCGCTGGAACAGTTGCGCGCTTTGGAACATGGTGTGAAGATCAAAGTCATCAAGGCCAGTGCGCCTTCGATTGGTGTTGATACGCTGGAAGATCTCGAACGCGTGCGAGCGATGGTGGAGAAGGGAAGTTTCGCGTTATGCACGATCTCATCGGCCTCGGAATAATTGCGCTGGTGATTCTGGCCGCTCTGTTTGGCCTCTCGCGTTTGAGCAAGCCGTATGAAGTTACGCCGGAAGAATTCGAGAAGCGTGTGAAGGAAGGTCCGGGTTTGATTAGCGCGGGCATGATTGGTTTGCAGAAGATGCTCGAGCCGGGGGCGAAGAAGGCGATTGAGGCGCAACAAGATTTGCGTCGCGGGAAATACAACAAGGAAGACGGATCGGGTGAACCGCCTGAGCCGGGAAGATCGGAAGATACGGGGCAGTAGCCCGACCGTGAGGGAGGGCGTACGACTGCGGGCAGGATGCCCGCGCTCCCAGGGAGAAAGCAATGCCTAAATATATTTTCGTAACAGGTGGCGTGGTTTCCAGTTTGGGCAAGGGCCTGGCGGCGTCTTCGATTGGCTCGCTACTCGAAGCGCGCGGCTTGCGCGTCACCTTCATCAAGCTCGATCCGTACATCAATGTCGATCCGGGCACGATGTCGCCGTTTCAGCACGGCGAAGTTTTTGTGACTGACGACGGCGCGGAAACGGATCTCGATCTGGGCCATTACGAGCGCTTCACTCATGCGCACCTCTCGCAGGCAAACAACTGGACAACGGGCCGGATCTATCTTTCGGTGATCGAGAAAGAGCGGCGCGGCGATTATCTCGGCAAAACTATCCAGGTGATTCCGCACGTCACCAACGAGATCAAAGAAGCCGTGCGCGCTGTTACTGCCGATGAAGACATGGACGTCGTCATCGTCGAGATTGGCGGCACGGTCGGCGACATTGAATCGCTGCCGTTTCTGGAAGCGATTCGTCAGATGGGAAATGAAGAAGGGAACGGTAACGTCCTCTTTATTCACGTGACCCTGGTGCCGTATATCGCCGCGGCCGGCGAGCTGAAAACGAAGCCCACGCAACACTCGGTGCGCGACCTGCGCGAAATCGGGATTGCGCCCGATATCCTTTTGTGCCGATCAACAAAACCGCTGTCACGCGATCTGCGCAGCAAGATTGCGCTTTTCTGCAATGTGAAAGAGCCCGCGGTCATCAGCGCGCAGGACGTCGACACGATTTACGACGTGCCGCTGGCGTTTCACGAACAAGGTCTCGACGAATTGATTGTGAACCAACTTGGTCTTGGCGAGCGCGCCTCACAAACGGATCTTTCGCCGTGGCGCGATCTGGTCTCGACTATTCGCGAGCCATCGGGTGGCGAAACATCGATCGCGATCGTCGGCAAGTACGTCGAGCTTGAGGATTCCTACAAATCGCTGCGCGAGGCGTTGACGCACGGCGGTGTTGCGAACAACGTGCACGTGGGTATCCGCTGGATCGAGTCGGAAGAATTGATGGATGATGATTACGAATCGCGCCTGCGCGATTTCGATGCGATCCTGGTGCCGGGCGGTTTCGGCAAGCGAGGAATAGCCGGCATGATTCGCGCAATCTCTTACGCGCGCCGGAGTCACACACCGTATTTCGGCATCTGTCTCGGGATGCAGACGGCGTGCATCGAATTTGCACGAAACGTTTGCGGGTTGAAAGACGCGGATTCGACGGAGTTTGACGCCGAGACGGCTCATCCGGTGATCTTCAAACTCCGTGACCTGGTTGATGTTGAGGAATTGGGCGGCACGATGCGTCTCGGCGCGTGGCCTTGCGAACTCGCGCCCGGCTCGCTGGCGCGCGAAGTTTATGGCGGCGCAGACGAAATCAGCGAACGCCATCGCCATCGTTACGAATTCAATCCGGAATATCGCGAGCGTCTCGAGAGCGCCGGTTTGGTCTTCAGTGGAGTGTCGCCTGATGAAAGATTTGTCGAGATGATCGAGTTGCCGCGCGACGTTCATCCATGGTTCCTCGCTTGCCAGTTTCATCCCGAATACAAATCGAAGCCTCTCAACGCCCACCCGATCTTCGCGTCGTTTGTGCGCGCGGCCCACGCCAGCCGGCTCCAAACTGAGACGAGTATGGAAATAATTGAGGAAGCGGAGTTGGTGGTCCCGGAACGAGTTAGCGCAACCGGCGCAGACTGAAAGTGTCCGACACACTTCAGTTTGTCGATCGCTTTCGAAACACTCTTCTTTGCTACACAACGACAAGCTGAAGTTTGTCGGACGTCGTTGTATGAAGACGCTTAAGCCTGAGATTGAAACTGCGCGGTTGCACTTGCAGCAACACTCCGCGAGCGATCTCGACGAGCTCTACCTCATTCGCTCCGATCCGGAAGTCATGCGATTCATCACCGGCGCACCCGCAACGAAGGAGCAGACCGTTGAAGGATTGAACAAACATCTGAACCGATGGGAGGAGTTTGGATTCGGGTCGTGGGCGATAAGGTTCAAGCACGATCCCACGCTTGTCGGATGGTGCGGACTCGATTTCCTCGACACGACTACGGAGATCGAAGTTGGCTATGGTCTGGCGAAGAAATACTGGGGCCTCGGCATCGCCACTGAAGCCGCGGAGGCAAGTCTGAGATTCGGTTTCGAGCGATTAAACCTGGAGCGAATCGTGGCGGTTGCCTACCCGCAGAACATTGCCTCACGGCGCGTAATGGAGAAACTGGGCATGAAGTACGTCCGCGAAGGTTTCTATTACGGGGCCGATATGGTTTACTACCAAATCCTTCGCACCGACTTTCGGGCGAGTGCATCTCAATACGTTCTGCGAGATAATCACTAAGCTTGGTAACGCGAATCTGAGCCAATGCTGCACTGTCCCACATGCGGTCGTGAGTATTCAGCGGACCTCGAGAGATGTCCCCAGGATGACACTCTGCTTCAAGCTGACACGACGGTCGCGACGCAGATCCTGACGGATCCTCTGATCGGTCGGACGCTTGACGAAAAATATTTGATCGAGGAACAGCTCGGCATCGGCGGGATGGGCACCGTATATCGCGCCAAACATTTATTGATCGACCGCGCGGTGGCGGTGAAAGTTCTGAACCAGCGTTTCGTTGGAGACGAAGCAGCAAAGGAGCGCTTTCGTCGCGAGGCCAAAGCCGCGGGCCGGCTGCAACATGCGAATGCCGTGGCGGTAACGGATTTTGGCCAGACCGCGGATGGCCACGTTTACATCGTCATGGAGTTGCTCGAAGGCAAGACCCTGCGCGAGGTGCTGGCCAAAGACGCGCCGCTCGAAGTCGCACGCGCTGTATCGATGATGTTGCAGGTATCGTCCGCCGTAGCCGCGGCACACGAGGCTGGAATCATTCATCGCGATCTGAAACCCGCGAACATCTTCATCGTTCAACGAGCCGACGTGCCGGCAGCGCTCAAGGTGTTGGATTTCGGGATCGCGAAACTCGCCGCCGACTCTTTTGATGACGACGATCACCAAACGCTGACTCAGGTCGGTGCGGTTATCGGCACGCCGCGTTACATGTCGCCGGAACAATGTAACGCCAAACCGCTAACGCCTGCATCGGACGTTTACAGTCTCGGTATCATACTTTACGAAATGCTGACCGGCACCGTGCCGTTCAGTGGACCGTCGGCGGTGGCAATTGCAGTGAAGCAAACGACCGAGCCGCCGCGCAGTCCACGCGAATTTGTATCGTCAATCCCCGTCGAGCTTGAAAACGTCGTGCTCCACGCGCTGGAAAAGAAACCTGAGGATAGACCGGGCGATGCGGGAGCGCTTCGCCGCGAACTCTACGAAACCGCGGAGCGTCTCGGACTGGAACACGCGGCAGCCTCGAGCGGTCCAAGCATGGAAGCGCTGCGCAGCGCGGGAACAGAATCGCCATCAGGCCGGTTGGTGATTGATCTCGGACGCCTGCGGGAGAATCGAGCGGCTACAAGCTCCGGCGAGCTGACCAAAATCAATGAGGCTGAGGCGGCAAAGATCCTAAGCGCGAATTCCGCGGCCCAGATTACGGTGGCCCACACCGCGCCTGAGGCCCAGGATTTTTCGCGCGTCAACGTCACCTCGAATCGCGCTGAAGGAACATCGCTCCAAAGCAGGAAGCCGCTGTTTGTGGTTGCGACAGTACTTTTTCTTTTGATGGTTGCCGGGTTTGTTTATCTCGCAACTCGTTCGCGCGGCAGTGCGCCAGCGACTAATGCGAACACGGCCGCGACTCCGACACCTGCCAAGGTTGAGTCTTCGCTGACGCCAGCGCCCTCGCCTTCACCGTCTCCGTCCGTTGCGCCAAAAGAGGAAGGAGGAAAAACAGCGCCGAACAAGAACGGGAACAAATCATTGGGCAACAGGATCGTGGATACAGCGAAACACCCGGTTAAGGCGGTCAAGGGATGGTTCGGTGGCAAAAAGAAAAAACCCAAGTGAAACGATCCATGGCGACTACCTCCATACAGTCCTTTCAAGTTGGCAACGCGACTTTCGGCGACGGCCGGCTGACGATCATCGCGGGCCCCTGCGTGATCGAATCGCCGGAACACACGCTGATGATGGCGCGCGAGTGCGCCAAACGCGCGCGTGACGCGGGCCTTGATTTTGTTTTCAAGTCGTCGTTCGACAAAGCCAATCGTTCATCGATCCAAAGTTTCCGCGGTCTCGGCATGGAAGCCGGGCTCGATGTGCTGCGGCAGGTCAAGAGCGAAGTTGGCGTGCCGGTGCTAACTGATGTTCACGACGTTTCGCAGGTCGGACCAGCCGCCGAAGTCGCCGACGTACTTCAGATTCCGGCGTTCCTGTCGCGACAGACGGATCTCGTGCTCGCAGCCGCGCGATCGGGTCGCGCGGTAAACGTGAAGAAGGGACAATTTCTCGCGCCGCAGGACGCGCGCAACATCGTGGACAAAGCGCGCGCCGCCGGTTGCAAAAAGTTGCTG
>JBGPWL010000009.1:0-80591 GCA_041492185.1 Pyrinomonadaceae bacterium | reverse complement strand
TCTGCGTCGACTTATTACGTGATGGGTATCCCACTGGATCTGTACACGCCAATCTTCGCCGTCAGTCGCATTAGTGGTTGGACCGGTCACATCCTCGAACAATATGCGGACAACAAATTAATCCGTCCGCGCGCGGAATACATCGGGCCGCGTGACGTTCACTATGCTCCGATTGACGAGCGTTGAGGGCGCCTAACGCTCAAGTTAAAGAAACGCTCGCTCAGCCGGCTATTCAAAAGAGATCTCATACCCTTAGCATTCTCTTACTCGTCAAGTAACCTTTAGCTTGACAGGCTCTCCGGACCGGCATAAGCTTCGCACCACAAACAGGGCGTCGTTTCACGAGCGCCGACGATGATTTTTCAAGAGGGTCCTCATGAAGTTTCTCCCGACCGTTGGTTTCTTCGTTTACATAAGTGAGGCACCGCGAAAATATTTGTTCGTGCTCACGCGTGGTTCCTTACCTGCAAACTAACTCAGCCGATCACCTCGAAAGGAGGGTTCAATGTCACAAAATCACCGAACAGCGAATTTTACCAGTAGTTGTCTGGCCGTATTGATTGCGTTGGTATTGTCACTCGCCCCAATCCTGGCGCAACGTCCAACCGTCGAAAGAAAGTTACCAGCCGATTCGACCGAACTCCAGGTCAACAAATCCAACATTCGCATATCACCGGCGCAAATTCCCGCAGTCCAATCACCGCTACCAGTGCTGCGGCTTTCGAAACAAAAAGCGCCCACCGAGTTCGTCCGCAAACTGTTGCCCGCGGTTGCCCCGCAAGCCAGGAATCTGACGCCGCTCTCGCAAAGTCCGTTCTTTAGAGAGAAGAACATGAAGGGACCGGACTATGTATTGGCGGCTTTTGATGGCAACCACGTTGCCGCCTACGTCGATGAAGAATCTGGTGATGCAGAGGTTTTTCCTTCGCTGTCACAGCTCAAGCCGCTGGGCGCGGGCGAGATCGAACGCTCGGCGAGCCTGGCGCGTCAGCTCTTCTCTCCAGACATCATCGGGAAAGACGATACGAGGTTCACGGTCGAGAGGCCGCTCGTACTAAATGGCCAAACACTTAATCGCGAAAGAGGTGCCTCTCAGGAACGCGGCGCCTATCTCGCCTACATCAATTTGCGTCGCTACGTCGGTTCCTACCCCGTCTATGGACCTGGTTCGCGCGCCCTGCTGGTCGTGGGAAGTGGCAGTTCGCCGCAGGGATTCGTTCGACGATGGAAGACAGGGGCGACCTTCGACAAGGTGTCCGAAAGAAGATCCCGCGAACAGGTGGCTCAGGAGATCGTCGCACAACTTGAGCCGTCTTCGAAATCCTCAAGCGTTGAGGTTCAAGGCGTCGAGATTGCTTACTACGACGGCAATCGAGACTTTTTGCAGCCCGTCTATCGCTTCACTGCGAGAATCCGTCACACCGCGCCGGCGACGACCAGGGGTCGTCCTACCGACGACGATTATGTGATTGGATACGTGCCGATCGGAAAAGAATTCGAGACACTCCCATCGCTTTCGCGACCACCGGGGCCTTTGCCTTCGGAACCTAAACCGTACCAGTCTTTCGCCGTCCCGGATTCGTCAGACAAGCAAGTGAACTCGACCTGGACCTCCGCCCGCGCAAACTACACCCCGCCCGCCGAAGCAACATCGCGGCCTGCGAGTGGACTTGATCCGACGATCGGTCGTTATGTGGTCCGTCACGACAATTCCAATTGGGTGGCTGACGCCAACGAGTTTTGGAGTGGACTTACCGCTCTCTGGTGGATGGCTCCCTTTTTCACCAACTCACAATACTACTGGGCCGAGCCTCGGCTCTTTACTACTCAGGCACGCTTTTTCATCAATAGCGTCAACGTTGGATTGATTGAGGTCCATGGTGACTGGTGGTTGTATTCAACTGAGAGAAACTGTTGCGATCTGGTTGACATAAATACGATTCCCAGTCCCGGCTATGGCGCTGCCGCCGGCGGTAGTCTCGCCTATTGGATAATCCATTCGTGCGAGGTTGTCCCTGGTCCAGACGATACTTCTCATTGGCCTGATCCCTGGTGGAATATCTTTGGCGGAGTGCATAGTGTGGTTGGCTATCGGACCATCATGTATATCGATGATGATGTTGGTGGGCCGTATGGGACGAACCTTGGCTTCATTGCTCCGGTGGTCAGTTCGTGGCTCAACACAGTCTCTTCCGCGGGCGCCTACTCGGGTCATCCCACGGCGATGGCTCACGGCGGGATTAACCGGCCCATGGGACGCGCTTCAACAATCAGCATGTGCGGGCGCGAGAACGACACGGTCTTTGATACGTCCGCACTTCCGCGCGCGGGCTGTCTCAGGATCTTCTGGTATCCAGACTGATTTCGGGGACCGACCGCGAGTCGTAGGCAGAAGTACTTGCAGAACGGGCAACGAACCCGCGCTTAATCCGCCAGTTCGTTGCCCGTTCTGAATTAGAAGGCGCCGGGTGTGTTTGCCTTTCTCAAGGCCACGTCCCGGCCGTCGATGAACGGGCGATGAAGAAGTATTGACTAAGCCCCGAACCCGCACTATTATGGCGCCCGCTTTCGCGAGTTTACTGACTGTTCAAGAGTGCGGCTCTCGTCCAGCCTACCCAGGATTCCCGCGACCCAACTGGCCGCTGAGAATCCGGCTAGCCACTTAGTGAAGGAGACCAGGTAGTCTTTCTTGAGTAAGGGCTCCCAGAGGAAAGGCAGTCGCGAAGTCATTCAAGTAACTGTCAATCCCATCCTGAACTCAAGAAGCTTCCTGAGCGACTACAATCCAATCGAGTATCCCAAGAGGAGGATCCAAATGAAATTCTGGCGAATTGCAGTTTTGGCAGTGCTTGCTACCGCATTGGCAAGTTCATCAGCAGTAGCAGCAACGGCGGCACCCTCAACCGTGACGCGGGAGCATTTTCCGGTCCATTTCTTCATCCCCTTCGGTCCGCCATGCGCCGAACTTCCGCCCGGAGTAACGGTTGAGGGTTTCGGCGAACTTTTTGATGTAACCGAAACCAGGGTGAGACAGGATGGAGTTACTCATCAGAACATACACGACACTGCTTTCGGAGTCGCGCTTGATAACCACTTCAAGATTTATTTCTTCGACTACGATAACCACTTTAGCATCGACATACCACCCGGCGGTGGATTTCCGCGGCCGATCAGGATGACTGATCGCTTCGACCTGAACGGCAGAGGAAGTGCCAAGATGCACGTGACCTTTGTCATCGCGGGGACAATCGATAGCGCCGATGACGTCTTCCCATGGCATACACGCATTATTAGCATGCATGGTGATGCGTTTAACTGCGATCCGATTTAGGTGGTTGGCGGTTGGGGTATTACAGATCGCGATCCCAATCTTCCCGGAGAGCTAGGTGTCTAATATTCGCGTCTGAGTGTTCGAGAGCTGCGTTAGACGTCGGTCTAAAATGTGCCTGACCCTGAGCGCTTCTCTGGGGGCATTGTTTGTACCGTCCATGTTTCTTTCGGTTCACTAGAGTTCGTCACCACACCATAAAAGAGCGCGCCGCGGTTCGAATGGAGAAAAGTCCAAATTCGGCCAGCCACTCGGATTTTGTTCTCTACTTCGTGGGTTTGTAAAAAGGGGGGGTCTTCCCATGCGTGTGCAGAGAATCAGAGTTCTGGTAATTCTGGTGCTGGTGGCTGTCATCGTCGTGATGATTGTTTCGCAGCCTTCCGCCAAAGCTGATCGCCATCCTTTGGATCAAGAGCTAACGGCGCGATTGCAACAACTTGGCTTCACAGGCAAAATCGAATCGACACTCGAGAAGCGGCTGGGCCGTCATCTGGACAACCGCCTTGCGAACCTCGGACGCATGCTCTGGTTCGACACCATCGGCGGCCTGAACCATGACAATACTTGTGGCGGTTGTCACTCGCCGACGAATGCATTCGGTGATACTCAGTCCATAGCAATCGGCATTGATAACAATGGGATCGTAGGACCACACCGCACTGGCCCGCGCAACCAACGACGTACACCGATGGCGGCAAACGCGGCGTTCTTTCCGAACCTGATGTGGAACTCCCGCTTTGCGTCGCTCTCGGGGGACCCTTTTGATAACACCGCGGGATTTATTTTTCCGCCGCCGGAAGGGGTGAGCCTTTCATACCTGCCCCAATTGCTCGATGCGCAGGCGTTCATTCCTCCAACCGAGCGTGTCGAGGTGGCTGGCTTTACTTTTCCAGGAGACAACTTTGCCATTCGCGCCGAGGTGCTCAACCGTTTGAATGCCGTCGAGGCATACAGAAAACTGTTTGGGCAAGTGTTCCCGGAAGTGAAGAACGGCGCACCAATCAATTTTGATATGTTCGGCAAAGCCATTGCGGAGTTCGAATTCAGTTTGGTATTCGCCAACGCTCCCATCGATCAATATGCGCGTGGCCAGAAGAACGCGCTGACCAACGATCAGAAAAAGGGGGCGCTGCTCTTTTTTGGCAGAGCGGGCTGCGTCGAGTGCCACAAGGTCTCTGGACAAGCGAATGAGATGTTCAGCGATTTCACCCAACATGTGATCGGCGTGCCCCAGATCGCTCCGGCAGTTGGTAATGTGACGTTTGATGGTCCCGGGCAGAACGAAGACTTCGGGTTGGAGCAGATAACCGGCAACACGAACGATCGCTACAAATTCCGCACGTCGCCGATCCGCAATGTCGCGTTGCAGCCAACCTTCTTTCATAACGGAGCGTTCACCCGGCTGGAAGATGCGATCAGGCACCACCTCGACGTAGTTGCATCCGTCAATAGCTACAACCCGACGGCGGCTGGTGTCGCTTCAGATTTGCGAGGCCCGATCGGGCCGATGGCGCCGGTGCTCGCACGACTCGACCCGCTGGTCGCGTATCCAACGTATCTGACAAATGAAGAGTTTAGTCAGTTGCTCGATTTTGTTAGGAATGGTCTGCTCGACCGACGCGCCGGCTCGGAGAATCTGCGAAAGCTCGTACCAAAATCCGTACCAAGCGGCAGGCCGGTGTTGGTTTTCAGTAGAGCTGAAGAATAGGAAGAATAGATAGTGCCGCTGCGGCGCGTTACAGTTCTATCCTGTCCGTTGTTTGAAGCAGCGAGTAACTCACTTTGGTTTCACCGGGTTCTCGTGCGACGTCAGCATCTTCATTTCAGCCGTGGCCGATACGAGACGCGTGCGCCAGATGAAAAGCGTCGAAAGCACAAGCGCTACTGTGCAGGCTATTCCACCTTCCAAACCGTAGATGCCGCCGGTCAGCCACGCCGGACCATGATCGCTTGCGCGCAGCAGCGGATGCGCAGCCAAATTAGTTATCCCGCTGACTGGCGATCCGAAGATTGAACCTTGCGCCCAGTTCCACGCCCAGTGAACTCCCAGCGGAAACCACAAGCTGCGCGTTCGCAAATAAGCAGCAGCCAACCAAACTCCGGCCAGTCCCGTGTTGATCGACGAGTACATCGTGGCGTTTGGGTTGCGCAAATGAATGATCGCGAAAGGAACTGAGGTGAGGAGAACCGCGAGCCACATCAATCCAGCGCGATTCAGCGTCTGCAGAGGATAACCACGAAACAATGACTCTTCGGCCAACGCCGCCACGATGAAAAGCAACGCGGTCGCCAGCAGCGTCTGCAACACTCCTAAGTACATCCCCTTAACAGCCGGCGCGAACCGGAGCCCTCCAGCCGCGAACGCAATCAAAGCCGCAAGCGTGAGTGAGGCAACACCAATCAGCGAACCCACACAAAGATCTCGCAGCCAGTTTGCGTGAAATGACAAACCGAACGCGCGCCAGGGCAAACCTTCGAGCCAGCGATTGCAGATCCATCCCGCCAGCGCGGCTGACGCGAGCAGCAGAATCCGAAACGCCAGATCCTGGACGCGATCCCTGAGCACGTCGTTCGCGTGAGCCCACAAAGCGAGAACATAAACCACGCGCACCAGCGAGGTCATAAGGAATGTCAGCACGAAGAGAATGATCGTAAAGATGCCGAGACGCCAACCGCTGCGCAGCCGGCCGGCTTGATTCAAAAAGAGAGAGTTGGCCTCCATCAAAGTGATCGTCGCTTTCGATTATCGAAATTAAGAGGAGAGCAAATGCGCGGGCATTCTAAACGATGCGGCCCGGATTAGGGAACGTCTGGACGGACAGCAAAGGGCCGAACATGGGCAGCCGTGAAGCGTTAGGGAGCGATACGGAAAATAAGAAGGGATGCGCCGCACGAAGTGGTTCTCGAATTCCAGATCGACTGACTGGCTAAAGCCAAGCGAAGCGATTCAACGGGTAAGGCTCAAATGTTGTCAGCCGAGGCAACGAATGGAAACATTCACCGTGAAGCTCAGTCGGCTTTTGTGTAGGCGATTTGTCACCGTCTGATCGTTACGGTTCAGTTTCCTCGTCCCCGCTGTGCCATTGATCCAGCGGAATCCATTGCGAATCTTTTCGCACGTCGCACGCAGCCAATGTTTTATCTTTACAGATCTCGAATTGGTAAACGGGATGAATCTCCCAAACTGAAATCCTGTTCGGAGTGGGCCGAACGTTATCGTGGCACGGTGCATGGCTGTTATCAAAGAAAAGCTGTCCCGTGATGCGCACCGGTCTTTCGAGTTTCAAATTTACCAGTTCATTCCAGGCTTCCGGACGAAAGTGCGGTGACATCTCAGCACTAACACTATTACATGGATCGTCGTCTGTTCGATCGATCGTTAGTTCAATATGGATATCGTTCTCCTCGACGGCAGGCAACTTACAATTCACAATTTCGCCGGTTCCCTTGTTCGAGTTCTTAGCACGCCCAACAAACGCGACCAATTGTACGAGACTACCTTCCCCGATTTGGTTCCCCGCAGCTGACTTGAAAATACGAGAGAGACTCGCTCTACTCGTCTTCAGCGTTTTTTTGAGACCCATGTCTTCCGATGTCGTTTGCAAATTCTTAAGATCCTCGTAGGTGATAGGTGTGTTGGGTCCATCAGCGCAGAAGTTGTTTTTCGCATTCATTTCCAGCCGGGTTTTTGTATCGTCGACGGCGGCAATACCATCCTCGCTGCATCTTGCATCGATCTCCAGGCCTTCCGTCTTGATTTTGTCAAACGGAAGTTTGCAACCAGCTTTAAAAGCCGGGGCAGCTTTGTGTGCCGGTTTGGCAGCGCCTGGAGGCTTCCCTCCTGGTGAGGGACTCAAGGCCGAGGGCAGCACCGACGCAAGGACGAGGGCGATGCCAGGCAAACTGTTCCGCAATGCATCGCTTCCAGTTCTCCTGGTTTTGGTTACACGTTTCCTTTTCGGTTCCGGCTGTGTGCTCATGAGTGGCCTCCTTGCATCATTACTTAAAGGACTGCCCGATCTCTCCAAATGGCAACCACAGAGATCGAAGAATGAAAGAGTCTTGCCACAGCTAAGGTGCCGAGCCAACCCGCATCAGAAAATGCTCACGAGCGACGCTTCAGCTGCGACGAGACGACTAACGAATTTAGGATTCGTTTGAGTCAGCGCCTTCGTTTTGCGGCGTGCTCGTGGGTCTGTCGGAGGCTTCTTTGGGCGGCTTCCCCCCAGTTGCCTCTGTTATGCCAACGTCCCTGCTGGCCTGGATGCCCTTGGAAAGGACGTAGGAACCTCCGCTAATCCCAAGCAAGGCGAGTATCTCCTTGGGGAGAGCCGGGAAGTCCGACTTAATCACAATGAGATAAAATAGACTCATTGCAATGACAAACGTGAAGAGGAGCATCTGGAAACGCGAGAGGCTCGCATATCCCAGTTCGTCGCTGATAAGGAAAGTAAGGTCGATTTCGTCCGCCCAGATCTTCCACACAATCTTCAATAACACCAGACTGATGACAATGGTGAGTATCCATCCGATCACCAGGCCAAGTAACTCGTACTTTGTCATTCGTTCATCCTCCGTTCACTGTCTTCGTGGACCTTTCCACTATTCTGCTTGCGGCAACTTCGAGCTTGCCCGCCAGTAGTCCGTAGACCTTTCCTCCGAGATAAAAGAGATGGCTTCCGCCCAGCGCCAAAAGATACTCGTGCGGGACGCTCGGGAGTTTTTGGGTCTGGCACACCTCCACCACTAAGTAGATCGCCATGAACAACGTGACGATGAGCATCTGTAAACGGCCCGGGCTCAATCGCCGCCCGCCGACCTTATCGCGCAATAAACCCCTGGTATTTATCTGTCCAGTCAGCAGCCGGTAAGCGATAATCACACCGAGGCCCATCAGCAAGAAGGACATTTCGTAGCGCAGGATCGTGGACAGAGTGCCCATCCTAGACCTCCTCTAACCAGTTATGGCCTTCCCTCTGGAATCGTTTCAGCAGCCCGCCGACTGTGTTTGAGACGGACAAGGGAAGGCTCTCGTCAGCAGGTTAACGGTGAAACGCGCGGGAACGATATTCCGGTCAGTCGCTCATGTCAATAAGGATTTACGCAGTCTGTAAGAAATATTCAGGCAGAGAATCCAAGGCAGTGAAACCCTCTTTTTCAGCACGACTAGCGTCTTCAGCCGGCTGAAGATCTTTTGTACGCGTTTGCGTTTTTGCTGCGCGATTTCGTCATTGGTCTGCCTGGTTGGTGAGCAAGGGCTCCCCTGGCGACGCTTGTAGTCGTAGGCCGCGTGTGGATCGGGTGCTGTGGTAAACTTTCGAACGAGTTTCATGAGCAAAACATCGAACACTGAACGAGATAAACCGCGCCGACGGCGCTGGGTGCCCTGGGTGTTTGGCGGAGTCGTCATTCTCCTGCTCTCGGTGATCGCATCGCAGCAACTCTGGCTTTGGAAACTCATTAAGCCGGACACGGCGTCGGACACGTTGGTGCTTTACGCGCTGTCGACGCTGAACTTCGTCGCGTTTGTTGTTTTTTCGTTCATCTTCATCCGCAGCATTTTGAAATTGCGCCGCGAGCGCCGCGAACGGGAACTCGGCTCGAAGATCAAAACGCGTCTGCTGGTTTATTTCATCGCCATCAGTTTCTTGCCCATCACCGCGATGGCCGTGTTCTCATATCTGTTTTTGAATCGCTCGCTTGAGAAATGGTTCAACAACGCGACGCAAAGCGCGGTGAGTGAAGCGCGCGGCATCCAACGCGAAACACTGGCCACTGAAATGCGCAACCTTCGCGATACGGGTGCGCTGGTCGCGGTGCTGCTCAACAAGCAGCCTGAGGCGGCCTGGCCACAGACAATGGATCAGATGATCGTCGCGGGCCACCTGTCCGCGGTTGAGGTCGTGACGCGGCAGGGCGAGGTAAAAATGAAAAGCGAGGCCAATTTGCCGGACAACGACCGAGCGGCTTTGGAAAAGTTGCTCGACAAAGCGCGTCAGGCCGGCGGAGACATTGGCGACAGTCTCGCCGATGGCAAAGGCTTTGATGTGATCGCCGTTCCGCTTTCGCAAAATCAGAGTTTACTGATCTCACCAGCGAAGCGCAGTGAAACAGATCTGAACGACAAGATAACCGGCTCGCAGAGCGAGTATCAGAATCTGGTCCGCAGGCAGAGGAAGGTCAGGTGGCTCGGACTATCGACCCTTGGACTGTTGACGTTGATTCTGCTGTTTGTTTCAAGCTGGGTGGCGATTTACCTGGCGCGCGGCATTGCGACGCCAATCAAAGCATTGGCTGAAGCATCGAACGAGATTGCGCGCGGCAATCTTTCTCACCGCGTGAAGACATTTGCTGAAGATGAGTTGGCCCTATTGGCCCATTCGTTTAACCAAATGACGACGCAGCTTGAGGAGAACCGGACGCGCATTGAGGCCGGCGCAACTGAGTTGCGAGAAAAAAATCTCGCCCTCGAAGAGCGGCGCAACTACATCGAGACGGTGCTGGAATCACTTTCGACGGGTGTCATCTCGCTTGACGAGAACAATCGCGTGACCACCATCAATGCCGCGGCGGCGCAAATCCTTTTGCTGAAAGGTCTGCCAAGTGGCAACGCCACACTCGACGAATTGATCGGCGCCGATGATCGCGCAGTGCTAAGCCAGTTGCTGCGGCGCGCCCGTCGAATTGGACACGCAACTGAACAGACCCAGCTCGCTCGCGGCGCGTCGCAGGACGGCGGCCCGCTTCCCGTCGCGCTGACCGCCACTGCTTTGCGTGGATCGCCGGGAGGAGGTCGCGGTGTGGTGCTCGTGATTGAAGATCTCTCGGAATTGCTCAACGCCCAGCGCGCCGCGGCCTGGAGCGAGGTCGCGCGTCGGATGGCCCACGAGATCAAGAACCCCTTGACGCCGATCCAGCTTTCCGCGGAGCGGATCGCGAAAAGCTTTCATCGCCTCGGCTCAAATGGCGAACCGAGCGGCGGCAACGGTAGGCCGGACACAGCGGACGAGGCGCGCGTTGGCAACGTCATAGACGAATGCACGGAAACGATCGCCCGGGAAGTTGCCGGACTGAAGGCCATGGTCGATGAGTTCTCGCGCTTTGCCAGACTGCCGCTGGCGCGGCTTGAGGCCGGCGATCTAAACGAAGTGGTACGACACGCGGTTGCTTTGTATGAAGACCGGCACGACGGCGTGAAAATTGAGACGAAGCTGGACCAGGCGTTGCCCGCTGCGATGCTTGACTCTGAGCAACTGCGCCGCGTTTTCGTTAACCTGATCGACAACGCGGTTGACGCGTTAGTCGATCAGGAAGGAGAGCGTCTGATCACGATCTCGACCGCGCACGATCTTGAACGCAGTCTGCTGATTGCCGAAGTCGCAGACACCGGTCACGGCATTCCACCGACGGATTTTCGCCGACTGTTTCAACCATACTTCTCGACTCGTGGGACGGGCACGGGTCTGGGTTTGGCAATCGTGCAGCGGATTATCCTGGAACATCGCGGGAGAATTCGCGCGGAAACAAACTATCCGCGCGGCGCGAAGTTCATTGTCGAGATGCCGGTGGTTACTGCATAGACGGCAGGAGCAGGAGGCAGTCGGCAGGAAAAATCAAACTGCCTATTGCCTTCTGCTTGCTGCCTACTGATTCACATGGCTGATTCAATTCTCATTGTTGACGACGAGCGCGGCATACGCGAGACCTTGCGCGGCGTGATGGAAGACGAAGGCTTTGCCGCCGACGCCGTCGCGACGGGTGAAGAATGTCTGAAGGCGCTCGAGCGGCGCGCTTACGGTTGCGTTCTGCTCGACGTCTGGTTGCCGGGAATCGATGGACTGGAAACTCTGAAACAGTTGCGCGCGGCTGGTTCCGATGCCGCGGTTGTGATCATCTCCGGCCATGGAAACATCGAGACTGCGGTGCGAGCGACGAAGCTGGGCGCGTTCGATTTCATCGAGAAGCCGCTGTCGCTCGAAAGAACCGTCTTAACGGTGCGCAACGCGTTGCGGCATCAGCGGCTCGAACTGATTAACGCCGAACTCTCCGCTGAGTTGGCGGAAGAGTACGCGATGGTGGGCGAGTCGGTGGCCATGCGCGCGCTGCGGCAACAGATCACGGTGGTCGCTCCTACTGATGGCCGCGTTTTGATCTATGGCGAATCAGGCACCGGCAAAGAACTGGTCGCGCGCGCGATTCACGCGCAGTCGCGCCGCGCCGCGGCGCCCTTTGTGGAAGTGAATTCGGCGGCGATCCCCGAAGAGTTGATCGAGTCTGAATTGTTCGGACACGTGAAAGGCGCGTTCACAGGAGCGACGTCCGCTAAGAAGGGGAAGTTTGAGTTGGCCGATGGGGCTACGTTGTTCCTTGATGAAGTGGGCGACATGAGTGCGAACCTGCAATCGAAAGTTCTGCGCGTGCTCGAAGAGCAACGTTTCGAGCCCGTGGGCAGCGCGACGGCGATCACAGTGGATGTTCGCGTGATTGCGGCCACCAACAAGCGTTTGGATAGCGAAATCGAGCAGGGAAACTTTCGCGCCGACCTTTTTTATCGTCTTAACGTGATCCCATTTGAGTTGCCGCCGTTACGAGAGCGTCTCGAAGACGTGCCGCTGCTGGTCGAACACTTCAATCAAAAGTTTTCGCAGGCGTATGGGAAGAAACCAAAACAGTTTGCTACGGAAGTGATCGAAGAGTTGCAGAATTATTCCTGGCCCGGAAACGTCCGCGAACTCAAAAACACCATCGAGCGCGTCGTGATCATGCACCCAGCAGTCAAAATCAGCGCCAGCGATCTGCCGCCGCATGGCAAAGAGGAACCGCCTGCGGCAAGTTTCAGATTTCCTTCGTTCAAGGAAGCCACAGACGCCTATCATCGCGAGTTCATCCAGAAAAAGCTGGCGGAGGCTGAAGGTAATGTGTCGCGCGCGGCCGAGCTGATGGGCGTGGATCGCAGTCATCTCTATCGCCGCATGCGCGCGCTGGGAATTCAAAATCGTGGGGAGCGGGCGGCGTCTTAGCCGCGGATCGCAGTCTTTATGGTAAGATTCGCTGGGTGGATTTGGAAATGAGCACTAATGTAAGAGCCACAATTGAAGATCTGTACGCTGTACCGGATAATGCGAAGGCGGAAATCGTCGACGGAGAAATAGTCCTAATGTCCCCCACCGGTGCAGCTCCGAGTTATGCAGCGGGTGAGATATTTGTGAGCCTGCGCGATTATTCGCGGCGGAGGAAGACCGGACGCGCTGTGACGGACAACGCGGCTTTCCGAGTCTATCTTCCGAACCGCGAATCGTTTAGTCCGGATGCGGCCTATTACACTGGCACAAGCAGAGGCATGAAATTCTTTGAAGGCGCTCCTGTTTTCGCGGTAGAAGTTCGGAGCGAAGGTGATTACGGTCCGAGCGCTGAAATGGCAATGGCGCGAAAACGCGCGGACTACTTTGCAGCCAGCACTCTTGTGGTTTGGGATGTGGACCTATTAAGCGATGATGTGATCAAATCCTATGGAGCGGATAAGCCAAACGACCCTCGGGTTTTTCATCGTGGCGAAATTGCCGATGCCGAACCGGCTGTTCCGGACTGGTCGATGCCAGTTGACGATCTTCTTGAAGAGGACATTTGATTTAGAGGTTCGAGATGGATTTCACAACACGAGAGCTGCTTAAACGCTACGCAAAACTGGCCATTGGTCAGCCGTTCTCGCCCGTTTTGCTGAACATTCTGGTTACGTCTGTGTGTGATATGCGTTGCACGCACTGTTTCTTTACGGAAGAGCTGGACGATCGGCCGCGTAAGAAGCTGCAAATGAAGACGCATGAGATTGAAAAGATTTCTGAGACGCTGGGCGGCAATCTGGGCGTGTTGATCCTGGCCGGCGGCGAACCGTTTACGCGCAAGGACCTGCCGGAGATTGCGCGCGCGTTCTACGAAAACAACAAACTCGAATCGATCTACATCATGTCGAACGGGCAGATTCAGAAGCGCATCTTTCCGGACGTCAAGCGCATCCTCGAAGAGTGCCCCAGTCTGAACGTGACGGTCGCGCTCGGCATCGATGGCCTGAAAGATCAGCACGAGAAGATTCGGCAGAAGCCCGGATCGTGGGACATTGTCATCGACACCGCGCGCCAATTGCAGACCATCAAGAAAGAGTACCAGCGCCTCGACGTGCAGACGTGCACGTGCTTTATGAATTCGAATCAGGACACGATTTTCGAGTGGTACGACTTTTTGAAATACGAATTGAAGGCGGACAAGGTAAACTTCAACTACATTCGTCCGCCCTCAGCCGATCCGAAAGAGTTGGAGATCGATCACTCGCGCTACGCGAAGCTGGCGCAGATGATCGACGACGACTCGCGTCATGCGGCGATCAAAAACAATTACGGCGGTAAGGCCGGATTTTTCAAAGCGGCGATCGATATCTACATGCACGGCCTGATCGCGAAGACCCAGGAAACGCAAAAAGCGCAGATGACGTGCTACGCGGGTACGGCCGGCGGCGTCATCTATGACGAAGGCACCGTCTCGTCCTGCGAAAACCTCGCGCCTATCGGCAACCTGCGCGAGTTCGACTGGAACTTTCAAAAGCTTTGGCTTTCGCCTGCCATGCAAGAGCGTCGCAAGAAAGCGGCGGACGGTTGTTTCTGCACGCACGAATCAAACAGCTATTACCCGTCGCTGCCTTTCAACCCAGCACACTTGATCAAGATCAAGAGACTCGAGCGCGAGATGAAGAAGGCGCGGCGCGGAATGGATCGAGTTGAAGCGCAAGTCGACGGCGTGACGGCGAGAGCCTGAGTTCATTACCAGCATTTGGCAATCTGAGATCTGAGATCTCAAATTTCAAATCCCGGATTTAGAATCCGAAAAACATGTTTCGCTCGCGAGTTCCTAAGATCCTGATCATCTCGTCTGACACGGGCGGCGGTCACCGTTCGGCCGCGGCCGCGATTGTTGCCGGCGTGCAGAAGTTTTTCGCCGGCCACTCGTACACCGTTCGCGTGGTTCGAGCGATTGAAGAATCACACGAAATCACGGCCAAGCTGGTGCGGCTCTACAATTGGATTTTGCGGAACCGTCAGGGCTGGATGAAATATTTCTATTGGGCCATGAACCGCATTCGGCCCGAGACACGCGAGTTTTTCCATACCCGTTGCATCGGCTATGTGCAAGACCTTTTCGAGCGCTGGTGCCCGCATGTCGTTGTCAGTGTTCATCCGCTCACGCAACACATCTTTGCGCGAGTGCTCAAGGAATTGAAACTTGCCGATCGTGTTCCACTGGTGTCGGTGGTGACCGATCCATGTTACGGCTTTTGGAAAGGTTGGGCCTGCGATGATGTGACGCTGTATCTCGTGGCCAGCGAAGAAGCTCGGCGGCAGTTAATCGATTACGGCGTCGCGCCGGAACGCATCAAGATTTCCGGCATGCCGGTGCATCCGAAGTTCGCGTTTGCGGATGAAGCAGCCGCGCAGGCCGCGCGCCGCGCGCTCGGTCTCGATCCGGAGAAGTTCACGGTTTTTGTGAACGCTGGCTGGGAAGGCGGCGGCAACATTCCGCAGATATTTCGCGAGCTGGTGCGTGGCGAATTGGACATTCAGGCGATCTTTCTTGCCGGAAAGAATGAAGAACTGCGAGCCACCGCCGAGTCGATCGCTTTGCAAGCTCCTTTTCCAATCAAAGTCATCGGCTACTCCGAACACGTTGAACAGTTGATGAGCGCTGCGAACGTGATGATTTCCAAACTTGGCGGCTTGACAACTTTCGAAGCGCTGGCCTGTCGCATCCCGATCATCGCCGACGTTATTACCGACCCGATGCCGCAGGAGGCCGGCACAGCCAACTTGATCCTGAAACGTGGCGCGGGCATTTTGCTGAAACAGGCAAAAGACATCGTGCCGGTGGTTCGTCGGATGGTGGAGGACACGGCGCACTATTCGGCCATGCGCGCGGCGACGCTGGGTGTGGCGATTCCGAATGCCACGCGCTACATCGTTGAAGAGATTGCGGCCTTGCTGCCCGCCGCGGTCCAGGCAGATGAAGAGCCGTTGCTCAGCGACGTGAGCGCCGCCTGACGTGTTTGTTGACTGGCGCACACTTTTCGGATTTAATTTCCTCTCGACAAACGATCGAGATCAATTCCGGGCCCGCTTGCGTTCGTCGAAGCGGGATTTTTTGGGGAGAACCTGAGCCTTGAGTCTCTTGCTTGAAGGTAAGCGCGCGTTTGTGAGCGGCGGAACGCGAGGCATTGGCGCGGCGATCTGCGAGTTGTTCGCTCGCGAGGGCGCTGATGTAGCGTTCAATTACGGGTCGCGCGACGATCTCGCCGCGGAGGTTCGTCGCAAGATCGAAGCCTTCGGCAAGCGCGCGCTCTCTTTCAAAGTCTCCGTAACGGACCGGCTGGGATTGAAGCGACTAACCAGAGAAATTGTTGAGGTGTGGGGCGGCATCGATATTCTTGTGAACAACGCGGCGATCAATCGCGGAGATAACTTTGCCACGACGACCGATCGCGCCTGGGACGAAGTGATCCACACCAACGTCGACAGTCTGTTTGCGGTCACGAAGCCGATCTACAAGCAGATGATCCGGCAGCGCAAAGGGAGCATCCTCAACATTACTTCGATCGGGGCGCTGCGCGCGCTGCCCACGTCGGTTCACTACGCGACGTCAAAGGCGGCGATGATTGGTTTTACGAAATGTCTGTCGCGCGAGGCCGGCACCTTTGGCGTGAAGGTAAACGCCATCGCAGCGGGAATATTCGATACCGATCTCGCTCAAGCCTTGCCGGAACGTCTGCTGCAGATGCACGACTTTTGGGCCTCAGCCGGCCGCCTCGGCCGTCCGGAGGAACTTGCCGAGTTTGCCGCGTTCATGGTCAGCGATCGTAACAGCTTTATGAACGGCGAAGTGGTGATCGTTGATGGTGGGGCCGTGACCTGAGCTTAATTGACGGATGGCCCGGAAGCGATCAGAATAGCTACGAGCAACGCGCCAGTGAGTAAACGTTATGAATGAGGTACTGACCATCGCAGAAATCCAGTCGCAATTCCATTCTGAGTGGATTCTTGTTGGAGATCCGCAAACTGACGACTCACTTCAAGTGCAAAGCGGACAGGTCATTTACCACAGCAAGGATCGGGACGAAGTCTATCGCAAGGCTGTCGAACTACGGCCGAAGCGTTTTGCAATGCTCTACACCGGAACGCTACCAAAAGATACCGCAATTGTTCTATGAGTTCTGCCTTCGATCCTCACCAAGGGCTTATCGTCGTCCAAGCTGAAATAGTTGGCGTATCCGGCGCTGCGGTGCTCCGGCTTGCGCTTGATACAGGAGCGACCAGCACAGTGATCAACGCGGGCATGCTGGTGTCCCTCGTATACGACCCTGGCCTTTCTCCAGATCGAGTTCAGATAACTACGGGAAGCGGCGTGGAGTTCGCGCCCGTAGTGAACCTGAGGCGACTACGCGCACTCGGGCAGGAGCGACCGCAATTCGATGTCTTGTGTCACACCTTACCGCCGAGCGCAGGGGTTGATGGGTTGTTAGGCCTGGACTTCTTTCGCGGTCACATCGTAACCATTGATTTTCGTAAGGGCGAAATAACGCTTGGCTGAAATCATTCCTTGCCTGCCGCGACCTCAGCCAACCTTTTTTCAAGTTCTCTTATTTTTCGTTGCATCTCGCCCAGTCTTCTGAACGCCGCGGTTGAACGAAGCCAATCGCGATTGTCGAAAGCCGGAATGCCGGAGATCATTTTTCCGTCAGGCACGTCATGACTGGTGGCGCTCTTGGCCGTGAGCACAACGTCATCGCCGATTTTGTTATGGCCCGCCACGCCCGCTTGCCCCGCAAGGACCACGCGATTGCCGATTTTCGAGCTGCCGGCGAGACCGACCTGTGCGCAGAGCAGCGAGTCTTCGCCGACCGTGCACGAGTGTCCAATCTGAACGAGGTTGTCGATCTTTGTGCCGCGCCCGATGCGCGTCTCGCCCACAGATGCTTTATCGATGGTGGTGCCGGCGCCAATCTCCACGTCGTCTTCGATAACCACTCGACCAGTCTGCGGAATCTTCAACCAGCGCCGCTCTTCGTCCTTCGCATAACCAAAACCGTCACAACCGATGACCGAATTGTTGTGAATGATGACGCGCTCGCCGATCAGCACAGCTTCGCGCACTGCGACGCCTGAGTGAATGACGGAATCTTTGCCGATAACGGCGTTGTCATAGATCGTTGCATTAGGATAGACGCGCACGCCTTCGCGGATCTCAACCTCGCGGCCGATAACCACACACGCTCCGATCCAGACATGGTCAGCGATCTTTGCCGTGGGATCGATTGCCGCAGACGAGTGAATGAATCGTTCGAACGCGGGCTCCGGATGAAAGAGCCGCAGCGCGCGAGTGTAAGCGAGATACGGATCTTTTGCGCGCAGCACAACAATGTCGTCACGGCCCGCTTCAACACCATCGCCGAGATAGATCGCCGACGCGCGCGTTGTCTTCACCTGCGGCGTGTAGCGCGGGTTGGCGAGAAACGTGACCTGGCCGGATGCAGCCTGGTCCAATCCCGCCGCGCCGTCGATGTCGATATCCGCAGAGGTGCCTTCGACACGCGCGCTTGTCAGCGTAGCAAGTTCGGAGAGTTTCATGGCCAGAGTTTAGCGCACAAGGCGGGAAACGCGCACGCCGTTTACATGATTGAGATGGGATCGATTTCAACGTTTATTGTGCGGGGGTTGTGTCCGCTACCGATAACGGCAGCGACCGCAGTATCGATAAGCTTGCGCAATTGGCGCCGGCTGCGCGATTTGAGGAACAGTTGAATACGATGCTCGCCCTTAAGCCGGGACAGCGGTGCCGGCGCCGGGCCGAGAATGCGACAGGCTCGGTCGCGATTGGCGAGGTCCAACTCTCTTCGCAATGTCAGGGCGGTGGCCCTGATTCGTTTGAGGTCGGGCCCGTGAACCAGCAACGTCGCGAGCGCGACGAACGGCGGATACGAATGGTTTTGGCGATAGCGAATCTCCTCGTCGTAAAACCCCTGGTAGTCCTGCGCGCAAGCATGGCGCAACGCGTAATGATCCGGGTGATAGGTTTGAATCAGCACCTGACCCGGGCGATCGCCGCGACCCGCGCGACCCGCTACCTGCGTGATCAATTGAAAAGTTCGTTCGGCAGCGCGAAAGTCGGGTAGCTGCAAACCCGCATCAACCGAAACGACGCCCACCAGAGTCACATTGGGAAAATCATGGCCCTTGGCGAGCATCTGTGTGCCGACCAGCATATCGAGCTTGCCTTCGCTGAAGTCGAACAAAGATTTTTCAAACAGGCTGCGCCGCGACGTCGTGTCACGATCGATCCGGGCGAGGCGCAGAGCAGGGAAGATCTCTCTCAACATCTCTTCAAGTTGCTCCGTCCCTTCACCCACGTAGTAGATATATTTTCCCGAGCAATTGGGGCAAAGCGAAGGAGCCGCCTGCCGGTGATTGCAGTAGTGACAAACAATGACGCGTTCGCTGCGATGATACGTGAGCGTCACATCGCAGTTGGGGCAGTGGATCGATTCGCCGCACGAACGACAGAGCACAAAGCTCGAATAGCCTCGACGGTTAAGCAGGATGATCGCCTGCTCGCCACGATTGTTGGTTTCTTCGATCGCGGTGAGCAGTTCATCGGAAAAGACTCGCGGCTTACCGTAGCGCGCGAAGACTTCGCGCATGTCGATGATGCGGGCGCTAGCCATCGGCCGATTAGCAATCCGATCCGGCAGTTGAAGGTACTGATATTTACCCGTGCGAGCGTTGTGAAATGATTCGAGCGACGGTGTAGCCGAGCCCAGGACCACAACCGCGGATTCCTTTTGCGCGCGCACTATCGCGGCGTCACGTCCGTTGTAATAGGGAGAGTCCTGCTGGCGATAAGTCGACTCATGCTCTTCATCGACGATTACGAGACCCAGATCGTTGATGGGCGCAAAGACCGCCGAGCGAGTGCCGATGACTATGCGCGCCGCGCCATTCTTTACTCTGGTCCACTCGTCAAAGCGTTCACCTTTTGACAACGAAGAATGAAAGATCGCGACCTGATCGCCAAACTCAGTGCGCAAGCGACGCGAGAAGATTGGCGTCAGCGCGATCTCGGGCACGAGCATCATCGCGGAGCGGCCAAGCTCAAGCACTGTGCGCATTGCGCGTAAATAGACCTCGGTTTTGCCACTGCCGGTGACGCCATGGAGCAGGAATGTCGCATAGCTTTTCTGCGCCAGAGGTCTTTCGATCTCGCGCAGAATGGAAAGCTGGGCGGCGGTCAATTCGTGCGCGTGCGCCTGCGGCATAACTGCCGTTGCGAGCGGATCGCGGCGCACCGGTTGATCGAAGAATTCGACAACGCCTCGCTTTTGCAGCGTCTTAATGGCTGATTCGCTGACGTCCGCCGCCGTGAGCAGTTGTTTGATTGACATAGCTCCCTCAGCGGCGTTTAGCGTATCGATGATTCGGCATTGCGCCGTCGTGGGCTTGCGGTCGCCGCCGGCATTGTCCAACGGAATCGATGAGCGCAGTCGCACCGCCCGCTGAATTTTTTCCTTGACCGCACTGCCGCTTTGCCGCTGCAGAATTCGGATCAGGCCCTCCCGCTCAAGCTCGCGTGCCGCATGGCCCGCCTGTTTCTGTCCAAGAGTATTTGCCGCCGCGCGAAAAGTAAGCTCGCCGCTGTTGGCAATCAACGCAAGCAGTCGCGCCTTGATTGTTGTCGTACGAAGGTTCGATAGTTCCTCTTTTCCTTTCGGTGTGATCGACAGAAACCGCTCAACGCCTGCGCTGATGCCGGGCGGCAGCGCGGCCTTGATCACTTCGCCCCAGGGCGAGGCATAGTAATCAGAAACCCAACGGGTGATTTGCAGCACTTCCGGCGTGACTACGGGTTCGAGATCCAGTAGTTCCGCGACTTCCTTGATCTCGGATTCAACCAGACTCGAACTCGGCTTGAGATTGTCGCGCAAACCGACCACATAGCCCGTGGTGAGTTTGCGTCCCAGTGGGACCATCACGCGTGCGCCGACCTGCGCAACGTCCCGCATCGATTCAGTGAGCCGGTACGTAAAGATCAGATTCACGTGAACTGGGACTGCCACATCGGCGTACTGAGGCGCGGACTCACGAGGGGCCTGACTTCTGCCGCCGTCGGTCGAGGAGCCAATGCGAGTTGCGGTGTTCTTTGGCACTCGGAAAAGTTAGCGCGAATTTCGGGATTGGGAAAGACCGGCGTGGCAATAGTCGCTGTTCGCAGCCACGTTAGTCATGTGAGCTCGCTGTATTGTCGAGATAGTCTCGCACTTTCTTCAAGTCGTCCCAGGTCTCGCGTTTCTTCGAAGGATCGCGCAAGAGATAAGCCGGATGAAACGTCGGCATGACTTTGATGCCCCTGAAACTCTGAAACTGTCCGCGCACGCGAGTAATTCCTTCCTTCGTCTCCAACAGGTTTTTCATCGCCGTGTTCCCGAGGACGACGATCACTTCCGGACGAGCGGCGGCGATTTCGCGCAGCAAAAAAGGCTTGCACATCGATACTTCTTCCGCCGTCGGCGCGCGATTTCCCGGCGGCCGGCAGCGATTCACGTTGCCGATCAAAACGTCTTCGCGCTTCAGGCCGAGCGCCTCGATAATCTTTGTCAACAATTGACCGGCTCGACCAACAAACGGGCGTGCCTGCGCGTCCTCATCTGCGCCGGGCGCTTCGCCCACAAACATAAGGCGAGCGCTCGGATTTCCTTCGGTATGAACGACGTTGGTGCGCCCGTGACAAAGTGGACAACGCATGCAGTTGCCCACGTCGTCCCAGATCTGGTCGAACGTTTCGTTTGATTCAGGCAAACGATTTTCTGCCTTCGCGAAAATGTTCCCGAACAATGTGTCTTGTGGTAGAGGTGCCGCAACTGGTTTTGTTGGCGACCGCGTTGGCGATTGTTGCGGAGTCCGGAATGCTGGTCTCTCAAGTGGGGAAGGTCGCCGTGTACTTGGTGGAGAGCCAACGACCAGCGGTTCGGCAGGAATTTCATGAACGCCCACCAACTCGTTTGACGAGACTTCCAAATCCTCAACTCCAAGTTCTCGAAGGTACGTGAGCTGCTCTTTAGTTTCATCGATCAGCGAGCGCAGTTCCTGGGAGATGGATTCGAGTGTCATGAAAACTCAACAACTATCGGATCTTTTTGTTTGCGCCCCGCAGCCGAACAACCTCATCCAGGATGCGATGTGCGGCGTCGAGTTTGGACATTAGCGGCAGTTCGAGTGCGTCCTGCCGATCATGCGTGATGATTGCGATTCTATTCGTCAGAGTATCGAAACCGGCGCCGTTGCTGACGTCATTGGCCACAATCGCATCGAGATTCTTGTTTCGCAGTTTCTGTATTGCGTTCTCAATAACGTTTTCAGTTTCGGCTGCGAATCCGATTGCCAGGAGCCCGTTTTGCCGCGCGCTTGCAACTTCGCTGAGTATATCGCTGGTCCGCTCCAGCGTCAGCGTCGTGCTGGAATCTGACTTCTTCATTTTGTTTTCCGCGCGACTGGCCGGACGATAGTCGGCTACAGCGGCGGCCCCGATGAAGACCGTAGCTCCATCGATCTCCTTCATCACTGCCTTGCGCATTTCTTCCGCCGATTGAACGCGCACCAGATTCAGATTGGCAGGCGGACCGACGGTCGTGATACCCGCAACTACGGTCACCTTTGCGCCACGACTATGCGCCGCCTCGGCAATCGCAAACCCCATCCGGCCGGAAGAGCGATTCGAGATGAAGCGAACGGGATCGATCTCTTCTCGCGTGGCTCCCGCAGTGATCAAGATGTGCTCGCCAGCTAAATCGCGGCGAGTGCCTCTTGCTGAGGCTCGCAGAAGATCAAGCGCCGCAGCGACAACTACCTCTGGTTCGCTTAACCGCCCCGGGCCAATGGTGCCGCACGCCATTTCGCCTTCGTCCGGTTCCACAATGGTGACCCCGTCGGAACGCAACCGATCCAAATTGCGTTGCGTGGCGGGATGATTCCACATGCTGGTGTTCATCGCCGGCGCGATCAGGACGGGTGCGGTTGACGCCAAATAGGTCGAAGTCAAGAAGTCGTCGGCTATGCCGTTGGCAAACTTGGCGATGATGTTCGCTGTGGCCGGCGCAATCACCAGCAAGTCGACTGTCTGCGAGAAAGTGATGTGCGCGATCGGATCAGGATTGTCCGGTGCGTAGTCGTCAACGATCACATGCGAGCCTGATAAGGCGCGAAACGTAAGGGGCTGGATAAACTCGCAGGCCCGCTTTGTCATCGCCACGCGCACAGTGCAGCCCGCTCGCTGCAATCCGCGCAGGATTTCAGCGGCCTTGTAAGCGGCGATGCCGCCCGTGATCCCCAGCGCAACTTGCTTTCCTGAGAGCTCAGTTTTTGAAGTCGGCTCTGCCATGAGTTCAATAGCGCCCGCCCTTATACTAGATCGGAAGATCAATGTAACATTGGTGAAACAGGCGCGCAATGCGACCGGCGCGATACTGATATAATCTTCCACAAGGAGGTCCAGGAAGTCCGATCGATCACCATATGCGAAGTTCCGGTGCCACACTCAAGTTATTTTTGCTTGTTCCAATAGTGTTTGGCTGGGCGTTGACGGCTGGCGCACAGAGGCGACAGACTGACGGGGACGAGGAGTTTGGACCGGTCGTTCGCGCCTATCTTGGATATCTACGAAACGAACAAGAGGTTGTTGATGATCGCGTGAGTCGTCGCGAGATCAGCAGATCGTACTATGTTCGCAACACCAATCGGATTCGCGCACTGAGAGAGATCGCCATTCGGCTCGCACGCGAGACCCGCAACGACTATCTACCGGAACTGGAAGCAGTCGCGCGCGACGAAATGGGGACTTTGTTTGATCGCCCACCCAAGCCGGAGCGTCTTCGCCCGGGTCAAGTGCTAAACGAAAAATTCAAGTTCCTGGGTTCGGTACGTTCGGGCGAGACCTTTTATGTATTTGTGCGTCTTGACCCATATGAACAGGCGGAGCTCAAGCCGCGAAGCCACGCAACCAACCAGACTAACTCGCCGGCCGGTGTGGCTGGTTCAAAGCGCGTTGAGCTGATTACTCGACCTCGGCGGGTCGTAAATCCTTGATGACGCGCAAGTAAGCGCGTGAATCTAAGAGACTCGCCTCAGTCGGTTTATTGTTCTTCGAAGAAAGACTAGAGGGCGCCGTTGGGCCGCGATCCATACGATTACTTACCAAGAAACTCCTAGACTATCAGTGCCTCGCGTGGTATCCTCTCGCGGCTGGTCTGAAAAAAGCACAGTTTTGTGTAAAAGTCAGGCTAAATGATTGTTGACACAGGGCTAGTGTTTCGTGTAAAAAGCGAAGTGTTACAGCCTTTGTGGCTCGCCATTGTACCTTTTGGGCGTTTCGCACAGGGAGCTGAGACGGGAAACAGAAAGAGGAATTTGTCTCCCGCGAATATTCAGCCGTCGCGGTACGCAATTGGATTTGTTTCACAAAACGGGAGGAAGGGTTAATGACTAACAAAACTTGGAGCCGCAAGTTCATCGCGCTGTGTGCAGCGGCGGCCGTCCTGACTGTCTACTCGATGATCGCATTGGCGACGCCGGGAGCGCGCTCAGGAGCTCTATCGATAGCGGGCGAGGTTACGGTCGACGGCCAGAAGGTTATTTCCGGCGGAACAATCTTCTCGGACAGCGTTATCGTCACCGCGAAGGACAGCAGCGCTACCGTGAGTCTGAGCAAGCTTGGTCGAGTCGAACTTTCGGCCAACAGCAGTCTGAAGCTCAGCTTTACGGACAACAGCATAATGGGACTGTTGGATTCTGGTCGAGCACGCATTTCGACACCAGCAGGTGTTCGCGTCAATCTCACGACAAGGGATGGTTTCGTGGTGGTTGATGGAACCAAGGCCACCTCGTTTAGCGTGAACGTTGAGAAGGGCAATACTTCGGTTACGACAGAGTCTGGCCTTGCTGAGTTGCACCAGTCGAACGGCGCGGTCAAGCAGATAGCCGCAGGTGAGAGTGCAGTTGCCGGTACGCCACAAGCTAAGAAGGGTGACGACGACGACCACAAGCTCAGTGGTGGCGCGCTCGCAGCGTTGTTGTTGGCTACTGGTGGTGCGGTTGCCGCGATCATTTACGCTACGAGACATAACAATGATCTGAACTTCGGCGGAACAGTGATCGTCGTCAGCCCTACTAAATAGGCTGTCGAAGTTAGCTTGACACGTTCCGAAAAAAACACTGCGCCGCGAATTCATAGCGCGCGGTCATGTGGATGTAACTTGCGGGTCACGCGACTCTGGGTCGTGCTTGGCCCGCAAAGTTTTGTATTCAACCAGCCAGGCTTTTCCTAATCCTTTTCCAAAGGTCGCTTTCAAATGCACATTGCCGTAATCGGCACCGGCTACGTTGGCTTAGTCACCGGCGCCTGTTTCGCCGAGTTTGGCGTAGATACGACTTGCGTGGACGTTGACGCCGGAAAGATCGAGCGGCTGGCGGCGGGAATAATGCCGATTTATGAGCCAGGCCTCGAACAAATGGTGGCGAAGAATGTTCACGCAGGGCGGCTGAGGTTTATCACCGATATCAAGCAGGCGGTCGAGCAAGCTCTGGTAATTTTTCTGGCAGTCGGAACTCCGCCCAGGGAAGATGGTTCGCCCGATCTAAGCTTCGTCGAGGCTGCCGCCGGCTCCGTTGCGGAGCACATGAATGGCTACAAGGTGATCGTAACCAAGTCTACCGTGCCCATCGGAACCGGAGAACGAATTCGAGACTTAGTCCGTCAGCGCCAAAAGACGCGAACGAATTTCGGCGTTGTTTCGAATCCGGAATTTCTGCGCGAAGGCGCGGCGATAAACGATTTCATGCGGCCCGATCGGGTTGTGATTGGCAGCCGCGACGAAGAAGCGATCGCGATCATGCGCGATCTTTATCGTCCGCTCTATCTGATCGAGGCCCCGTTCGTGACTACTTCGCTGGAAGCAGCCGAACTGACCAAATACGCAGCGAATGCTTTTTTGGCCACGAAGATTTCATTCATCAACGAGATCGCGAACATGTGCGAAAAGATCGGTTGTGATGTGCATGACGTGGCCCGAGCGATGGGAATGGATCGCCGGATCGGCAAGAAGTTTTTGCATCCGGGTCCGGGTTTTGGCGGGTCCTGTTTCCCTAAGGACACGCAGGCGCTCTCGTCAGTGGCGCGGCAGTTTGAATGCGATTCACTGATCGTTGACGCGGTAATCGAAGTGAACCGTCGCCAGCGTCGCGCGATGTTGCCGAAGATTGAAAAGCTTGTCGGCGACCTCAAAGACAAGACGATTGCAGTGCTGGGCCTTGCTTTCAAGCCGGAGACAGACGACATGCGCGAAGCGCCGGCGGTTGACATTATTCACGGCCTGCTCGCGCAAGGCGCGCGCGTTCGCGCCTACGATCCAGCCGCAATGACGGAGGCCCGGAAGATACTGCCCGACGTCGACTTCGCTGAAGATGAATATGCAGCGGTAGCCGGTGCTGATGCGCTCGTAATTGTAACTGAGTGGAACCAGTTTCGCGCGCTTGATATGGGACGTATTCGTGATCTTATGAGCAGCGCGAAGATTGCGGACCTGCGAAATATTTGCGATCCGAGCGATATGCGCGAGCTGGGTTTCGAGTATGTTGGCGTCGGCCGGTGACGACTTTTTTGGTATGGCTCTTTCTGGAATAGTTTTGGTTACTGGCGGCGCGGGCTTCATCGGCTCGCACATCGCAGCAGCGCTGGCAGCCAGCGGTGCGCGCGTGCGCGTGATTGATGATCTCTCGACTGGCCATCGTGAGAACCTCGAGGACATTCGCGGGGACTTCGACTTTATTCACGCGAGCATGGCAGATCAAAGTGCCATGTCGGGCGCCCTTGAAGACGTCGAGTTGGTTTTTCACGAAGCAGCCCTTCCGTCCGTGCCTCGATCGGTGGAGAATCCGCGAGAGACGCACACCGCTTGCGTTGACGCCACCTTCACGTTGCTGGCAACGGCGCGCGAGCAGCAGGTGCGCCGGATTGTTTATGCCGCGTCGAGTTCCGCCTATGGAGATCAGCCGACCCTGCCGAAAAAGGAAGACATGTTGCCCGAACCGCTTTCGCCTTATGCTGCGGCGAAATTGTTTGGCGAATATTACTGTCAGGTATTCACGCGAGTTTACGGCTTGGAAACTGTTTCGCTTCGCTACTTCAATGTTTTTGGTCCGCGTCAGGATCCCAGTTCGCAGTATTCGGGTGTGATTTCTCGCTTCATCAGCGCGCTACTGAGCGGCGAACGTCCGGTCATTTACGGCGACGGCGAACAGTCGCGTGACTTCACCTACATCGACAACGTCGTTGAGGCGAATCTTCGCGCGGCGGAAACTACACGGGGGATAGGTCGCGTCATCAACATTGCCAACGGCGAGCGAATCACTCTTAATCAACTCCTCGATGAGTTAAAGAGCCTGACTGGGAAGAGCGAGGTAGGCGCTGATTATCAGGCCGCGCGAAGCGGCGACGTCCGACACAGTCTGGCAGATATCACGAGCGCGCGCGAGTTGCTGGGCTTTGAGCCGCGCGTCGGTTTGCGCGAAGGATTGCAACTGACGATCGACTGGTGGAAGCAGAGCCGCTTCGCGAAACAGTGACACGCTGAAAATGTCCGACTTCAGTTTGTCGTCTGCTAACGAGAAAAGCCTGCTGCGAAGATCACGACAAACTATAAAGTTTGTCGGACTAATTGCCTAAGCCTTCGAACTCACACTCTTCTCCTCCGCTAACCGCCGCAAGCTCTCGACATATGGCTGACGAGCGACACCCTTATCGGTAATGATCGCGGTGATCAGGTCGTTTGGTGTTACATCAAAGGCAGGATTGTGAACCGCAACGCCGTCAGGCCCAAGCTGCTGATCGCGCATGTGTGTTACTTCTCGCGGGTCGCGTTCCTCGATAGTGATTTGATCGCCCGAGGGAATAGATAAATCCAGCGTCGTGATTGGCGCGGCAACGTAGAATGGAATGTTGTGCCGCCGAGCGAGCACAGCGACCATGTACGTGCCAATCTTGTTTGCCGCGTCACCATTGGCGGCAATGCGATCGGCGCCGACCACTACTGCATCAACCTTTCCGCCCTTCATCACATGTCCTGCCATGTTATCGGTAATTACCGTGACGGGAATGTTGTCTTTGGCCAGCTCCCAGGCAGTCAAACGCAGGCCTTGCAGGAACGGCCGCGTCTCGTCAGCAATAACCGCGACGCGTTTGCCCGCGTCGCGCGCCCCGCGAATCACACCGAGCGCGGTGCCGTAATCGCCCGCGGTTGCCAGAGCGCCCGCGTTGCAGTGCGTCAAGACCGTCGCTCCGTCAGGGATTAATTCGGCGCCAAAGCGGCCAATTGATCGATTCGCATCAAGATCTTCCTTCAGGATCTGCCGCGACTCGTCGACCAGCGCTTTCTTGATCTCCTTAACATCCTCTGTGCGACTCGCGGCGCGCTTGAATGCCTCGCGCATTCTTTCGATGGCCCAGAAAAGGTTGACGGCTGTCGGCCTGGTCTGACTCATCATCTCGCATAGGTAATCGAAATCGTACTGAAGGTCCGCCGCCGCGGTGCTGACTGACTGACTTGCACCAAGCGCCAGTCCCATTGCCGCGGACACGCCAATCGCGGGCGCGCCGCGCACCGCCATCTTCTTGATTGCTTCCGCCACCTCTTCGCATGATCTGAGCATCAGGTATTTCTCTTCGCCCGGCAAAAGGCGCTGATCGATCATGCGAATTCCTTCATCGGTCCATTCGACGGTTTTGATCATTTGCTTTCCGCGAGACTCCAACTGGTTTATGTGAATCCTGCCAATCTTACTTGACGATTGAGGCGACGGCAAAGTCACGCTGACAATTCATCGAGCATGCGTTGACACGTGGCGCGCGTGCATGATAGTGTCCGGCGCAGTCAGACGAATTCATTGTTCTTTGGATCATGAAGCATCCGGGTGCCTCGCAAGGGCGAGGAGAATAGGGAAGCGGGTGAGAAGCCCGCGCGGTCGCGCCACTGTGATGAGAGCCGCCAGTTTTCGGCGAACTCTATAAGCCAGGAGACCTGCCACGGACGCTTTTGCAGCCTTTCCTTCATATCTGAGATCTCTGATTTGAGATCTGAGATTTGAGATTTGAACGCCTCGCGCAAGGGTGTTCAGGCCGCACGGGTCTCAGCTTCTTGCATCATCCGAGTCCCGCCGACAGCCTGTTCCTTTCGCAAAGAGAGCAGGAGGCCGGCGGGACTTTTTATTGAAATACACTTTTTCAAAATCACGATCATATCGTTGCTTCACAACGCTGCTGCTGGCTGCCGCGTTAGTCTTCGACTTCGCCTGTTGGAAGCGCGATACAAAAGTTCCGCTGGCCGGCATTGGTTCGATGCGCACAGTTACCGATGACGCAGGCCGCCAGGTCACTGTCCCCGTGCACATCGACAGAATCGTTTCGCTCGCCCCAAATCTAACGGAAATCGTCTATGCAATCGGCGCCGGCGCACAGCTCGTCGGTAACACTGAATACTGCGATTATCCGCCGGAGGCGAAGCACGTTGCGAAAATTGGCGACACGATGCATCCGAGCATCGAGCGGATAATCGCGCTCAAACCGCAGATCGTAATGGTCTCGACGGCGTCACAGCTGGAAGCTTTTACAAAACAGCTCGCCGAGCAAAAGATTTCCGTTTATGTCACCGATCCGCACAGCCTCGAGGAAGTTTTTCATTCAATCACCACCCTTGGCGACCTGTTGTGCCAGCACGATCGGGCCGCGGCCGTAGTCGCTGATTTGCGCCGGCGCGCCGATCTCGTCGAAGCAGCGATTAAGCGAGTCAAACCAGTCAGCGTCTTTTATCAGGTGTCTGGAGAGCCGCTGTATACGATTGGCCGCGATGCATATTTGACTGATCTGGTACGGCGTGCAGGCGGCGTTTCGGTGACGGCCGACGTGCCGGGGGCGTTTTTTCTATACAGCGACGAAGCAGCGCTCGCCGCACGACCCGAAGCGATCATCTTGCCGACCGGGGGCTCGATGGGATCAGCAAACGCAACAGTTGCAGCTTCGCTCCGGAATTCTCCCGCGGCGCTCAATAATAGAGTCCATAAAATTAACGACGATCACTTGTCACGTCCAGGCCCGCGACTCGTTGACGGACTGGAAGAGTTGGCGCGCGCGCTGCATCCGGAGGCGTTCAAATAATCTGATGAGTGGTGGTTCTCAATCGATTCACACGGGGCGCGCGACGTTTGGTCGCACGCTGTTTGTGTGCGGCTTCCTTCTGCTTCTACTCGTGCTCGTGTTGTTGATTGCTTCAGTTGTAGGAAGTCAGCGTCTGCCGCTCGCCAGTTCGCTGTGCGCGCTCGCCGGCAAGACGAATTGCGGCTTGTCGTCCGAGCAACAGGCAATTCTCTTCGACATTCGCTTGCCGCGCATCTTGCTGGCGGGAGCTGTCGGGATGAGTCTGGCGACGGCGGGAGCGGGTTACCAGGCACTGCTACGCAATCCGCTCGCTGAACCATATCTACTCGGCGTCTCGAACGGTGCTGCGGTGGGAACGATGACGGCGCTCGTATTTTTCGGAGCGCACGAATGGAGCCGTCCCGTAATGGCTTTTGCCGGCGCGCTGCTGGCCACATTTGTCGTTTATCGTTTGGCGCGCGGCCGGACCGGCACGACGCCGGAGCGCCTGATCCTCGCCGGTGTCATAGTCACGACTTTTCTTTCTTCGGCGATTGTTTTCATCACGACGCTGATGGACGCGACGCGCATTCGCTCGTTCACGTTCTGGCTGTTGGGCGATCTTTCGGGCACGACAACAAGTATGCTGATAGTGGCAATGGTCGCCGCGGGAGTCGGCGTCGGGTTCTTAATCGCCAATGCGCGATCGCTGAACCTGATGATGTTGGGCGAGCGCGATGCTTTCGATCTCGGCGTCGAAGTAAGACGCGTGCGGCTGACTGTGTTTGTGGCCGCGAGTCTGCTTGTGGGGGCATCCGTCGCCTCGAGCGGCTCGGTTGGTTACGTGGGATTGGTGGTGCCGCATCTCGTGCGACTTTCCTTTGGCAGCGATAATCGTGTGGTGATTGCGGCATCCGCATTGGCGGGCGCAGCGTTTGTCATTGTCGCCGATACACTGGCGCGAACGATCATTGCCCCGCGCGAGCTGCCGGTTGGCGCAATCACGGCGTTGATTGGCGCGCCGTTGTTCATCTTCTTATTGAAACGAGGTTAAAGCTGCGGACAGGATGTCCGCGCTCCCAGGTAATGCTCGAAGCTCGAAAAATCACGGTTCATTACGGCCTGCGCGAAGCGGTTGCAGAGATTTCTTTGCTTACCAAACCAGGCGACGTGATCGCGATCATCGGTCCGAACGGCGCTGGCAAGTCCACCTTATTGAGTGCGCTCAACGGCGCGATTGTTCCATTCAGCGGCGAGGTTTTACTCGAGGGAAGACCACTGAAATCATTTGCGCGGCGCGCTGTAGCTCGTCGCATTGCGGTTGTGGCGCAGGAAGCAGACCTGCGTTTTCCGGTGACCGTCATCGAGTTTATTCTCGGTGGCCGCTATGCATGGTCGAGCGCAAGCGCGTGGGGCTGGGAAAGCGAACACGACGTGGAAATCGCGCGCGCCATTTTGAATGAAACCGAACTCGAAGGGTTTGAATCGCGCTTGATGAATGAAGTCTCCGGCGGCGAGCGACAACGCGCCGTGCTTGCTCGTGCGCTGGCTACCGAAGCAAAGGTGTATTTGCTTGACGAGCCGACGGCGAATCTAGATCTGGCTCATCAGGCAACAATGCTGCGCCTGGTTCGCAGTCGATGTGACAATCACGATGCGGCGGCAGTGGTAGTAACTCACGACGTGAATCTCGCCGCGGAATTTGCCGATCGAGTACTGCTGATGAAGAACGGCCGCGCGATCGCAATTGGTCCGCCGCGCGAAGTGTTAACGCCTGAGCTTCTGCGCAAAGCTTTCGATTTGGAAGTCCTGGTTGACGCACATCCTGTGTCGGGTGTGCCGCGCATAACGCCGGTGCATGAAGCGCGCCGGTAATTTTGAAAACCGAAGAGCGGCGGTTTAGGGAAGGCGGTGCAAGGCCGCCACTGCCCACGCAACTGTAAGCGGCGACGAAGCTCCCATGACTTTGCCACTGAGCATGCTCGGGAAGGCGGGAGCGGAGGCGATTCGTTCGGGAATCAAAGTCGCGAGTCAGGAAACCTGTTCGCCACTCTCTATCAGCTCGCACTGCGTCGGGCAGGAGAAGCTAAGATGAAAAATAGCGAACAGAGAAGAATTGGATGCGTTATGCAACCGCTTCGCGGTTGGGGCTCGCTGATCCTGATCCTTATTTTGTCCGGGGTCGCATTCGGACAGAATAATTCCTCAATCAACGGTCGCATCGCTGACGAGCAGGGGGCAGTCGTTGCAGGCGCCGAGGTGCGCTTACGCTCGCGCGGCGGTTTGCTGCTCACGACAAACACCGATGCCAACGGCTCGTTTGCCTTCAACGATCTGGGAGCGGGCGCCTATTTCGTCGAAGTGAAAGCGACCGGCTTCGCAACGCTGACAACTGTTGAAATACGTTTGGCTCGCGGGCAAACCGAAAACCTCGATCTCAAACTCAAGATCGAGGCGATCAACGAAAGCGTCGTGATCACCGCGACGGGCACGCCGCAGCGCGCCGACGAAGTTTCGAAGGCGATGTCGCTGGTCGACGCGCAGCAGATCGAAGCGAAACACGGATTGACGCTGAGCGAAACTCTGCGCGGCATTCCCGGGCTTCGCGTGCAACAGCAGGGCTCGCTCGGTGAGTTGACAACGCTGCGTCTCCGCGGCCAGAGAAACTTTGATACCGCGATTCTGCTGGACGGACTCCGCGTCAGAGATGCTTCAGACATCAATGGCTCAGCGGTTTCGTTGATTTCGGATCTGGTACCGCTCGATCTCGATCGCGTTGAAATCCTGCGCGGCTCCGGCTCGTCGATCTACGGAACCAACGCAATTGGCGGCGTGGTCAATCTCGTTCAGGCCACCGGCAGCGGCAAGCCTCGTTTTGAAGCTGGTTGGGAGGGCGGCAGCCTGGCGACATTTCGCGAGCACTTACGGGGTTCAGGCGCAATCGGCAAGCGCGCCGGCTTCACTCTTGGATTGAATCGCATTGACGTCCGGCGCGGCGTTGATGGTAACGATCAATACGGCAACAGTGCGGGCAGCGGACGACTCCAATTCAACGCAACGCCGTCGATCACAATCGCGGCCAACGTGTACGCGACAACTTCCAACGCGCGACTCAACGACAGTCCGTTTGCTTTACCGGCAGCGTTCGGAACCGCGCAGCTCTATCCACAAGCAATTGCCGGCGTAAACTTTCACCAGGACTTCAATAATCCGGATGAGGGACGGCGCAATCGTTTGCTGACTGGTGCGGTCAGACTTTCGCAGCGCGTCAACGAGACTTTCTCTTACACGCTTGCTTATCAACGCGTCTCGTCTAGACGGCGGAACTACAATGGACCGAAGATCGATCCGCGGTTCGCTTCCTTCTACCCGTTCGGCGACTTTGAATTCAACAGCATCAATAACGGCACGACCGACACACTCGATGGTCGTCTGAATGCGAATTTCGGCAGGACCAATGTCGCAACGGCCGGGTTTGAATTTGAGCACGAGTCGCTTTTCCAGCAATCGATTCCGTCTTTCAGCGCCTTCAATAGCACGACTGACAGGCAGCGCACCTTTGCGTTATTTGGCCAGGATCAGATTTTTCTGTTTGACGAACGGTTGCAGATCTCGATTGGTCTGCGCGCGCAGTCGTACCGGATCAGGGCCGCGGATCGTCCGGGCTTCCTGCAAAGCGTTACGGCGGAACATTCAATCACCGGCGATGGCTCGGTTGCGTATTTCATCCGCTCGACCAAAACAAAGTTCCGTGCCCACGTCGGTAACGGTTTTCGCGCGGCCTCTTTGTTTGAGCGATTCGGCGAGGGCACCTTTCCCAATGCCGGCTTTGTTCGTTTTGGCGATCCGACTTTGCGGGCAGAACAGTCAATTGGTGTTGACGGCGGTTTTGATCAGCGATTGGTTCACGACCGCGTGCTGTTTGGCGTGACGTACTTTTACACTCGACTGCAACGAGTGATCTCGTTTACTAGCTTTGCTCGCGATCCACTCGGCCTCGGGCGTTTTAGCGGCTACGTCAATCGACCGGGTGGAATGGCGCGCGGTGTCGAGAGCTTTTTTGAGGCGACGCCGGTGCGCGGGATGGACGTCCGCGCGTCTTACACTTACACGAACAGCGATCGCTTCGTGCCCGCGCGCGGTCTTCAGCCGGAATACGTCATCCCCAGGCATTTGTTTGGATTGACGCTCAGCCAACGTTACCGGGCATTCGCGCTTAACTTTGATCTGAACCGCACTGGTTCATACATCGCTCCGGTTTTCGAAAACGATTTTCCTTTTCGCCAGGCGGAACTGACCTTCAGCGGTTACACAAAGGCGAATCTTTTTGGAAGCTACGAGCGGCGGGTCAGCGAACGGGTAACCGCAGTGATGTTCGCGGGCGCGGAAAACCTCTTCAATCAAACCTATTTTGAAAACGGATTTCGCGCGTCGGGGATTGCCGGTCGTGGTGGGATTAGCTTTAGGTTCTAGGCGAAACTCATGAGGCTCGCGTGTGCAGACAGTTTCAGAGTGGAAGGTCGGCGATGGCGCAATTCATCTCGCGGCTTGCCGCAAGGTCGCCTTCGGACCTTCGCACTCTGAACTGCTGCGCGATAACTCGAACCAACCCGGCTCTAAGAATCCTTGGAAGAAAGCAGACCACCGGCCAGGAACAGCACGCCTACCAGAATGTGGATCAAGTGGTCGGTCTTCTTTAACATGAGCTTGATAACGGTGATGTCCAGGTTGCCCTTTGCCAGGCCGATCACCCCTAAGGCGAGATAGACAATGCCAAAGAGCAGGCAGAATCCCTTCGCGCTTGACGATGATCCCGCGAAGCCAAAATACAACGCGAGTATGCCGGACACGATGTGTACCAGGTTGTGTGTGGCATGACCGGGACCTATGCTGGCGCCCAGGAAGTCCAGGATATGCGTAAATCCACACAAGCCGACGATCAGCAGAATAACTCCCACCAGCTTGCAAACTGTCTTTGCCATAATTTCTTCTTCTCTCCTTCGGTGAAAGGATTGACAACGTTTAGCGGCGGAACGTATAGCTGGAAAGATGCCGTCGCCTCAAAAAACCCCGAGAGTAGAACTTGGATGGGGCGGATTGTATACCAAAATTGCCCGTATGTTTGCAAAGTTTTTTGGGAAAATTGGCTAGACCCCTTGGTTTGGCATGTTTTGGCCGAATGCTATACTGGGCCGCCAACGCCTCCCCAATTGATTTCGAGCCGCTGAGGTGCAAATTGTCATGCGTAATTCGACTGTCTACACGAAAACCGCAAAGCGCGTCTTGCTCGCGCTGGGCCTGTTGTTTGTTCTTTCCGCGACTGCCAGCGCATACACCCTGCTGCTACGCAGTGGCCGCCGAATGGAGATTCCCGAGCGCTTCACCGTAACCCGGACCGTGCTCACTTACGAGCCCGCTCCGGGGATGAGCGTGTCTGTCCAGATGGCCGCCATTGATATTCCAGCCACGGAACGCGCCAACAACGAGTCGCCCGGCAGTTTTCTGAAACGGCTGCAACAAGCTGAAACATCCGCGCGTGCGGGCGCCGGGGAATCTCAATTGTCGCGCGCTCAAGCGCAAACTCGTAACGTAACCAACAAGGATTTGGAAACTTATGCGCGCGCGCGTACCGAAGGCGAAGCTGCGTACGAGAAACGCCGGATTGAATTAGGTTTGCCTACGCTTGAAGAGTCGCGGCGTCGAGCTGAGCGGGAAGCTGCAGTTTTCGATGAACTAGTTGCGAAAAGAAAACAGGAAGAGTCGGAGCGGTATTGGCGCGCGCGTGAAGCGGAACTGCAAGGCGAGATAGACGCCGCCAACGCGCGCATAGACTCGCTTGATTATCAATATCTAAATGGAGCAAACGGCTCCATCTTGATTGCCAACAATAGGATTGGACCATTCGACTCACGATTCCGAGTTGGCTTTCATCGGCGCTTCCCGTCGGGATTCAACCAGGGATCTCCGTGCGGATTCAATCCGGGGATTTCGTGCCTCCAGGCATTTCCTTTTGACTTTAATCGGGACTTCGCACGGCGCCCGCTGGTTTTCGTAACACCGGGCGGGAACGTTGTTGGACATCGGTTCGGCGGTCTTGGGGGTGGTCGTGTTTTCGTTAGTCCGCGAAGGTGAAATTGAGTTCACGATCTAAGATCTTCAGATCTAAGATCTCAGATCTCAGATCTGAACTATCTGAAATCAAAAATCAAAAATCGGAGACCGAAGATCGAAGATCGAAGATCAATTCAAGACATGCACAACGGGTGGGAAACAGTTATCGGCCTGGAGATTCACGCGCAACTGAGCACTGAATCAAAAATCTTCTGCGGTTGCTCGACGCGTTTTGGCGACCAGCCAAACTCCAACACCTGTCCGGTGTGCCTCGGCTTGCCGGGCGCGCTGCCTGTCTTGAACCGGCGCGTGGTGGAACTAGCCGCGCGCGCGGCGCTTGCGCTTGGTTTGCATATCAATCCGCGATCGGTGTTCGCGCGCAAAAACTATTTCTATCCTGACCTGCCGAAGGGTTATCAAATCTCGCAATACGATCAACCGTTCTCCGCCAAAGGCGAATTGGAGATTATGACTGCGCTGCGCGACGAGGCCGGCCATCCGGTTAAGTGGCAACCGAAAAAGATTCGCATCACGCGTTTGCACCTCGAAGAAGACGCCGGCAAAAACGTTCATGAAGGACTGCCTGACGTCGATCGGTTTTCCTATATCGATTTGAATCGCGCCGGCACGCCGCTGGCCGAGATCGTGACGGAGCCGGAGTTTCGCTCATCGTGGGAAGCTCATGATTACGTTAATCACGTGCGCCGGGCGCTGCGTTGGGTGGGTGCGTCGGAAGCAGATATGGAAAAAGGAAATCTGCGCTGCGAAGCGAATGTTTCCGTGCGCCGCATTGGAGACGAAACGTTCGGCACGAAGGTCGAGCTGAAGAATCTAAATTCGGTGCGCTTCATGCAGCGCGCTGTAGAATTCGAGGTCGAGCGACATATCAAAACGCTCGAGTCGGGCGGAAAACTGACTCAGGAGACACGTCTATGGGACGAGCGTGCGGGCGAGACGCGCGTGATGCGTTCGAAAGAAGAGGCACACGACTATCGATATTTTCCCGAGCCTGATTTGCCACCGCTAATCGTTTCCGAAGAGTTCATCGAGCAAGTGCGCGCCTCGATGCCGGAATTACCAGACGCGCGCGCGAAGCGATTTGCCGAACAATACGAGTTGTCTTTCTCGGATGCTTCGCAACTGACCGCTGAGCGCTCGCTGGCCGACTACTACGAAGCCGCAGTCGAAGCGAGCGCTGGCAACGCGCGCGCGACAGCAAACTGGATTCGATCCGAACTGTTGCGCGAGCTGGAGAATGCTGGAATCACAGCCAACAAGTCTCCGGTGCCCGCCGCCCAGCTCGGGGCGCTAGTGCGTTTTGTGGACGAAGGAAAGATCAGCGGCAAGCAAGCGAAAGATGTGCTGGTCGAAATGTTCACGACCGGCAAAGGTGCTGCCGAAATCATTGAAGAACAGGGGCTCGTTCAAGTCACCGACACCGGCGAGATCGATCGGATTGTCGATGAGGTACTCGCCGCCAATGCGCAGCAGGTTGAAAGCTATCGTGCCGGTAAGGAATCACTGTTCGGATTCTTTGTCGGGCAGGTGCTAAAAGCCTCAAAAGGAAAAGCCAATCCGAAGATTGTGAATGAACGGCTAAAAGAAAAGCTGAAATAGCTTTGCGGCTCTGCCGCCCCGATGTGCGGTAAGGCTTTGCCTTACCGGCGGTACGACCCCCCTAATTTCTATTCGTTTCTTCGAGGCTGCGCCTCGAAGAAACGAGATCAGAGAGATACAGGCTTTTCGGAAAGGCAGAGCCTTTCCGCACATCAGGCGGCGAAGCCGCATTACGCCAATGAATCTGAATGGAAAGAACGCGGTTGTTACCGGCGGCACAAAAGGGATCGGCCGAGGCATCGCAGAAGCGCTGGTCCGCAGTGGCGTACATGTGTGCATCAGCGCGCGCAAGGCGAACGAGATCGAGCAGGCGGTCAGTGAGTTGAAAAGGGTGGGTGAGGGCAACGTAACGGGAGTCGCCTGTGACGTGCGCGATTACGATCAGGTGAAGTCATTATTCGCGCAGACGGTTTCAGAGTTTGGCGGCGTTGATATTCTCATCAACAACGCGGGCATTGGGATCTTCGAATCCGTGGAAGAGACTTCGCCGGAAGACTTCCGCGCCGTACTGGAAACAAATCTGTTCGGGGTCTTCTACTGTTGCCACGAAGCGATTCCGCTGATGAAGCAGCGTGGCGGTGGTTACATCATCAACATCTCCTCGCTTGCGGGCACGAACGCGCATCCGCGGATGGCGGCGTACAACGCGTCGAAGTTCGGCCTCAATGGTTTCAGCGAAGCGTTGATGCAGGAGGTGCGTCACGACGGGATCAAAGTGAGTTACATCATGCCGGGATCAGTGAATACTGAATTCGGTGGCGACGAAGTGAGCGAAGGGAAGAGTTGGCAGTTGCGACCGGAAGACATCGCTCGCGTCGTTCTCGATCTGCTGCATCACGACGATCGTGCGCTGCCCAGCCGCATAGAAATTCGTCCAAGCAAACCGCCGAAGAAATAGGCGGAAAGGAAAATGAAACTGAAGGAATTGCTTCTTACCGCAGTTGTTTCCTGCTTCGTCTTTGCGCCAATCAACGGACAACCAGGCGCTTTTCTAGCTTCTCAACCGCCTCAAGGCCAGTCGCCTGACCTCGTTAAGTCGCGAGAACTCAACGCGACTGTCATGAAACTTTACGGCGAAGGGAAGTACGATGAAGCGATTCCGCTGGCGAGGCGCGCCCTCGAATTGCGCGAAAAAGCACTCGGCCCCGACCACAAGGATCTTGTACCTCTGCTGGCTAACCTCGGGGAGTTGTTTCGATCAAAAAGGAAATACTCAGATGCCGAGTCTTACTTCGCCCGGGCGTTGAAAGTTAACGAGAAGGCATTCGGCAAGGACGACTTGAGCACCGCACAATTGTTAGAGAAGCTTGCCGTTGTTGTCTATGAGATGCGGGACGAAAGGAGAGCCGAGGATCTTTTCCAACGTGCCCTCACGATGAGAGAAGGGTTACAAGGTGCTGAGCATCTTGACGTCGCTCAGACAGCCTTCAATTTGGCCGAAGTCTATCGCCTGCGACGCGAATACCAGAAAGCCGAACCGCTCTATCAACGAGTAATTAGGATTAGGGAGGAGATGAAAGGCTCGAATAACGCTGAGTTAATCAGAGCGTTAAATGCTTATGCCACTCTCCTGTTTTCGGTGAATCGACGGGACGAGGGATTGCAGATACAAAAGCGAATTGCTGAGTTGTCTTCTGGACCTAGGATGGTTGAAGTTGGCGTATTAAACGGCAAAGCTCTTAGTCTACCTGCCCCTGACTACCCAATGATGGCGGCTGAAGCGCGCGCGGAAGGGGTCGTTCGAGTTCGTGTGACTATCGATGAGAACGGCAACGTCATCGACGCGAAGGCTATGGACGCTGGCGGCGTTCATATAGCATTGGTAACCGCTGCCGAGAAAGCTGCTCGTCGAGCCCGATTCACGCCAACTGTGCTGTCAGGTGTTCCAATCAAGGTCACTGGCGTCATCGTCTACAATTTTGTTAGGCGAAGGAATTAATCTCGGCATGCGAGCAGTCGTTCAGCGCGTGACGCGCGCGAGTGTTACAGTTGAGGGAGAAATTGTCGGCGAGATCCGAAAAGGTCTCGTCGTTTTGTTGGGTGTCGCGCGCGACGATACACAGAAAGATGCCGATTATCTCGTCGATAAGATTGTCGCGCTACGCATCTTTGACGATCAAGATGGGAAAATGAATTTATCACTCAAAGATGTGGAAGGAGCGCTGCTGGTGGTTTCGCAATTCACTTTGTATGGGGATGTGCGTCGCGGACTAAGACCATCGTGGATCGACGCAGCGCCGCCCGAAGTGGCTGAGCCGTTGTATGATTATTTTGTCGCGCAAGCGCGAAAGAATGTCGGCAAGGTGGCGACTGGCAGCTTTCGCGCGATGATGCAGGTTGAGTTGGTTAATGACGGGCCGGTGACGATCCTGCTCGACAGTAGAAAGGCATTCTGAAGGTGCTTTCTCGAAAAACGATGGCGACACGATCCACGAAATTACACGAACGAACACAACGAAAAGCACAGGATTTTTCGTGTGGCTTCGTGGATCGTTTGGTTCGTCCCCTGGTTCTGGCGTTGGTGGTTGCCAGTATCGTTGCTGCCTGTGGCGGAAAGAAAACCGCGGTCAAGGATTTTGACGCCACGAGCGACGAAGAGGCCGCGCTGGATGCGAAGGTAAAAAAAGGAGTCAAGCCCGTGCCCGACGGCGAGGTTGCGGTCATAGAAACCGCTGACTTCGGCAGCATCGTGATCGAACTTTATCCGAACATCGCGCCCAAAATGGTCGAGCGGTTCAAGAAGCTAATCAATGAAGGCTTCTACAACGGCACGACCTTCCATCGAGTAAATGCCGACGCAGGCTTGATTCAGGGAGGCGATCCGTTGTCGAAGGATAGCGATCCGGAAAACGATGGCCAGGGAGATTCACCCTACCCAAACGTGCCGGGCGAGATGAGCGATGTTTTCTTCGAGCGAGGCACGGTGGGCGCGGCAAGAAAAGGCGCGATGGAGCCTTTTGCCGGACGACCCGGACTGACCGAAGCGCAGGCGCGCGATACGGCGAACTGCCAGTTTTTCATCACGCTTAGGCGCGCGCCAGAATTCGATCGGAAATACACGGTGTTTGGTCGCGTGATTCAGGGAATTGAAAGCGCCCAATTGATCATGGGCCATCCGGTTGAAGAGGAAACCGAACGCCCGTCAGAGAAGATCGTAATCAAGAGCATCACGCTACAACCAAGAGCGAAGTTTGTTTCGCGACCGTGAAAGGGACCTCTTTCGCACCCTCGAATGCTTTCTGTGTACCAGGATCGTAGCTTCTTGTCTTTTGAACAAGATTCGCCACCGCACAACCAGTCCCGTAGGGACGGAATATTGATAGGTAGAGTTTTGGTTATTTCGGCCAGCTCCGCAGGAGCGACATGTTGCGGCTCGCGAGCTTACTCCGTCCGCTGAAACATGTCGCTCCTGCGGAGCTCATGGTCGGTTTTAATGCGGCCCGACTATAAATATCTCGCTCCTACGGAGCTTAAACCCCTGGTAACGCCATAGTGAGCCCATACTTGGACCCGTAGGCTTTCAAGAAGAATGTCCCGCAATTCGCGCGAAAGAAGAAGGGAAGGCCGACTACTCACAACTTCGGAAACAAAATCGGAAGCGCGATTTCCGCTGTGAACATGCAGCGGGCGTTGTGGCCGCACAGCGGGACGACGATCGCTTTGTGTTGCGCTTTGTACTTCGCGTTGACATAGCCGGCGAAGGTTTGGCCGCGCGCGAGACGCGTCGGACCCTGGGCCATCGCCGGACACGATGAATCAAAGCCACCGAGCGGCAATATATCGAGTTCTCCAAGCAGGTACGTCACGGCTCTCTCCGCAAGCTGCTTCTTCAATTGATCGTCGCCGATCTTAGCCGTGTAGCCAGTGCGATTCTTGAGTCCATAAGGCCAGTTATCGTAAGTCGTGCAGTTACGCGCATCACCGAACGCGCGCAACTCGTTGTTAGTTCCCGAAGGACGATCAGGATCGAGGTAGGCATAGCTCGACGGGTTTGAAACGACATAAGTGATCGAGACACCGAGCTTGTCGTGGACCTGATTGGCCATTTCGTAACGCGTGACGTATTGCCCGCCGGCCGAATGACCAGAGACGACGATGGCTTTCAGATTTGGGAAGACGTCTTTGCGCGCCAACTTGCGCAGCACCTCATCGGTCAAATCGTACGACGTCAGGTTGTTGTTGCTGATAGCAACGCCGCCCGAGCGCCAACTGTCGCCAGAGCAACTCCAATTGATTTCGTTTGGCGCCAGCGTATCGCGACAAGCGCGGCCGTCGTTGGATGCGAATCGCGGAGAAATGATTACAGTGTCATCAAGCGCGCCGGCGAGAAAAGCGGCCGCCAGCGCGGTGCGAAAATAATTATCCGCATCGCGTCCCGCGCCGTGCACCATAATCAGCGCTCGCGTGATTTTGTCGTTCTTCACGTCGAGCGGATAGCTGCGGTAGACCAACGTCTGCGTCTGGTTGCCGAGATGGACCCACTCGGTACAGTCGGGAGTTGCGCTGGTGCAGGGTGCGGCATTAGCTGAAACGAATGCGACAAGGGAAGCGAGAAGAAGAAGAAGTGTGCGCATCATGCGCGTGAGGATATAGCCTCTTTAGGTTGGGCGCAAGATCCAAAAACTAGTGTGCTGTAACAGCTAATTCTTCACGGCCGCCGTTCATGCGACTATGGACAGAGCGGCTCAACGGTTCGTGTTTCTTCGGTTTCGTTCGTGTGACTTCGTGGATCGTCTTTCTGCGGTCAACCAACAGACGATCCACGAAGTCACACGAAAAGGCCGGAACCTACACGAACAAGGTCAAGTGATGCCCGAGCCCCTGATTTCTCCTGCCGGTGCATGGGCGAACTGGGGTAAAGAAATAGGTGCTACGACATTAAATCGAGTCGTCGTTTGCTTTTGATCGCGGATCGAGTTCAAACCGATCCCGGTCACGTTTCTCGATCTGCTTCTCGAAATCCAACTGCTGATTGTCTTCAAAACTGACGCCCATCGCTTTAGCGTTTTCTTCTACATCGGACTGATCGGGTGTGGGATTGTCGCCGCCGACCGTTTCCGAGCCGCTCTCGTTCACGTCTTCCCAGGCGGCGTCGAGATCGCCGCCCGAATCGCGCGGTGAAGCCGCGGTATTGTTGCGCAGGCGGTGCGCGAGCAACTCTGGATCTTTCGGCGCGCGCGAGATCTCCTCTTCCATGAACTCTTCGATTTCCGGATCGGGGACGTAGTCGGGATTATTACTTAAGTACTCAAACTCTTCCGGCCGCTTGTTGTGCATGACACCTTTCCTTGATCCGAACCTTGTTTGAACGATCCGCAGATCGTTAAGATCGCTTTGGCGTAGAAGAACTATAGCAGATCATAAAGGTCGCGAAAAGCGGCTAATCGTAGCTAGTGTCGTTTAGCGTCCGAGGCCGCAAAATGGCTTCCTTGACGATTCAAGAATGCCACTTTACACTGAACTTTGCTAACGCGATCCATACTCTTATTGATCTTTCATTGTTGAGAGCAACCATCTCTTTGTTTCATTTCCGATTGATTTTCTATGCCGCACAATCTCTTCAATTCGCTTCAGAACTTTACGTCCAGTCGGGGCAAGACAGCGCAATTCTATTCTTTGCCGCAACTCGAAAAAGAAGGCGTTGGTCCCATCTCAAAGTTGCCGGTGAGCATTCGGATCGTGCTCGAATCCGTGCTGCGCAATTTCGACGGCAAGAAGATCGCGGAAAGAGACGTGCGCGCGCTGGCAAACTGGAAACCAAACAGCGAGCGCACGGAAGAGATTGCGTTTGTGGTGGCGCGCGTGCTGCTCCAGGATTTTACCGGCGTGCCGTTGCTGGTCGATCTGGCCGCGATGCGCTCGGCTGTCGCGCGGCTCAGAAAAAATCCCGCGCTGATCGAGCCGCTCGTTCCGGTCGATTTGGTAATCGATCATTCAGTTCAGGTTGACTTCTCGAGCGCCAGCAATGCGTTTGCGAAGAACATGGAGATGGAGTTCAAACGCAACCGCTCGCGTTACCAGTTTTTGAAATGGGGCACGCAGGCGTTCGACGGCTTTCGCGTGATCCCGCCCGGCATCGGCATCTGTCATCAGGTCAATCTCGAATATCTCGCGAAGAGTGTTTGGGAGAGGAATGAGATTTACTTTCCCGACACGCTGGTGGGAACCGATTCGCACACGACGATGATCAACGGACTGGGAATCGTCGGCTGGGGCGTCGGCGGCATCGAGGCGGAAGCAGCGATGCTGGGACAACCGGTGTACTTCCTGACGCCCGATGTTGTCGGCGTGCACCTGACCGGTAGTTTGCGCGAAGGAGTCACGGCCACCGATCTCGTTTTGCGCGTGACGGAGATGCTGCGGCAGGCGAAGGTGGTCGGCAAGTTTGTCGAGTTCCACGGCGCAGGCGCCGCGAGTTTGTCGGTAACGGATCGCGCGACGATTGCAAACATGTCGCCGGAGTACGGCGCGACGATGGGCTTCTTTCCGGTTGACGAGGAAACGTGCGCGTATTTGAAAGCGACGGGACGTTCGGAGGAACACGTCGAAGGAGTCCGAAATTATTTCAAGGCGCAGGGCTTGTTTGGGATACCGCGAGGTGGTGAATGTGAGTACAGCACGCTGCTTGAGCTCGATCTCTCGTCGATTCATCCCGGTGTTGCGGGACCAAAGCGGCCGCAAGATCGCATCGAGCTACCCGATCTCAAGAATCAATTTATCAGTCTGTTACAAAAACCTGTGAGCGCGGGCGGTTACGGCAAGTCTGCGGAGGAGATCGGCGTCAGATACAAGACCGAGATCGGGGCCGGCGATGGTGACGGGCCGCAGCTAGCCGGCGGCGGAGAGCAGCGCACTGAAACTGTGCCGCAGATCAAGAGCGATGGTCTCAGTAAGAAGAACACGAGTGTCTGGACTGAGACCGAGATGATGAATAATCGCCCGACGCCGGATCGCGTCGAGGGATTATCAGCGGACGAGTTAACGGCGGCCACTGTTGATCTCGGACATGGCGACGTTTTGATCGCGGCCATCACTTCCTGCACCAACACCTCGAATCCGAGCGTGATGCTCGCCGCAGGTTTGCTGGCGAAGAAAGCAGTCGAGCGAGGACTGCGCATCCGGCCGTCTGTGAAACGTTCACTCGCTCCGGGCTCGCGAGTTGTCACGGAGTATCTTGAAAAGACCGGCCTGCAACCTTATCTCGACAAGCTCGGCTTCAACCTCGTCGGCTACGGTTGCACGACTTGCATCGGCAACTCGGGTCCGCTCGATCCGGGAATTGAACAGGCGCTGAGCGATCACGATCTGATCGCGGCGAGTGTCCTTTCCGGCAATCGAAACTTTGAAGCGCGCGTGCACCAAAGCATCAAAGCAAACTTCCTGATGAGCCCGCCGCTGGTCGTGGCGTTTGCTCTCGCCGGGCGCATTGATATTGATCTTGCTTCGCAGCCAATCGGCAAAGACAAGAACCGGGAAGATGTTTATTTGAAGGATATCTGGCCCAGTTCGCAGGAGATCAGCAGCTTCATGGGGGCGGCTTTCGACCCCGAGACGTACCACAGATTGTACAGTGAATTCGCCGAACAGAACCCGCTCTGGAATGAAATTCCGACCAGCACGGGCCAGGTTTACGAATGGGATGCCGAATCGACATACATTCAGGAGCCACCATACTTCGCAAAGTTCAGCAACGAGTTGGGCACGTGGTCCGACGTGCGAGGTGCGCGACCGCTGGCGATTTTCGGCGACTCAGTAACGACTGACCACATTAGTCCGGCAGGAGCAATCAAAGCGACGTCTCCTGCCGGCGTTTACCTACAGCAAAAGGGTGTGGCGATCGCGGATTTCAACAGCTACGGATCGCGGCGCGGAAACGATCAGGTGATGGTGCGCGGCACCTTCGCCAACGTGCGCATCAAGAACCTGATGGTTCCCGGAAGCGAAGGCGGAGTCACTGTTTACAGGTCGGGGCATCAGCCCGATGGCGAACGAATGAGTATCTACGACGCGGCGATAAAATATCAGAGCGAAGCCACGCCGCTGGTGGTCATCGCGGGTCAGGAGTACGGAACGGGAAGCTCGCGCGATTGGGCCGCGAAAGGAACGCGGCTGCTCGGAGTGAAAGCAGTTGTCGCTCAGAGTTTTGAGCGTATTCATCGAAGCAATCTCGTGGGCATGGGAGTTTTGCCGTGCCAGTTCAAAGAAGGCGTCAATGCGGCGTCGCTTGATCTTGATGGCACTGAAACATTCGATCTCGTTGGATTAGAGCGTGGAGTCAAACCGCAACAGGACCTTACGCTAGTGATTCATCGTGCGAACGGCGCCACGGATGAAGTGTTCGTGGTTCTGCGCATCGACACACCGATCGAGATCGATTACTACCAGCACGGCGGGATTCTGCCGTATGTGCTGAGACAGTTGCTTGCGGGTACAACCGATTTTTGATTTTCTCTGTGCAACCTCTGTGTCCTCTGTGTCTCCGTGGTGAGTGCTTCTGAAACCTGGTTCACCACAGAGACACCGCAGGACACAGTGGTTGCACAGAGACTCTACAATGGAGTCACAAAATGTCATCTGTTCAACCAGCGGGAACGACCACGCCGCGCAAATATCAACTCTTTATTGACGGACAATGGGTGGACGCCGAATCCGGCAAGACTTTTACCACGCCGAATCCTTCCACCGGTGAGCCGCTTGCCGAAGTTGCCGAGGCGGACGCGGCGGACATCGACAAGGCCGTCGCTGCTGCTCGTCGCGCGTTCGAAGGCAAATGGTCAACTATGAGCGCGCGCGATCGCGGCCGTCTGCTCTACAAACTTTCGCAGTTGATCGAGCAGCACGCGAAAGAACTCGCCGAATTGGAAACACTCGATAACGGCAAACCGATCAAGGAATCGCTCTACGTTGATTTGCCGCAGGTGGCCGAGAACTTTGAATATTTTGCCGGCTGGTCAACGAAGATCGAAGGCGAAACCATTCCCGTGCCGGGCAAGATGTTCAACTACACGCTGCGCGAGCCGGTGGGCGTATGCGGACAGATTATCCCGTGGAATTTTCCGCTCTTGATGGCTGCCTGGAAACTTGCGCCCGCTCTTGCCGCCGGCAACACCGTCGTGCTAAAGCCCGCTGAGCAAACACCCGTCACGGCGATGGAACTCGGAAAGCTGATCCAGGAAGCAGGCTTTCCCGAAGGCGTAGTCAACATCGTTCCCGGCTATGGCGAAACCGCGGGCGCGGCGCTCGCTTCGCACGCGGGCATCAACAAGATTGCGTTCACCGGTTCGACTGAAGTCGGTAAGTTGATCGCCAAGTCCGCTGCTGACAATCTAACCAAGGTCTCACTTGAACTCGGAGGCAAAGCGCCGAACATAGTCTTCGCTGACGCCGATCTGGAGCAGGCAGTCAACGGCGCGATGATGGGAATCTTTTTCAATCAGGGCCAGGTGTGCTGCGCGGGCTCGCGATTGTTTCTCGCCGAGAGTGTCAAAGATGAATTCCTGGATCGATTAAAGGAGAAATCGGGCAGAATCATCGTGGGCGATCCGCTCGATAAAGCGACGCAGATGGGGCCGCAAGTGTCACGCGAACAACTTGATCGCATTCAGAGCTATGTCAGTATCGGACGTGAAGAAGGCGCGTCCGTGCTCGCGGGCGGCGAGTCGCCGAAGCTGGCAGGAAATCTTCAGAACGGATACTTCTTCCAGCCGACAATTCTTTCTGAAGTTAAGAATCGGATGCGCGTCGCGCAGGAAGAGATCTTCGGCCCCGTTGTTTCAGTGATTACGTTCGCGGATGAAGACGATCTCATCAAGCAAGCGAACGAAACTATTTATGGTCTTTCGGCAGGCATCTGGACGCAGGACATCACGCGCGCGCATCGCTTTGCGAAAGAGATCAAGGCAGGCGTCGTTTGGATCAATACCTTCAACATCTTTAATGCCGCGTCGCCATTCGGTGGTTACAAGCAATCCGGCTACGGCCGCGAAATGGGCAAACACGCGTTGGAACTTTACACGCAGGTGAAAAGCGTCTGGGTTGATCTATCCGGCAAGCCGATCGGGTGGTTCGGGAAGTAAGATCGAAATGGTGGGTCGAAATTGCACTCTCGCCGATCACGCGAGCACCACGGCGGTGATTCGAGTGAAGTCAACCCGGCCATCGGCCGCGAAAGGCACTCCTTCCGAAACAAGCTGAGCGCGCTGCTGCTCTTGACCTTCAGGGATCTCCGCCAACTCGCCCGACACGCGCACGACGCGATTGGTGAGAGTGACATGCCCATGGTGCGCCGCGCCCGTGAGCAACGAACGGACGGGTTGATTTCGGTTCGGTATACCATAAGCCCACTTGGAGACCTCGGCATAAGTAGTTACCGAGCCGGGTGGGACTTTACGATTCAACTTTTCAGCAAGAGTCTGCCAGTCCATTCGATCAACTCAACTAGGCGGCTTCTTCATCCTGCCCGTGTTTATGTCGCGCTGTTCTTCCCAGAACTTCGTGCAAAGCGCGCGCTTGTTCTTTATAGAATTCCACCCGCTCTGCCCAGGTCTTGTCTTTCATCTGCTCATGGTGCTTGTCACGGATGCGCCGAGTCATCTCAACCGTTTTCAGTTTCGTCTCTTTCTCCATAGGTAGTCACCTCCCGCGGCGAGTAGATCTCAAGTGTTTTGTAACCGTAAGAGCGGTTCACTGCATTGAACAAGCGGATCTTGTCAAACCGCACGATGTGCTTGAAATTCCAGCTTACCAGCATATCGACTTCGGCTATAGTTGCCAGCGCGATATGCAGAGCGTCGTTGGAAAACTTGGTTGGGAGAATCCTTCTCTCCTCATACGATGCTGCCAACTTTTGTACTTCATCGGTCAACTCCACAAACTGCGGATCCAGAGCAAGCAGTTCAGCGTATTGCATTCTGACCGCTTCCGGAGCCGGAGCAATTTCGGCGGCGACAATCTCTGAGAGAACCGGCTTGAAGACGCCGTTCAAGAAGTCATTCATCAGCCCCTTCGACCATGGCGCAAACTCCTCGTCAAAGCACCCGCCAATTACGGAAGTATCGACATAGACTCGCTGGACCTTCATCGCTCACACCTTGTTCTCTTGACGTCTGGCAAGAAGTCGCTCGCGTATACCTTCCTGGGGAGAACGCTTATCGTTCTCTTCTCGAACTCGATCACCTTCGGCTTCACGCTGCAGCAGGTAAGCATCGACTTCGGCGCGGTTGTATAAGTAATAGTTAACGACGGCGTAAACATCACTCAAATCGAGCGCGGGATAACTCATTACAATCTCTTCCGGCGACGCGCCCTGATTAAAAGCGTAAACGACAGTATCCAGCGGCACGCGGGTCTTCCCAACGCGCAGGACACCATGCTCATCAGTTCTCAGTGGCACAGGCGGAGCTTCAATTACCAGACTCATGCGCGACCCCTTTCCCAAGCTTTATCATTATCCCCTCGAAAACCCAACCAGTGAACTGGATTTTCATACGCGCGCAGTATAGCATCGCTTCGATAACCTTTGAACCAGTTGAGATTTGAGACTAATTGCAGTCTTATTCGGTTAATGCGGAAAACTGTTTTGATAATCAATGCATCTCTTGATTGCCGCAAGCTCTTTCTCTTCGTGCTTGATTGCAAGGCGCGGGTGCGGCGCTCTCCCGCTGAGAGAATCTAAACTGCAAAAGGAGACGCTATGCATTTACTGAAAAGATTGGGCCTTGCTTCGCTGCTTATTTCAACCACGCTTTTCTTAACAGCCTGCCCGAGCCAGACTACCATCTCGCAAATCAACGCCGACCCGGGACGCTACCGTAACAAAGAGGTCGGCATTGTTGGGCGCGTGACGGATAGCTACGGCGTGATGGGCCAGGGCGCGTATGAACTTGACGACGGCACAGGACGAATCTGGGTCGCGACCAGGCGCGGGGTGCCGTCCAAAGGCGCCAGGGTTGGAGTCAAGGGACACGTTATCAATGGGCTTAGCTTCGGCGGCAGAAGCTTTGGTACGGTTTTGGAAGAGACAGGAAGAAAGGCGCAGGTAAGGTAGCCGGCACTTTCTCTCGCGCTTCTCCTCTTGACCAGTTGAACACTCGTGGATGAGCAAAGCGAAAGCGCGCAAACGGGAAGTAGTCGAAAAATCATCAACGCGCTTGATGAAGAGTTTGCGCGCCTTCATGCTCGTTCTTGTCAGTTAGTTAAGACAACGTCGATTGAGATCTTCTATCGGGCGGTAAGAGGGATGGCCCGCGAGTCGCCCGTTCACTCGGTGGGCGAAAACCTCTTGCGCAGCGCAGCGGCAGTTGAACAGACCTTTGGGGGAATAACTTCAAATCTCTGGGACGATCCGTTTGAGTGGACGTTGCCGGAAAACTTATCGACGCGGGAACGCGTGATCGAGTATCTTGAGGAAGTCGAAACGACTCGCAAGCTGGCTTTCAATCGGTTTTCGCGAGACAGCGATCTCTTGAAGGAGGTTTCAGTTCCTTCCGGCGATACGCGATCGTTGATAAGCCTGCTTTTGGAAACGCTTATACGGGCCGGCGACTTTCAGGGGCGCGCCGTTGCGACTCAGAGATTCGTGACGGATGTTTGAGCCTTCGGCATTTTCACCTTGAACGTTTTTCTGCGGTTAGTCGTATTCGCAGTTTAACTCGCCCGCTTCATTGCGCGAAGTTTTTCGGATGATGTGAGGGGTCTCCCTAATGCATTGCCCTCAGTGTGGCCAACAACAAGCAGCGGATATTGTAAGGTTCTGCTCGCGCTGCGGCTTCCCGCTTGATGGCGTCATGCAGTTGGTCGCCAACGGCGGATTGCTCCCAATTCTGCGCGCCGAACCGTCAGGAACAAATGAGATCTCGCCGCGGCGCAAGGGAGTGAAGCAGGGCGGGTTGGTATTTCTATCGGGCGCGCTGGTTGTACCCGCATTGGGCGTTCTCTACGGATGGACTGACGTTAACATCTTTGGATTCCTGACCGCGCTGTCCGCAATACTCCTCTTCCTTGGCGGCGCGCTGAGAATGCTTTACGCCGGTCTCTTCGAAGAAGGAGCACAGCGGTCATTCATTTCTACTTCCTATCTACCGCCGAGGACACCGGCGCAGATGGGCCCACCGATGCGCGGTTCGGCATTGCCGCCGTCGTCCGCAAATCCGGCGTCCGGGTGGAGGCCGCGACCAAATACCGCCGAGATTCTCCAGCCGCCGAGTGTGACCGAGAGCACGACGCGATTGCTCGATGATCAGGACGACCGACGCTCGAACAATTAGGGCTTGACGGATCCAACGCCGTACACTTGCAGCCCTCCGAAGTAAGATCATTTCATTTGGAATGCGAACAACCATGAGCGCAGTCGATCAAGCTGTCCTCAATCAAACGCCGCTCGCTGAAGCGCTGCGCGCACGAACCAGACGCGAAGGTCCGATTACTTTTCGCGATTGGATGGACGCTGCGCTTTACGACGAGCGCGAGGGCTATTACTGCCGCAACGATCGCGAGCGCTGGGGCAGGGAAGGCGACTATCGCACGAGCTCGGAACGCAGCCCGCTCTTTGCTGCCACGTTCGCTCGCTACTTCGCGAAGCTTCACGTTGAGTTAGGCTCGCCCTCGCATTGGACCGTTGTTGAAGCGGGAGCCGGCGCGGGCTACTTTGCTGAAGGTGTTCTTGAAACATTGCAGCGTCGGTTTCCGAAAGTTTTTGCCACGACGCGCTATGTCATCGTCGAAGCCGGCGCGGATTCCCGCGCCAAAGCGCGAGAGAGACTCGCGAGATTTGGTGACCGCGTCGCATTCGCCGAGTTGGATGAACTGGAGTTGATCGATCCGGGGATCGTTTTTTCGAACGAGCTCTTGGACGCTTTTCCTGTTAATCGCGTCACTGTGCGGGATGGGCGGCTCTGCGAGTTTTATGTTGGATTGAATGAAGCTGGAACTTTCGAGTGGAATGTTGGTACCCCTTCCACGCCACGACTTGCTGCGTATCTTGAAACGGAAGACGTGCGTCTTGCCGAAGGTCAGATCGCCGAGATCAATTTTGGAATCGGAGAATGGCTCGAGCGGGTTGACGCAAAGCTTCGCAACGGTTATCTCATCACGATCGATTACGGAGCAGAAGCGCCGGACCTGTATGGTGCGCCTGAGCGCCGGGAAGGAACGTTGCGGGCTTTTCATCGCCATCAGTTTGTCGCTGACGTTTTAGCACGGCCTGGCGAGCAAGACATTACCACGACGATTGACTGGACCTTCGTCAAGCGAGTGAGCGAGCAGTGCGGTCTCGAAGTCGTCGAGTTCGAACGACAGGATCGATTCCTACTAAGCTCAGGCTTGCTCGAAGAATTGGAATTGATGGTTGGTGAGACTCGAGACGAGGCCGAAAAATTACAGCTTCGCACCAGCGCGCGCGAGATGATTCTTCCCGGCGGCATGGCGACAAGTTTTCAGGTGCTCGTGCAGAAATCAAGCTAACCGCTGTTGCGGAAATTGCCCGAAGGCTGAGGTCAAAAAGCGCACCGAGTCCTGCCTTGATTCAACCTCTTCTAGCGTACGCAACAGAACTCGTCTAAGATGTCACGGTCACGGAGTTGGCAGCAGATCTTCTCGCACTCGCATCGATCTATGTAGATCAACTTATCGTCATGAGCACAGTTGTTCGCGATCAAGTCTTCATAAGTTATAGCCACAAAGATCAGAAGTGGTTACAGAAGCTCCGGATGCACCTCAAGCCTTTCGAGCGGGCGAATAAGATTCAGGTTTGGGACGACACCAAAATCGGAGCGGGCGCGAAATGGCGCGAAGAAATAGAGACAGCCCTGGCGTCGGCCAGGGTCGCCCTGCTACTGGTCAGTCCGAATTTTCTCGCCTCCGACTTCGTGGTAAGTCACGAGTTGCCCGCCTTGCTCGAGGCCGCTGGTAAAGAAGGCCTTACTATTCTCTGGGTGGCGGTAAGCGCCAGCGCATTTACCGAGACCGAAATCAGGCATTATCAGGCAGTCAACGATCCCGCAAAACCTCTCGACACGCTTAAGTCTGCAAAGTTAAATAATGAGTTGGTAAGAATATGCGAAACGTTAAAGTGGGCGCTGGTCGTACCCGGCGAGCTTGAGGCGGCGAACAGGACCATTGTTGCCAGGGTCACTGGACAACTTGCATTGACCTCACCTCGAACTGAGTCGGCCCCGAGCAGTCGCTCTGACTACGTGGCTGATTCGGAAGGTACCCGGCGCAAGTCAAAGACGGCGAGATTAAGTTCTAAGAAGAAGCTTTACTTAACATTAATTCCAGTCGTTCTCGTTGTGCTTATCGGCGGGGCGATAACCTTCAGCAAACTCAGACACGAGCCGCCGCCAGCTCCACCGGTTCTCACATCAACTGAGTTCGGCGAGGAGTTTCTTAATCTGAGTCGCTGGCAGGCGCCGCCTTCGGGTTGGACCATCACTAAGAAGGGTCGCTTGCTAATTGAAAACCAGTCGGCGCTCGGCTTTGTTCGCAAGGTCAACTACGGTGACTTCGAGATGGGGTTTCATCTCCAGTTGGAGAATGCCGCCGGTGCGGCGTGGGCCTTACGCGTGCAGCAAGATCCGGGCAATTACTACCTCTTTTACCTGTCAGGTCCGGAAGGACAATATGCGAACCGCTTTCTCACTTACGTTGTGCACGACAATAAGGTCGGCCCGACAGACTTCAGGAACTCCGTCCCGGTAATCGCGAATCTTAAGGCTGGCGGTCAATACGAAATCACTATCAAAGCGGAAAAGAACCATATCATTCACACAATCACCCCGGCGGAGACGGGCGTCTTGATCAACCTGGGTGACGATACGGACGCCGAGAATAAATTTCCAACTGGCAGTATCGGCTTTCGCGCATTTGGTATTGAGAAGTTTTCAGTTGATGATCTGTATGTGCGGCCTCCGGGCATAAAACCGCCGCAATAAGGCTGTGTCAAAACTAAAGTGAGCGACAACGAATATCTAACTTCACCGCAAAGGTCGCAGAGGTTTGCGCAAGGGTCGCAGAGGAAAACCCCTTTGCGGTACTTTGCGAATTCCCTTAGCGTACTTTGCGTTAAAGTTGACGACTTGAACTCGTCACGGTTGAGTTTTGACACCGGCTCAATAAGGCTGGGCCTCAACTCCGAGCGCGACCACCCGGGCACGTCGTGAATTCATTGCATCGAAACCTCGCCTGCGGTATGCTGGGCCCGCTCCTGAACTCTTGAAATGCCGGCGATTCAACTTCGAGACAGCGGACTGTCTTTTGGGGTTGAACTGGCTTCTTTGAGACTGCGTTCCTCAGCCTTTGCGCATAAAGTCCAGCAAAGAATGAGATCCCAGCCTTAACCAGCCGAAGTTGAGAATATCGCTCGCTCCACCCGAGTTCGGCCAAGCATCGTGCGGCTCTTTGTCAGAAAAGAGAAACTAATCCCAGGCTTAAAAAAAGCCAAAGCCCAGAAGGCAAGTGGAGAAAGGGGCTTACTCATGCTCAGGCGTCTATTGGCATCAGTTGGGCAAAGGGTTGCAGTCATCGGCTTGATTCTCATCCTTTCAAGCCTCGTTCCCAGCCTGCGCCTCATGGCGCAGACAACCTCGGGGACACTGCTCGGCGCGGTCCGCGATAAGCAGGGCAAAGGTTTGCCGGAAACTAAGGTCACCGTTGAAAACGAAGAGAACGGTAACCTCCGCGCGACCAGAACTGACGACAACGGAAACTACGCGCTCTTCAACCTGCCGCCGGGCACCTATAAGATCACCGCTTCGAGAGAGAAATTTCGAGAGCAGACGATCAAAAGCTTTCCCGTCCAGTTCAATCAAAGAAATGTCATAAGGCTGCCGCTGTTCACTCTCGCGACGGCCAAGTTGAACGGAAGGGTTGTTGATTCCTCAGCTCGCATCATGCCTAACGCCAAAGTCGTCGTTGTCGCTGAGGACGGAAATGTGGTTGGCCAGGCATTTACAAACCAGAAAGGTGAATACAGCATCGCCGATCTTGAGCCGGGCGTTTACGTTATCGCCGCTTCGTGGACGGGCGCGCGCGGTGAGTTCTCGGGAACCTCCACCGTTTCACTCAGCGAGGAATCGGCAGCGACTCAATTCCTGGAGATCTTGTTTCCTGGTCGCCTGCGCGAAACGCGGAGTTATTCCTCCGGCAATCAAATGAACCGGCCAGACGTCCAGGCACCCGAGTTTCAGCGGGTGAACTTCCGCCCAGCATCCAGCGCCGCAGGACAACCGGTGACGGCGCGTCAGCCAAACACTCCTGCGCAAAAACCGACTTCAACCGGCACGCAATATCAGGACGGGGAAAGCGCCGCCGCGCTCGTGAACACGACTGATGCCGCGCGCACCAGCAATTTTTCCGAACGACAAATCAACTCCTTGCCGGTTGGCGGCACAACGGCGATGCGCAGCTTCGACGAATTTGCGCTCCTTATGCCCGGGGTCGCGCCTCCGCCTTACACGCCGGGAGTGCGTGGGCCGGGAGTGGGGTTCGGCATCGGAACTGCGGGAGAGTTCTCGGTCAACGGTATGCGTGCACGCTCGAACAATTTCTCAGTGGACGGCTCAGACAATAACGATCCCGATGTAGGTGTTCGTCGCCAGGGCTTCGTAGCCTTAGTTCCCCAGCCAATCGAATCGGTCAAAGAGGTTTCGATTTCTACGCTGCTTTGGGATACAGAGCTTGGCCGCAACTTTGGATCGCAGGTCAATGCTGTCACGAAGTATGGTGGGAAGAAATATCACGGACAACTATATGCGTTCTTTACTGATTCACGATTGAACGCGCGAAACTTCTTTGACACCGGAGGAAAACCGCCACTTACGCGCACGAACCTGGGCGTTAACCTTGGCGGACCAATCATCCGCAATCGCACACAGTTTTTCTTCAGTTACGAACACGATCAAACCAGAGCATCTACAACTGAGCACTTCTCGACACCAACGATTGCAGAGCGAAAGTTCCAGGGTGGAGTCCCATTCTGGACCTTCTTCCATGGAATCAGCCCTCCGGTCGAGTTCGTAGATGCTCTGCCTTTAGGGCTCAGGGTGCTTAGTTTATATCCGTTGCCTAACAATCCCGCTGGCCCATACGGACTAAACACGTTTACGCAGAGAATACCCGCGGATAGTGGTGGCAATATTGCTTCGCTCAAATTGACGCATCAGGTAACTTCGAGCAGTTCATTAACCGGTCGTTATAATTTTGCGGACGATTCCCGCGTTCTGCCGAGCGTTAACGAAGCGATTCGTTCGACACTAAATTCCCGAACCCGGTCGCATAATTTCTCGCTCATCTTTGACAAAGCCCTCGGCCAGACTATTTCTAACCAGGCTCGCTTTTCCTTTGGCCGCACCCGACTGAATTTGTTTGAGTACCTCAACAATCCATTTATCTTTTCGGCTAAATCCAGCGCCGTCGACTTTTTGCTGAGTCCCGCTGGTCACCAGGTGAACCACGGCACGGCGGACACAGGTCCTCTGGGCGAACTGCTGATTGAGCCGTTTAGTCCCGTTGGCGTGAATGCCTTCACCTTCCCGCAGCGTCGCGCGAGCAATACCTTCCAGTACGCGGACTCAGTCTCATGGTTGACCGGGAAACATTCAATCAAGTTTGGAGTCAACATTCGTCGCTATCAGTTGAATAGCGTCATGGATCGACTCTATCGTCCGGAGGCAATCTTTGGCTATGGCTTATTGAACGACACAACGGTGATTCCCGGAGTGCAGGTTGCCGCTCTGGGCATTCCATCCTCAGTCTTGCAGACCATCACGCTCGGTGCTCCGGATTCAACCATTGGCCTGCGCTTCTCTGAATTTCATGGATTCCTCAACGATAACTGGCGCATCGGGCGAAGATTGGTTCTTGATTACGGTTTGCGGTACGAATACAACACGGTGCCGCGCGAGGTAAATCGTCGCATCGAGCGCGCGCTGGCGCTGGAGAATTTACCGCCTTCGGGCCTATCCATTTTCAACATTTTTCGCACTAGCGATCAGTTTGATGCCACCCTCGGTGCATACCGCAGGATACTCGACGGTCGCCGAAGGATTTATGACCCTGACTATCTCAAATTCGCTCCGCGCGTAGGCTTCGCCTGGTCAGTCGATGATAAAGGAAGAACAGTAATACGAGGCGGCTTTGGAACCTACTATGACACAATTCTCGGAGCGGTTATCAGTCAATCGCGCAACGTTTTTCCAAATGAGATTCAGTTCAGTTTTGATCCGGGTGCGGCTTCCCCCAACCCCTTTGCTTTTAACAATCCAGCACGATTCGTGGCCTTTGATCAAATCTCGCACTTTGCTCTCTTACTTGCTCAAACACCCTGCAATCAATTTGGGACGTGCAACCAATTCGGCCTTCTGCCTCAGGACTTTGCACCGGTGATTGGACACCTTTTCAACTCCGGCAATGGGTTAGCCTTCACTCTACCCGAGAAGAAACTGCGCGCGCCTTATGCGCAGCAGTGGCACCTCACCGCGGAGCGCGAGATCTCGCGTGGCTATCTGCTCTCCATCGCCTATGTAGGTACGAAAGGTACAAAGCTAACACGCTTAACTACTCCCAACCTCGGCAAGGAGATAATTCCGAGCATCTCGCTCAACGCCCAACCCCTTGATCCAACGATAGTAAATGTTAATGCAGCCCTCAAGCCTCAGCGGCCAAACTTTCTGCTTGGTCCTTATCAGATCTTTGAAAACAAAGCCAATTCAAGCTATCACGCGCTGCAAGTCGAAGCCCGCAAACGGTACAGCCATAACTATCAGTTCACAGCCGCCTACACCTGGTCGCACGCGATTGATGATGTCTCGGATCTTTTTCCAATCGCCGGCGCGCCCGTCATCGCTCAGGACTCGTTCAACTTCCGAGCTGAGCGCGGCGATGCGAATTTCGACGTCCGTCACCGCTTTGTTGCTTCGCTGTTGTGGGACTTGCCGTTCTACCGCAATTCAAGCGGCGCAGGCAGGTTGCTAAGGAACTGGCAAGTCGCTTCGATTCTTCAGGCGAACACGGGCCAGCCGTTCACGCTCAATCTTCCGGTGGATGCCAACTTCGACGGCAATCTAACTGATCGACCCTCGACTACTAACGGACTCATCTTTCTTACCGGTCACGGACCGCAACGAATTGTTCTCGCTCCGGGGCGGCAGCTTACTGATTTCTTCACCTTCCGACAGAATGGTGCAGTAGGCCGCAACACGGCTCGCGGCGATAACTTGATCGATCTTGATCTGTCAGTTAGCAGGACCCTCAGGTTTGGGGAAACGAAGAACCTTTTGTTTCGGGCGGAGTTTTTCAATCTCTTCAACCGCGCCAACTTTGGCCTGCCAATCAGGGTCATTGGCGCGCCGGGTTTCGGCTCCGCGGTGGATACAGTCGTGCCTGCGCGGACGATCGTGCTGGTCGTCAAATCGAGTTTTTGACGGTTAACGCGAGGCTGCAGTCAGCAACAACAATTCTTCCTAAAACAATTGAAACTTGATCGTTAGATATTTCTTCGGATTCTGGCGAAAGTCGTAGAGCAGTTTCGTGCTTTCGGACGAAAGCTGATTGACGTTTGAATAAAGCGAGTCGTCCGTCAGCAGTTTTCCGATTGTGCCTTCACCGCGCTGTGCTGCTGCCACGACGTTGTCGATGCGTTCCGCGGCCGTGTTGAAGCGCGCGATGGCGGCGCGCGCATCGTTGTAGATCTGATCGTCCTTCACCAGCCGGCCGAGCGTACCGCGGCCCGCATTGACTTCGGCGACGATTGAATCGATCTGATCGATCGAATGATTGACCTTATCGGCCATGCGATTGATCCGATTGTAAAGTTCATCGCTCTCGACGAGCTTGCCGACCGTGCCCTTCGCCTGCCGGATGTCATCGGAGAGGGCTTTCAGGTTTTTGGCTAACTCATTCGCATTATTGTAAAGCTCAGGATCGTTGACAAATCTTCCCGCCGATCCGTTGCCGGATTTTATTTGCACAACCAGGTCTTCTATGTCGCGAACCGTAGCGTTCACATTGTTGTACATTGAAGGATTGTCGAAGAGTTGGCCGACCGTTCCTTTACCTTCCTTGACGCCGCGCACGATGTCGCTAATCTCGTCGGAAAGCTTGCTGAGCTTTTGCGCCAGATCCGTTCCTGATTTCGCGAAATCGTTTACGGTGTTGGAAGAAGAGCTGTTAAGGATGGCATAGTCCTTCGCCGGCGCGCCCAAGGCGGTTCCCGGGATGATGTTTATGAGCATCTCGTTTCCCAGCAGGCCCGGCGAACCCTGTTCCGCGGTGGAATCCACTCGAATGCGTTCCGACGCCGGCCGGCCGTCGATGGTGCCGTCAATTATCATGAGCACTTCGACCCTCTTTGCGTTGGGCGCGTCCGAGGGTGGCAGCAAAGTAATTTTGTCCACCTTGCCGACCCGCACACCCGCCAGCCTCACTTCAGACCCGTCGCGCAATCCATTCGCATCCACGAATTGGGCCTTCAGGTGCAGTTTCTTGGCGAATGGGTTGATGTCGCCAGACGCATTCAGGATTAGAAAAATCAAGACTGCGATCGAAACAAGCACGAGCAAGCCGACGCGCAGTTCACTCAGACCGACTGTTCTTCTGGTTTTTGGCATGGCGTCAATTCAACGATGAGGGCGAAAGGATGAAGGATGAACGAAGCGCGTTCACCGCCATTTTTCATCCCTCATCCTTCATCCTTCATCCTTTCTTTAGTGTCCGCGAAGAAACCTTTGAATATACGGATCCTCCGCCCTTCGCAAAGTCTCGTCCGTCCCACTGAAAATGATATTACCCTCGCGCATCATCAGCACTTTGCTGTTAATTAGGCAAAGACGCTCGCCCTCTCGCTCGAACACCACTTGACCCTCTTCATTGACCAGCGCGTACTCGGAGCAGATATAGTCAAGGTTGTTCATCTCGTGCGTGACGAAGATCGATGACACGTCTTCCAGATCTCGCAGCTTCATCGCCAGTTCGCAAATGGTTCGCGCCGTCGGCGGGTCAAGGCCCGCTGTCGGCTCGTCAAAGAGCACAATCTTCGGATCGCCAATCAGGGCGCGCGCGATTCCTACTCTCCGGCGCATGCCGCCTGACAATTCAGCGGGCATCTTGTCGATGGCGTCTTCCAGATTAACGAAGCGAAGCATGCGGCGCACTTCGCGTTCCACCTCGTCTTCAGGAACGGCCTGCTCGTGCAGGCGATAGGCGACATTGTCGTAAACCGAGAGCGAGTCAAAGAGCGCGCCTTCCTGAAAAACCATTCCGATCTTCTTGCGCACGCGCATCATCTGAGCTTCGTTGTAGTAAGTAATGTCTTCGCCGTCGACCAAAACCTGCCCGGCGTCGGGCTTGAGCAGGCCCAGCACGAGCTTGATAATCGTCGACTTGCCACCGCCGGAACCGCCGAGAATGATCTTTGTCTCGCCCTTCATCACTTTGAAGCTGAGACGGTTGAGCACTTGCCGATCGTCAAAGGCGAGATCGACGTCTCGGAACTCAATCGCCGGAATCGCCCGATCACGATCGTCGACTTCATGAAACGTCGACCCGGCGGCGTTGTCGCTTACACGTCCGTCCGGTTGATCGGCGATTCCCAAACTCTGGCTGTATGTCGAGGTCATCAAAAACCTACCTGAAGCTAAGAAGTGTTGAGTATAATCTGAAGCGCCTTTGCCAGGAAATAGTCAGCGATAATCACCACGATTGATGCCAGCACCACCGCCCTGGTAGTTGAAACACCAACGCCGACAGTTCCTCCTTCAGTTGCCAGTCCCTTGCGGCACGAAACTGTGCCGATGATAAAAGCGAAAACGAGAGGTTTGATTAAGCCGCCGATAAGATCGTCAACTGTAATCCCGTCGCGCACCGAATTTATGAACATACTCGAAGGTACGTGATACAGTCCGGTTGCCGTCAGCCAACCACCGGCGATGCCGAACATGTCGGCCAGCACCGTTAAGAGCGGTAGACTGATCAGCAACGCCAAAATCCGAGGCGCGACCAGTTTTCGAATCGGATCTGTTCCCAGCGCGCGCATCGCATCGATCTGCTGGGACACTACCATCGAGCCAAGTTCCGCTGATATCGCCGAGCCAACGCGACCGGTCACCATCAATGCACAGAGGACAGGACCGAGTTCGCGAACCAGCGCAACTGAAACCAGATAACCGGTCTGATCAATGGCGCCGTAACTTTGTAGAGTCGGATATGTCTGAACGGTCAGCACGCCGCCCGTGAAGAATCCGGTGAGGATGATGATCGCTAATGAGCCAACGCCGATCGCGTCCATCTGCGCGATCGTCTCCGGCATATAACGCGGCCGTTTGAAAACGCCGCGAGCGGCACGCGCCGCCAGCAGCGTCGTCTCCTGCAATTCAAGCAGTGAGCGCGCAACAATGTTCATTGGGGAATTATGCCTGTCATCAACGGCGCACCGAAAGCTCGGTCTATTTAAGATTCGCTCGTCAAGACTTTATTAAATGTCGGGCGCTACGTTTGAAAGAGCGACTTATCATGCGCAAAAGGGAAGGAAGGCGTCAAGCTGGAATTTGAACTTACGAGAGTTTAAGGGACTTTTTATGACGCGCGGGCCGCATAAGAGGCCGATCCAACAAAGCGAGCCAGCTAGTTTAGGCTAGCTGGCTCCGTGAAATGCGCACACCTAATTATTTAGTTAGGGACGCGGTCGGCGCGGAAGACCATTGCGCCGCTGCTGGGGATTGAGAGGTCCGGCGCCATTGCGCTGGTTTGGTAACGGGCGACCATTAGCACCGCCTCGTTGATTCGCCCGATTCTCCAAACGCTGTTCTTGCCGGGCCCTTTGAACTTCCAGGCGCAACTGCCGCAAGGTGCGGAGCTGCTCGGGCGTCAGCACTCGACGAATTTTGATCTCGGTAACAGCCCGCATCCGAATTGCCGCTGCCTGTGCTTCGCCGAGTTCGCGTGCTCTGCGCTCGGTCATCTCCTCACTCGGATTGTCGGCGTCGAGCGCTTCATCAAAGGCAATTTGCGCTTCACGAACCCGACGATTGATTGCGGCCCGCTCCTGCTTGTTCTCCTCGCGGATTGCGCGGATCTTCACCCGTTGCTCAGGAGTCAGATTAAGCTGTCCTATCGGATCCTGAGGCGGGGTGCTCGGTTGGGTGTCGGCTTGCTGTTGCGCGGAATTGCCAGTCGTCGACTGGGCGCGAACAGACGAAAAGGTGAAAACTGTTCCGCCGAGCGCGAGCAACAGCAATAACCCGCGTCGTCTGCTTGAAGTGTTTCTCATAAATAACCTCACAAGAATCATTACGTTAGTCATGTAATCTCTCTCAATTAGCCGCCGAACTATTTAGGCGGCTGATTATTTGAGTCGCCAACCAGATCCAGACCGTCGTCATAAGACGATAAGAGTCTCAGATCGGCAGCCAACTCCTGACGCTCCCTTCGCGAAAGTGGACGCCGCAGCTTTTGCGAATAGCCTGCGACCTCGTTGTTCGCGCCCGTCACTCGACGCTTTTCCGGCCCTTTGGAAGGCGGTGGACTATTGGCAGCAGTCTTTTGATCCTGATCTTTCATGATCTCAACTGGCACCGTCTTTTCTTTCATGGCCTTCGCTACTTGCTCGTCCAATTCTTGTTGGGTGTAGATCTTGTTACCGTCGGCCCGAGTGGTGAGATTGTTCTTCTCGATTAAATGAGCAATGGCGAGAGTAGCGAACGCGCAGAACAGCACGGTGGCAAAAGCTGCCGCGCCCTTCATCCATAGCGGAGAAAGATTGAAAAACTCTCGTATCGCCGCGATCGCCGACGGCCGTCTGTCTTGAAGTGGGATCACAACGGGAGTTACAGCACTGACTCCCAGCGCTTCATTGCGCCACGCAAGCACCGATTCACGCAGTTCACCGAAAGCGGCGTATTCCGTCTTGCACGGGGCGCAATCCCGCAAGTGTTGCTCAAACTTCCGCGTTTCCCAGTCGGTTAGCTCTCCGTAGAGAAATCCAAGTAAGTCGTCAGCGCGATCGCATACTTGATCGTTAGTTATTTCTTTCATCTCTCTCTCTCCCACGCCCTGCATCAGGCTCCCTGATCGCCGAACCGCTCGAGTCGCATCTGCAACTGTCGCAGTGCGGTGTACATGCGACTCTTAACCGTGCTCAAGGGCAATTCAAGGGCATCGGCAATTTCTCGAAACGTTAACTCTTCAAATTCCTTCATCACAATGATCTGTCGCAGTTCAACCGGCAAACTGTTAACCGCGCGTTTGACCGCGATACTTCTTTCTCGCCCCTCGACTACCCGCGCCGGCGAAATCTCAAGCGGGGCGGCAAAACTCGACGCGTCCTTTTCCTCTTCGTCATCAAGTGCAGCTTCGTTCCTTACTTTTGCGCGTCGCTGTCGAGTGATGCACTGATTGACGGCGATGCGATGCAGCCACGACGACACCTTTGCTTCGCCGCGAAAGCCGCGAAGATTTCGGAATGCAGCCAGAAACGTTTCCTGCGTTGCGTCACGCGCATCCTCTTCGCGCCCGAGCATGCCAAAAGTAAGCGCGAAGATGCGCCGCTCCCAGCGACGAACGATCTCGCCGAAAGCCTCTGCATCCCCCGTCAAAGCGCGTTCTACGATTTGCTCGTCGCTCGTAGCCCTCTCCATCCCTTTTGGTCTCGCGTGCCCACGCCGTGCTCGCGTCCGATTTTCAAAGCTGAGCGCCATTTCATCGACGGCGCTCAACAATTTAGACGCAGTATAGGGTCGCTAAGTTGATAAAACCATCATAGTTCAGCAATCAATATTCGGGTTCCGGGTGATTGGCAATCTTGAAGGGGTCACACCGCCCGAATCAGATGCCCAGGTTCCCGATTGATGTGCTTAGTATAGCTTTTTCAGCGAGTTAAAGGCAGCAAAACATTGACAGCCGACTGCTCGCTCGGTAAGATGAAGAGCGGTTGGCCTTGCCTGCCGAGAGGTCATTAGGGCCCCTGTCACCTGCCTCGTTTGTTAACCCTGAGATAACTTTCGACCTTTTCGCAATCGATAATGCCTGAGAACGTAAGGCGCATTCGCCTCCTCTACATCGTCCTTGCCGTGTTGCTACTCGTTGGTCTCTTGCCGTTGGCGCTGGCCGGCACGCTGTTGTCCGCTCGCAGCGCGGACGAGTTGCGCTCCGTCGAGGGACGATATCAGGCGCAACTCGTGCAGGACAAGGCCAGACAGATTGAACTCTACGGACAACGTTATCGCGATGTTGTGACCGGACTGGCGCGCGCGTTTGAGATTGCCGGCGGCATCAAGGCCCTCAACGATCCCGGCTACGAGCAACGCTTACAGAAATCGCTTCAAGAGGATCCTAACCTGATTGCTCTCGTCATCTGGCCCGTCGACGGCAAGATGCGAAGAGCGTTCCAACCAGACGTTATCAAGCTTGAAGAAGTCGATCAACGGGTCAGCGAAGTCTTGGCGCGCATGAGCGGCAGCGGGTTGGTCGTCAGCCGTCCGCAGATCATTCGCTCAGGCCAGGAGATGGCTCTAACGATCGCCGCTCCCGTGATGGCTGGACCGGGAAACAGTAATGTTGTCGCCGCGGTCGTGGCGATTGTTTCATTCCAGGACGTTTTCAAGGCAGTCCAGCAAGTGACTTCCAAAAATGAGCGCGAGTTGCTCGACGCCGGTCTTCCGGTTGTGTTCGTAGTTGATCAGACCGGTCGCGCCGTCGCGCATCCCGATGCGAGCATAGCGTTTTCCGGAAAGCCGATGACCGATCTGAAAGTGGTTCAGGACTGGCAAGAGTCGGGCGCGCAGGTACAATCAGCTCTCGCTCCCTTCATCGCTTTGCGTGATGGCCGCCATGTGCAGATGATGGGTTCATATGCGACTGCGGAGTTAGACAAGAATTCGCGACTGGGAGTGATTGCGATTCAGGACGAGTCTGCTGCATTGGCTTCAGTGGGAGATATGCGGCGGCAGACCTTTTGGATCAGCCTTGTAGCCGCGGTGTTGGCGCTTTTGATTGGTTTCTTTTTTGCCAAGAAATTGACGCAGCCGGTTCAGGAATTAGCCGCCGGCGCCGAGCGAATCGCTGCCGGAAATTTCTCACAGCGCATCGACGTTACCAGCCGCACGGAGCTCGGGGCATTGGGCCAGTCGTTCAATCTGATGACGGATCAGGTTGAGCGTTACATCAAGGACCTGCAACGTTCCGCCGACGAAAATCGCGAGCTGTTCCTCGGCACCGTGAAGAGCCTGGCGGCGGCAATTGACGGCAAGGACCGTTACACGCGTGGACACTCTGAGCGTGTTTCCCGTTTCTCAGTGGCCATCGCTCAGCAACTCGGCTTATCCGCTGATGAAGTTGAGAAGATAAGAATCAGCGCCATACTTCACGACGTCGGAAAAATCGGAATCGATGATGCCGTTCTGAAAAAGCCGGCAACCCTGACTGACGAAGAATTTGAGATCATGAAGACGCATCCGCAGAAGGGCTATAAGATCATGTCGCACATACCAGCGATGAAAGAGTTTCTGCCGGGCATGTACATGCATCACGAAATGGTCAACGGACAGGGTTATCCGCAGGGTTTGAAGGGCGACGAAATCCCTTTGATGGCGCGCATCGTTTCAGTCGCCGACACTTTTGACGCGATGACTACCGATCGTCCTTATCAGCAAGGGATGGAGTGCGCAGCAGCTGTCGAACGGATTAAGAGCTTTGTCGGCACGCGCTATGACGCGGAGGTTGTGGCGGCTTTCGTCGGAGCGTGCGAAAACGGACAAATCCGTGCAGGCTCCGCGCGAGTCAAGAAACGGCAACAGACCGAGACAGAGGAACCTCCGATTCCATTTGAAGCCCCACTCCCGAGTGAAGCGCTCCCGGTTTAATAGTTCCCCTAACAAGTATCACATCCTGTAGCCGCGCCGCGTCCTTTTTGTGAGGAGGTGAAGTTTACGTCTATAATCGAACGCTTACGATCATGAACTGGATTGCGGCCGTAGTATCGAAGCGATTATGGGACTCTTCTGGAAACGCAAAGGGAAAGACGAATTTCTCAGACTCGGTTTGAATGAGCCGGCGACCGAAAGCCAGGCCGCGCAGCAACCGACTTTGTCAATTCGACCAACTTCGCCCGGGGATCAAAGCTCAGATGGGAACGAGAGACGTGCGCCTGAGGCGTCAACAGCAGCGACCATTCGCGAACCAGTAACGCCGCCTACGCCAATGGTTGCTAAGGAAGTTGCTCCGCCTCAGCGAGCGGCGCCGGTGCGTTCGCCGTTTGCAACTTCTGTTCTGGGATTGAACCTCACAATCGAAGAATTGCAGGCGCAGGAAGCGGCGCTGGAACAGGAATTCTCCGCGCGGTTTCGTCGCGCGGTGGCGGCAACGCGTGAATCGCTTTCCGAAAAACTCGACACAGTCTTCCAGGGGCGCAAGCAGATCGACGAGGATTTGCTGGAAGAATTAGAAGAGGCGTTGATTGCTACGGACATCGGCGTTGCCACAACGCTGGAGATTTTGGAGAGTGTGCGGCACGGGATTGCGCGCAAACAGATTGGCGACATTGATGCGCTCAAGCAAGCAATCAAGACAGAACTGCTGCAAATTTTAAGGGCGTCTGAAGCGCGAGGTGTTGCTTCGGAAACCAACGTGCCAGACGATGTATCTCCCTACGTGATGATGATCGTGGGCGTGAACGGTGTTGGGAAGACGACAACGATTGGCAAACTCGCTCAGCGCATTAAAGCCGAAGGCAACGATGTTCTGATCTGCGCTGCGGATACATTTCGCGCTGCTGCTTCCGATCAGCTGGCCATCTGGGCGGAACGCACCGGAGTGCCGCTGATTCAGCAGAAGCAGGGCACTGACCCCGCGGCGGTCTTGTTCGATTCATTAAGAGCAGCAAAGGCGCGCAACTCCGACGTTTTGATCGTCGATACAGCCGGACGGTTGCACACCAAATCAAACTTGATGGCTGAACTGGAAAAGATGATGCGCGTCGCCGCGCGCGAGGTTGAGAACGCGCCGCATGAAACTCTGCTCGTGCTGGATGCGGTCACGGGCCAGAACGGTCTTGAACAAGCGCGACAATTCTTAAGAGTTGCGAAGGTGACCGGGATTGTTTTGACGAAGCTTGATGGCACCGCAAAAGGCGGAATCGCTGTCGCGATCGCAAAGGAATTAAGTCTCCCGATTCGCTACGTCGGCATTGGCGAGAAACTTGATGACTTAGTGGTATTCGATCCGGAGCAGTACGTGAATAGCCTTTTCAATTGAGAGCACGTGTCAGTACCGCCTGCGTTAGCGGGTGGGTCAAAGCGGCTGAGAAAAGACTTGGAACAGTGGACCCAGAGTGACGCCTCGATGATGGCGCGGGCGCTTCAACTTGCGGCGCTGGGCGTCGGACTGGTTAGCCCGGGCCCGCTCGTCGGTTGCGTGATTGCAACGCCTGATGGTCAGATCGTGGGCGAAGGATTTTATGTCTACGACAATTTGAAGCACGCTGAAACTATCGCGCTCGAGCAGGCGGGAGCAAAGGCGCGCGGCGCTACGGCTTACGTCTCGCTCGAGCCGCACGCGCACCACGGTCGCACGCGTCCCTGCACCGACGCGTTGATTGAGGCTGGGATCAGAAGAGTAGTCGCCCCAATCGAGGATCCAAATCCACTCGTATCCGGAAAAGGCTTTGAGCATCTGCGATCGGTTGGGATTGAAATTAACTCCGGCTTGCTGGCCGTAGAAGCTGAACGGCTTAATGAAAAATATCTTCACTTCATGCGCACCGCCCGCCCTTTCGTTCATTTGAAGCTGGCCGTTTCGCTCGACGGAAAGATTGCCACGCGCACCGGCGACTCGCGCTGGATCACCGGCGAGCCAGCGCGCGCGCGGGTTCATGAGCTTCGTCACGAGTACGACGCCATCATGGTGGGCGGCGGCACAGCGCGCTCAGATGATCCGTTACTAACTGATCGATCCGGCAAGCAGCGCCGTCGGCCATTGGTTCGGGTAGTCATCGATCAGTGCTTGCGCATGTCAACTGAATCGAAACTCGCGCAAACATCAGCAGAGGCGCCGGTGCTGGTCTTTACTCGCGCAGACTGTGATTCATCGGCGATGACTGCGTTGCGATCGCGCGGCGTGGAAGTCATCACCGAGACAAAGCTCGTGAGCGTGCTCGAAGAACTCGGCAAGCGATCAATTCAAAGTGTCCTGGTTGAAGGCGGCGCTGTGCTCGCCGGCCTGTTGCTTGATTCCGGATTCGTGAACAAGGTCACATTTTTTGTCGCGCCGATGATCATCGGCGGTCAGGAAGCGCCGTCAGCTATTGCCGGACAAGGCGTCGAAAAAATCGGCGACGCCTTTCAATTAAGAGACGTCCAGGTCGGGCATTACGGTCGCGACATCGAAATCACGGGGTATCCGCCGAAAGCAAGGGATGAAGGATGAAGGCGGAAGGATGAAAAAGAAATCTTCACGCGTCGAATCGCGTCGAGGCACAATCAAGGCCCTTCATCCTTCATCCTTCATCCCTCATCCTTCAAAACGCCGCTTCGGTCAAAACTTCCTCGTCGATCACCGCGTCGTCGATCGCATCATCGACGCCGTACAGCCGAGCGCTGATGAAGTAATCATCGAGATCGGTCCGGGTCGCGGCGCTTTAACTTCTCGCCTGCTGGACAAAGCCGGGCGCGTTGTCGCAATTGAGTTCGACCGTGATCTGGTCCCGCAATTACGCGAACAATTCGCCTCCTCATCCAGTCTGAAGCTGATTGAAGCCGATGCTTTGACTGCCGATTTCTGTGACGCCATCCAACCGGCGCAACACGCACGCGTCGTCGCCAACCTTCCTTACAACATTGCCACGGCAATTCTTCAACGATTGATCGAGCAAAGGAGTTGCATCAGTGAAATGGTCCTGATGCTGCAGCGCGAAGTCGTCGAGCGCATCACCGCGGAGGCCGGCTCAAGCGAGCGTGGTTTTCTTTCCGTGCTGGTCGAGGCTTACTGCGAAGCCAAAAGACTCTTCGATGTGGCGCCTCAGGCATTCCGTCCAGCGCCAAAAGTCTGGAGCACGGTTGTGCGTTTGCGGGTTCGTCCACGCATTGCGGCGGACGCGAAAGACGAGGAGTTACTGTGGCGGGTTGTCAGCGCAGGATTCGCGCAAAGACGCAAGACGATTCTCAATAACTTGAGAAGCGCGCCGCCGCCGTTGCAGGAGACCGTTAAGAGTCACGGCGGCGCGAGCATCGTGCTTTGCCGCGCTGAAGTGGATTTGCAGCAGCGCGCGGAAACCCTGACGCTCGAAGAATGGGTGCGCATCACTCGCGCGCTTGAGTAGGGCGCGCTGACTTTTCTATTCGACAAGAGCTGCAAGTTTCCTTGGCGCGATTTCCTGATAAGCGCGGCGCGCCAGTTCCGCGACGGTGTCCCAGTCGACTTCATCCAGGTCCAGGCGAATAGCAATCCAGCCTTTCGATCCAAGGTAAGGCGGCACAAAGAAACTCGTCGCGTCGTCTTTGATCAGACGACGCTGCTCGCTCAGGCTCGACTTGCAGGTGAAAGCGATCATGCCGTCGCCATGATGATCAAAGAGATAGTAGGCAAAGATCCGCTTGCGAATGCGAAAAGCAATATGCTGATCGCCGGCAACCTCGACGACTACTTCGGGAAGTGATTTGCCGATGCTAACCAAGCGAGTGCGTCGTTTAGCTGATGCGGAGAGTTGGTTTGAAGTGAGAGTCATGGCCCAAGTCAAACTCTCGCTTTCGCCTTGGGTTTTTGTGGCAGCAACGGAATCAAGCAACGTAAGGCGCTGTTCACTGCCTCCGAATCGGGGAAATAGGCTCGGACGTCCGGCTCTAACATGACCGCGCCATCTTCGAGCGTGAAGTGCTGCACCACTGTCGAGCCATCGGTCTTGTGAATCGTGACCGTATGCCCCTGCCGATAGGCTTGATGGTGTTTGCCACGCACTCCGCCACGAAAATCATATTCGGGGCGCATCTCGTCATTCGTTTGCTGCCGTGCTTTAGAAGTCTTTTCTTTCTTCATATATTTTCCGTTCCGCCCTGGTCGCTTTACGACAACTGATGAGGCGAATGATGAGGCGAATCTTCTGCCCACGTTCGGCAGTATGCTAGGCTAAATCGTAAGCTTCTTTCAGTATGTCGCGCACCACCGAATGAGTGGCTCGGTCGAACGGAATCGGGAAAGAGATGGGATTTGCGCCCGCATTGTATTTGTAGGTCCAGCCTGGAGGCTCAATGCCGGCTTCCTCGAGGCGCTGCCTTACTGAGTTGTAGAAGTCAGAGGGGGCGTCCTCGGCACCATTCCGACCGCCTGGCAGATATACATATACACCGTTTGCCCGGGGCCACATTGGCAACCAGCAGCGACGACCTTTCTTGAGCGAGACGTAGCTCTGAGCGCTATAATCTAGGCGCGAGGATCCCACATTTTCAATGCTGTATTTCGTGAGGGCATCCACGGTAGCTAGAAACGTCGGGTTGCTGTTCGCTTCCCACCAGGCACGGTCTCTAGGTTGTCCGCCTTCGCTCCGCGAGTTCTCCGGTTCGTCGCCGCTGTCCAGAATCAGATCGTCTGGCTGAGCCACAATGGCGGTGTCGATGGTGCAGATGTCTCCCGTCCCCTCAAGACGTAGGACCTTTAACTCAATCGCAATGAAAGGTAAAAACTGCGGCAGCGTCTCGATTACGGTCTTGTAGCGTCCAGAGAGATCCTCCGCGATCAGTACAGCAACGTGGCGCGCGTTTGGGTTCGTTAGCCGTTCGCGAGCCCAGTAGTCGAGTGTGCGAAAGCCGTGGTCTGCGTCGCACTCGCCCAGCATCACTTCGATTTCGTAGTAGGTGTCCAAGTCGCCGCGATATGCGAGCAAATCGAGACGTCCACCCTTGCCCTTGTAATGCACGAGTTCCGAATTCTTGATAACCAGATCGCCTAACCCAAGTCGCGATGGCTTCTCGGTAATCCAGCTGTGAAGCCAGTGCTCGTCTTTGCCGATTGCACGTAGGGTGGTGTAAGAGTTCTCAACAATCTGCATAAGTCCTCGATCCGAATTATCAATGACAGTTGATCCTCACGCCGCCGCAGGCGATATCTCGCGCTTGATGCGCTTGGCGTTCCGAATCTCGGCAACACGCAGGTCATGCGCGGCTTGCAGGTTGAGCCATGAGCGAGCATCTCCGCCAAAGTAGCGAGCCAGCCTCATGGCCGTGTCCGCGGTGACGCTGCGCCGCTCGCGCACAATTTCATTGATGCGCGGCGCTGGGACATTCAGAGCCTTAGCCAGGGCAGTCGCAGTCATGCCGAGCGGAACCAGATAGTCCTCGCGAAGAACTTCGCCCGGGTGCACCGGCCGCATGCCATTTTTGAACATCGCAGTTACTCCTCAGTGATAATCCACAATCTCTACGTCTTCCGGTCCCTCATCTGTCCAGCGGAAGCAAACCCGAAACTGATCGTTTACTCGAATGCTGCACTGTCCTCTACGGTCGCCCTTCAGAGCTTCCAGGCGATTGCCGGGAGGAGAGCGCAGAAACGCCAAGGTTTCTGCTGCGTCAAGTTGTGCCAGCTTGCGAACCGCGATGTTCGCAATGCCAGAAAACCTCTTGCATTTTCCAGTCTCGAACAATGTTTGCGTATCGGCGCAACGGAAGCTCCTGATCACGAGGATCAGAGTATAACGAGCAACGTTGGACGGCAAGGGTGCGAATTGGAGTCTTGGCTTCTACGCCGATCGTCGATTCTCGACTACGACCTGAATCCCAGCGCGTGGCCTTAAAGACATCGCCGGCAGCAGCGTCACCGGATGATCCGACACGAGGGAGAATCGAACGTTCTGTCCAATCGTCGCCAGCACAAGAACAATCTCCATCGTTGCAAAATAGTTTCCGATGCAGATGCGCGGGCCGCCGCCGAAAGGGAAGTAGGCGTACTTTGGCAGCCGGTTTGTGAACTCTTCGGTCCAACGATCGGGGTAAAACTCTTCCGGATCATCGAAGTAGCGCGGGTCGCGCTGCGTCACCCACTGAAACGCGAAGATCTGAGTTTTCGCCGGCACGCGATAACCGCCTATCTCACATTCTTCGATCGCTTCGCGCCCGACTCCGAAAGCCGGAGGATACAAACGCATCGATTCTTTCGCAATCATCTCCGTGTACTTCAGTTGTGGTAGATCAGCAAACGTGGGCGCGCGACCGCTGAGCACTGTCTCCAGTTCTTCATGAAATTTGCGTTCGGCTTCCGGGTTACGACCGAGCAGGTACCACGCCCACGAAAGCGTCAGCGCAGTCGTTTCGTGTCCGGCCAGAAACAGCGTCATCACTTCGTCGCGCAGTTGCTGGTTGGTCATTTGGCCGCCGTCCTCGTCCTGCGCTTGCAACAGCATGGAGAGCAAGTCACCTTCGTCGCGTCCGCTCCGGCGCCGCTCTTCGATAATTCGGTAAACGATCTCGTCGATCTGTTTTGCCAAGCGATGAAAACGCCGATGGGCCGGCGTGGGCAGGCGATTATCCAGAATCCATTTGAGCGTCGCTTGCGACGCGAAGGGTTTGACGATCTCCGAGAGGATTGTGCCGACGCGATCGGCATCGCCCGAAACGTCTGCATTGAATAATGTCTTCGCGACGATTTCCAGCGTCAGCCGCATCATGTCGCGATGTATGTCGCGAGTCTCACCTTCGCGCCACGAAGAGATCATTCGCTCGGCGTATTCGACCATCGTATCGCCATACGCGCTGATGCGCTGGCGATGAAAAGCAGGCTGCGCCAGACGCCGTTGGCGCCGCCAGAAGTCGCCCTCACTCGTCAGCAAGCCGTTGCCAATCAATCGATGAAAAAAGTTTGAACGCACGGACATCGACTTGATGAAGTTCTTCGCGTTTGTCGAGAGGACGTATTCGATATCGTCAGGGTTGTAGAGAAAATAACAGGTGACGTAGAAGAAACGCGCGCGCACGACGTCGCCATAGTCGCGGCACCGCGTAATAAAGGCGAGGATGTCGCGATTGAACTCCGGCATCACGCCGAGGATTAGCGAACCCTTAGGCCCGGGCGGTCGCGTTCGCGTGGTCGCGCCCGTTTGATTGAGAATCTCTCGCGCTTCGTTCATTACAGGTCTTCAGCTCCGATAGGAGCGGAATATTTATAGAGGTGTGTAAAAAACCAGAGCCTGCGCCGTGAGAGCGAAACAAGTTTCGCTCTCACGGCGCTTACGGAAAAGACAATTCGCATTCTATAAATATTTCGTCCCTAGCGGGACTCGATTACCTCAAGAGATCAGTATAAATCCCTGGATCGCTGTCGGTAATTACGATCGCGCCGACGGTCTTTTGATAAAACTCAATCGGCCCGGCATGTCCGATGATGCCATAGACATAGCCCATCTCGCGCAGATCCCGGAGACACGAAAGCAACAGCGCCTTCCCAATGCCGCGCCCCTGCGCACTCTCAACGACGCCAGCGGGACCAAAGAAACTTCTGCGTGTGCATTCATACGCCGCGAAGCCGACGATCTCTTTTTCGTTTATGGCGATGTAAACCGTGACTGGTTTGTTGGCGAAGCCTACTGAAATTTCATCGGCCCATGAGATAGAAAAATTCTTTTCGACAAACTCACGCACGCGCGAAATCTCAAACGGCTGCGCGCGGCGAATCGTAATCTGCGCGCGCGACATCTGGTCGAGCGTTAGATCCAGCGGCGGCAGTTTCAGAAGATTGACAAGCAGGTCTGGCATGTTTCTCTCAGTCTGAGATTATCCGACTTGAAGGGAGTTTGCCAACGTCTTAACTTCATCTTTGCGCCTCAGGTCTTAACTTCGCGTCTTTGCGCGAAACCGTTGTTTTAGAAGGTTGCAGTTTCACGCAAGGGCGCTAAGACATTACTTAAGCCGCAAAGAAGTTGGAGCCAGGACATTACCGCATTCCATTTCAGCATGTTTGCCGCATAGCAAATGCTTCGACGACAGGGTAAAATACAGCCTCTCCCTGAAGCAGATTGACTTAGCTTCGATCGCCTTAGCGCAATGAACCGGTAGATCGTTACTTGAGGTGGAGCAGTACCATGTCTCTGTTTGTCACCAGACCCATTCGTATTTCAAGCATCGCCATCACCGTCTGTTTGCTTTTCGGCTGGGGCACGATTACGCGCGCGCAAAAACCGGCCGAGACTCCCAAGCAGGATGATTCTGTGGTCCGCATCAACACCGAACTCGTGCAGTCGCCGGTGATGGTGTTTGATAAGCAGGGGCACTTTGTTGATGCCTTGCAGCGCGAGCAATTTGAGTTACGCATCGACGGACGTCCGCAAGCGATTTCATTCTTTGAGCGCGTTACGGCCGGCAGCGCCAATGAGGAGCGTAAGTACCAGGCCGCGCGCAAAGGCTCACTAACAACAGCCGAGCCGAAGTCGAGTGGGACAACGTACGGGCGCACTGTGTTTTTCTTCATCGATGATTTGCACCTCTCCAGTGATAGCGTCAATCGCCTTCGCAAGGCCCTTCTGGATTTTATTGAAAACTCGATGGGACAAAACGATCGCGCGATCGTGACCACCGCTAGCGGCCAACTCGGATTCCTCCAACAGTTGACTGACAACAAAGACGTTTTGCGCATTGCCGTCGAGAGACTCAAGTATCGTCAGTTCTTCAATCCGGATGAAAATCGCCCGCCGATGTCTCCCTATCAGGCGATGGCCATCGAGGCGAATGATTCCAGAGTGATTTCATCTTTCGTCGAGATGTTGATAAGAGATGGCGGTCTCAGTATGCAGCAACAGATGCCGGATATGCCCGGCAATAAGAACCAGGCCGCGACGAAGCAGATGTTCAGCGAGACAGTTCGCCGGCAAGCTGAGCTTAGTATCCGGTCTCGCGCCAGGAATACCTTGACCCAATACTCGGCGGTTAGTGCGGCCAGCCTCAAGGCGCTCGAATACCTAATGGCTTCTACGACGCAACTCCCGGGCAGCAAACTTATAGTCCTTTTCTCAGACGGTTTTTTGATGAACAGTCAAATCGCCGGTGAGCAGCAAAAACTTCACGACATCACCAGTGCGGCGATGCGCGCAGGGGCGATCATCTACTCGATCCAGGCCAGCGGTCTGGGAACGGCCGCTCCGGATTCCCGTGCGCCGGTGAGGTTTGGGCCGGACATGAGCCCGCCGGGACAATCAGGACTCGGCGAGGACACGGCAACACAGGCGCCGCTCTACACGCTCGCCGTCGATACGGGAGGGCGTGCGCTTTTCAACTCGAATTCGATGGAAGGCGGAATTAAGCAAGCCGTCGATGAAACGTCTGAGTACTATTTGATCGCGTGGCGTCCGGAGACCGCGGAACAACGTTCCGATACTTTTCGACAAATCCAAATCACGATCAAGAACCATCCGGAATTGACGGTGCGCGTGCAGAAGGGATATGTGTCCCCGGCCAAATCATCCGCGACGGATGCCGCAGTAAGGCCTTTGCCTAATGATAGTCAGCAGGCAAACAAACCGCAGGCTGCCGAAGAAAAGATTCGAGAAGTTTTGTCTGCGCCTTACCCCGTGGCCGATCTGCCGACATCCGTTAGTGTCAGTTTTCTCGACGCGCCGAACGAGGGCGAACAGATCATGGTCGCGTCAGAAATTTCCACTGAGGCGGTGGGACAACCGGGACCAATTGATCTCGTCGGCATCGTGCTCAACGACGAAGGAAAATCGGTTTGGACTTTCAGAGAGAAACTCCCGCGCGATTCGGCTGCGGCGAAGTCCGTGTCGCAGATAACTCAGATCAAGATCAAGCCCGGCCTCTATCAGGTGCGCGTCGCCGCGCGCGACCAGATGAGCGGAGTTACCGGCAGCGCGGCCCAATGGATTCTCGTTCCCGATCTGAGTGCGCGGCGTATCGCGCTCAGCAGTCTCCTGATCGGAGACAGAGCGCCGGAATCGGCGGGCACGAAATCAACTTCGGAGCAAAGGGTACCGCTTAGTATTAGCCATCGCTTCACCCGCGATTCACGCCTGCGCTTTATGACGTACATCTACAACGCCGCTCCCGGTCAGGGAAAGACCGCGCCCGAAGTGACGATTCAGATGCGCCTGATGCGAGACGACAAGGCAGTCTTCACCGGACCGTTAGTGAAAGTGGGCACCGAAGGTCTTGACGATCTCGCGCGCCTGCCTTACGCGGCCGAACTCTTACTGCGAACGCTTCCTTCCGGACGCTACGCATTGCTGGTCACAGCTACCGATGCAGTGACGAAGGCGAGCGCGATGCAACGCGTCAAGTTTTCGATCGAGTGACGGGCGGCAGACCAGCCAGACGTTCAATCAGCATTTATCCGGGCTTTGCTGTCGAGGGATTACCTTTAGCGTATGCTATACTCTCTGGCCAACACTGCCCGTATTCGTTGCGTAACGCGCACGTCACGAGGTCGTTCTGGAGAGTAGAGTAAACACGAAAAGTGAGTAATGTTTTAGAGATCATCCCGCTTGGCGGCATCGGTGAGTTTGGGATGAACTGCATGGCCGTGCGCTATGGCGACGAGATGTTGATTCTCGACGCGGGTATGGGTTTTCCAGAAGAGAGCGCGTACGGCGTCGATGTTTCGATTCCCAACTTCGAATTCCTCGAAGAGTTTCGCGAGCACATAATCGCGATCATTCTCACGCACGGTCACGAAGACCACCTGGGCGCACTGCCCTATCTCCTGAAGAAGTTCAACGTTCCGGTTTACTGTTCGCATTTCACTGCGGGTTTGGCGGAGAGCAAACTCGAAGAGCACGAATTGCTCGGCGATACTTTGCTCCATCGAGTCGAGCCGCGCGATGTCGTGGAGCTTGGCTCGTTCAGCGTCGAGTTTATTCGCGTGTCGCATTCACTGGTTGATTGTTTTTCGTTGGCGATCAAGACGCCCGTTGGCACGATCATTCACACGGGCGATTACAAAGTTGATGAGACGCCGGTGATTGGCGAGCCGATCGATTTGAGATCGTTCCGACGCTACGGCCAGGAAGGCGTGCTCGCGCTGCTTTCCGATTCGACCAACGCTACTGTTCCCGGTCGCACGCCTTCAGAGCGCGCGGTGATTCCGGCCTTTGAAGAGATTTTCGCCGAAGCGCCCGGACGCATCATCGTGGCCGCGTTTGCTTCGTCGATTCACCGCATCCAGATTGTTCTCGATATCGCCCAGCAGTTCAATCGCAAAGTCTGCGTGCTCGGACGCTCGATGCAGAAGAACGTTGAGATTGCCGATCGGCTCGGTTATCTGGATATTCCGGACGGCTTGATGGTCTCGCTCAATCAAACGAAACAGATGCGCGACAACGAGCTTGTGTTTCTCGTTACCGGCTCGCAAGGGGAGTCGCGCGCGGCGCTTTCGCAGATGGCCACGCAAAGTTACAAAGGGTTGACAATTGAAGAGGGCGACACGGTAGTGCTTTCCGCGCGCATCATTCCCGGAAATGAACGCACCATCTCGCGCATGATCGGTTTCATCTACAAGCGCGGCGCGAACATCATTGAAGAAAAACGGCGGTTGGTTCATGTCAGCGGCCACGCGTCGCAGGAAGACATTCGCATCATGACTGAAGCCGTGCGGCCAAAGTTCGTCGTGCCCATTCACGGTGAGTATCGCATGCTGTTTCGCCACAAAGAGTTCGTCAAAAACCATCTCGGCTACGCGGAAGAGAACATCGTGCTGATCGAAAATGGTGACGTGCTGGAACTCGATGGCGAGCGCGCCGCAGTCGTGAACAAAAGAGAGATTGGGCGCACGTTCATTGACGAAAGCGGCTTTGAAGAAATTGACCGCGAGACGGTGCGCGAGCGCAAGCAGATGGCCTTCGATGGCATGGTCACTTTTATCGTTACGGTTAACGCGAAGACCGGCGAGCTGCAGTCGCCGCCGGAGATCGTCGCGCGCGGCGTGCGCGGGTTCGACGCGGCAAATGGTTTTGTGAAAGACGCCCAACGAATTATCACGGCTGCGGTGACAGGCGCTTCGCGCGAGATGCTCGAAGACGAGAGTCTGCTGAAAGAACACATCCGTGTAGAGTTGAAACGATTCATTCAGAAACGAACCGGCGGCCGCCCAGTAATCATGCCGGTGGTGCTGCAAGTCTGATCCGTGCGAGCAAAGGGCGAAGGGCGAAGGGCAAAGAGCAAGAGCAAAGAGCAAGAGCAAGAGCAAAGAACAAAGAACAAAGAACATTGGATGATTAATGTCGAACCTTGCTCGCGCGAAGAATCCCTCCGATCTGCTGCGGGAGACGCGCGTGCGTGTTGCACCCGCGACTTATGTCGTTGTCGGTTTGCGGCATCAGGACTGGCAGCGTTTGCTTGAGAATCCGGAACTGAGCCCGCGCGCCGATGCGCCGTTCATGATCCTGCGCGACGCGCATGAAGTGACGCTGGTGATCGAGGAAGAAGACTGGCGTCGCATTCGTCACGCGGTGCGCGATGCGAAGGTCGAGACTGATTATCGGTTAGTGACTTTAGATATCGAGCTGCCGTGGAGCACGATCGGTTATTTCGCGCGAGTGACTGAGATTCTTGCGGTGGCGGGCATTTCTGTTGGCGCCCTTTCGTCATTTTCGCGCGATCATTTGCTAATCAAACAAGACGATCTCGGAAAGGCACTGCGTGTGCTTGGCGAGCATGTTGGGGAGCTTTGTTAATTTCGTCGCAGGAGTGCCTGAAAGTCTTAGCCGCGTTCACGCGGCTTGCCCGTTAGGGCTAGACCAGCGCTTGTAGCGCTGGGTCAAGTGGCGAAATGAGTTCTGTAGCCCGTTTCAACGGGCTTTCTCTTCGAGGCTTTAGCGAGATGCTAAAGCAGTTTGATTGAAAGCACGCTAAGAGCGCGCTAACCATTAGCTGCCTGCGTTACCCAGCACTCAAAGCGCTGGGCTATAACCCACGGGCAAGCCGTCTGAAGACGGCTCTGAATTCGAGTCGTTAGAAGAACCAATGGACTGGCAAAACAAAGTCGTAATGATCACCGGCGCGTCTTCGGGAATTGGGCGCGCGTTGGCCGTCGCTCTCGCGAAGCGGGGCGCGCGGCTGGGACTTGTTGCCAGACGCAAAGAGGTTCTTGACGAGGTTGTTAGCGAAATTGAGGCGCTCGGTGCGAAAGCGTTGGCCCTGCCGGCCAGGGTTCAGGACGCCGAGGCAGTGCACGCGGCGGCGGAACGTTTGCGCGCGGAGTTTGGACAAATCGATATGCTGATCGCGAGCGCCGGAATTGGCGGCAGCGGTGACCCGGCTGAATTGAAAGCAAGCGACTACGCGGAAGTGATTGAAGTAAACGCGATCGGCTCCGCAAATTGCGTCGCGGCGGTGGTGCCTGAGATGGTTGCGCGCGGCAGCGGTCATCTCGTGGCGATCTCTAGTCTCGCGGCGTATCGAGGGCTGCCGAAATCGGCGGCCTATTGCGCGAGTAAGGCCGCGGTATCGGTGTTCTTTGAAAGTTTGCGGCTGGATCTGCGTCGCCGAAAGATCGACGTGACGATTATTCATCCCGGCTTCATCAAGACGCCGCTGACCGAGGGCAGGCAAGCCGATATGCCGTGGTTGCTGGAACTGGACGATGCGGTGACAAAAATCCTTTGGGCGGTTGAGAACCGGCGTAAGAGTTACGCCTTTCCGTGGCAATTGGCCAGCCTCGTTCGTTTTGGGATGATCATGCCAAACTCAGTTTACGATCTGATTTCAAAAAGGAATTCGTTTCGAGAATGAAAAACGATCTTAGGTCTTTGATCTTTGGTCTTGGCATCTGTAATCCTGCCTGAAGGGTTTGATCCAAGCCCTCGGTGCGCGGAAACGAAGAGCGAAATCAAAAATCAAAAATCAAAAATCAAAAATCGAAGATCAAAGATCAAAGATCAAAAACCACGACGCTAACAGCTAGAATCTCATGACACTTTTCCAGGCTATCATCCTCGGCATCGTCCAGGGGCTGACAGAATTCATTCCGGTTAGTTCCACGGCGCATCTCGTTTTTGCGAGTCGCGTTCTTGGGCTTTACGACGGCGTTGACGCTGTGCTGCGGGCGCAGCAAACTACCGCGACGATCGCCGTCGTTCAGCTTGGCACACTGTTGGCGGTGCTAATCTATTTCGCGCGCGACATCGCAAACATCACCGAAGGGTTCGTCCGGGATCATCTGGCTATGATCAAACCTGCGGGCAGGGATGTCCGCGGTCCCAGGCTGTCACAGGAAGCAATGTTAGGCTGGCTGGTGATCATCGGGTCCGTACCTGTTGCTGTCGTGGGCCTGCTCTTCAAAAAGCAGATCGAAGGAACATTTACGAAGAACCTTTGGGTCATCGCGACGATGATGATCGTGGTCGCGATTTTTCTGACGATTGCGGAAATGGTCGGCAAGCGAAACCGATCCATGGCGGATCTCGGCGTTGGCGATGCGCTCGCGGTTGGCTTCGCCCAGTGTCTCGCGCTCATTCCGGGGGCGTCTCGTTCTGGTTCGACGATCATGGCCGGATTGTTTGCCGGCGAAATGCGCGAGACCGCCGCGCGCTTCTCGTTCTTGTTGTCGATGCCCGCAATATTGGCGAGTGGTCTGCTCGAGCTGAGAGAAGCGATTAATAAGCTGCCGGCGGGAAATTACGGCTCGCTCGCAGTCGCAACGATTGTTTCCGGCATCGTCGGCTACGCTTCGATCTGGTTCCTGCTGCGATACCTGCGAAGCCACTCAACCGGGGTTTTCATCGCATACCGGTTGATCATCGGCAGTGCGATCCTCGTCGCATTATTTAGTGGACGATTGTCAGCGGCAGTGAAATAGCCGGGTTTGAGTGCGCCGAAGAAAAAACTAACAATAATCCTCGAAATTAGGTAAACTGTAATTGCCCCTTCTCCTCCCCGACCTCGGGCCCCAGCCGGGTTGCGATTTAAATAATAGGCGGTGAAAGCAATGCATGATCAGCACTCGCGCGGGACGACTGTGCCTTCGCAGCGACCGCGCAGCCCCCGCGTTCCGGTCGAGTTTGCGCTGAAGGTTGAGGGGAAAACTATTGCCGGCAAACCCTTTCACGTTGACGCGCAAGCCGTTAAGATTAGCCGCGCTGGAGCGACGATTGCGCTCGAGCCGGAAGTGGCCGTCGGCTCCGTGGTGCGATTGACTCCTCCTTTTGGACGACCGCTTGATGCTGAAGTTAACGGCGCGTGGATCGATCAACTGGATGGCCGGCGACGAATCGGTGTTAAGCTACTCGACGAAGATGGATGGTTTGCCGAATAGAGCGAGAACCGAATGATTCCCAAACGGTGGATCGTGCGTGCGCAAGACACGC
>JBGPWL010000131.1:0-9945 GCA_041492185.1 Pyrinomonadaceae bacterium | reverse complement strand
CGCAAGGCGCGCGAAACGATTCTCGCGGAGATGCACGTAGGTCTTACCGCCTTGCGCGTGCGCGACGTTTACGCAAAAGCATTTGAGAACTTTGCAACCAGACGCAATGATTTGCTGTCCGACAAACTTCAGTTTGTCGACGCCAGCGGGTCAGAACCGCGAGCGGTAGCGACCGGTTCAGCCCGTCAAATCAAAACAGACGAGGTGCCGCTCGCTGGTTTTCCCGTCGCCATTCATCGCCGCGTGCGAATGCTTGAGGGTCTGGCCTGGAGCGAGCATCTGATTCTTTATCACCGGCAACGCGTGGTTGCCTTGAAAATGATCATGAAGGAGTGGGCCAGGAACCCGCTTTCGCCTTTGCCCGCACGAGTGCTCCTGCGGCGTTTCCTGCCAGTCTCAGTTGTTGCTCGCGTAGTTAAGTTGAAGAATAGATCGCGCAAGCCAGTCGCAAGCTATGCCAAGTCTGTTCCGTAGCTCCAGAGGAGCGTGATGTTTATAGTTAGTCGGACAATCTATAACCGGAGCTCTGTAGGAGCGACATGTTTCTTCCAAGGTACGCATTAACTGGGCACTAACATTTCGCTCCTTCGGAGCTTTCCAACGCATGCCGAGCCCGGATCTATAAACATTTCATCCCTACGGGATTATCAAACGCTTTCAGCGTAGTAATCCCAGGTGGTTCACATACCCAGGGTTTCACCCTGGGCTGAGTTATCCAACGCCTTCGGTGTAAAGCGTGGGAATGCCGTGAGCATTGAAATTTCAGTCATCACCTGCGCGCACAATCCGCGGCCTGATTATCTCAAGCGGGTAGTCGACGCGCTCAACCAGCAAACTCTCGACATGCAGCGCTGGGAATATTTATTGATCGACAATGCGAGTGATGAACCGCTCGCAGCGAGAGTCGATCTTTCCTGGCAGCCAAACGCGCGACACGTCAGGGAAGAGAAGTTGGGATTGACGCCCGCGCGTCTGCGCGGCATTGAGGAATCAACCGGAGAGATTTTGGTTTTCGTGGACGACGATAATGTGCTTGATGATGATTACCTCGCACAGGTCGCGCGGATTTCGAGAGAGTGGCCGATGATCGGCGCTTTCAGCGGTCAGGTTCGCCCCTGTTTTGAGGAAGAACCACCGGAGTGGACTCGTGCGTACTGGGACCGCCTGGCCATCCGAGAATTTGACCGCGACTCCTGGTCCAACATCCCCTGTCTGGATCACACCACGCCCAACGGCGCTGGTCTTTGCGTACGGCGGCGCGTGGCAAGTGAATACCTTTCTTATCATGCGAATGGCCAGCGGAAGATCGTTTTGGATCGAACTGGCGCCAGCTTGATATCGGCTGGAGATCTGGATCTCGCCGCCACAGCCTGCGACATTGGACTAGGCAACGGTCTCTTCGCTTCGCTGAAATTGACGCACCTGATGCCGCGCGAACGGCTGCAGGAAGATTACTTGCTAAGGCTGATGGAGGCCCAGGGCACGTCAGCGATATTGCTTGACTCCTTTAGGGCCAACGGAAGCGCACCAATGCGTAGACCGATGCGGACGATCATCGCGAACCAGATAAGAATGTTATTCATGGGCCGTCGGGAGCGGCGGTTTTTTAAGGCACTAAGACGTGGTCATGCGAAGGCGTTTCAATTCCTTTCCGGCCATCAGTAATTTCATCAATGGTTTCGATAGCTTCGGATCGGCTCGGTAATCAACTTGCCGCTTGTGACATTAAGGGCATAGAGGCTCTTGAGCACAAGCGCGAGTTGCGCGTATTGCAGGTCTTTTCTGTTTTGAGCATGGGTGGCGCCGAGACGTGGTTGCTGTCGCTGCTGAAATATTTTCAAGAGCAACGCGAAGAGCTGCCGGTCAAGGTGAAGTTCGATGTCTTGCTGACGGGCGGCACGAAGGCCCTGTTTGATGATGAAGCCACGGCTTTGGGTGCAAGGTTGTTCTACGTGCCATTCACGCGCCGCAATCTGGTGGGCTTCGCGCGCGAGTTTCGCCGGATACTCGCCAACGGGAATTACGACGCCATCCACGATCATCAGGACTACATTGCCGGTTTGCATTTTCTGATGGGCGCCGGCCACCTGCCGCCCAAACGGATCGCTCACGTGCACAATCCGCTCTATCACCGAAACAATTACGCAAACGACTTTGGGAGACGAACAGCGAAGTCGGCGGGCAAATATCTCCTGGGCCGTTTCGCGACGCACGTGATGGGGACATCGAGACAGATAGTGACGGAGTATGGCTTCGACGATCTGGCTGCCGGCGATGTGGTCCTGGGCTTGGCTCACTGTGGCTTCGATGTCAATCAGTACCAGGGTGATTACAAAAAAGCTCACGCCTCGGTCTGTCGCGAGTTTGGCTGGCCTGAAACTTCGAAGTTGATTCTTTTTATCGGCAGGCTTGAGGCTGATGAAGTTGTTCACCTGGGACGGACGATGACGCACAAGAATCCTGCGTTTGCGCTCGACGTGGCCAGAGAATGCATTGCCAGAGATGAAAAAGTGCGACTCGTGATGGTTGGCGCGGGCGACGCAAAGAGAAGGGAATTTGAAGATGAGGTTCGCGGTTGGGGTCTTGAGAAAGAGATTCGCTTCGCCGGTGTGCGCCAGGATGTGCCGCGGTTAATGCTTGGCTCGGACCTCTTATTATTTCCATCGCTCGCTGAAGGGCTTGGCATGGTTGTGGTCGAAGCGCAGGCGGCGGGCTTGCGTGTGCTGGCGTCGGATACCACGCCTCGTGAGTGCGTCGTAATTCCAGAGTTGGTTGATTTTGTATCGCTGGATGCAAGTCCCGATCAATGGGCGGATAGAGCAATGGATCTCATGAGCCTCGTTCGTCTTGACACCAACGAATGTGGTGCGACGGTACGACAGTCGGCATTTTCGATCGAGAGTTCAGCGGCACGATTGCTACACTTGTACTCCGGTAAATAAAAGCCCCCAGGATGAGCCAACCGGAGAACGCCAATATTGCGCGACGCCTTCTGCTCTTTACGTTTAGTCATCGCACTCTGGCATTACTGAGATGGGACCTACATTTTCTCTGGATACGATTCGCAAACTTTGTTCTTCTGAGAAAGAGAGGGCTGCGCGAGCGGATTGCAGCGGCTGAACCGCCAATCTATTTGAATCTGGGCAGTGGACCGCGCGGCCTGGCGGACAGGCACTGGATTAATGTTGACGGTTACTCAGATACGAACGTCCACTACTTGATGGACTTTACTCGAAGCTGGCCCTTCCGGGACAGTTCGATTGACGGAATCTTTTGCGAACATGTCTTCGAGCACTTCGATTTCGAACAGGGGCAGGCGTTGTTGCGGGAATCGCTGCGAGTGCTTCAGCCGGGCGGCTGCATAAGAATCATCGTGCCCGACGGCAAAAAGATTCTTGAAACCTACGTTGGTAACCCCACCGAACTTCTTGCCCACAGAGACCACGAAACACCGTGTGCGATGGAAGTCGTGAACTCCTATTTCCGGCAACGATACGAGCACCAATGCATTTACGACCGTCAACTGCTTGAACATCAACTTGCTCGGGCCGGGTTTGAGCAAATCGCCGAAGTCTCTTTTGGTGAGGGTGCAGCGTCGCGAACTGTTCTTCTCGATGATCCAAGATATGAATGGGAAAGTCTTTATGTTGAGGCAATCAAGCCCGTCACGCGGTGAGCAATGGTAGTAACAGCAGCAGAGTATCAGGCGCGGGACAGAATCAGCACTACTGTCGCTCCGCAGAACACTGTTCGCGTACTGCACATAGTCGAAAACCTCAACCATCAGGCGGTCGAGACCTGGTTGTTGCGAGTGCTTCGTGGCGCGGCTAACGACTATCCGCATGTTCAATGGACGTTCTTCTGTGCTTTGGGCAGAAAGGGCAGTCTCGACGATGAGGCGCGGCAACTCGGCGCTGACGTCATTCACTCTCGCTACGATGTTGGAGACAAGCGGCGCTTCCTTCTTTCACTCCGCGAAGTAATGAAAGAAGGACGGTATGACGTTCTCCATTGTCATCACGACATTATGAGCGCCGTGTATCTCGCTGCGTCAGCGGGACTCCCTTTTCGCAAAAGAATAGTTCACGTGCATAACACTTCCTTGAGTTTACCGACGCCGAGCCGCATTAAAGCTGATCTGGTAAGAGGGCCAATGCGGCAGGTTTGTTTGCGAGTTGCGGATCAGATAGTCGGCATTTCAAAAGAAGCGCTTGAATCCATGATCGGAAAACGAATACGCCAACCGGAACGTCACCAGGTCGTTCACTACGCTGTTGACACGCTGCGATTCGCAAACCCAGTCGGTAATGCTGAAGTCTTGCGGCGCGATCTCGGACTAGCGTCGGCGACAAAGATTCTACTGTTCGTAGGCAGACTGGTTGAATACAAGAACCCTTCTTTTGTCGTTGAGATCCTTGAGCACGTCGCGAAGGTTGAGCCCGGCGTGGTCGCCGTTTTTGCCGGCGCCGGCGACAAACGGGATGAGTTGCGCGAGCTGGCGCGACGAAAGTCTTTGTCAGATCGGATTCGATTGCTCGGATTTCGCGAGGACGTTCCCGAGTTAATGCTTTTATCAGATCTTCTTGTATGGCCGAGTCTTGAAGATCCAAAAGAAGGTCTCGGCCTGGGAATAGTAGAAGCGCAGGCAGCAGGATTGCCCGTGCTGATGTCGCGCAGCGTGCCGGACGAAGCGATCGTTGTTCCCGAACTCGTAAGGGTCCTCCCCCTTGCGAACGGATCGAAAGCCTGGGCCGATGCGGCCCTGGAAATCCTGAGGCGTCCCCGGCCCAGCCGGCAGCGCTCGCGGGAGCAGGTCGAGTCGTCATCCTTTTCGATGAGCGAGGGAGTGAAGAATATTATCGCGCTATACAACGGACTTGCTTCCGATCGATAGCGCTGAGTTCTTTTATCTGAGTCAATTCGCTTGATGAACGCGTGGCTTCTTATTTCGAGAGATTGCGGCTTGCCAGGAAAACGATCCACGAAAACACACGAAGCGAAAGTAGTTTTGTTCGTGCGCTTAGTGTGACTTCGTGGATCGTTCTTGTGCTAGCGGGAAAAACACAAAACCAAATTAAGACAACTACCGATGAACGAGACGGCAATATCCCAGGAATTTCACGCGACCACCATCGGCCAGGATCCGGGACGCCGCTACACGATTCTTGCGCCCGGCTTTGCAAAGTGGTGGGGCTCGGATGCGCGCGCGTTGGCGCAGGCGCTCAGACGTTTGGGCCACAGCGTTTTGGATATTGATGAGGAGGACTACGTGTCCTGGCGCTGGCAGGGTACAGCGCCAAAAATTCTGAGGCGTCTATTCGGTCGCGTATGGATCGATGACTACAACCGAGTGGTATCGAGTCAAGCCAAATCGTCCGCCTACGACTTTATTCTCGCTTACAAGGGCAATCTGCTGAAGCCGGAAACCGTTCAGCGACTGCGTCGATCAGGCAAACCGCTTTTCAATTTTTATCCGGACCTGAGCTTTGAAGACCACGGTCCCAATATTCCGGCTGCGCTTCAGTTTTATGACTGCGTTTTCACGACGAAGTCGTATCACGGCGAAAGAGAAAAGCGACGATATGGCATTCGCCACCTCGAACACGTGCGCCACGGATTCGATCCGGAAGTACACCGGCCGGTCTCGCTATCACCGGCACTGGTCAAGCACTACCAATGCGACGTGAGCTTCGTTGGCTGCTGGTCGCCTAAGAAGGAGAGCCAAATCCTCCACCTGCTCCAGCGATCAAATGGATTCACTGTGAAAGTCTTCGGCCATGGATGGAATTACGCTTCGAGTGAATTCAAGCGACGAATGGGATCAAGTCTGAGGCAAACGGGAGCGTTTGGCGATGAACTCGCCATTGTCTACGGCGCCTCAAGAGTTAACCTGGGGCTGTTGAGTTGCGGCGTCAGCGATCCGAGCGTGGTCGATCAAACAACTGCGCGAACGTTTCAGATTCCTGCGACTCAATCTTTCATGCTGCATGAAGATACCGCCGAAGTCAGATCCTTATTCAAGGAGGGCGAAGAAGTTTTGCTGTTTCGGACAAGCGACGAGCTTGTTGAGCAAGTAAACTTTGCGCTCAAGGATTCTGATTTGAGAAGCGCCATTCGCGAACGATCGTACCAACGTTGCCTGCGCGAGCCATACGACTATTCGAGCGCGGCCCTTCACATCATCGGGTACTTCCAGCAGATGGCCGGTGTGAGTGACGCGCGAGAGGTGACGGATAGATGATCAAAACGGTAAAAGGAAAGAGCCCGATCATCGCGCGCTGGAAGAACTTCAGCTTTGTAATGAGGTTGTATTTCGCGGGCGCTTTGTGTGTTACGGCACTCAGTCCACTAATTCTCAGCGAGTTTGGTTACCCGCCGCTACAAACATTCCTGGCAGTGCTATTGATTGACATCTGCCTGTATCCAGCTGCGCGCTATTTTGCGCATAAAGACATCGGCCTGCCCACGATGGCAATTCTCTGCGCTGCTTACGGGATGCAATTTGCCGTGCCATTCTTTACCCGTGATGCCACCATCGAGTTGGCCCGCGCTGAGGTTAGAGATCTGAATGACGCCGATGTCACCGCGGCGTTGCTGATGGCGCTCGTCGGCGTTAGCGCCTTACAGTTGGGATACTATTGGCTTCGCAAGAGCAGGGCCGCGAGCGCCGTGCCGGTTGCCCGGTTGCATCTCAACAAGCAAAGGGCAGTCATCTACTGCATCGTTGTAGGACTCGTCGTGCCGTTGCTCTTCACGTTCAAGGGCATCATTCCGGAGGAGTATCAGCAACCGCTCTCAGCGATTCTGCGCTTACTGGAAAACCAGATTCTGGTGGTTATCGGTGTGTTGGGATGGATTGTCTATTCGCGCAAGAGTTCGATTTGGTATCTAATCTGGTTATACGGAGTCGTGGTTCTGGTAGCGATTCGCGGAATCGCGACTGGCATGCTCGAGCAAGCCCTGGTTCCAATCGGTGTGCTGTTTTTCGTAAAGTGGCTGCACACGGATCGGATCCCTTACCTGACAATGGCAGGTATCGCGGTAATCATTCTTTTTCTCTCACCCGTAAAGGCTGATTACCGAGAACAGGTCTGGTACGGCGGAGCCCCGGCAGTCGCCGAGGAATCTTCAGCAGGAAAAGCCAGGTTCTGGATTGAGCAAGCCTCAGAGTATTGGCAGGACACTCTCTCTGGCAGCCGAGATCTTACCGAGGCAACTTCCAGCGCCACGGGCCGCGCAGACTTTACTCACCAGATTGCGCACATCCATTCGATGACGCCCTCCGTGGTCCCTTTTCAGTATGGAGGAACCTACTCCTATTTCGCGGTGGCATTGATTCCGAGAGTCTTATGGCCTGACAAGCCACAGGCCGGCAATGCTAACGGTTTCTTCGCTGTGACCTATCATCTGACGGATGAAGAGGGAGCGACGCGAACAGCGTTCGGCGTGAGCCTTATTGGTGAGGCGTACATAAACTTCGGATGGTACGGAGTCGTGTTGATGATGTTGTTTCAAGGCCTCGTGATCAGCCTGCTCGAACATATATTCGGCGACGCTCGGTCGGGGGCCGGCGGGCAAGCGGTATTTATCGCTTTCTTCATATTCTTTCTCAACGGTATCGGATCGAGCGCGGAAATCTTATTTGGCAATATTTTGCAGAACCTTCTTTGCGGTTACTTTCTGCTGTTATGGGCGCGCGAGAAGCGGACTCAAGTTTCATCGTCGAAGCTGCCACTTCATCAACCTTCAACAGCACTAACTTCGGGCACGTGAGTTTTCTTTGATTCTTGCGCTCCAGACAACAACTTTCAGTGCGTTCGGTGGAATCCCTGCCTACAATCGCCTGGTCTGCCGTGTGCTCGATGAAATCGGTGAAAACGTTTCCAATCATGTTCTGGTTGCGACGGATCGAGCGGTTGATGTTGTAGAAGCGTCCGCCAAATTTTCGAACTTGAATTTGCGCAGCTTCGATGGGAACCGAGCGGCTTTCATTACCACCGTGTTCCGCCTTGCCTTATCGAAGAAGTTGGACCTCGTCCTGGTTGGACACGTCAATTACGCCCCACTCGGATTGCTCCTTAAGCGATTGCAGCCGCAGATGCGATTTGGCGTCATGCTCTATGGCATTGAAGCCTGGCAACCATTGTCGCGATTGCGCGCGCATGCGCTGCGACGCGCGGACTTCATGATTTCCATCAGCGAGTACACACGACAGCGAGCCATCGAAGCTAACGGCTTGGACGCCGCTCGTATCTGTTTGCTGCCCAACGCGCTTGAATGGGAGGAGGAAGCGGTTGCAAAGAGCAAAGAGCAAAGGGCGAAGGGCGATGACTCGCAGCTTTCGAAGGAGTCGGAGCACTGCGTCTCGGGAAACAGAATCAATCTGCTATCGGTGTGTCGCCTGGATCAATACGAGCAATACAAGGGTGTCGATCAGGTCATCGAGGCTTTACCCGAGGTTTTAAAAAGAGTGCCGCAAGTTCAATACACCGTAATCGGTAGCGGCACGGATTTGGATCGTCACAAAGAACTGGCTGAGAGCGTCGGCGTTGCGGACCGCGTACACTTTGCCGGAACGGTCGACGACGAAACTTTGCGCGCTGCTTATGGCGATTGCGATCTGTTTGTTTTGCCGAGTGCTGGTGAAGGTTTCGGTTTTGTTTTTCTCGAGGCCATGAAATACGGCAAAGCGATCGTTGCCGCTAACAGCGGCGGAGCGCCCGAAGTTGTGCAAGACGGAGTCACAGGAAAGCTGGTCGAGTATGGCAACAAGCAGCAGCTTGCAGAGACCATTGTAGACTTGTGTCTCGATCCAAGCCTGCGACACCGTTTGGGAGAGGCCGGATACCGACGGCTGCTAGAGAAATTTACTTTCCCGCATTTCAAACGAACGCTAACTGAGATTCTGCAGCGGGAGTTACCGCCGCGGATTGCAGCGAATATTTCCCTTGCGCCGACAAGACAAACCGCTGGTGAAATGCAGACTGCTCGCGACTGATGTTAGGTAACGTGCTTACCTCAAGAACGGTACGTAGTCTGATAGCTACGTCTCCTCGCGGTCGCTCTAGAGCGGCGCGCATGATTTCACGACGTTATCCGAAAGCCCAGATCTTCAACCTGGTGGGACCGCTTTCGTCGAATTCGATGTACCTTGACACCTCCGATCCGTTTCAAGCCGATATGGCGTATGGTGCGTATCAGACATCAGTTGTTGAGAGAATCCTACGCCTGGCACGGCGCGGTGATGTGGTTCTCACCGCAGGGGCGCAACTCGGCTACATGGCGCTCGCGCTTGCCCAGGCTGTTGGGCTCGATGGAAAGGTACTAGCCTTCGAAGCGGACCCGCGCATGGTGGAGAAGTGTAGCGAAAACCTTTCGTTGAATAAGAGTGAAGGCGTGCGGCTGGTTCCCGTCGCGCTTGGATCGAGCAATGGCGAGCTCGACATCTCACTCTCCTCAACCGCAGGTCAATCGTCTTTCGCGATCGCGCACCATCACCTTCGTTATACGCGAGTACCTGTTCGTACTGGTGATGAAGTTTTGGCTGACCTGGGAATTACCAGACTTGACGGCATCGTGCTGGATGTCGAAGGCTGGGAAGTACAGGTGTTGAGGGGACTCTCGAGAACGCTATCGAACCACCTGCCGCGCTGGGCCATAGTTGAGTGCTGGGACGTGGCACTGAAAGCCGCGAACTCGTCAGCCCAAGAGCTCCTGAGGGAACTCGAGAGACTTGGCTGGGAGACAAGTGGTGTCGACGGTGGCGTAATCGGAGAGGGCGGCGATGTAGTTTGTTCCGCTCCGGACGTTTGAATCTTCATGCGCATCCTGAAAACTACGCAGACTTATTATCCCTACCTGAACAAGGGCGGGCCGCCGGCGAAGGTGAAGGGAATTGCGCGCGCGTTGGCGCAACGCGGGCACGAAGTCACCGTGCTAACCGCT
>JBGPWL010000113.1:0-12880 GCA_041492185.1 Pyrinomonadaceae bacterium | reverse complement strand
TCTTAAAGAGACCGATAGAGGCTGAGTAGGCGAGTGCATGAAAGATCCGAGCGAATTCATTGAAGGTGGCTGCGAGAACACAGAAGCTCGCGACGAGACTTTCTACCCCGGCCCGAGCCGCATCCATCTCGCGGCGTTTCCACCAAAGGAACGCTGGGATGATTGGACTGAGCTGGATTCGCAGGCGTGGCCGCGACGTAAGGAACGGCATTACTCATTAGTGCCGACCACGTGTTTCAACTGCGAGTCGGCGTGCGGGTTGCTCGCTTACATCGATAAAGAGACTCACAAGATTCAGAAATTCGAAGGCAATCCGGAGAATCCGGGGAGCCGCGGGCGCAACTGCGCCAAGGGGCCGGCGACGCTGAACCAGGTTACCGATCCCGATCGCATTCTTTATCCGTTGAAGCGCGCGGGCAAACGCGGCGAAGGAAAATGGGAACGCGTCGGTTGGGACGAAGTGCTCGACACTATCGCCGCGCGCATACGCAAAGCGATTGTCGAAGATCGCCGCGATGAGATCATGTATCACGTCGGGCGTCCGGGTGAGGACGGTTTCACCGAGAGAATTCTGGCGGCGTGGGGCGTTGATGGTCACAACTCGCACACGAACATTTGTTCGTCGGGCGCGCGCGAGGGTTATCAGTTGTGGATGGGTCTGGATCGTCCCAGTCCCGATCATGCGAACGCGAAAGTCATTCTGCTGATTAGCGCGCACCTCGAGTCCGGCCATTATTTCAATCCGCACGCGCAGCGAGTCATCGATGGCAAGACGAGCGGCGCAAAACTAATCGTCTTTGACACGAGGCTTTCCAACACGGCGACGCACGCCGATCATTACATCTCGCCCTACCCCGGATCGGAAGCGGCAATCCTGTTGGCTATCGCGAATTACCTGATTCAAAACAACCTTTATGACCGGGAGTTCGTGCGCCGTTGGTGGAATTGGGAGGAATATTTAGAACAGAGGTCAGAGGTCGGGGGTCGGGGGTCAGAGATCAGAGATCAGAGGTCGGAAGCGCAGCCGCGTAGCGGCGAAATGTTTATAGACAGCGAGTCCTCTAATAACAGCGAAAGAGGTTCAAGTGAGATTCCCGGGTCTATAAACATCTCGCGCCTACGGCGGGATGACGAGTACGACAAACTTGAGTTTGTCGAACAACGCTTCGAAGGATTCGAGCGCGCCCTGAAAGAACTCTACGCGGAGTATACGTTTGAGTTTGCTGCCGAAGAATCCGGCGTCGATGCCAAAACGCTGGAAGAGATCGCGAAACTTGTCGCAACTGCCGGCACGCGCTTCTCCAGTCACAACTGGCGCAGCGCGACTTCGGGAATCAGCCATGGCTGGTCCGTGGCGCGAACTCTGTTCATGATCAATTGTTTGCTCGGCGCGGTGGCGACGGAAGGCGGCGTCTTTCCGAATGCCTGGAACAAGTTTGTGCCCAAGCCGATCTACTCGCCGCCGCATCCGAAGATGTGGAACGAGAAGACCTGGCCGCCCGAGTTTCCGCTGGCAATGCACGAGATGTCTTTCCTGCTCCCTCATCTATTAAAAGACGGGCGCGGCCGGCTCGATACTTACTTCACGCGCGTCTATAACCCGGTATGGACGAACCCTGATGGTTTCTCGTGGATCGAAGCTCTGACGGACGAGAAACTGATTGGATGTCACGTCGCACTAACCCCCGTGTGGAACGAGACTACTTACTTTGCGGATTACATCCTGCCGATGGGTCTGGGACCGGAGCGGCACGACTTACACTCGTACGAGACGCACGACTCGCAGTGGCTTGGCTTTCGCCAGCCGGTGATGCGCGCCGCGCGACAACGTGATGGTGAAGACATCAGCGATACACGCGAAGTAAATCCCGGCGAGGTTTGGGAAGAAAACGAATTTTGGATGGAGCTGACCTGGCGCATCGATCGCGATGGAAGCTTAGGCATTCGCCAGTTCGTTGAATCGAAAAAAAATCCCGGCGAGCGTTTGGGCGTCGATGAATATTACGGATGGATTTTCGAGAACTCAGTTCCGGGCTTGCCTGAGAAAGCGGCGCAAGAAAATTTGAGCCCGCTTGAATTCATGCGTCGCTATGGATCGTTTGAAATCAGCCGAAAAGTCGGGGCGATTTATGAAGAGACCGTGCCGAGCGAAGAGCTTGAAGACATTCGCGAAGATCATTTGGGTCGCGTGTTCACTCGCGCAGCGAAACCTGCATCGCCGAATGTCGTGCCGATTCCGAGTCCTGACGGAGACGCAGAAGGCCGCCGACGGGTCGGCGTGAAAGTCGATGGCGAAATCAAACGCGGATTTCCGACGCCCAGTAGCAAACTTGAGTTCTTTTCAAAAACGCTTGCTGAGTGGGGCTGGAATGAATACGCGATCCCAACCTACATCAAGAGCCATGCTCATCCTGACAATCTCGAACCTGATCAGACTATCTTGATCTCAACTTTCCGTCTGCCGATTCAGATTCACACGCGCAGCGCGAATGCGAAGTGGCTGAATGAAATTGCGCACACGAATCCGCTCTGGCTGCATCCTTCACACGCGACAACGTTGGGCGTGCGCACCGGCGATCTCGTCCGCGTCGAAACCGAGATTGGTTACTTTGTGGTGAAGGCATGGGTGACCGAAGGAATCAAGCCCGGCATCGTCGCTTGCAGCCATCATATGGGTCGTTGGAAGGTACACGAGAACGGACAGAAACAGATGATGGCCACCGTTAGACTGGATCATGAAGGCGATGCATGGGGACTGAAACGCGAACGCGGGACGGGGCCCTATGAATCGAGCGATGCCGACACGTTGCGCATCTGGTGGAACGACGTCGGGGTGCATCAGAACCTGACGTTCCCGGTCCATCCCGATCCGATTTCGGGAATGCACTGCTGGCACCAGGCCGTGCGCGTGCGCAAAGCTGAAAGCACCGACACCTATGGCGACATCCATGTAGATACTGAGAAATCGCGCGAGGTCTATCAGAAATGGCTGGCGATGACGCGCCCTGCCGACACGCATTCACCTGATGGCACGCGCCGGCCCTACTGGATGCTGCGGCCCTTGAAACCGGCGCGAGAATTTTATAAATTGCCGGAAGAAGACTTGTAGGGCTTGTCCCTGCCCGAATGATTCGCCGGACGAAACCGGGCAGGGACAAGCCCTGCCCCTACAACAAAGCGAACGTCCTTTATGTATTTCAAGCAGTTCTATCTCAACTGTCTCGCTCATGCCTCCTATCTGATTGGCTCAGAAGGTGAAGCTGTCGTCGTCGATCCGCAGCGCGATGTCGATCAATACATCCAGGAGGCCGAAGCGAATGGCTTGACGATCAAGTACGTGATCGAGACTCATTTGCACGCAGACTTCGTAAGCGGGCACCGCGAACTGGCGGCACGCACCGGCGCTGAAATAGTTTTCGGTGAGAATGCGGGCGCCGCATTTTCACATCATGCGGCGAAAGACGGAGATGAACTCAGCGTCGGGCGCGTTAAGCTGCGCATCATGGAAACTCCCGGACACACTCCCGAAAGTATTTGCGTCCTGGTCGTCGATACCGAAGTTTCCGATCAGCCACAGAAAGTCTTAACAGGGGACACGCTTTTCATCGGCGACGTTGGCCGTCCCGATCTTGCCGGAGGGAAAGGCTACACATCGCAGATGATGGCGGCGATGATGTACGACAGCTTGCATGAAAAGCTCTTGAAACTCGACGACGGGGTCGAAGTCTATCCAGCTCATGGCGCGGGCTCGATGTGTGGCCGGAATATGTCGAAGGAGACTTCGTCAACGATCGGAGATCAGCGCAAGTTCAACTACGCGCTCAAGCCGATGTCGAAAGACGACTTCGTTTCGATGATGACAACTGATCTCCCTGAACAGCCTGCCTACTTTTCAAAAGACGCCGAGATCAATCGCGCTGGTGCAGCGTCGTTGGAGGCCTTGCCAAGACCCACGGCCTTAGCGCCCCAGGAGCTTGCCAAACTCGCCGCGCAAGGCCATGTGATTCTCGATGTGCGCCCGGCGGCAGATTTCGGCGCGGGTCATGTTCCCGGCTCGATTAACATCGGACTTGGCGGACAATTTGCAATGTGGGCCGGCTGTTTGATTTCCATGGCCGCGCCCATCGTGATCGTGGCTGAGTCAGCAGAGAACGTCGACGAAGCGGTGATGCGTCTGGCGCGCATCGGCATTGAGAGTGTCAAAGGTTATCTTGCCGGTGGCATTTACTCGTGGGCTCAAGCAGGGTTTGAAGTCGCCGCCGTGCCGCAGATTACTGTTGCCGAGTTAAGCGATCTGATTCAGGGCGAGAGCGAATTGCAGATCATTGATGTGCGTCGCCCGCCCGAATACGAGAGCGGACACGTGCCGCGCGCGATTACCGCTCCGCTCTCGAACTTGAAAGAGCGCTCACCCACGCTCGGATTGGATCGGGCAAAGCCGACTGCGGTTATCTGTGCCGGTGGTTATCGCTCGAGCGCCGCGACCAGCATCCTGGAACCGCTGGGTTTTACTAATCTGCTGAATGTGACTGGCGGCACCAGCGCCTGGATCAATGCGAGTTATGAAGTCGCAAAGTCAGAACCACCTGCGGTAGCGGGTGGTTGAGAACGGAACAGAGTAAACCGTTCGCTACCGCAGGCGCTCCTGACTCAGGGCCGCAATTCCTGCCCGGCGGCCTGTCGGTGGAGTTGATCGATGATTGAGCGCACCGCAGGCGCGAGACTGCCGTTGGGCGCCAGCTTCAAATACTGCTCGTACGCCGCGACAGCTTCTTTGTATTTCTCCAACTTCTCATAAACCGCGCCGAGCATTTGGTAGATCACCGGTTCACTGTCCGAAAGCTGCTTGATGGCAATCGCAAATTCTGAAGCGGCCTCTTCATATTGTCCTCTGTCTTCGAACACGCGCGCGAGGCCCACGTGCGCTTCCGGTTGAAAGCCTTTGCCCTCGCGAATGGCGCGGCGAAAGGATTTTGTAGCTTCGTCAGCAAAAGCCATCTCGCGATAGATGCGGCCTTCAACCGCAGAACTTTCCGGATAAACCGGCCGCGAACTTCGCGCGGTTTCAATCTCGGCGAGCGCGTCTTCATACTTGTTCTGATCCATCAACACGCGCGCCAGTCCGACATGCGCGGCGGGAAATGCCGGGCGAATTTTCAGCGCGCGACGATAGAGTTCCGCCGCCTGCTTGCGCGACTCATCATCTTTTGCTTTTTCACGCGCCTCTTCCGCCTGCTGAAAACTCAGTTCGGCTTCTTCGCTCGTGCGCACGAGCCGAACGACCACAGCGCGTCGTCCGGGGAGCAGCGGCTGCGTAACTTCCTTGAATCCGTTAGCGCGCACGCGCAAGACGTGCCGGCCCGCTTTCATGCTTGTTAACGCGAGCTTGCCGGTGACGTCCGTCACACCGCGCCGAACTTCATCGATCCAGACGATGGCGTTGGGTTCGGATTGAATGATTAATGATACGGAAGTCGCCGCGGGCTTTCGTGTTTGCGAGTTTGCAGGATGAGAAAGGAAGGAAAGAACGAACAAGAGCGCGAGGGTGACTACCGAAACTTGAGCGAAAACCATGGAAATGCGGACAGGATGTCCGCGCTCCCGGGTTTTATTCTTCTTGTTCATTGCCAATGACCCGGCGTTTGCGAACGGTGGAATTCGCAGGGGCCGCGGGCGCTGACACCGCGTGTGTGCCGACTTCGGGGCGAAATTTTCCGTTCGCGTCGTACAGACGCAGATACTGCAAACGATTTCTGACGACGCCCTGGATGTAACCCCGCGTTTCTTTGAAAGGAACTTCCTCCGCCCACTCGTCCATCTCTGCGGGCAGCGACGCGCGCCAGGCAACCGCGCGCAGTGGTCCCGCGTTGTAAGCCGCCGCGACGTATTCGATGCGCCCAAACTTGTCGATCTGATCGCGCAGATACGCCGTGCCGAGTTGAATGTTCAAGCGCGGTTCGTAAAGCGCATCGACGGTTATGGCGCGATCGACGCCGTACTTCTTTGCGGTCAATCTTCCCGTCGGCACCAGCACTTGCATCAACCCGTAAGCATTCGCCGACGATTTCGCTTTCGGATCAAAAATAGTTTCCTGCCGAATCAAGCCGGCGACCTGGAATGGATCCAGACTGCGCGCGCGCGACTCCTGCACAATGATGTCCCAGTAAGCGAGCGGATAAAAAACATCCCACTCCTGCTGACTGAGCTCTTCGGGTTTCATCTGTGAATAATCAGGATAACTCTTCTTCAGCGTGTTGAGAGCGCGCACGTTGTTGTCCTGCGAACGATAAACGCGCGCCGTCGCGAGATTGACACGTGGGCTGAATGGCGCAGACTCGGAAGCTTTCGCGAGTTCATCCAGCGCCCAATCGTCGAGGCCAATGTTCGTCAATTGATCGGCTCTGGTGATCAGAGCGTCTTCGTTTGGACCAGCCGTCTCTTCGGCGACCGTGACGGTTTGGAGATTTGCCATCGCGCGACCGACGACGGAGTCAGCCGGAAAGTTTTGTTGCGGCGCGTTGCTGCGCGTCAGCGCTTCGAGTCGCTGCTTTGCGAGATGGCCATACCAGTTAGCGCTATAGCGTCCCTGCATCGCCTGATAAAGCGCGCGCGCTTCCGCGAGTTTGCCGGTTCGCTCCAAATCGCGCGCGGCCCAGTAACCTGCGCGCCCACGATTGTCATTGTTCTTGTCTGCGTAATTCGCCACGTGCTCGGTAAGAAGTCTCGCCGACTCCGCAAAGTTCTTCGACTCGTGTACCTGCCATGCGAGATTGAATTGCGCCTGCGCGACGGTGCCCGAGCCCGGATAATTATTTACTGCGGCACGATAAAAGTTGTTCGCATCCGTTTGGTCTTTTGCGTCGTCAGCGATTTGCCCGACGTTAACGAAGGCCCGCGGCGTCCATGAACTGTTCGGAAATACTCGCCGCATTTCTTCAGCGGTTGTGCGCGCCTGCGCCCACTGACGCGCGCGCGCGTAAGTCTGTGCCAGGTAATAGAGCGCCTCAGCGCGCGTTTCACCGGCGGAGGCGGGAACACTGTTCAGCGCGGAAACCGCGTCCGGGATTTTTTTGAGATACGAAGCGGCGATGCCGCGGCGCAACCGAGCTTCGGCGCTAGCGGTGTTGGGAAATTGTGAAAACGCTGCGCTGTATGCATCGAACGCGTCCGCGTATCTCTTCGCTTCGTAGAGTTTGTCAGCTCTAACGATGGCTTCTTCAGCGTTGCCGGCCGCTACGGTTGAACCGAGCCGAGTGATCGCTGTCGCCGCGAGCGGACTATCTGCTGCGGCGGGCGCGCGGAAATAGATCTGGCGGTAGGCGGCGAGCGCATGATTGGAATCAGCGGCTTGCTCGTATGCTTTGGCCGTCAGCACAAGCGCGGCTGCGTCATCTTTCGCGTTTAGATCTTTCAGCAGCTTCGGCACGCCGGAAGGATCGCTTTGCAGCAACAGGTTCGCGTCACGCAGCGTCGCATCCCGCGCGCGCAACGATGACGGGTAATCGTGAACCAGTTTCTCAAAAGCGATGCGCGCCTCGGATCGTTTTCCAGCTTGCTCCAGTGCGTCGCCGCGCATGAAGAGCGCGTAGTCACCCAACGCAGTGTGTTCAGCGATCACACTTGTGTTCAGCAACTCAGCCGCGCCCGCGAAATCTTTCGTGCTGAGGTGAATGCGCGCGCGCACCAGTCGCGCCAAACCTGCTGCTTTCGTTTTGGGAAAATCAGATTCGATGCGCTTGACGACGTCTTCAGCGGGCAACACGCCGCCACGAGTCATGGCCCGCAGATTCTCGAGCGCTCGGACTTCAGCCGGTGTTTGCTGCCGCGTCAGGCAGCTCGCGGTCATGAACGGCGGGAGAGAGGCGCCGGCGATGATGGCAAGACCGATGATGATTAGGAACCAACGACGCTTGCCGAGTCCTGAAAACAATTCCAACCCCCGGTTATTTCCATTTTCCATTTGTCATTTCTGATTTCTCATTTGTCATTGGAAAAGTCATTTCGCCTGCCTAAACTTGATTTCTGCTGGACCAAGCTGGTTAGTTGCTGAACTTCGACGCGCAGACAATCACAAATGAGAAATGACAAATGAAAATGAAAAATGATTCCGTTCTCACGCTGACACTGTCGTTCCGGGATACGCGTCTCCTAGTTTTGATGCATCGCCCTCGGCCAGCGTGCGAACCAGCTCGCTGTGAAAGTAGTCATATTTCGCTGAAACGCCGGGCTTGACGCGTTTGTCATACATCTCGCGCGAGCGATCGATGTATTCGCGCAGGCGTTCGTAGAGGTTGCCCTGCGAACGTCCTTCCACGACGCGCTGTTCGTTATAGAGTTTGATCTCGGAAACCAGCAAGCGCGCAAACCGGCGCGCATCGTTGTGCTGGCGTCGCTCCTCTTCGTCCGTGACTTCAACCGGCAACTCGGCGTCATAACTGTAACGACGGCGCGCTGGTGTTGCGGCAATCGGTTCGACTGCGGCTGGCTGATCCAGCTGGTCTAAAGGAGGAGCAGCCTCGATAGACTCAGAGTCGGCGATGGGAACGGGTTCGGGCTCGACTGCTGGTTGTTCCTGCGCGACCTCAACCGGCTCCGCGGCGACCTCTTCTTCGTACTCGCGCTCGGGCACGTAGGCCGACGTGGCTTCTTCAGCTTCGGCGACTTCGGTTGCGGTTGGTTCGGGTTCAGGTTGCGCTTGTGGTCGAGCAGCCGCGGCCAGCGATACGGAAAGAAGTTCAACCGCCATTCCGGCCACGCGCACCAGCGTCTCGAGCGCTTCGAGATTGATGGCTTCTGAATCGAGCGCGGCCGAGTCTGCATACAGGACTGCGACACAGCGACCGCGAACCACCAGCGGCGCGGCAACAATCCGCTGCGGCGCTTGCTCGCCGAGTCGATGCAAAAGCAAATGGTTCTCTGACTGCGAATCAGGCGTGCCGCTCCAGGTGGTGCACGACTTCGCCACTTCGCCCACAACTGTATCGGCCAGCACTGGAAAAGTGATCTGCTGCACCGCTTCGTCACCTACGCTGCCGCGAAATCCGCGCGCGCGCCAGCCCAGCGCCTGTTCGCCTTTGATAACGAAGAACGCGACGCGCGGCGCAAACGATGAGGAGCGGTTGACCAGCGCCTTCAGAATCTCCGCTTGCGATTGTAGGCCAACAATCTCGTCGATACCGGCTTTGACGATGGCCATGTCGCTCGATGCCTGGGCGCGTGTTGATTCCGAGGCGGCGAGTTCGACGCCGCGTTCGTGCGCAGCTCGCAGATGTTCGGCGACGGCCGTAGCAAGCGACCCGTCCCACTGAGTGTCGCCTTCGCGCGCGAGGATCAGGTTGAGTGACTCGTTAAGTTGATTCTGAAGCTGAGCGATCTCCTGCTTGAGTCCGCTCAGGCGCCGCTCGACATAACTCTCGATTTCATGGCGCAGGCTGTCTTCCAATTGTTCGCTGACCAATTTTACTTATCCTCCGCTCGTCAGGTTTTGCCAACCTCAGATTCCGCGGGTCAGGATCGAAACCAGGGCTTTCCTTTTTGCAAGAGACTTGCAGGGGCCGCAACGTCTCTGGGACGATTATGGACGTGCAGGACGAAGCGAGTCAAGAAGATGCTTTTCGCGGGCGGGAGTCGTTTGACACCTTTGACGGCGTTACGTTATAAGTCTTTGCACGCCGCCGAACTTCACGATGCCAGCAAACATTCTCATCGCCGACGACTACGAAGATAACCGCGAGCTGCTGCGATTGATTCTCGAAACCGCCGACTACGAAGTGCGCGAGGCCCGCGATGGCCGCGAGTGCCTGCAAATGGCGCAGGAACATTTGCCGGATCTGATCTTGATTGATCTGTCCATGCCGGTGCTCGATGGCTGGCGGGTGTTCCAGGAATTAAGGGCGGACGAGCGCACGAGCCGGATTCCGTGCATCGCCGTCACCGCTTACGCCGAGCCCGATCGCGAACGTGCTCTTCGCGCAGGCTTCAACGGCTATCTTTCAAAACCTTTTCGGAGCGAAGAGTTGTTGGCTACGGTGAGGCGGTTGCTCTCCGCAGCTGAAGTTAAGTTCAAAGCAGCGGAGAGCAGCGAGCGGTAAGCAGTTGCTCCCCGTCCCTCGCGCAAGAAATATCCATAGCCAGTGTTTGTCTATTTGTACGAGATCACCACTTGCTCGATCGACGGCGGCAAAGGATGAATCTCACTGCGGATAAAGTCGGCGTTGCTGAACATTCGTGCTAACTCGGAAAACGTATAAGCATCGCCGCTCGGTGTTCCGCCGAGCATAGTGAGGCTGAAGGCGGCTGCCTCAGGCGGCGAGATGCGATCTTCGTTGGGGACGAACTCCAGGGTTACCGCGCGCCCGCCCTCAGCCAAAGCGGCATGAACTTTCCGGAGCAGCGTTTCGCAGGTCGGCGGATCAAAGTGATGCAGAAAATTTGTCAGCAGCACGAGATCGTAGCCCGCGCCGTAGTCAACATCGAAAGCGCTTCCTTCAATCGTACGGTAGCGATCGCTGACACCGGCATTGTGCGCGTTCTCTTTCGCGACTTCCAACACGGGCGCCCAATCCAACGCGACGATCTCAGCCTGCGGATTGTTTGTCGCAAAGGCGATTCCGTACAAACCATGACCGGCGGCGATATCCAGAATTCTTAATTTCCGATCCGCTTTCTCATCAACCAATTTGGCCATCAATTGCGCAGGCATCGCCATCATCGGCGCCATCGCGCGCGCAAACTTAACCCAGATCGGATGCTCCGGACCAACGACGCCGTCCTCTGAGATTACGGTGCCTCCCTTCCTGACGGCAGCGGCGAGATCCTTGAACCCGTCGGTTAACATCGGGGAGAGAATGAAGTCAATGACACCACCGAGATATGCCTGCGAACGTTTGTCGAGAAACACGGCAGAGTCCTGCGTCAAACTGTAACGCTGGCCGTCTTTCGCGAGAAATCCGATGATGCACAAGTAGTCGCAAAGAATGCGCATGCCGCGCTCCGAAGTCTCACATCGTTTTGCGATCTCCGAAACGGTGCCGCTGCCTTCACCGATTGCGGTGAAGACATCGAGCTGGATCGCAGCCTTCAACGCTTCGGTGCGTTGATACGAATTAATGGTCTGGAAAAATAATTGTGGCGTTGGTTGTTGTGTTGACGGACTGGACATATTAGCTCTGCTCCCGATGAAAGATTAAATGTTGCTTTTGCGTATTCTAACTTCTGGATCAAGTACCGCAAAATCACGAGCGCCGCTCTCGGTTGCGAGCGGCGCCGCATTCTGCTCGTAATCAGCTTTGGATTAATCTCAACGACTCTTTGGCTCCTGCCGGTCGTTCTCTGTGTCTCTGTGCCTCTGTGGCTAAGTTATGTTGGCAGCCCCTTGCGCGCGATCGTCTCCATCACTTCGCAAAAACGATCCAGTTCGCCGAGCGTCGTGTAGACGTTGGGTGTGATGCGGATGCCGGTGAATTCTTCGTGAACGATCGGCGTGGTGAAGATGTGGTGCTTGCTGAAAAGATAACTACCGATCGCTTGCTGATCCAATCCTTCGATTTGCACGTTGGCGATCGCGCACGATTGCGCCGGATCGAACGAAGTATTGAAGCGAACCTTCGGCACGTCCTTCAATTTGTTCATCCAGTAGCGCGACAGGTATCTCAGCCGCGCTTCCTTGCGCTTGCCGCCGATGCCATTGTGAAACAAGAGCGACTCGCCGATGGCGAGTTTGGGCGCGGCTGAATGTGTGCCGATCTCTTCGAACTTGCGAATGTCGTGCGCCTGTTTTGTCTCCGCGGCCATCAACGGCCACAGCTTCTCAATCTTTTCGCGCTTGACGTAAAGCATGCCTGTTCCCTTCGGCGAAAAAAGCCACTTGTGCAAGCTCGTTCCGAAATAATCACAGCCGAGATCCTTCTGTTTGAAATCAAACTGCGCAAACGAATGTGCGCCGTCGACAATCGTTTCGATTCCCTTCGCGCGCGCCATCTCGCACACTGCTTTCACGGGAGTGATCTGGCCGGTGATGTTGATCTGGTGCGCCATCAGAATCAGACGCGTGCGACTGGTAATTCCTTTTTCAAACGCGGCCGTGATCTCATCGAGATTCTTTGGCGGAATGGGGATCTGAATCAGTTTCAGTTTCAAGCCTTCGCGCAGTTCACGCTGGCGCAGCGTTGTCAGCATGCGCCCGTAGTCCTGGGTGGTCGTGAGCACCTCGTCACCGGGTTTAAGGTCCAGGCCCATTAACAGAATCTCGAGCGACTCCGACGCATTGCGCGTAATGGCGATTTCTTCACGGTCGCAACCAAACACTTCGGCCAGACCCGTGCGAATCGTCTCGCATTGCGGCTCGAGGATCTGCCACATCGTGTAAGCCGTCGCGTCTTCCTGTTGCCAGATGTAACGCACCAGCGCTTCGGTCACGATGCGCGGGCTGGGCGACACGCCGCCGTTGTTTAAGTTGATGATGCCGCGCGTGACGGTGAAAGAATTCTGAATCACCGACCAGTAATCTTCGTCCATCGCGGCCTGTTCCGGCGTCAGGTGCGCAACGGTTGTCGTCGCTGCCTGAATCTCTTTCAACAACGACGCGATAGTCGACGAAGAAAGCGCGGCCAGACCAAGGCCTTTGCCGGCGAGCGAAAGAAAGTCGCGGCGATTAGAGTTGCGGAATTCTGAGGGTGCTAGTGTCGTCATTTTGTTTGTCCTCGGATTGATTCAATTCCAAGTACGATTCTCAACCAGCTCGCTTAGCTGATTACAAGTCCTCTCCTCCGGCCATCTTCACAGCGGGAGAAGGGAGATACTTTGAAATCTTCTCTAACACCTTCTCAGTATCATTCAGAATCTGGTCATTTGTGAATCGCAACACACGCAAGCCTTGCGC
>JBGPWL010000115.1:0-12482 GCA_041492185.1 Pyrinomonadaceae bacterium | reverse complement strand
GTCAGTCGTTGATCGGGTGAACAAGCAAAACCTTGTTAAAGGTCTTGAGAAATTCCATCCCGACTAGAACGTCACTAGGCTTACTTTACCCATATCAGGATTGCCCATGATCACTTCTTTTCTTGCGCCCGTGCACCGATCATAACATGGCGTCAAGGCTTCGGCGTAAAATTCACAAAGTCGGCAACACAACTTTCAGCCACTACCGCTCGGGAAGAACAATCAGTGGACGTGATCTATCAGAGGGTAGCGAAAGAAAATCTCCGAACGCATCTTGGATAAGTACCGCTTGAGGGCGGAAACCGTCGGAGTCTTTTATCAAAGAGATGGCCAGCCGGCGTATGTTGGGTTGAGAGTGACCAACGCTTCAGCTCGATCATCAGGAGAAGTCCGCATCCCCGAATCTGATTGCGAGTGTCGCTGATACCAGTGCAGCGCAGCCCAGGCGGCAAGCGTGATAATCGCCAAAATCACAATCGCCAGGAAAAGGGTCAGCCAGGGCGATCGAGTTGCCGTTGCATCCGTATAAACCTTTGAGTGATAGGGCGTGATCTCCGGCTCGTCGGCGCCCTGGTCGCGCATCAAAGCAATATAAGCATCGACGGCCTCTTTTTCATCGAAACCGACACAGCGCGCATAAGCCTTGAGGAAGCTGCGATTGAAGATCCCGCCCGGCAGTCGTTTGTAATCATTGGTTTCGATCGCTTCGAGGTAGCGCATCGAAATGCGCGTCTGATCGGATATCTCGCGCAGAGCAATGCCTCGCTCCTCGCGCGCGAGTCGCAACTGTTGACCGAGGTTAGTTGCCATTACCAATCCGCCGCCTTAGCGTTTGGTGGTTGGTTACTCACCGGCGATGCCAGTGTTGGGAAGGATTGCCTAACTTTGCTGGGACCGCCCGCCACCTAACGCAGTCCTGGCTGCATGACCGTCTTGTTTATCGGAGGTGGCAATATATCCTGCGCTCCTAAACGTTGTCAAACTTTTGTTGGCTCAAAAGTTTGAGTGCTCTTGATTCTTCGCTCTCAGGGTGGTACGTTGAGGCCATCGGTCAGTGAACGGTCGCTTTAATTTCTAAAACAGGAGAAGTCAGGATGCAGGAGACGCTTGAAGCATTAGGAATGGTGGAGACTAAAGGATTCGTCGGCGCAGTCGAGGCTGCCGATGCAATGGTCAAAGCTGCCAACGTACAACTCTTGGGCAAAGAGTATATCGGCGCCGGTTACGTCACGATATTTGTGCGCGGCGACGTGGGCGCGGTAAAGGCCGCGACTGATGCAGGCGCCGCCGCGGCGCGCAGAGTTGGCGAGCTGATTAGTGTGCACGTGATCCCCCGGCCGCATGCAGAGGTCGAGCGAGTGTTGCCCTTCAGCGGACGCACCGGCTTCAGCCCTGATGAAAAAGCGCTGCAGGGAGGCGCACGCGGACAGTTGGGGCAGGGCGACGCACGTACGTTGCCGGCCGGCGCACGCGACGCCGCAAAAGAGAGAGCCCGATGATTCGTCATTGCCGATTTGGCGGTTGATGCTCTGTCTGGATTCTTTCAAGAGCGCAGAATGATCGCCGTATTTAGAGAGCCGCAAAAGCTTCGCGACATGCGGCAATTGGCAATTGGCAATCGGCAATGACCGGAGGCTCGCCATGTCAGACAAGGACCTTTTATCGGTGCAACAAGCGCGCGACCTGGTTGAAGCGGCGCACCGCGCCCAGGTTGAGCTGGTCCGTTTCGATCAGGCGAAGATCGATCGCATCTGCGAAACAATGGCGAAAGCGGCCCTGCGCGAATCGGCGCGATTGGGCGCAATGGCGGTTGAAGAAACCGGCTTCGGCATTCCCGCCGACAAGCAGGAGAAGAATCGTTTCGCCGCCGAAGACGTGTGGAACTACTTTCGCGGCCTGCGTACCGTCGGTGTTGTATCTGAATCGAAAGACGTCGTTGAGATCGCTAGTCCGCGAGGCGTGGTCGCGGGCATCATCCCTTCAACAAATCCAACCTCGACTGCCATATTCAAAGTCCTGATCGCAATTAAGTCGCGCAACGCGATCGTTCTCAGTCCGCATCCTTCGGCGGCGCGCTGCATCAACGAGACGGTTCGCGTGATGCGTGAAGCGGGCATTAAAGAAGGTCTGCCGGCAGATTCGATTGGCTGCATGACGACGGCGACGATCGAGGGTACGGAAGCGCTGATGAAGCACAAGCAGACCGCCGTCATTCTGGCAACCGGCGGCATCGGTTTGGTGCGCGCGGCATATTCTTCCGGCAAGCCGGCCTTCGGTGTTGGTCCCGGCAACGTTCCAGTGTTCATCGAAAGAACGGCCGACGTGCCCAAAGCCGTGCAGGATATTTTGACTGGCACCTGCTTTGACAATGGAACGATCTGCGCTTCTGAGCAAGCGGTCGTCGTGGACGCGCCAGTTGAAAAAGCTGTGCGAGAACAGTTCAAACTTCAGGGCGGACATTTTCTTTCCGCCGCGGAAGCGGATCAACTGACAAAGATTGTCGCGACACCGCAACGCTCATTGAATCCGGCAATCGTCGGAAAGTCAGTCGAGGTGATCGCGAGGATGGCCGGGCTTAGTGTGCCGCAAGGCACTCGTTGCTTAATCGCAGATGTGGGCGGAGTGGGTCGTGACTTTCCGCTTTCGATGGAAAAGCTATCGCCGATTCTCGCTTTCTATGCTGTTGATGGGCTCGAGCGTGGAGCCGAGCGCTGCTTTGAAGTTCTCGCTTACGGCGGTATGGGCCACACCGCAGGCGTGCACACGCGTTCGCGCGAAGCCGCGGTAAAATTTGGCGCCGCAGTGCCGGCGTCGCGCGTCACCGTCAACACGCCGACGACGCATGGCGCGATCGGATTCTCGACGGCATTGCCGCCGTCAATGACGCTGGGCTGTGGCTCGTGGGGCGGCAACGTAACTTCCGACAACGTATCGCCGCTTCACTTGATGGATATCAAACGCGTGGCGTTTGAAACACGGCCGGTGAAGAGTTCGCGACCAGCAGTTGCAACTTCTACGGTCAGCGCGCCCGCGCCGCCAACGGTTAGTCAAGCTCCGAGCCGGCAACCTGTCGTCGCTACGCCGGCGGGAAAGATTGGACGCGAAGAGATCGCTGCCATTGTCGATCGATTTCTTGCCGGACGGAGCGTGGACGATATGTCGTCTGCGAGGCCGGCATCAGCCGCGCCGCAAGCACGCGAGGAAGTCGAAGCAGGCAGCATGTACTCCGGGCCGCGATCGAATGCAGGCGAATCGCGCTCTGGCAACAGTGGCTCGTCAGCACCCGCCTCGACAGTTGCGCCGCGTAGCTCAGAGTCAAGCGCGAATGGTCGCAAGGCAATCGATTTCGTGAGCGAAGACGACGTGCGCCGCGCAATTCAGAAAGGCGAGAAGATATACGTCAACTCTAAAACAATCATTACGCCGGCCGCGCGCGATCTCGGCGACCCGGCTGAGGTGTTTGCAAAAACTCAATAGTTTCGAGTTCCGAGTTTCGGGTTTCGAGTTAGGTAAGGACCCGTGACTTGAACTCGAAACCCGAAACTCGAAACTTATGTTCTTAGGTAAAGTCGTCGGCACCGTTTGGTCAACAAAGAAATCGCCCGATCTCGAGGGCGTGCGGTTTTTGATCGTTCACCCTTACGATCTCGACAAACAACCGACGAAGAATATCGTCGTCGTCGCTGATCGTATGGGCGCCGGCCCGGGTGAAACAGTGATGTGTGCTTTCGGTAAGGCTGCGCGCACCGCAATTGGCAATCAGGACATGGCGATCGAAGCGGCCGTCATCGGCATTGTGGATCGAGTGGACCTCACGGACAGCGTGTCAGAAGAAATGCGCGCGGCAGCGCGCGAACTGGCTCGCGATAACGGCAGATCCTGAAGTCATTTTAGATTTTAGATTTGTGATTTTTGATTGGGTAGCAACTCGGTCGATTAAGGCTTTCAATCACAAATCTAAAATGACAAATCAAAAATCCATTCATGGCCAATGAAGAGCTGATTTATCGAATCACGCGCGCCGTCTATGGCCGTTTGGGGACCACTACCGACGAGCAGACTGTCGAACAGTTGGTAACAGATATCTATCACGAGATTGAACCCAGTCTTTCTACCAACGGCGCACCCGCGCAAACCGTTCCGGACACGAGCAGTTTTTTTTCGCCCCAGACGCGCGGCTCGGGGTCTTCTGATCGAATGATCATTTCGGTATTTGGCCTCGATCATCCGGGCATCGTCGCCGGAGTATCGCAGATACTCGCTGCTGCCGAGTGCAGCATAGTCGACATCAACCAGACGGTCGTGCAGGGAAAGTTCGCGATGGTGATTATCGCCGACACTGCGCGCGCGCGCGAAAGCGCCACTGAATTGAAGGAACGATTGAGAAGTGAAGGCGAGCAACTGGGCGTCAGGATCTACGCGCAACGAGAAGACCTCTTCAACGCGATGCACCGGATCTAAGAATTTCGAAATGCGGATTTCGGATTGCGAATTTCAAATGGGTGAACGCGGCTTTTCAATCCGCAATTCGCAATCCGAAATTCGAAATTCATTCTATGTCTGAACCAGAAATATTACGTCGCTGTCCGAAATGCGGCGCGTCCATTCGGGCACGCGTATTTTTTTGTCCGCAGTGTGGCAAGGATCTGAGCAGAGAAGGGCCAGAAGCTGGCGTGGAGTCAGCCAGCGCGGAACAGAATTCGCTGAGCGTGGAGAATTCGCGAGCCACGGTCGCGCCGGGGGCAGAGACCATGGCTGAGGCATCCGGAGACGCAGATCGCCCGGGCGCCGGCCCCACTGATTTGCGGGCAGAACATCGCTCTAGCGTGAGCGATCACCGTGCTACCGCAGCGGCCGACGACGTCCTTGAAGACAACATGCGTCCCCGAGTCGAGAAGTTGAGCAGAACTTCCAACGTCGTGCTTGATGAAGCGGGATATGATCCCGGCCTTCGTTTCCTTCTCGTTGCCGTGGTGCTGTTTGTACTGTTCCTGGTGTTGCTGTTCTTGAGCAAGTGGTTGGGATAGAAAGGAAGCCACAGAGCCACAGAGACACAGAGAAAGAAACTGAGCACCAAATGTCAATGAATTCACCTTTCTTTTTCTCCGTGTCTCTGTGCCTCTGTGGCTCGATTTGAAATGGAATACTCTCAGGCGGAAGTTCTTCAAACCGTGGCGATGACCGAGATGGAGCATCTCGACGTGCGCACGGTCACGCTCGGCGTCAGTCTGCTCGACTGCGCCGGCGACTCGATGCAAAGCACTGCGGCGCGCGCGCGGGAGAAGATCGAACGCGTGGCCGCGCGATTGGTTCAAACCGTCGACGAAATTGGTAATGAACTCGGCATCCGCGTCGCCAACAAGCGCATCGCCGTCACTCCTATCTCGCTAATCACGGAAGGAGCAAGCGGCAATCCGGTAGACGTCGCCCGCGCCATCGACGAAGCGGCGGCAACAGTGGGCGTCGATTTTCTCGGCGGCTATTCGGCGCTGGTGCCCAAAGGCGCGACGCGCGCCGAGTCCGAATTCATCGATTCAATTCCGGAAGCGCTGGCAGCAACCGAGCGTCTTTGTTCATCCGTAAACGTAGCGACAACGCGCGCCGGAATAAATATGGACGCCGTTCGTCAGGTCGGACGCGTGATCAAAGAAGCGGCGGAACGCACCAGCGATCGTGGTGGAGTCGCATGCGCAAAGTTTGTTTGCTTTGCCAACGCGGTTGACGACAATCCATTCATGGCCGGCGCGTTTCACGGCATTGGTGAGGCAGAAGCCGTGATCAATGTCGGTGTCTCGGGACCCGGCGTGGTCAATCATGCCGTGCAACACGCGCCACGCGATCTGCCGCTCCACGAGCTGGCCGAAACGATCAAGAAACTCTCCTTCAAACTTGCGCGCGCCGGAGAGTTGGTAGGCCGCGAAGCAGCAAGACGGCTGGGCTTGCCGTTTGGCATCATCGATCTTTCGCTGGCGCCGACGCCGGTGCCCGGCGATTCAGTTGCCGAGATCATCGAAGCGATGGGATTCGAACGCGCGGGCACTCACGGAACGACGGCGGCGCTTGCGCTGCTTACCGACGCGGTAAAAAAAGGCGGCGCGATGGCCAGCGGATCAGTCGGTGGCATGAGTGGAGCATTCATTCCTGTTTCCGAAGACGCCGGAATGATTGCCGCCGTGCGCGCGGGCGCTTTATCAATCGAGAAACTCGAAGCCTGGACCAGCGTCTGCTCCGTCGGCATCGACATGGTGGCAGTGCCTGGCTCGACTTCTGCGGAAACGATCGCCGCGATCATCGCGGACGAGATGGCGATTGGCGTAATGAATAATAAAACGACCGCCGTACGCATCATCCCCGTGCCCGGACGCGAGGTCGGCGAGATGGTCGAATTCGGCGGACTGTTGGGCAGCGCGCCGATCATGCCGGTTAGCGTCTTCTCATCTGCTGACTTCATCCGTCGCGGCGGACGCATCCCCGCGCCGATTCACTCGCTGAGGAATTAACCTCGAAGCGCTTCCGATTTGTCCGCTGCGATTTAACCGCCGCATCCTTCTAGCTCCAGCCTGGATGTCGGCTCTCTGCCGAGTGAAGAACAAGAATGATGTCTCACCTGGCAATGCAATTAAGCCGATTGCAAAGTGTTCCGATGCTTAAGCCGCATATCTCCCCGACCCTGCTAACTGTCCTGCTAATACCGACATTATGCGTTTGCAGTCTCCCAGAAGGTGCTGTGTCCCAGGTTACGGTGCAATTGCGTCAAGAGAACTATTCAGTTCAGCAACTCGATTTCAAGGCCAATGCAATTAACGATTCGGGTGAGGTTGTTGGCTGGACCGGCGACGGGAGAGCAGTCCTTTATCGCAATGGTATAGTCTCAAATCTCGGAGCTCTCCCAGGTCATAACATCAGCGTAGCCACTGACATCAACAATTCGGGTCAGGTGGTTGGTGCCTCAGCTTCTTCTAGTCTTCTGGACAGCCAAAGGGCTTTCCTTTACGCCGGTGGCATGACGGACCTTGGAGTTTTGCCGCCGACTGACAACTTGTATGTCTCTAGCGCGGCCGTGGGCCTTAATAATTCTGGTCAAGTGGTCGGTTCCTCCTATAGTCACAGGTTCGGCGGAATCACCCATGCATTCCTCTACAGCAGTAATGGGATGACAGACCTTGGCACGCTCCCAGGCCAGATCTCAAGCTTAGCCTTTGCTATCAACAGTTCAGGTCAAATAATTGGTGAAAGCGGCAATCGGGCATTTCTCTACAGCAATGGTCTAATGATCGACCTCGGTTTGGTTCACGTTAGCGACATCAATGCTTCGGGTCAAATCGTTGGTAGAAACGGCAACGGCGCATTCCTTTATAGAAATGGTGCAACGACAATGCTGGGCACGATTCCTGGTGGTATTAGCAGTGCCGCATATGGCATTAACGATTTGGGCCAGGTTGTTGGTACCTCATATCATCCTGCCAGCGGAAGCCGGGCCTTCCTTTATGACAATGGTGTAATGACGGACCTTAACAGCCTGATACCATCTTCGTCTGGTTGGGTTTTGGGGGAGGCTGACGACATTAATAATGCGGGACAGATCATCGGCAGCGGCACTATCAATGGTCAAGGTTCCTGGTTTCTCCTAACCCCGCAATCTGGTGGGTGCAATGCTCATCTCTCCACAACCGAACAGCAGATTACCGTCAACCCCGGCGGCTCGAAGACTATTAAAGTGCAGGTTACTGACTGCCTGGGTGGCATCAGTAATTCGACAGTCCAGGTTAAGGACGAAGACCACTCGACAGTGCCCCTGGTTGAGCAAGGCACAAGTGATGGTCATAGCGAAACTGTTCACAACGGCGCTAGACCCAAGGGCAGTTTTGCTCAACCCATGCCTGGCCCCGAACCCGGCAGCTTTTTGTTAGCTTACTCTCCTCCCTTGGTCTCGGGTTTGATAAGAGCAACCGTGCGCTGCGCGACGCCTGATGGAAGGCCATGCACGCCGATCCAGATTGAGGTCAAAGTCAAGGTCAACGGCTTGGAAGAACTCGGTCCAGGAGCAAATTATGAGTTGGTGGGAGATAATAATTTCCACCCGGAGAACCACTACGGGATACCCGATTTCAATTCCGCTTTGCAGAGTCTGGCTGGGGACTATGCCGCCAAGTACCCCGGGAGTAAGCTTGCCTACAATGACATGAGCCTAGCATTTGGCGGAGTGTTTGATCTTAATCGAAGTTGGAATTCGATTCTTGGTCATGCGGAGCATCGGTTAGGCATTAACGCGGATCTTTGTATGGTTCTTGGCCCAAGCTGTACGCGTGAAGTTCCTCCTGAGCGCAGACTTCAGTTGTGGACCATGCTCAAGGGTCTAAACGTCGGAGTTCTGGTAGAGAAGCCGGGGGCGCAAGGGTTTCACTGGCACCTCAGATACGGTCAACCAAATTGTAATGTCAAAACGGCTCCGAAACAGGTTGTCCCGTGCGATCAATACCCCAAGCCGCTCGCGGCTGAGATCCAGGTTCAAGCCATCGCTCAAGTTAGCTACGACCCCAATACGCGGCTTTACGCGTATCAGTACTCATTTGTTAATGATCCAACCAGTTCGTTAGAGCTAAGTGGGATAGAAGTTCCGCTGAACGATTCTGTCATAGTGGGACTCCAAGCGCCTCTTCGGTGGACAGCGACTCTTTGGGATGACAGCGCAGCCGTTGATTTCACTGCCACTGACATCGTAAATCTTCCTCCGAACTACGTAGAAGACGGCAACCTCCTGCCCAGCCCTTATCAAATTAGGCCGGGCCAAAGTCTGGGCGGCTTTTCGTTCCAAAGTCCGTATCCGCCTGGGACAGTTGATCTATTTGCTCAGGGCTTCAAGCCGCTGCCATCTATTGTTGATGACGGCGGTCCGCAGCCAAACTACTTTGATGGCAGCTTTAAGGGAACCACGACCGGGCCAGTGTTCCCGTCTGCTCTCTATTCAAATAAGATTGATGAACCGTGGGCCTTCGTTCGACAACACTACCGAGATTTTCTCAACCGTGAGCCTGATGCGGGCGGTCTTGTTTACTGGGCTGGGCAAATCCTACAGTGTGGATCTAATCCTACGTGCCTACACAACAAGCGAGTTGCCGTCTCGAACGCTTTCTTCTTCGAGCAGGAGTATCAGCAGACGGGCGCCTACGTCTATCGACTCTACCGTGAGGCTTTTGGCAACAATCAACCGTTCCCGAATCCAGACGGTTCGAATCAGAACGAAGCGAATAAGCTGCCGAGCTACCCGGTGTTTGCGCGTGACCGCGCGCGCGTGGTGGGAGGCACTGATCTGGCGCAGGGCCAATTAGATCTGGCGAACGCATTTGTCGGACGACCTGAGTTTGTCGCGAGGTATCCAAACAGCCTGACTGGACTGCAGTTTGTCGATGCGTTGCTGGCGATGCTCCAAACCGACATCGGTGTTGATCTGACTTCGCAACGCACTGCGCTGATCGATCTGTTCAATTCCAGCGGACGCGGGGCGGTAGTCTACCGCTTGGCGGACGACAACGTAGCGAACCCGATTAACAACCGCGCGTTCATCGACGCCGAATATAATCGGGCGTTTGTGGCCACACAATACTTCGGCTATCTGCGGCGCGACTCGGATATTGGCGGATTCCTGTTCTGGTTGGGCCAAGTAAACAGTGGTCTGCTGCGAGACGGCACGAAACAGCACGGGATGGTTTGCTCGTTCATCACTTCGGCGGAGTATCAATTGCGTTTTAGCTCGGCCGTCACACACACGAATGCGGAGTGTCCGCAGTAAGCGGGAGCGCGGACATCTTGTCCGCCGAGCGGTCGCAACACGTTCCAGCAACCCTCCGAACGAAAACTTTTCGCGCTTCGCGCTCATTGCGGACAGGATGTCCGCGCTCCCGGGCGAAGCTGTGTTATTCTTGCGCACGCTCGGCGACTTAACACCAGCTCCTGGGCTGTAATTCGGAAGGTGCAAACATGCAAGAAGCGATTGGCATGGTGGAATGCAAAGGGCTCGTTGCGATGATCGAGGCGGCGGACGCGATGGTCAAGGCCGCGAACGTTCATCTGGTCGGCTATGAAAAAATTGATGCCGGACTCGTGACGGCGATCGTGCGCGGCGAAGTGGCGGCCGTGCGCAGCGCGGTCGATGCCGGCGCTGCGGCCGCGAAGCGCGTCGGCGAGGTTGTTGCTACGCACGTGATCCCGCGCCCGCACGCAGAGGTCGATGATGGGATACCAGTCTTGCACACGGGCGAAACCACGCGAAAGAAAATCAGCGGTTCAGTTAGACCGAAGAGCTAAGGGCAAAGGATAAAGGGCGAAGAGCAAAGAGCAAAGAGCAAAGAGCAAAGAGCGAACTCCATCGGATGCATCGACGCCAACAAGCCATCACCGGCGCGCCATTCTTGAAATTAACCCTGGTCCTTTTTCTACTGGTGATTTCCTTGCGCGCGGTCGCGCAACAACCCTTCTACACCGACAACGCCGACGTCACTGACAAGAAGAAATTTCATTTTCAGTTAAGCAACGAATACGACATCCTGCAACGTTCTGCGTATCCCAGCCTGCGCCAGAACACCACCGTATTCGAACTCGATTACGGCCTGTTCAAAGGAGTGGAAATTGGCGTCGATGGTCCGTTGATCGCGATCTCGAATTCGCGAGTCACGACCCCAAAGACTCCTTTTGGTTTCGGCGACCTGGATCTTCATATCAAGTACAACTTTCTCACTGAGCGCGAAGGCTCGCGCCGGCCCGCGCTGGCCGCGACCTTAAACGTCGAACTGCCGACTGGTAACGCGCGCGAGCAAATTGGTTCGGGCCTCACCGACTATTTTCTGAATGGCATCCTGCAAAAATCAGTTACGAAACAAACAAAATTGAGATTGAACGGCGGGATCCTTTTCGGCGGAAACACGACGACCGGCGAGATCGGCATTAAGGCGCGCGGCAAAGTCTTTGTCGGCGGCGCTTCACTGGTGAAGCAGGTCACACCAAAGCTGGATCTCGGCGTTGAAATAACGGGCGCGATAACCACCAGTCTCAAACTGAGCCGGGGCCAACTGCAGGGTTTAGTCGGCGGCAATTATGCGCTAACGAAAAAGACGACTTTGGATTTTGGCATTGTGGCCGGGCATTTTGCCGCCAGCCCGCGAGTAGGCGTGCAGCTCGGCGTTTCGATCGATTTTTAGAACACGCGCGACTCTTCAAAGGCATGTTTTGGTGACAGTCTCTCGCGGGAAAGCGAGTTGCGCCAAGCGATAGTTCGGGAGGAAGGCATGGCAAGAAAACAACGGAGTCTGAGCCGCTTTTTGGAGCAGCTCTCGCTGAAAGCCACAAAGGCCACCGGAACGTCTATGGCTTTCATCCTTGCGCTGGCTATTGTGATCGTGTGGCTGATCACCGGACCCTTCTTTCACTACTCAAACACGTGGCAGCTCGTGATCAATACCGGGACTACGATCGTAACGTTCCTGATGGTTTTCCTGATTCAGCGCGCACAAAACAAGGATGCGCTGGCGATTCACATCAAGCTGAATGAAATCGTCGCCGCTATCGACGGAGCGAGCAATAGACTAATCGATGTCGAAGACCTGACCGAGAAAGAGATTGAAACCCTCCACGCGCACTACCGAAAGCTCGTCGAGATGGCGAAGAAGGATTTGAAGCTTACTCAGAGCCACTCGGTGGAAGAAGCGGAGGCTCGGCATGAGCTGAAGCATGCAAGGCGCGCCCGACATCAGAAATAACAATGCCGAGCAAGAAGATTTCCAAGCTAGACGCGCGTCGTGTGCGGTATTTTTTTGCCGCGCTCGGACAGAGACTAATTACCGGAGCTGCTGACGACGATCAGACGTGAGCATGGCTGCGGCGGCGATTGCGATGTTCGCGACGATGTGAATCAATCTGAAGTAGTAGCCTAATTTGGATTTCACATCCCGACCCTTTGTCACGTGATTCGTCCGGTAGGTTCAGCATATCGTCGATGAGCGTCCCATATCAAACGTACCAGCCTGCTCAGCGTCAATAGACACAAGACACACAAATCCCTTGCCGCCGGAGGCAGCTCGTTTTATTGCCGAGGCAGGCAGTGATCTAAGCTGTCTGTCTAGCTGGGAAGCAAACCAATGATCGTCAGAACAACCGTTGTGATAACGTCACCAGACGGTATATCGCCCGGCGCAGCCGGCGGCGCCGCGTAGCCACCAGACGGTACGTCGCCCGGCGCGGATGGCGGCGGCGACGCAAAACCACCAGACGGTATCTCGCCTGCCAGAGCCGATGCGGAAAGCAGGCACATCAGGGCGATTGTCATCAAAAAGCGTTTCATTGAGTTGTCTCCTTTTGGAAGTTGGTTATTGCAAAACTTTTTGCATAACCGGAATAGAACATCGTGCTATTGACATTCAGAGCGATCCGCAATAGAGTGCGTCCGTATTCCAGCATAACTCCCAAGCCCAGAGGGTTGAGAGATGGCC
>JBGPWL010000078.1:0-21780 GCA_041492185.1 Pyrinomonadaceae bacterium | reverse complement strand
GATGCTCTCGTAGTTTTCATGACCGCGGCCAACAGGGAAGAAGCCGCGCGCATCGCCGACACGCTGGTCGCTTCGCGCCTGGCCGCGTGTGTTCAGATCATGCCGGAGATGGAATCGGTCTATCGTTGGCAAGGGAAGATCGAACGCGCTACCGAAGTATTGCTTATTGCGAAGACCGTTGCGTCAAAGTTTGAAGCGCTTGAGCGTGAGGTGCGCGCCCTGCACAGCTACGAGACACCGGAGATTGTTGCCGTGCCTGCGGCCGCGATCTCAGCACCTTACTTCGCTTGGCTTGATGAAACACTTACCGTTTAGAGTGCCCACTTGCTCCAACTCAGATTTTCTTCACAACTATAGCAAGTCGTAAACATCCACCAACTTCAAATCGAACCCAAAGGCAAGGATGTTTAAAGCGAGCATCCAAGTTAAGCCAGTATCTGAATATAAGCTGCCTGTGGCCCACGAGACTATTCCCATTATGGCGATGATGCAGGCGCCGGAAATACCCCAGCCCCACAGAACCTTCTCGCGCCGCCAGCTTTTCTTTATCCCAAATACCCACTGCACGACTGCCCACAACACATCGGCGATAAGCAGAAATATCATCAACCTGAAAAAGCCATAACGAGAGGCGGAGCTTGCAGGCACTGTGCAGAGGGTACCCATAAAGATAAGGATGGTGGTTTCGACGATTATTACCAGAAAGTCGAAGAACCAGACGAAACCGCTCATCGCACGTAATTTGGCATCCATCAGGTGAAGCTGATAGCCAATGAAGAAGCGTATCGTTGTGAGCATGAAGACTAAGAAGAGAAAGGAACTGGCCCGCGTTAGTCCAGCTTCGCGCACGGCAGCGCGGACCGGCTCAATCGCAGTCGCGATCGCCAAACCAATCAGAAATCCGATGAAGGTTGTCGCAACGACGCCACGCTTTTCCGCTTGCTCTAATTGCGCTGGGGTTTTAGTGTCAGGCACGGATGATCTCCCGTTGTGAATCCTCACACGCGCGAGCTTTCAAATTCCCATGATGTTATAGCCGCAATCGACGTAGATCGTTTCGCCGGTGATGCCCGACGAGAGTGGACTGCACAGAAAGAGCGCGGTGTTGCCGACTTCGCGCGGCTCGACATTGCGCTGCAGCGGCGCGCGCTCAGCATGATGCTTCAGCATCGTGCTCAAGCCTGATACGCCTCGCGCGGAAAGCGTCTGAATTGGTCCGGCGCTAATCGCGTTCACACGAATGTTGCGCGGGCCGAGGTCAGCAGCAAGATAACGCACGCTCGATTCCAGCGCGGCTTTGGCGACACCCATAACGTTGTACCCTTGATAGACTTTTTCGGCGCCGTGAAAAGTCATGGTGACTATGCTGCCGCCTTCGGTCATCAACGGGGCCGCGGCGCGCGCCAATTGAGTAAGCGAGTAGGCGCTGATCTCAAGGGCGCTGGCAAAGGCGTCGCGTTCGACCTTCATGTATTCGCCTTCAAGGGCTTCGCGCGGCGCGAACGCGATGCTGTGAATCAGAAAATCAAGCCGGCCAAACTCCGACGCCAGACGCTTGAAGGTCTCGTCAACTTCATCCTGCTTTGTTACATCGCACGAAAGCAGCGGCGAGTCCGGCATCTCTGACTCTGTCAGGCTTTCAACATTTTCCTTCAAACGCTCGCCCTGATAAGCAAACGCCAAACGCGCGCCGGCTTCATGCAGCGCCTGCGCCGTGGCCCAGGCGATGGAGCGTTTGTTGGCAACACCGAAAATTATTCCGAGTTTGTTTCGCAACATAGTTTTTCGCGTTGATCTATTGGGATCACGTGGGCCGGGCCTAGAATTCAACCTTGTCGTAGATATCGTTCAAAGCCAATTGGCAGTCAATCGAAGTCAGCTTGATGGCGCCTTCTGCGGAGGTCTCTGAATAAAGCCATCGGCCGTCCGGCTGTTTGAGAAACTGCTCCACTCGAGGTCTGTCCTGCGATACCAACACATATTCGCTCAGCGACGCGATGTGCTGATAGCTCTCAAACTTGGTGCCTCGGTCGTATCTCTCAGTCGATGGAGATAAGACTTCGACAATAACAATTGGATTTAACAGGTTATCTTTGAAGTCGTCGTCCAGTATGGGCTGACCGCAAACGACTACAACGTCCGCGTAGGTATAGTGCGGAGTCTGCGGCATTGTTATTCGCATGTCACTTGGGAAAGCACTGCAAGGGCCACCTCGCAGTTGGGTGTGTATGTTGGCCAGAATATTCGCAGAGATTAGGTTGTGTCGCAGGCTCGCACCGGCAAAGGCGAAGACCTCTCCCTTGTAGTACTCGCTCTTAAACTCAGCTTCACGTTCGATAGCCAAGTATTCTTCCGGCGTAAGGAGAGTTTTCGCCTGCGATGACATGGGACAATGCTACGCTTTGTTTGACACGCTTTCAACGGTCCAAGAGCACTTGCCTTGCAAGAAAAGAAAATTATGCCGCCGCGCTTTCGGGCGCATTCATCAACGCCTTGTACTCGCCGCTCTCGACCCATTCCAGAATTTCGGCAACGCGCCAGACGGGGAACGGATGGCTCATGCCGGTGGTGATCACGTCGGCCCAGAAACGATCCAGCGCTTTCTCGTCGTACGTCTTCTGGAACTCACGACCCTGCGCGAGAAACTGCTCGTAGTCGATCTTCGATGCATAAGTGCCACCAGCCAGCTTCATCATCGTACGGCCAATTACGTCTGCATCCTGAGTGACCAGCAGCGCCGCGCGATCGCAGGAGAGTTCAGCGCGCCGGGCCCATGCCAACAGCGCCGCGCGCATCGAAAGTGTTATCAGCTCCTTAATGATTGGGATTATCGGCGAGGCCATGACCGCGGTCTTCGCCAGAAACTCAATCAAGCGCGCCGCCGTCAAATAAAGAACATGCTCGGCGTGGATGTGACCAACTTCGTGCGCTACGACCGCGAGCACCTCTTCATCGGTCAGCCGCTCGAGCAATTGCGAGTAAAGGACAATCACGGGTCGCTCGACGCCGCCGGTAAAGGCGTTGGCTACCGGATTTTGCTGCACGAATAACTCCGGCATGTCCACGCCCAACGTGGTGCAGGCTACCTGAAGTTTGGCATGCAGATCCGGGCACTGTTTCGGAGTGACCTTAACGGCGCCCGCGGTGAAGATGACTCGAATCGCTGACTCGCCGGTGACCGCCAATAATTTCTTCAAAGCAGAATCGATTCCCGGAATAGCACGCAACGCCGAGAGCGCTTTGCGATCAGCCGGATGGATGTATTGAGCTTTGTCGAGATGCGCAAACTTCTTGTGCGGTTCATCAGAAAGCAGAAGGCGACAGCGGCCGCAACGGACCTCGCCGTTCTTTTTGGCGCTCACCTGGTTGCGCTGGCCACAGTAGCGGCAGCGGATTGATTTTCGTTCGTCTACGAGGGCAGTGTCGTCTTTTGCCATGTCTCTCCTTTGTCAATTGCGCGCGTAGCGGAGACGGCGCCAGTATCAATTAAAGTCCTCGACGAGAGCAAGCGTTCCTTCGGTAGAATTGTAGGGGCAGGGCTTGTCCCTGCCCGCGACCCAAATTGAAGGCGGGCAGGGACGAGCCCTGCCCCTACGTTCGTACCTCAATGCTTGAAATGTCTCACTCCCGTAAACACCATTGCCAGATCATGTTCGTCGGCGGCGGCGATCACTTCCGCATCGCGCACTGAGCCGCCGGGTTGTATGACGGCGGTGATGCCATGCTTTGCTGCTTCGTCAAGGCCATCACGAAAAGGGAAGAAGGCGTCTGACGCCAGCACTGAACCCTTGACCGGTAGTTGCGCGCGCATCGCGCCGAGCTTTACCGAATCCACGCGTGACATTTGTCCCGCGCCGACGCCCACCGTTTGTCCCTCGCGCGCATAAACGATCGCGTTTGATTTCGTGTGCTTGCATACGGTCCAGGCGAACAGCAATGCTCTGATCTCTGCTTCAGTCGGTTCGCGTTTAGTAACAGTTTTCAAATCTTCTCGTTTCAGCCTGTGCGCGTCGCGGGTTTGCACCAGCATGCCGCCGGAGATTTGTTTGTAGTCCAATCCTTCGGCTGTTCTGGAATCGCCGGCCAGCAGCGCGCGCAGATTCTTCTTCGTCTTTAAGACTTCAAGGGCCGCAGGCTCGTAGTCCGGAGCAATTACAACTTCGACGAAGATTTCGATGACTGCACGCGCCGCCGCTTCATCGACGGTGCGATTGAACGCGACGATGCCTCCGAAGGCTGAGACGGAATCGCAAGCGAGCGCTCGTCGATAAGCTTCTTCCGCGGTCGCACCCAGCGCGACACCTGCCGGGTTGGTATGCTTGATGATTGCACACACGAGTTCGTCAAAGTCGCAAACGAGTTGCCAGGCTGCGTCAGCGTCGACATAGTTATTGAAAGACATTTCCTTGCCGGAAAGGACCGTCGGCAAAGCTAGGCTCGTGTTCCAATCGTCGACTTTGTAGACTGCTGCTCGCTGATGAGGATTCTCTCCATAGCGCAAATCACCTATTTTGTCGCAGAGAAGATCAACGGAGCGAGGCACTACGTCATCAGGCTCTTCTTCCTCTTCGGGCTCATCAAGCATTGCTTGTATTACTAACTCGGCCTCGTGTTTTAGAAGATAGAATGAGACCACGCGATCATAGGCGGCGGTTCGGTCAAACGCTTCGCGAGCTAACCTTTGACGAGTAGCTAGGGAAAGAGAGCCTTCGTGCATGGCCAGTTCTGCCACAACGTCGGCGTAAGAGTCGATTGAGACTAGGACTGCGACTGATCCGCTATTCTTTGCGGCAGACCGGATCATCGCCGGCCCGCCAATGTCTATTTGTTCGATCGCTTCTTCGAGCGTCACTCCTTCACGGGCAATCGTTTGCTCGAACGGATAAAGGTTCACGACGACCATATCAATGGGCTCGATGTCGTGTTCATTCATTGCCGCCACGTGCTCGGGATTGTCGCGAAGCGCGAGCAGCGCGCCGTGAATACGTGGATGCAGCGTCTTGATACGGCCGTCCATCATTTCAGGAAAACCCGTCACTTCGGAAACGTCACGCACGTCGATGCCGGCGTCGCGCAATGCTTTCGCAGTGCCGCCGGTGCTGATGATCTCGACATTGAAGCGTTTCAACTCGCGCGCGAAATCGACGATGCCGGTTTTGTCCGACACGCTGATTAGCGCGCGGCGAATCGGGCGCAGTCCTTGATCGTTTGTTTCAGTCATAATTAAGAGCTAGGGTTTGCCGATGAGATAACCTTCGCGCAGCATTCTAACTCGCTGCTTCTTTCTTTCCAGGATGGGCAGTTGAACCTCGACGCGATGAAAGCCGCCGGCGCGTGATGCTTCGTCCGGATAAAAACCTAATACGTACTGACTAGCCAGATCGTCCTCAATCGATTTGAAGATCGCGGAGAGATCATAACTCGCTATTGGATTCAGCGCCGACTTTGCATCGCCAACCATGAAATAGCGTCCGCCGGTTTTCTCAGCCAGATCGCGAAACCCTTTTGTCGGCTGCCGCGCCGCGAGATGATTTCCATTAGGCACGAAGAGAGGAAAATGAATTATGTAGAACGAGATCGACTCGGCGCGGGCGCCATCGATCACGTCAGACGCTCGTTTGAAGCTGGCGTTATCGAGACCGTCGCTGGTCAGGATGATGATGCGTCGTTCGGTCGGCGCGCTCTTTCGCTGCTTGAACAATTGAATCAGCGTCGCTGCCGAATCGAATATCGCCGTGTGATGTCCGGTCGCGGCGGGGAAATCAAAACCCAAACGCGCTTTGCTGATTTCGGTCGAGAAGGGAACTGCGACGTCGGCTTTTTCCGTAAAGCGCAGCACTGCGACTTCCGAGCCGGGTCCAAAACGCGAAAAGAGCGCGAGTGCAGCATCACGCTGTCGGCTGACGTAATCGCGCGCGCTTCCCGACGCATCCAGCAGAAACGCGAGCGCGACATGATCGGTGCCCGTAGAGAAGTGATCGAGCTTTACGCCTCGACCATCAACTCGCAGCGCAAAGTCTTCCGCTTTCAAACCAAACACGCGACGCCCGTGCGAATCCAAAACGACAACCGGGACCGTCACGAGATCGGTTCGCACGCGAATGACGTCTTCCTGGCCGGGCTCCTGCGCTGATGCCGATAAATGAAACAGAGCAGCAAACAGTCCAGCTAAGACTATTCCAAGAAAGTGATTGACTCGTATTGAATGGGCGATTGAATGGTCAGCGCCAGAAACCGGAACGCTTCGACTGAGCGCTGCAAGAGGCAGAAGCATCGCTGAAGCTGCGGGCTAAATGAAAAACCGCCCGAACAGCAGGATGCTCAGGATAATCAGGATCGTAATGACGATAAGCTTAACTATTGTCACGGTCGTACCTCGGTGGTTAAAGAGAAGCCAATCACACCGGCTAACAATTCGGCGACTAACACGCGTATTCTACGAGCCTGTGTCGCAAACTGTCAACGAAAACAAGGCGGGCAGGATATTCCCGAAACCATTACCACCCGCCTTGATTGGTTCAGACTACTCAATGAGCAGTACGCGAAACTGCATCATCTGGTTCGGACTATTTAGACCCGCCGGGCCTGAAATTCCAACGGCTCCGCGGCCTAGGCTCTTCGGGCGGCGCGGCGCTCCACCCACTCGTAAACCATCGGTAGAATCACGATCTTGATCGGGCGCGTCACCAGTCCCCCAACTACCACAATCGCCAACGGCTTCTCGATTTCGGCTCCAGTACCCGAAGAAATGATGAACGGTATCAAGCTTATGCTGCCTATCAACGCGCTCAACAACTCGGCCCGCAAACGCACGCTCGCGCCGGTTATCACGGCCTCGTGCAGGCCCATGCCTCGACTGCGAAGCTTGTTGATGTAAGACACCATCACCATTCCGTTTTGCACGGCGATGCCAAAGACCGCAATGAATCCAACTATCGCGGGAACACTCAACGGAAATCCAGAAATGAGCAGGAACGTTGTGCTGCCGACCAGCGCAATGGGTATGTTGAAGATGATCGTCAGCGTGTTGCGCAGCGAACTGAAGCAGGTATAGACAAAGACGAACACCAGCAGCAGCGAAATCGGGATGGCAATCAGCAGCCTGCGTACGGCCTGCTGTTGATTCTCGAATTGCCCGCCCCAGGTGATGAAGTAGCCGGGCGGAGTTTTGACTTTCGCGGCCACAGCAGTTTGCGCGTCGTGGACGAAACTCCCGATGTCGCGTCCTTTTACGTTGCACTTGACCACGAGCCGGCGTAGCGAGTTTTCGCGGCTGACTACCGAATCACCGCTCGATAGTCGAAACGTCGCCAACTGTCCGAGTGGTATCTTTCCGCCGACTGGCGCGGAGATCAGAATGTCGTTCAGCTTCTCAACCTGATTGCGATAGTCCTCTTTCAGCCGCACGAAGATCGCAAAGCGGCGCTGGCCTTCCAGCACATCGGTCGCCTCGTCGCCGCCGATGGCGATCTTGGCGACTTCGAGCACGTCCGCTATGTTCAGACCGTATCGCGCAATCTTTTCTCGATCCACATCTATCTCGAGATGCTCCTCGCCGGCAACCTGCTCGATCGCCAGGTCTGCCACGCCGCGAATGTGAGACATAGCCTCGCGAATTTCTTCGCCCAGCTTGCGCAAGCTGTCCTGGTCCTCGCCAAAAATCTTAACGGCGATCTGGGCGTTGATGCCGGATATTAGCTCGTCGTTGCGCGTTTGAATAACTTGCGAGAAGTTGAACTGAACTCCGGGGAACCCTTCCACGCGACGGCGCATTGCATCAACCAATTCATCCTTCGTCTTTGCTGTCGTCCACTGCTTCTTAGGTTTCAAGCGGACGTACAGTTCGTCGTTGCTGACGCTTTCAGGGTCGCCGCCCAACTCCGCGCGCCCGATCTTGGCGACTACGGTTTCGACCTCGGGGAACTCGCGCAGTGACTTTTCGATCTGGGTTGAGACTTCGAGCGCGCGAGTGAGTGAGATGCTTGCCGGCATAGTGGCCCGGACGAGCATGTTGCCTTCATCGATCGTGGGCACAAATTCGCTGCCCAGTATGAAGACGTCGGCGACGCTCAATGCGATCAGTGCCACGGCGACCGTGATCGCGATATAGCGGTGAGCGATGGCCCACTCAAGGACGGGAACGTAAATGCGTTTGAAGAATCCAATAATCGGATTTGTGCGGACCTTGCCTTTCTTGAGCCGCAGCCACAAGGCGCACAGCATCGGAGCTATGCACAGCGCCATTAACATCGAGCCAATCATCGAGAAAGTGACAGCGTATGCGAGCGGCTTGAACAGCTTGCCTTCGATGCCCTGCAGAGTAAAGACCGGCAGAAAGACGGCGATGATTATGAGGATAGCGAAAAACAACGGTCGTCCGATTTCCTGAGCGGCGACGAGTATGGCTTCGCGTACGGAATGTTCCCGGTGTTCTTCAAGATGGCGATAAATGTTTTCGACCATCACTACCGTTGCATCCACCATCATGCCGATGCTGATGGCCAGTCCGCCGAGCGACATGAGGTTCGCCGACAGCCCCGAGTACCACATCAGTATGAAAGCAACCAACATGCAGAAAGGGATGGCGGCGGCGGTGATGAGCGAACTGCGGAAGGCGCCGAGCAGCAACACGAGAATCAATAACACCAGCGCCTCGCCTTCGATTAAAGATTCGACCACCGTGCGTATGCTGTTATCGACCAGCTCTGATTGATCGTAGTAATCAACGATGCTCACGCCTTCCGGCAGAGCCTTGTTGATCTCGGCGACCTTCTCCTTTATTCGTTCAATCACCTGCTTGGTGTTTTCGTTGATTCGCTTCAGGACGATTCCGGTCACGACTTCGCCCTGACCGTCTTTGGTGACCGCGCCCTGTCGTATCTCGCTGCCGACCTTGACTGTGGCGACGTCGCTGACGCGGATGGGACTGCCGTTACGCGAGTCGAGGACGATGTTCTTGATATCTTCAATGTCCTTGACCAGTCCCAGACCGCGGACGACGTACTGCTCGTCTCCATGCTCGATGAAGTTGGCCCCGGTGTTTTGATTGTTCGCCTGAATGGCTGCGAAGAGCGTCTTGAGCGGGATGTTGTAGTTGACCAGCGCCTGCTGATCCGCGATGACCTGATACTGCTTGACGTCGCCACCAAAGCTAAGCACGTCGGCTACGCCCGGAACGGTGCGCAGTTGCAGTTTTACCATCCAGTCCTGGATCGTGCGCAACTCCTGATTACTCTTTCCGCGCCCGACGATTTGATAAAGATAAATCTGGCCGGTGCCCGTGGTGATTGGTCCCATCTGAGGGTCGAACCCCGCGGGAATGCGATCTTTTGCGGAAGAGAGGCGCTCGAAAACCTGCTGTCGCGCGAAGTAAATGTCCGTGTCGTCGCTAAAATAGACCACCACCACCGACAGACCGAACTTAGAGATCGATTGTACCCGGGTCACTCCCGCAATCCCGTTCATCACATTTTCGATCGGGAAGCTGATGAGTTGTTCGACTTCCTGTGGCGCCAGTCCCTGGGCTTCGGTATCGATTTCTACCTGAACGGGGGTGACGTCCGGAAAGGCGTCAACGTTCAACCGGCGCAGCGCCAGAATTCCGCCGGCCACGATGAGCAGGGAAACGACTGCCACCAGCAATCGCTCGCGATAGAAGAAGGCAATGAAGTTGTCGGTCATAAACTGATAACGGTCCTTCGACGACTCAACCCGACTCTATTTCACTCCGTTAGGAGTGAGATGTTTATGGACGGAAGCGCACAACCCACTGCCAACTCCGTTCGGAGGAGCGGAAATGGTGCCAGGGCAGCTGCGCTCTAACTGAATTTCCGCTCCTCCGAACGGAGCAGGAAGGAGTCTTGCTCCACGATCTATAAACATGTCACCCCTGACGGGGTGAAAGCGCTTGCGTCTTTTCATTCAAATCTCGCTCAAGGACTAGTCGCGTAACTCAAGAAAGGCCCACCCGTTCACTATTGCCCAGGCTTGCTTTGTTGAAGTAACAAGTAGTTTCCCTTGACGACCACCTTATCGCCTGCTGCCAGGCCGTCAATAATTTCGACCCGATCGTTGTTTTGTATACCTGTAGTCACCTGCCGCTTCTTAAAGCCGCTGCCTTCGCTGACGAAGACAACTGTTTTTCCCCCGTCGTTGAGCACCGCCGATTGGGGAATGGAGATGGCCGTGCGATGCAGATCGGTGATTATTTGCACATTGGCAAACATATCCGGTTTAAGCCGGCCACCTGGGTTTGGAACCTCGGTGCGAACCTTCACACTGCGAGTTTCCGGATCTACCACGCTGGAAACCAGAATGACCCTGCCTGAGAAGCTCACTCCAGGAAAGGCCGTCACTGCAACCTTAACTTCCTGGCCGAGCCGCACACGCTCGAGATCTTTTTCAAATACATTTGCATCGATCCAGACACTCGAGATATCGATTATCTTGAAAAGGTTCGCGTCCGTTCCCACCGTCGCGCCTATCGTGGCGTTGCGCTCGACAACGACGCCGGCGATTGGAGAGGTGAGAGAAAAGATTGGGCTCAGATTCGTTTTTGTCGGCAGCGAGTCAACGTCCGACTCCTTCAGACCCAGTATGAGCAGATGACGGCGTGCCGCAGTGAGCGCGGCTTTGGCCCCTGCCACCGAGCTTGCGGCCGACGTCTTCGCGATCTCAAGATCGTGCTCGGCGGTCTGGAGATTTTTTCCCGCGGTGATCGTCTTCTCGTAAAGCAGCTTTGTTCGGTCGTAAGTGGCTTGCGCGAGCTTGACCTCGGCCTCTGACGTGCGACGGGCGTTCTCATAGTCCGCGAGGGCCTTGAGATAAGACGCCTCGGCATCGTCCAGATCTGCGGATTCCAGATCGGCCAGCTTCTGACCTTTCTTAACATTGCTACCTTGTCCGGCGTAGAGACGGACGATCCTTCCCTCGTGAACCGGGCCGATGATTGCAACACGGTTCTCTGAAACAAGGATTTTTCCCGTGGCGAGTATCGCTCCGGCGATAGTTTGCGGCTCGACTGTTTCGGTCTCGATCGCATGGCTCTGCGCCGACTCTGATGTCGCCGCACTCGTTTGTGCGTTGGCAGGACCTGCAGGAGCAGTTGCCTTGCGGCAACCGCCACACACCACCGCGACGACGAGCAGCGCAATCAAATAGGTCTGAATCATTTTTCTGTATGACATATCCGGATCCTTTTTCTACTGCTCACTACTTTTGCAGAGGCGTTGCGGTCGCGAGTTCAAGATCAAGCAGCGACACCTGGTAATCAAAAAGCGTCTGGTAATAAGCGGCCAGAGTTTCTCGTCTCGTGCGGATTGCATCCAGCAATTCCAGGATTGAGCTTTCACCGGCTTTCAGCGAAAACTCCGTCAGCTTCTGAATCTCATCGACCTTTGCAAGCACGCCCGTGCGGTAAAGCTCGACTCGCCGCTTCTGTATATTGAAGGCAACCAGTGCCTTGTCCACATCGCTCAGCACTTGATTGGTAAGAAATTGCTGCTGGTTTTGCGCCTTCCTTTTCTGGATGAGGGCCTTAGCTCGCTCGCCCTGATTCCGATCAAACCACGGCAGATTTATGCCGGCACTGAAAGTGTAGGTGCTGGTGCCCAACGGAACCTGAGCGATGCCTGCGCCTAAATTGAGGTCGGGGATGCGCTGAGCGTCTTGCAAGCGGATGGACGCGTCGGCGGCGCGTTCACTAACTTGCGCGGCCTTCAAATCGGGCCGCGCCGCAAGTGATTGTTCCCGCAAATCATCAAGCGAGAACTGGTAAGGTTGATAGTCGAGCGTGCCCGCAGCCTCGATATCCATAGTTCGATAATCACCGCCCAAAGCGAATCGCAGGTCGCGCACGGCAATCTCGTAATCTCTCTCCGAGTTGGCCACGTCCGTATCGAACTTTAGTTTCTCAACTTCGAGCCGCTGCAAGTCCAGCCCGGCAATCTCGCCAACCTGGTAGAGTTCGGTTGTATGCTTGATTACTTCCTCAAAGGTCTTCTGGTTATCTTTTGTCAACTGGAGCAGCGACTCTGTCAGGATCACAGCATAAAACTTTTTCTTCAGATCGTTGGTTAGCTGCCACAGTACCGTTTGAAACTCGGCCCGGGCCACTTCAGAATTTGCGTTGGCTTCGGCGATGCGCTTGCGTCGCTTGCCGCCCAACTCAAACGTCTCGCTGATGACGTAGGTGTAGGTTTGCTGTTTGATAAAGTCTCCACTGAGATTAAGCGGCAGATTGTCGGAACTGACGGTTAGCTGCGGGTTCGGACGGAGCCGGGCAGTCAGTTTCTCGGCGTCGGCCAAATCGATGTCGTAACGGGCCGCCACCAACTGAAGGTTTTGCTGCAGGAAAATCGACACGGCGTCAGAGACCGTAACTGACCGTTTCGCAGGAGTCGCTGGTACTTGCTGCTGCGCCTGGGACATCGCAAGAATTCTGGAATTGCTTCCCTTCAAAGGTGCAGCTGACTTCTCCTGCGCCAGCAGCGGATGGGCTAAAGGAGCGAGTAAGAGTAGGCTGGCCAGGTAAACCGCGCAACGATTCCTTTGCCGATGATAGTATCTGGTCACATTGTATCGACCTTGGCGAGTTGCACGGTCGTAATGTTCACCAAAGCGGCGCAGATACTTATTAATGCGCTGATGCATCCGATCACCTCGCATTCTTCGGCCATTTGATTGTTTTTAGTTGCGCGTTAGAACGTCACGCCTATTTGGCCGCGAATGGTGCGCGGCGAAACGAAGTGCGTGCCACTGAAGGTCGAAAGAAAATTATAGAGCGCAACCTGGTTAGTTAAGTTGAAGATCGAAACACGGGCCGTAATGCGCTTGTGATCCGTGCGAAACAGGTTATCTGTGCCAAAGTTCAGATCGAACAAGTGGCGCGACGCGATCCGCGGGGGATTATGGTCATCGTTCGCAGCGCCGTCCGCGGGAATGCGCACACGCAGCGCTCCCCGCGTGGTTGAAGCGCAACTGGTTAGCGGGTTGGTCAAAGTAGCGAACGTGCTCCCGCAGAAGAGTCCGATCTGTTGTTGCTGGTCCGGCGTAAAAGTCAAAGCGGTGGCGAAGTCAGGCACTGATCCCGCAACCAGTCCGCTGTCGTATCGCCAGGAGAACGCGACATAAGGCGCGATCTTAGCGAGTTGATTGAACTGGTACTGCAACTGAGTGGTCTGTTGCAGTGCCTGATCGTGATCTATGCGGAAGACGCCGGTTGGCAGATCGGAGTTGAAGAACAGCCCGCCCGTTTCCGGCGGGAAGTAACGCGCCCGCGAGTGGCCTCCGATGAAGAACGCCGAAAAGTTTTTGTATGTCAGCAGATCGAGGCGTAAAGAAAGTCCGTCGATCTTTGATTGCGCCCAGGAGATCGGAAACGTCAGTGGCGTATTGAAGAGTGTGCTGAAGTCGTAAGCATTCTTCGTGAACTTCCAGAAATAATCTGCGTCCAGAATTAAGTGCTTGCCAATTGCTTGTTGGAAGCCAAAGTTGAACTGGCTTCGCCTGCCTGGCTTGAGCAGTTGCGTATTAACACCGCCGATGGTGCCGTCGGTAATACCGTTCAAACCGGTGGCGTTCGACAAGATCAGGTTCTCGTTATAAGGCGACTCCATGCTGCGCGTGAAAGAAGCGCGCACAATCGTGTTCGTCTGCCTGACCTGATACGAGATACCGAGTCTGGGTTGCAAAGATTCCCCACGACTAAGTCCACGATAGACATCGAAGCGAAGGCCGAGATTGACGGAAAGATCCCGGCCAAACTTGATCACGTCTTGCGCGTACGCTGACTCCTGTTTGATGTCCGTGTGACCATGAAATTGGAATTGCCGACCCCCACGCGTAAGGTCGTACTGCAATAGACCCGGCAGAAAATCGGGACTGGTGGGATCATTAAAGTTTGGATCGGTGAGGCCGAACTGAAAGTTTTCCGTGAGAAAGGTGTGCTGCAATTGAACGCCAAACTTGGCGGTGTGTTTCCCCCGAACGTATGCGAGATCAGCTTTGATGCCCGTGCTGGCAAGTCGGCGCTGTTGTCCAAACGTAAGTGGCAAGTCAGCAAATGAATTTGCACTGGGAGAATACTTGACGGTGTCGAGTCGGAAAAAAGGATTGATCGTAAGCAAAGTGCTGGCGCTGAAAATGTGCGCGTATCCCGGCGCGATATTGACCGTGTGGACCTGCTGCCGCTGATCCTGACCGACTGCCCGTTGGTCAAACTGGGTCGGTATCTCGAACCGATTACGCGCCAGAAGAAGATTCAGATGAAGGGAATCCTTCGCACTGAACTGATAGTCAAGGCGGTCAAAGATGCTGGCCGCCGTGCCTCGATCATGCAGCACTGTGAATTCAGGCGAGTCCAGGAAGCGCCCTGAACGCTCAAAACTAATGGCCGCGAAATTACCGAAATGAGCACCGCCCTGCGCGTAATTGAATTCGTTGGATGTTGAGCCGAATGTTCCGTACTCCGACGTGAAGCTGCCGGTTGGTTTTCGCTGATTCAACCCTGAGCGACTGATTGCGTTGATTACCAAACTTGTCTTGTCGCCATACTCGGCTGGAGTAGCGCCAGTGATGACCTCCATCGATTGAATTGCGCTGACGGGAATCTGCGTTGAGAAGGCCTTGCTCTGTTGGTCAGTGATCGGCTGATTGTCGAATGAAATCTGGGCCTGCGCATGGTCGCCAAGAGGATGGAACAGGCCGTTTGAATCAGAGGCAACACCGGGTGCGGCCAACGTTATGGCATCGCTCAATCCATTACCGGGAGAATTAATTGGCAGTTTCATAATCAGCGACTGGTCGACGTCGGTGTGCGGTGTAGAAACGTTTTCCAACGCTTCCATGGCGCCGCCAGTCACGTTTACGGTTTCGGAAGCGCCACCGATCGCCAGCGGAATCTTCATGTCAATCGGTACTGAAGTGCGCACGGTTAGAGTTTGAGTGGCGGTGGCGAAACCGCTGGCCGATACGCTGAGTTGATAGTTGTTGGGAGGCACATCGTTGAAGCGAAAGGTCCCATCACTTTCGGTATTCACGGTGCGTTTATAACCAGTGACCGCATTCGAAATGGTCACGGTCGCGCTGGCTACGACAGCGTTATTGGGATCAGTAACAGCGCCCGAAACGGTACCGGCGGTGCCCAACGCCTGCGCCAAAACTGATGGGCTAACAATCGAAACGACAGCAAACAGCAAGACGAAGCGGAATGTGTTCTTCAAAATAATTGGATGCATCATTACCTTTACCTTTCTCTGTGGGAAGCATTGCAACCCTGGTTACACTTGCCGCGCTCTTGATTCTGATCGTTCTCGATTAAGAAGCGCAGGCGTTACCAATGATCAAACACACCACCTAAGTTGTGATCGGTTATGCCGGGTGGTGTGTGATTACTACAGAGAAGATAAAGGTGGAGCGCGACCGCCCTGCGGCTCGCCCGTCTGGGAATAAAATAGCGGGGAAGCGATAGCGAAAGACTCGGAATGCACGCAAAGCGGAACGCCATTCGTCTTAGCAGTGATTAGCGTTGTCGAAAAACTCTGATGAAGTTGACAGATCAAGCACTCGCTGCATCTCGACAGTCCGCTCGTTGTTACATCGACGTTCGCGTTCGCAATGCAGGTGCTGGACGTAGCGCGCGAGTTGAAGATTCTTCCATGTTGGTGCGCGGCTTCGACCGTGGTGGTGTAGATGAGGAATACCAGCAGCAGCGCAGAAATCGCGCGCGGCCAGGTAGCCCGCCCACCTGAGATCTTGAAAGAGTGTTTTCTGGTCACCGCTTTAAGGTCCGTGCTAGAGTCCGAGCCTGTAATATAGGCGCGCCCAGCGGGAGTGTCAACCGTTTCCCGATTCTACCGCCGGGCTTGATTCATTAATCTCAAGGGCTATCAGCCGCTATTGATGCGCAGTGCCAGCCAAAGAGTTTGCGGGACGAACTCCTTCCGGATTCTCGTGACGATTTCCGTGATCTTGTTATGCGCCGGTGATGATAAGGCGCAGACGTTAAGGGCGCGCGTGAGTGTTCTTTCCCTGTCGCCGGTCAGACTCAAGATCGAAGGCGAAATTCCGGACGGCGCGGAGCAATGGTCCTTCCTCAATGCGTACGGCGGAATAGTTGGACTCGCGGATCGGATTCACAATCTTACGCTCGCTGATTCGGCAGGCAACGATGTTTCGGTCCGCAGTTTAGCGCCAGGCGAATTTCGATCTGAGAAGAAAGCGACGCATTTCACCTACGAAGTGAATGCATCAGCGCCGCAGAATTTCGCTGATGCTTCTCATATTTCATGGTTGAATAGCGACTATGGCTATTTGATGCCGGTTGATCTGTTGCCCAACCTCAGCAATGCGACGGCGATTCGCGACGTTGTGCTTGACTTTGTCCTACCGCAGAACTGGAGCATCGCGTCGAGTATTCAGCCAGATGCCAATCAGCAGTTTCGTCTCCCGGAACCAGCGACGTCGGTTTTCTTTCTCAGCCGCGCTTTGCGCGAGAAGCGCAAACGGATCGGGCAGATGGAGTTCGCTTTCGCTACTTCAGGCGATTGGGCCTTCTCTGATGAGGACGCGACAAGGATTGCGGCCAAGGTGCTCAAAGACTACGCCAAACAAGTTGGTCATGACCTTGATAGACGATCGGTTCTGATGTTAGCGGCGTTGCCAGGATCCTTCGGCGCGGAGCATTGGAGCGCGGAAACTCGTGGCTCGAACATCGTGTTGCTATTAGGTCGCAATTCTCCCCGCGACGTTTTAGTGGGGAAGCTCAGCGTCGTGCTAACCCATGAACTGTTTCACTTGTGGGTGCCGAATGGGTTATCACTCGATGGAAGCTACGATTGGTTTTTCGAGGGCTTCACTCTTTATCAGGCACTGCGAACGGCGGTGCGACTAGGCTTCGTAACTTTTCAGGAGTACCTTAACACTTTGGCGCGTGTGTACGATTCTTACCTGGCGACGCCTGATCGTGACCGGCTCTCGTTGATCGAAGCATCGCAGCAGCGCTGGACCAGTGCGACATCGATTGTGTATGACAAGGGCATGCTGGTAGCTTTTGCTTACGACCTGATGCTACACGAAGTCAGCGAGGACCGGCGTTCACTCGACGACGTCTATCGTGAATTGTTTCGTCGCTTTCCACAATCGGCGAAAAGAGTGGATGGCAACGAGGCGATAGTTTCACTTTTAAATGAAGAGCTTGGCAGTCGCGAGTTTGCAGAGCGTTACATTACGGGCCGCAGCGATATCGCGCTCGAAACGCTCCTGAGCCGGTATGGCTTGATCGTCGAAACGGTTGGCGACCGAAAGCGATTGACCGTAAAGCCCGATCTGCCGAGGCGGCAGCGCCAGTTGCTTCGCTCACTAGGTTACAATCACAAGTCGTGAAGGCGATTGCGGAGTACTGATGCAAATTGAACCCTCGGTCATACTCAGCGGCTGTTTCAGAACTAAGTTGAGCGGTAACGAAATACGGAACTTAACCGCAAAGGTCGCAAAGTCCTGCGCGAAGTTCGCAGAAAGAAGCGTTCTTTGCGTTCCTTTGCGAACTCACTTGGCGTCCTTTGCGTTAAAGTTCTCGCTTGATTACATCACAAGTTGAGTTTTGATACAGGCTCTGAAGCGAGGTGTGAATGAAGATCGTTTTCAATCGAAACTGCATCAGTGCCGATTGCGGCCTTCGCTTGGCGAATAGAGATCGACTAAAATAGAGTTGCGACGAATGAAAGCTGATTCGCACATGACGTATTCACAAGTTAAGTTTATCGTGCTGCTGCTGGGCGCTGTCAGCATTGTTGGCTGCAGCACGCTTGCTAAGAAGAGCAATACGGGCGTGATTGTGGCTCGGCGCGCCCAGATTCGCAGCTCGACCGCGGTAGTGGCGGCCGACCTGTTGGAAGTAAATCGAGGTGAAGCAGTTGATATCCTCGACTCGGCTGATGTACCTGATCCCAGTGACAACACCAAAAAAGAACGCTGGCTGCGTGTCCGGGCGCGTAACGAGCAAAGCACTGAAGGTTGGATCGAAGCGCGCAACGTCATGCTTCAAGATGTGCTTGAGAGCGCGAAAAAACTGGCCGCGGAAGACAAAGGCATACCGGCGCAGGCTACGGGCCAGCTTCACGCGGGTTCAAACCTGCGGCTGACTCCAGATCGCGCCGGCAACGAGAATATCATTATGCGGCTGGACAGCGGATCGACCTTCGAGATCACTGGATGGAAGCGTGTGCCTCGGCCTAAAGGCTCAGAGGCGCCGGAAACTGATACCGCTCCAAAAGCCGGTAGCGCTCCGGTAACGAAAAACAAGAACGAGAGCGACGAAGAAAAGCAGCCGGAAGAAACAAACGAGTTATGGTACAAGGTTCGTCTGCCACCTTCGTTCTCGCCCGCGCCGGCCGGCTGGATTTACGGCAAGCAGGTTGAACTGAGTGTGCCGAGCGACATTATCTTCTATCGCACCGGACGTGAATTTGTGGCCTGGCAGAGACTTGATGGCGATTCGAGTAGTACGGATTCATCGGGCAAGGGTAAGGACGCTGCCAGAGAATCGAGACCGGGTAGCTGGGTAATTTTGGAGAAGAGCAGTGCGGATCAACCGCACACTCTGGACGAGCCGGATTTCGATCGCATTTATGTTCTCGGTTACGACAAACGCGATCAGGATCACTACACCTCTTATCGTAGTCCCGACCTAAAGGGATTTCTCCCGTGCCGCGTCGAAGGCAGTGGCCAAAACAAGACTTTCACGATCCGCGTGCAAGACGAAAGTGGCCAAATAAAGGAAGTTCAATACAGCCTTTATCGCGACGCTCGGGGATATCTGAAGGTTAATGCCCCAAGTGCGGCGCCAAAAGAGACGAAAAAGAAAAAGTAATCACGCCGACCTGTGGGTCTCAACTAGTGGCACAACCTTCAAAGACCTTTCTTAGATCGAGCGTTCAAATTGAACCAAGGATGCAACGCCCAACAGTCGTAGCGATCGGCGGATTCACGTCTCAGGTCGGCAAGACCACATTGATGTGTGATCTGCTTCGGGCCTTTCCAGGATGGGAAGCGATCAAGACTACGCGCGGACATTATCGTTCTTGCGGGAAAGTCGCGGATGCCTGCTGCGTCAGTCATTTGTTGAGCGATGAGCCTTTGATTCGATCCGGTCGCGAGCAAACCTATGAGCGGGGCAAAGACACGGGCCGCTATTGGGATGCGGGCGCGGCAAACGTTCACTGGGTAATCGTGACGGAGGAACAGGTTGAGCAGGGAATCAAGAATGCGTTGGAAAGGATTACCGCCCCCGGAGTTTTCATCGAGGGAAATAGCTTCACAGAGTTTGTTGATGTAGACCTTATGTTGATGGTGGCGCGAGCCAGCGGTGGCAAGATCAAATCTTCGGCGCGACGCGCCCTTGCTGTTGCGTCAGCCCTTTATCTCTCCGATCCTGCGAGCAGCGGTAGCGCGGCGCGCGCGGAGTTTGCTTTATGGCGAAACGAATCAGTTGCCGGCAAGCTGATTGGTGACCTGCCGATTCATACTCGCGAAGATCTACCCCAACTTATCGCACGCTTGCAGCGGCTACATTCAGCGCTGGCAGCTTGAAGCAATAAGTCGTCGATTCGGATTTCGCCGACAGAGAATTGAGATGCAACCGCTGGATGACTTACTGGAGGAGTGTCGTCGATTGCACGGTCACATGTGCGCCGGCCAGTTGCTCGGTGCGCGCATGTCATTGCTGGGTTGTCGGCTGATCGGAATTGAAGATCCCCGGGGAAGTGATCGAAAAAAGCTGATCGTATGGGTGGAGATAGATCGCTGCATGGCTGATGCCGTCAGCGCTGTTACCGGTGTGCGGCTCGGAAAGCGAAGCTTGAAGTACTTCGATTATGGAAAAGTCGCAGCGACGTTTCTCAACACCGAAACAAACCAGGCTGTGCGCATCGTGGCCCTTGAAGAGTCGCGCGCGCTTGCCGATGCTCGCTACCCGCAGATTGAAAAGAAAAGCGAACGACAGTTTCGCGCTTATCGTGAAGCAACAGATGAAGAATTGTTTAAAGTCGAACACGTGATGGTGAATTACAACCAGACGGATGCACCAGGATCGCCGCGTTCTCGCGTTATCTGTGCCTCGTGTGGCGAAGGCGTTAATGACGGTCGCGAAGTGAGGGGGCCGGAAGACGCAACGCTGTGCCGCGCTTGCGCGTCAGGTGGATACTACACGGCGATCTAATCCGCCCATTTTGATCTTGGTTGGAAAGTGATACGCCGCGGATCCTGACGAAGAAGTCAGGTCAGAGCGGGCGGGTGATGTTAAGCGTCCAGAATCTGATCCTCGGCGAAGCTTCGGGCGAGGGTCAGGACTCGTTGCGGCGGTGGTTGGTGCAAGTGAGCCTGCGCAGCAGGCGGTAGCATAAAGCCTGGGGTGACCGTCGATACGAGGTCTTCCACGCACTTCTACTTTGCTTCAAATCTGGCACCCATCGATTATCGTGTTCCTGACGGATTGGTCTATCCATTACTCGGCGCCTTTCGTTTCTTGGTTCGCGAACGGGATGGTGAAATGGTTTGGAAGGTGGATGACACGAAGAAGTTTTACGACCGATTCGGCGAGCGATTGATTCGAACCGCTCTAGAAACCGTGCGAATGAGAGGTAACAATCCCAACTCGGCGGGTAAGGACGCGAGCTTTTGGGAGCAATTGTATAACCAAGTCAAGCTCGCCTATTTCGAACTTCGCGATATCGATGAAGACCGCGACGTTCAGGTATAGCTCGAAGACTCGTAATGGAAGGGCTTGCGCACTCGCGCGGCCCTTTCCTTAATTGATGGCACGAGACGTTGTCTGCCGAAAGGAGTAGTACAATCATGACGAGACAAGAGATACTCAAAAAGTTACAAGACGCCGAAGCCGCCTTGGACGCGTTTAGACAGCAGAATCTTTCAAGCACTAAGAGCTTGCAGGAGGAGCGGGAGAACCGCCAGATCGTTGACGCCAGCACCCAAGTCGCAAGGAAGTCTTACATGATCGGCCCTTCTGGAACGCCGTGTCCGACATGTGGTGGATCGGGTCGAGTTTAGTGGTTGAAGCCATGCACGCGAGTGATTGGATTGCGCTGGGAGCGGTACTTGTTGCGGTCGTGTCAGCCGCAATTGCTTACTCGTCTTGGAGGTCTCAAGAACGACTGAGCAAAGACATGTTCAAACGAGCGGGAGTAATTGATCTTCACAACGCGTGGGCGAACGTCAACGACGTTGACCCAAGCAAGCTTATTACGCCAGACGTTGTTAAGGCAGTGAATGCTCTCAATCTCACTTCGGCACTTTGGCTTCACGATATCATCGAGCGGGAAATCCTCCATCAAAGTTATTGGGAGGCATTTAAGAATCTTTATGACAGGATGGACCGTTCGACAGCAGTGCCACCGGGCATACGGAAATCTCTAAACGAATTACTCAGCCCTCCTATCAGGCGTGCCTATCAGGAGATGGAGCAATGGGAGCAGCAGAAAAGAGCTACGAGTACGAGGCTACGCTCTTAAGTTAATTGGCAGCATCGAGTTGGGTTTTGAAAAACTTCGTTCCTGCGCTTGACCCTCCGAAGAATCGTTCGATGGCGGCGCGTCTCACTTCATTGGTGGACTTAGGCGGAGTGCGCCATTTCCGTTGAGATGTCAGGCCTGGGCCGGCGACGCCGCCTCATGCTGCTTTCGCTCGCGTGCCTGGGAAGACTTTAACCTCTTTGGTGATTCTGCTCTCAAGTGCGGTCTGTGCAATTTCTAACTCGTATCGCGCCTG
>JBGPWL010000052.1:0-31655 GCA_041492185.1 Pyrinomonadaceae bacterium | reverse complement strand
GGGCGAGCCACCTCGACTCGTATCGCGTGCCACTTGCCGTCGCGCGCGTGATCGCTCGGCGCCTGATACGCAACCGTGTAAAGCGATCGCAAATCAGCCGCGACCTCCGCATAGAGTCGCGCCAGTTCATCAAGCCGGTGAATCTCGTTCAGATGGCCGCCGGTGCGATCGGCAAGTATTTGCAAGCGCGCCCGAGCCGAAACATGCTTTGCGATAATAACGGAATCAAGTATGGGCAAATGCCTGGGATCTCCCGACGGTAGGGCCAGCGGAAAGATAGTCACTCCCTGATGATCGGCTTCGTTCAGCACGGCATTCAGTTGTGAGCTGTTCTCTGGCTTGATCGCGGCGCTAATCTCGGCATCAGTCTGCGCCCTGGCCACCGCCTCGGTATCCTTCTTGAACAATTCAGTATCGATGCCATCGGTCAAGACCACGATTGCTTTTCTTCGCTTGACCTCTTTCGCCAGTTCTTTCAACGAGAATTTCAAAGCATCGTAAAGCGGAGTGTTGCCCGCGCCCGTCGCGAGCGTAATTGCGTAGGCAGCTCGACCGCGATCACCACTGAACCCGAGCAGAGACTTTACGCCCTTGCCGTTGAACTGAACCACTGCAACCCGATCTTCGGGCGCCAGCGCGTCGAGAAAACGAATTGCGGCCTGCTGAATCTGTTGGCGAAAGTTTACGGTCGAGCCCGACATGTCCAGCAGCATCACCAAACTGAAGGGGGCCTCGGTCGGCTCGAAGTGAGCAATCGGCCGTTTCACCCCGTCCTCGTAGACGGTAAAGTCACTCTGCGAAAGAGACGTAACCGTTCGTCCCTGGCGGTCAACCACACCAACGTTCAATTGCACGAGCGAAGTGTCGGTAGTGATTACTGGGTCAGTGTCCTGGGCCTTAATCGTCAAGGCAGAGACGCACAGCAAAACGAAAAACAGACTCAGGCAGAGTGAACGCTTTCCGTAGATTGTTCTGGAGAATTCGAAAAGGATCATTTGGAAAAACCGTAAATGCTTTCTTGGCCAGTATGCCCGGCGAGTCGAAGTTTTTGCAACCGCTCCATGAGAAGTGCCTTGTTCGGACGCCAGAAGCCGGTCTCCAGTTGCTTGCCGCAAGCTCGTCGAAGAGTATTTCCAGCGAGTATCGAACTGACGGTTGGGTGCGTCTCAGTTTTGAAGAGGTCCGTGCCACTCTGAAGCTCTCTGAACAAGTTCGCAGCTTCTTGTTTTTGAGCAAGATTCGCTGACGCACAACCAGTCCCGTTAGGGACGAAATATTTATAGAAAGAAGCTTGAGTCATTGCGCTAGCTCCGTAGGAGCGGCATATTCCTCAGACGGGTCCAAGCTCCCGAGCGGTAACATGTCGCTCCTACGGAGCTGGCGATCGGTGTTTGCTGCCAACAACCATAAATATCCCGCTCCTACAGAGCTTAAGACGCCTGCAAACATTACTGCCGGCGGAAATTTCGGTGCGACCGGCAATGAGAAGGCATATAATGCGCATCACCGCGTGTGATTTGTGAAGCACAAAGCTCTCTCAGCGCTTCTCTCTCACGGAGTTCCAGCATGTATCGCCCAAAATTTTGCACAGAATGCGGCGCGAAAATCATCCGCCTGCGCTGGCGCGCGTGGACGAGTCGCAGATTCTGTGCGCATTGCGCGCCGCGCTTTGCAAAGGAACAGATCACGCAGGTCGCAGTGGTGGGCGCGACTCTGCTATTAATTGGCCTGGCGCTCGGTTATGCCGAGCGACGCGTGACGCCGCCGTTGTTAATCGCGCGCAACCAGGACTCGACACTCGCACGCACCCCCACGCCACCGAAGACATCGACGACAACGAGTGGAATGACGACACCGGCAGATGATGCCGGAGCGAACGCAGACACGCCCAATGTTTCGAGTTCGCAATCCGCGGATGTGATTTACATGTGTGGCGCGCGTACAAAGCGCGGCACGCCTTGTACGCGGCGAGTTCACGGGCTGGTGCGTTGCTGGCAACACAAAGGAATGCCCGCGATGCTGCCGCCGGAGAAGCTGGTGATCAGATAGGCAGGGATCCCGCTGCTGGAGAAACTGATCATCAAATGAGCCGAGCAAGGAATCGTGATGATCTCGATGCGCGACTGAACAAGGCGCTGTTGCAGTTTTTGATCGCTCGAAACATTCAGGGCGAAGTCTTACACCCGCGAGCCTCGATTCATACAGACGCTGATGCGGGAACCTATCTGGAACCTGACATGATGTACGTGTCAGATGAACTGCGCGAACGCTTGGGACAAAAGCGCACTTCTGCCGATATTGTTTTCGAATATCTTTCCCAGAGTACGACCAACTACGATCGCACCACAAAGGCGGACACCCATCTCGCGCTGGGCGTGCGTGAGTTATGGTTAATCGATCCGGTCAGCATAACAATTGAAGTGCGCTATGCCTCATTGCCTCAAGGTCGCCCGGCGTGGGAGACCTGGCGCTATTCAAAAGGCGATTCAGCCGCATCAAGAGTGTTGGAAGAATGGCGCGTCTCGGTTGATGAACTGTTTGAAGGATTGATTTAGTTTAGCTCTTTCACACCTTGCCTTATCGCTTCCCAGCGCTCGAGCGCACAAAGAAGAAGGCCCGCGTGACCCATAGGACGGCACGCGGGCTTCTCGTTATCCAGGCTTAGTCTGTGCCATTCACTTAATCGTCTTTATCGGCGCCGCGGGTCGCGGTGGCAACTTCACCGGATGATCTTTTAGCTTCGCCATGATCTCCGCTATCCCTCGTTCGAGTTGCGGGTCGCGGCCGGCGATCACCGACTTCGGATCGTTGTCGACTTCGATGTCCGGATCGACGCCGTACCCTTCGATGATCCATTCGCCATTCTTGCTCGCGAATGCCGATCCCGGCACAAAGATCGTGCCGCCATCGATCAATGGCCCGCGGCTCCCGATGCCAATCACACCGCCCCACGAGCGCTTGCCGATCAACGGACCAAGACCAGCTTCGCGAAACATCGCCGGAAAGATATCGCCGTCCGACGCCGAGTTTCCATCGAGTAAAGCCACCATTGGCCCGATGAACACGGCATCGGGATAGGTGTTCGCCTCATCTTCGGTCCGACTGTAATTGAGCGCCAGCACTTTTCTTCTTAACCGCTCGATCAGCATGCGCGAAACATTGCCGCCGCCGTTCGCGCGCACATCGACGATCAATCCTTCCTTGCGAATCTGCGGGTAGTACCACTTGATGAATTCGCGAATGCCCGGCGCGCCCATGTCAGGGACGTGAATGTAGCCGACGCGTCCCCCGGTCGCTTCGTCGACTTTCCGGCGATTGAGCGTAACCCAATCGAGATAGATCAAATTGCCTTCGTCAGTAATTGGGCGGTACGAAACCGTGCGCGCGCCTTCCATCGTTGGCTTGCTATTGACGGTTAGTTGCACTGGATTGTCGGCCTTGTTGCGCAGCAGACGATAGGGATCGTCGCCAGCTTTCAACTCTTCGCCGTCAACCGCCAGCACGTAATCGCCGACGCTGACGTTGATGCCGATCTCTTTCAGCGGCGAACGATAAATATCTTCTTCGTTCTCGCCGTCGAAGATCTTTGAAATGCGATAGCGTCCCGCCTGCTGGTCCAATTCAAAGCGCGCGCCAGGCAGTCCCACGCGCGGCCGGGGCGGAATCTGAAAATCTCCGCCTTCCACGTAAGCGTGCTGCACGGTCAACTCAGAGATCATTTCGGCAATGACGTAATTGAGATCCGATCGATGCGCTACATACTGGAGCAACGGTTTGTATTGTTCGCGCAGCGCGGCCCAATCGTAGCCGTGCATGTTCGGCACGTAGAACCAATCGCGATAGCGCCGCCAGACTTCGTTGAAGATCTGGTTCCATTCTTCGGCCGGCACGCGATCGACAAACATGCCTGCCGTGGAAACCGGTTTGCGCGATTTGTCGCCCTGCGGCGTGGCATCGTAGAGGTTGTAGCCGGGGCCCTGGCCAACCAGCACCTTCGAGCCGTCCTGCGACAAAGCGTAGCCGCGGATTTCATCGGCAAGCGTAGTTTCTTTGCGATCCTTCAACGAGAAGATGCGCAACTGAGCCGGCCGATCGCTTTGTCGTCCATAGTAAAAAGCCGGCCCGACGCCATAAATCAAATGGCCGGTCTTGGCGGATAACCCGCCGTAGTTGTCCGCGCCGACGGGCACGCGAGCAACACGCGTGGAAATGTTATCGAAATCGATTACCAAATCCGCTGAAGGTCTTGGCGCTGCCTCGGGTTTGGCTTCAGTTGGTTTCGGTTGCTCAGCCGGCCCCTCGGTCTCTTTGGCCTTGGGCTTCTCTGCTTCCTTAACTGCCACTTCATCGCTCTCAGCGGGAAACGGATTCTTGCCGTCCTTGCGCAACGTCATCGCGTAGATGTACGCGCTGCGATTACCGGCATAGTTAAATTCAATGTTGGAAATCTGCGGCGCGAACTCGCGATTGCTGATGAAATAAAGATAGTTGCCCTGCGGATCCCACGCGGGATTGAAAGCATTGAACATTTCATCGGTGACGCGGCGCACCTTGTTGTCGACGGCGCTCCAGATGTAAATCGAAGCGAAGCCATTGCCACCGGCACTCATGCTGAAGGCCAGATAGTTGCCGCGCGGCGACCACGTGTAGTCGCGTATTTGTCCATTGGGCGAATCCACAATCTCGATCATCTTGCGGTCGGAGAGTGTAACTACCCAAATCTTACCGTCCTTGTCGCCGAACGCGATGCGTTTCCCATCAGCCGACCATGCCGGCTGATAACGCATCGAGCTGCCGCCTTTGGTTACTTGCTCCGGCGGCTTCGAACCATCCTGCGGAATCAGATAAAGTTCTTCTTCGCCACTAATGTCCGAAATGAAAGCGATCTGCGATCCGTCTGGCGACCACGTCGGCCATTTGTCGTGCGCGCCCGAGGAATGCGTGAGATTCCGCGTCGGGCCCTTCTCAATAGGCGTCGTAAAAATATCGCCGCGGGCGGAAAACAACGCGCGCTCGCCTTTCGGGCTCAGCTCGTACGATTCGATGTTATTGGCCGCAGAGACACGACTGGGCCGGCGGGCCAATCCATCGTCAGGCACATTGATCGACACGGCCGCGCTCTTTCCGCTTTTGACATTGAGCACCTGCAGCTCGCCGTTTAATTCGTAGACGATGCGATCTTCATGATCTGAACTCGGCCAACGCACATCCCACGGCTTGCTGCGCGTTACTTGAGCAGTCTTGCCGCTGGTTACGTTGTAGGCGTAGAGATTGAAGTGGCCGTCGCGATCCGAGTTGAAATAGACGGTGTCGCCAATCCAGATCGGGTCGCGCGTCGGGCGCGGGCCTTCGGTGATTTGTTTCGTGTCGTTCGTTTTGAGATCAAAGATGTAGAGCTTGTTTGCCTGGCCGCCGCCGTAACGTTTCTCAGATCGAAAGTCGCGCGACTGCGGCGAGTAAACGATTCTGTTGGCGTCAGGCGAAAAATCGCCCGAGCCCGCCGTCGGCATCGGCAATGGTTCGGCCGGACCGCCATCAACAGAAACTGAATAGAGACGCGCGATCGGCAATGCCCACGAATCGCGTTGCGACCGGAAGATAATTCGTTTGCCATCTCTGGCCCAGCCGTAAACCTGATTGTCCCAACCCCAGCGCGGCGTGAGCGGTCCTTTGGCTGGATAGAAGGTAAGCTGTTTTGGCACGCCGCCTGTCGACGGCATGACGTAGACCTGCTCGTCGCCGTCATACTGTCCGGTAAAAGCGATCCACTTTCCGTCCGGAGAAAATTTCGCAAACACTTCCACACCGGGATGCGCGGTCAGGCGCACCGCGGCGCCGCCGGTTGCCGGCGCGGTCCAGATGTCGCCGCCATAAGTAAAAGCGACGCGGTCGCCGTGAATGTCAGGGAAGCGCAGGAGCTTTGTTTGCGCCGAAGTCACGCCGGCTGTCAGCAATAGCAACAAGATCGCGGCGCCGCGAATATAGGTGAACGCATTTCTATGTAACAAGGAAACTCCTCCTCTGGTTAGCGGTAAAAGTTCTTGCGCCGAAGGCGCAGGTAAATTCGATCCCGAAAAGTAAACCTTCGGGAGAGCGGGAGCAGCGCAGAATTTTTGTCGAGCGATTTATTAGTGCCTACTTCCGATTCTTAAACGCGTCATTCAATTCGGTGTGACGACTGGTAAGCGGCACCTGCCGGCCATCGATGAACAGATAACGCACATGCGTGCGCACTTCGAGCATATCGCCATCTGTGATCACCAGATTCGCCATCTTGCCTTTTTCAATCGAGCCCAGGCGATCGGCGACGTTCATGATCTGTGCGGGATAAAGCGTGACGGCTTTCAGCGCTTCCTCTTTCGGTAACCCAAAAGCGGCGGCCATTCCTGCGTGGAAGGGAAGAGTGCGCACCTCCTCGTTGGCGTTGCCCGTCGAGATACAAAACCGGACGCCCGCTTGTTGCAGCTTCGAGGCATTCTCGTAAAGCGTGTCGTAGGCATCATCCTCGCGAATCGGCAAATCGAGGATTCCAGTCAAGATTACCGGAATGTTCTTCTCTTTCAGGATGCTTGCGATCTTCCACGCATCGTCTCCGCCGAGGATGATCGGCTTCAGTTTCATCTCTTCAGCAAATTTGATCGCGCCGCGCATTTCCGCTTCGCGATCCGCGCGCATGATCACCGGCCGCTCGCCGCGCAAATAAGGGACCAGCGACTCGAGGACGACGTTGCGATCCGGCCGCGGCAGCGAACTGTCTTTCGCGTATGCATCCTGCGCCCGGCCGTAACTTTCCGCATCGCGCAGCAACTTGCGAATTTGCTCGAGCTGACGTTCAGCGGCAGCGAGCGCCGTAGCGATGTCCGGCCCCTGTTGTTCCGGACCGAAATCGCCACGCCGGCCACCCAGCCGCGGGTAATTTATTACCAGCGCCGCATAAGGGACGACGGCCATCTCCATCGGAGTCGTGCCGACCAGATTGATGACCGCGGCCTGGCCCGAGATCAAACCTCCGAGCGGCAGCGTGACTGCGTGTGTTACGCCATCGACACGCGTGACACCGATGTGCGCGCTGTGCTGGTTGACGGCGATGATGGCCTTGGCGTTCGGATTCAGTTCTCCAGTTTCGTTGGTGTCGACTGTGCCGTTGGCGCCCTGGCCTACTTCCACCAAACCAAGCGATGTGCCCGCATCCATCATCCCCGGATAGACAGTCAACCCGCGCGCATCAATCGTCTGCGCGCCGGACGGAACACTGACGTTCGCGCCGACGGCATCGATCTTTCCGTCGCGAATGACGACGGTGCCGTTCTCAATGTCCGGCCCAGCGAGCGTAACGATGCGAGCGTTGCGAATAACATAAGTACCGCGCGGGAACATCACGCCTTGTTGCGTTGTGGGATTGCCGATCTGCTGGGCGAATGCAGTGGTAAAAATGAGAAGAATAATTGCGATTGGCAACAGTAGACTGCGCACCCTCGTGCCAAGCCCAGGTGCCAAATGGCAAATGACAAATTCTAAATCACAAATGGAAAATGAAGCCTTTGTTTCGCGCCCTCGATTGCTGATCATGGCTGCTCCCCCTCCCACTCGTCGTCGTCTCTCGAAGGCCGTCTGCCTCTCGGCGCCTGCGGCGGTCTGCCTCCTGCCGCCGGGCGATTGGGTTCAGCTTGCTCCAACACCGCGCGCTCCTTTGCCAGTTCAGCCCGACGCGCAATGTCCTGCTGGCGATCGAAGAAAATGTCGCCGTCAATGAACGTCGTATCGACGCGCGCATAGACGCTCAGCGGGTGCGCGTTCCAAATAGCCAGATCCGCGTCCTTGCCGACTTCGATCGAACCGACGCGATCCTGAATCCCGAGCTGGATCGCGGGATTTATCGTGATCAGTTTCAACGCCTCTGCTTCGCTCAGATCGCCGTAGCGCATCGCCTTCGCTGCTTCGAGATTCAGCCGCCGAGCGCGCTCGTCCGAGTCGGAATTGACAGAAGTGACAACTCCGGCGCGCGTCATAATCGCGGTGTTGTAGGGAATGGCATCGTAGGCTTCAATCTTGTAGCCCCATGAATCGGCGAAGGTCGATCCACCCGCGCCGTGTTGCGCGATCTCTTTCGCTACCTTGTAACCTTCGAGCACGTGCTGAAAAGTCTTTACTTTGAAACCAAACTCGTTCGCGATGTTGATGAGCATCAGGATTTCGTCCGCGCGATAGCAATGCGAGTGGACGTAACGTTTGCCTTCGAGCACTTCGACCAGCGGATCGAGCTGCAGATCGCGACGCGGCGGAATTAAGTTTCTGTCGCCGCGCTTCACGGCGGCGTTGTATTCGTCCCAGGTTTTCTTGTAGTCGCGCGCACGCGTGAAAGCGTCGCGAATAGTTTCCTCAACACCCATGCGCGTGTTTGGGTAGCGGCGCTGCACGCCGGGCTGATTAGGCGAGCTTGATCGTTTCACGTTCTCGCCGAGGGCAAACTTGATTCCCGGCATCGCGCCCGGAAAGATGAAGTCTTCAATCGGCCGGCCGTATTTGATCTTCACGACGCTGTTCAAGCCGCCGATCGGATTGGCCGAGCCGTGCAGAATATTTATGGTGGTTACGCCACCGGCCAGCTCGCGGTAAACATTTACATCCGTGGGGTTCAGGATGTCGCGCGTTCGCGCCATAGAGGTCACCGCCAGCGTGCCTTCGTTCACGGCATCCATCATTGTGTGCGAGTGGCAATCGATGATGCCGGGCATAACAAATTTTCCGGTGCCGTCAATCACGCGCGCGTTCGCCGAGGCTTTCAAGTTCTTGCCGACGCCCGCGATCTTGCCGTTGCGAATCAGCACGTCAGAGTTTTGCAGCGTGCCGTGCGTAATCGTCAGCACCGTGGCGTTGCGAATCAGAGTCTCTGTCGGACCCTGAGGCGGTTGCTGCGCGTGCGCATAGTTGAGCCGCATGGTGCTCAACATCAAAACCATCAACGTGCGGGCGATTGTTCGTTTCATCGTTAACTCCGTTAGTCTTTGCTCATGGTTGTCGCGTGCCGGTAAAGCGCGCGGGGCCCAGGTCTGATTGCATCGTGCCTTCGATTTGATTGCCGGTGGCCTTGCCATCCACGGTTACCTGGACGACGTTGCCCTGAATACTGGCGCTCATCGTGAAATGGAATCCATTTGCATCAACCGCGCCGTTACTGAATTCCGTCGTCCCAAATGGGCTCGTTACCGAACCTGACACTGACGCGCCCTGCTGGCGCAGAATCATCGTGCCGGGAAGTGGCTGTTCGCCCGCCTCGATGGTGATGGTCCAGGTGCCCGATAAATTCGTTGCGGCCGCTGGCGTGGCTGCGGTTCCCGGCCCGCTGGGTGCTGCCGGGGGCGGAGTTGGTCGCAAGTCAACCGGCCGGCCGTCGATGAAAACGTGAGCGACGCGACTGTTGCGATCGAAGAGGTCTCCACGCATGACCGTCAGGTTGGCAATCTTTCCGGTTTCAATCGAACCCAAACGATCCGCAACGCCAAGAATCTCGGCCGAGCGCAACGTCAACGCGCGCAAAGCGTCTTCTTTCGACAAACCGTTCTCGATCGTCTTCGCCGCGTTCGCGACAAAGTCGGAAATGTTTGTCATCGATCCTGATTGAAATGCAAATCGAACATGCGCCGCGGCCAGATTTGCCGCGGTCTTTTGCGCTTCAACTCGCTCGCGCAGGATGCGCATTGATTCAGGCTCGGATTCGGGAGTTGCGGAGGTTGTGCGCTTCGGAAAGTTGAGCGACAGCAACACCGGCACGTCATGTTCGCGCAAACGGTTGGCGACCGTCGCTGCCTCGCTGCCGCCGGCGATGATCGCGTGCAGGTTGAATTCCTGCGCCAGATCCAGCGCGCGTTCGATCTCGCGTTGGCGATTGGCGTACATCACCACCGGCATCTTCCCTTCGATCACTGGAATCAACGCAGCCAACGATCGATCCAACTCGGGGCGGCGCGTGCCGCGCGGCGAGCGTTCGTAAATCTGCTGCGCCTGTGCGTAGCGTTGCGCATCGAGCAACATCTGCCTGAGCACGGCGAAAACACCCATTAGCGAATTTGGATATTGGCCGGTGCGCAGCGGCGTAAACGCGACATGCATTGCGACGGGCGAGCGCACGATCATCTGTTGCGCTGTGTCGCCCGCCAGATTGATCAGGGCAGACTGTCCAATCCAGATGCCCGAACGTGGCGCAGTCAACGCCGTCGTGATGCCCGCATTCCGCGCTGAGTCGATATCGCTGCCGCCGGGCTTGATCGAGTCCTCGGCCATCACTTCGGGCTGGAGTCCCGTTGGCTGCGTGGAGTTTGGACCACTCGCGGCCGGACCAGCAGGGCGCAGTTGTGCCTGCTGGAACCCGCCACCTCCTAGTGAAGGCGCCGGCGCAGCTTCCGGAAAAGCGAGGCTGGTGTTCGCGTCGATCAACCCCGGATAGACCGTCAATCCCTTGCCATCAATCACGCGAGCATCGGCGGGAGCGCTGACGTTTGCGCCGACCGCGGCGATCAATCCGTTCCGAATGACGATTGTGCCGCTCTCGATCACCGCGCCTGAGACGGTGACGATGCGCGCGTTGGTGATCGCGTACGTGTCCAGAGCGCTGCGTTGTGACAGGACAAGATTTGTGGCCGGAATGACAAAGGTGAACAGAGCTAACAGAGCGGCGCAGATCCGCAGTCGGGTTCTTGGCATAGTGAAATCCAATCCCAATCTAGAAGTGGTTTCAAAAACACTTCGCCGGAAAGAGAACTGCACCGGCGAACCGCTTGATTTGAAAGGAGCGAAAGCTTATCGCAGAAAGTCTAATCAGTAAAGTTACGCGATTCAGGTGTTGCGCATGCTTCTACGCAGGAGAGTTGCGGGAGGTTTCACGTCGAGATGACTTCACCACTTCACGGTGCCTTCCTTCGTAGTATCGATCTGGGCAAGCTGTGGCGTATCGTCGAAAAGAAACCCTTTGATGTTGTCGAACAAGAAATTTTGCGCGTCCGGGTCGGTGAGGTCGAGTCCGTAGTGATTGATGATCTGCGTCTGTTTTTGCAGCCAGCCAGACCAGCATGGTTGGCAGATCTCGGTGGCGAGTCGTTGTCCGAGTTCATTCGGAAAGGGAGCGAACCCGAGCGCCGGACGCTTTTCACCACAGTGTTTGCATTTGATGTTGTCGGCCATTTGTATTCTCCTTGGCAAGGATTATAGCGTCGTTTGTTGTGTGGGCAAGCCGGCTGTATTGCTGAGCAGCGGCGGGGGCAGGCCCCCTTCCTGACCATGAGGTTGCTAACTTGATCAACTTCTACTTGATTGAAAATATTTCCCGGTGGAAAGAATCTCTCAACTCCGATCGGCTCAAGGTTAGGAAGGGGGCATGCCCCCGCTCTTTTCCTGAGCTTCTCTTATCGCGCGAATTGTGTCGTCATCTTTTGGACGGAAGAGGCCGAGCGGTCGAACATCGCGATGGCGAATGATCCCTTTGGCATCGATGACAAAGACTGAGCGCGCGACTTTGCCGGGTATCAGAGAGTTTGCGCCGTACGCTTTTGCGACTTTGCCATCAACATCGGCGAGCAGCCGGAGCGGAAGATTGTGATGCTCGGCAAAATTCTTATGCGACTCAACAGAGTTGGTGGAAATGCCGACGACCTCGGCGCCCGTCGCCGCGTAGTCTTCCCAACGATCGCGTACGGAACACATCTGCCTCGTGCAAATAGGAGTTTCGTCGCCGGGATAAAAAAGCAGCACGACGACCTTGCCGCGCTGATCTGACAGACGCCACTCGTTGCCGTCGCCGTCGAGAAGGGAGAAGCCGGGCGCTGGCGTGCCGACATTTGTATCCGTTGCTTCGGCCACTTGATCGATTCGTTTCCTTCTTATTAGAGAATCATGATCCGAAATCCCTTATGTCCTTGAACGGTGTCTTGGAATCGTCGAAGTCCGGGCGGTAGTAATACGCCGCGCCATCATACTCCTGCATCCAGCCTTCTTCCATGCCCAGTTCGTCCAACGCAGTCAGCGCGCGCAGCCATTCTGTTTCCGTGATGCGGCGCGAAAGCAGAACGTGACGCTTGCTCGTTGCAGCTTGATGCGTCGGATAGTATTGGGCCATCAGCGAAACGGCGACACGCGGGCTCAACTCGTCTTTGATCCAGCAGAGCGATTCGCGCACGCCGCCGATGTCATTTGGCAGTACGAGCAAACGAATTACCAGGCCGCGTTTCAACAAACCATCTGCGCCTAACACTAACTCGTCGCCGGTCTGCCGATACATTTCCTTAATCGCCAGACGCGAATAGTCTTTGTAGCTCTTCACCTTTGAATAAAGATAGCCGGCCTGGTCTTCGGCGTATTTCAGATCCGGCAGATAGACGTCGACGATGCCCTCGAGCAATCGCAACACGTCAACCGAATCGTACGCGTTTGTGTTGTAGACAATCGGCAAGCGCAACCCTCGCTCGACCGCAATCAAGATCGCGCGCGCCATCTGCGGCGCGAAGTGTGTCGGCGAGACAAAGTTAATGTTGTGGCAGCCGCGCGCTTGCAGCTCGAGCATCATCTCTGCCAGACGCTCGTGCGTGATCTCATTTTTGATCTGTTCTTTGTATGCTTGCGAGATTTGATAATTCTGGCAATAGACGCAGCGCAGGTTGCAGTTGCCGAAAAAGATGTTTCCCGCGCCGAGGGTGCCGACGAGCGCGGGCTCCTCGCCAAAGTGCGGTGTATAAGACGAAACGATCGGCAATCGTCCTGAATAGCAAGCGGCGATTTCGTTATTCAGTCGATTGTTCAGACAATCGCGCGGACAAACGGTGCAGCGTTCGAGCAGCGATTCGAGAGCTACGACGCGATGGTGCAATTCGCCGGAACGGAATAGGCGGAGATAGGACGGTTCGTGCCGGCGACTTGCATGAGCCGAGTCGCCACCTGCGGCGATATTTATGATTTCAACAGACATCAGGATTCAGGTTTCGGATCACTTAGGATCTCAAATTTCAGATCTGAGAATTCAAAGATTCAAGACTCGCGACTCTTCTCCCTTCGTCGAAAATGCACAAAGTGCGCCTTGTGGCCTTCGACGATTTCCGCCGGCGCCACGCGCTTTGAACGGCTCCAGATGAAATCCATCTCCGCGTGGATCGTACTCAGCGCCAACCGCGCTTCGAGGATCAGAAGCATGCTGCCGTAAAAAAGAAAGATCGCGCCGATGATGCCGAAGATTACAGGCGCAACGGTATAACGAGGAGAACCAATCAGCGCCACGACCCCGATCGCGACGCTCGTCGCCACGAAAGCGGCCAGCGACAAATAGAATGTCACCATGCACCGTTGCAGGATGCGCGCGCGGCTGGTCAACTTGTCCAACTGTTCGAAGATCACCGCCTGCCGTTCCTTATTCATCTCCGATTGTTCGTTGTTGCCAACGATCTCTTCCAGCCGTTCCGACAAACTGCGCACGCGATCGACCACGCGACCCAGCCGCACAGAAGTCGACAGGATCATGCTGCCGCAGGCGGAGATCAACACAGCGGGCGTGATCATCGCCGTCAGAACAGTAATTGCCGAAGAAAGCGGGTTCATAATCCCTTCGAAATCGCAGTCCTATTTATAGGGGCTAACCAGGCGGAGAGCAACCGCCAGTGGTCATGCAAAAACATCGCCGCCACTGGGCCAGGCAATTCAGCAACGGGCCCGGGCCGCCGCTTCGGTCTAACGGGCTTTATTCTTTTGACCGCTCCCTATTATTATTCGTTTTCGCGGGGGCGCGAAAAAAAGGAACCAGACGGATCATGCCAACAAACGATTATCACTTCGTCGACAGATGGCGAGTCGAAGGCGACATCAAGGAAGTTGTCGACATCCTCGAAGACGCGCTCAGCTTGCCGCGCTGGTGGGGATCAGTCTACTTCGAAGTAAAAGAGTCGGAGCCCGGCGTCGAACATGGCGTGGGGAAAGTGATCAGCCTGCGCGCGGGCGGCTGGTTACCTTACACGCTGCGCATAAACTTTCGCACGATTGCATCAAATTATCCGCACGGTTTCACAATGGACGCGACGGGTGATCTGGAAGGAACAGGGATCTGGATCTTTGAGCAGGATGGCGCGCACGTCAACGTCACCTACGACTGGACCATCAGAGCGAACAAACCGATCGTTCGCAGCCTTTCATTCTTGCTGAAACCAATCTTCCGCTCGAATCACAACTGGACGATGAAGCGGGGCGAAGAGAGTTTGAAGCTGGAGCTGCTGCGCCGCCGTGCTCGCACGTCCGAAGAGGCGGCGCGGATTCCTCCTCCACCGAGGCCGGCGTTTCCACGCAGTCTTTGGCGCCGACGCGAACAATAACTACACGCGACGAACGAAATCTACATTCCGCTCTTGGGCGGCGTACGGCGCATTCTCCTGTGACGTCTCTTTGTCGCGGGCTTGGACGGCTCAGACGGCTTCGCAACTTCCTGCTTCTTTGGTTTTGTCTGATCACGGATGAAGTCCGCCACTGCTTGCTGCGAGATGTCTGCTTGCACGAGTACTTCGGTCTCTGTAGGCGTGATCACCAAACTACTCAGGATTGATTGAGCCTGCGGATCCTTGATTGAGCTGGTGGCCTGTTGCAGTAGGCTGGAGAGCAAACTCCTGATGATCTTCGCAGTGTCCGGATTGTCAGCGTTCATCGCGCCGCGCAGTTTGAATGAGGTAGCGTCCATCGTAACGCCCGCATAAAAATCGCCAAGCTTTGATTCGCAACGCGACGGCCGCGGATTGTTTTCAGTGCCGAGCAGCGCAAACGTTTTGGCGAACGCCAGCATTGGCGCTCCGGCCGTGCTCATCAGCACCGTGGGATCGCGCATCAGGGAATTCAAAATGTCAGCGTTGATGCGGCCCTTGCCGTCGGCGGCATCCAGTGCGGCGCGTACATACGCGGGAGTGCCTGCCGCGATGGTGTTGCCGCCGATTGCGGCAATCGCTATTTCGGAAAGCGGTTTTAGAAACGCATTCTTTTGCGCCTCCTTGGCTATTTCGTCGATCGTCAACAGGATCACAGTCCTCGATCCGTATGTCTCTTCCCGCAGTTTCTCCTTGGCGGCCTGCCGGATGAGCACCAGGATCGATTCAGCACTGAAGTCGCCACTCGCGACAAATAGAAATTCGGGCAGGGAAAAATTCAGCTCTGCCGTAGGTTTCTTAAAGCGCACCTGCATCACGAGGTAATCGATGTTTGACGGATCGACGCCGGTCTCTTTTTTCATCTCGCCGAGTCCGGTGCGCATTTTTGCCAGGTCGGCTTCCGGCAATACGCGCGGCGCGGCATCAGCGATGATGCGGTGCGGGCTGATATAGAGAATCTCGTCGGCTTCGGGCAGATTGGACAGCGAACTGACAATTGCCTGGCTCGCTTTGGCGTTGGTCGCAGTTGTCAGAGAATTTTGCGCCGACGCGCTTGCGCCCAACGCCAGAACCGCGACGATCAAAGTTGTTAAGGTGGTGATGTGTTTCTTCATGTTGGGGATCCTTCTTTCAAAGTTTTGCCTATCTTCCCACAAGAGCGTCGCGCTTGCCATTACTCTAATCAGGCAACCGCGCTCCCGGGAACGACGTGGCGCTCAAACACGGTCCAGATGTTGTACGGTAAATTCATTCTCGACGTTTCCAGTATTCAACGTCGATGCGGGCTCGAAGAGCAGGACCTCGCACTCTTCGTCGGCGCAGGGACGATGTTCCATGCCGCGCGGCGCTATAATCATTTCGCCCGCTTCGACCCAGGTTTCCTGTTCGCCGCCATCCTCGCGAAAGTCCATGCGAAATCTTCCCTTGACCACGAGAAAGAGTTCGTCTTCGTTTTCGTGATGGTGCCAGGTGAAAGGGCCCTTGAACTTCACGAGCTTGACGTGTTGGCCGTTTAGCTCGCCGGCGATGTGCGGTTTCCAGTGTTCGTTAATGAGCGAAAGTTTTTGGGCGAGATTGATCTTCTTCATGGTAAAAACGAGTTGGCGTTCGATCCAATGCGGACAAGATGTCCGCGCTCCCAGGTCATCCCATATCGGGCTGCATCACTCACGATATCCTACATCGTGCGGTCACAACGGGCTGAATTCCCGCAAATCCCAACCGCAATTCATCCGCAAAACGTCCGGTCGCCATTCAATCGCGGTGTCTGGCCTTAAGTGGCACAGTCATTGCCAAAGTACCGGCGGAGGTTATGACGATGAAAAAAATATTCACACTCGTATTAGCACTCGTGCTCTTGAGCGTGGCGGCAAATCGCTCGTTAGCCCAGGGCCGTGATCGTCGGACCTATTATGACAATCAATCGCGTTCCAGCAGAGTCTACTATGATCGACGCTACCGCGATCGAAGTTTTTGGGACAAGCATCGTGACAAGGTCACGGTAGGCGCCGGCACGGCCGGCGGCGCAATCATCGGCGGACTGATTGGTGGTAAGAAGGGCGCGATCATTGGCGCGCTGGCCGGAGCAGGCGGCTCGGCTCTTTACACCTACAAGATTCGCGACCGTCGTCACCGCTGGTAATTTTTCAAGTTCGGTCGCGTGCTTTCAGCAAACGACCGTTGATTGAGGTCAGGCTGCGAAGGGGAGAGCGCAGTCTGGCCTCAAATTCTTTTGTCTAACTGATTAGCTGGGCGAAGCGCGCTTTTCAACGTTCAGCAAAGCGATCTGGATCATACTGGAGATCGTTCCCACCGGAAGATACCACAGCGAGCCTGCGGCCGCGACGAGCATTGCCCACCACGCCCACCGAAGTCTTTGCGTAAAGAACGAGATGATGATGAGCCACGCGACTCCATAGATGACGAAGATGCTTTTCATCAGAGTCGAACGCGGCTCAATGCCAACGGCCAGAACAATTTTCGACCAGGTACCAAGCTGACCGGCGTAAGCGCCGCTGCTCGGCGTGACGTAATCGCCGACGACAAGGGCGCGCATGCCGTCGAAGCTCATCCAGCCGGCTTGCAGCAGGGCTAGAATAATGATGGTTGATCGAATCAAGCGAATCATACCGTTTAGAGTAAGAGTAATCCTGAATTTATTCTATCGAGCACTTGGTCTCATCGTCATCAACGCCGCGAAGGTCTCGATGCCATCCCACAGATTCTGCAATCTGAGGTTTTCATTCTCCGCGTGTTGGTTATTGTCGTAGTTGGCGATTGGTACGGTAATCGTGACGGTGCGCAAGTTCTCCGTGATGATTGAAAGTGGCAGGCTGCCGCCGGCGGTTGGCAACTTGACGATCGGCTGCTCGGAAGTCGACTGCACGGCGTCGATTACCGAGAGCGAGATCGGCAGATCCATCCGCGTACGTTCCGCGTTGTAGCCACCCGCGCGATGCACGACTTTGGCAATCAATGGATATTTCAGACGCTCTGCGTCAGTTGGTTCGCGGTCGATGACGTAAAAGCCCTGCTTGCGAATGTGATCGCTGAGGCGCTGCACCTGTCGGTAATAATCATTGCCTTTGACTAATCGCAGATCGAGAACTGCCGTTGCGGTCGTCGGGATAACGTTGCGAGCGAGTGCGCCGACGTCGCCACTGCTCATGCCGTTGATATTCAACGAAGGCAGGCTGATCAATTCGAGCAAGCTCTTGCCGTCGCCTTCGGTGCGCGCCAGTCCTAATTGAGTTCGCAACTCATCGTCATATTGCGGCGCCTCCGCGATCGCGCGGCGCTCGGCTTCACCGAGCGGTTCGGCGTCGTCGTACCAACCGGCAATCGTCACGCGGCCTGATTCATCTTTCATCGACGCCAACAATCGCACCAGAGTCGTTGCCGGATTCGGCGCCCAGTTGCCGTAGTGCCCGCTATGAAGCGGACGCTTCGCGCCATAAACCGTAACATCAACATTCGTATCGCCACGCACGCCAAAGACCGCCTGCTTGCGGCCCGATTGATGCACTGGCCCATCGCAGATGATCCACGCATCAGACTCGAGCAGCTCTTTGTGAAGCTTGATGATCTCGCCGAGATGCGGTGACCCCGCTTCCTCTTCACCCTCGAAAAAGAATTTGAGATTCGAAGTTGGCTTGATGCCGTTTGCCTTGAGCGCGTCGAAGGCGGTGAGGATGGCCATCACTCCCGCTTTGTCGTCTGAAGCGGAGCGCGCGTAGAGCCGCCATTCGGGATTGATTGATTCACTCTCAGTTGGTGGCGCCAATATCTTGCCACCTGCTTCCAACGCGGCAGAGCGCATGCTTGGCTGCCACGGCAGTGTTCCCGTCCACTGTTTGGGATCGGTTGGCTGACCATCGTAATGCGCGTAGAGGATGATCGTCCGCGTTGCGCCAGGCGTGCGCCACTCAGCATAAACAGCCGGCGGAACGTTTGGCGTCTTTGCTTCGAGCAGTTGCGGACTAAGACCGCGCTGCTTCATCATCTCCGCAATGAACGCCGCATTCTTGCGGATGTTTTCGCGATCAGAAGCAATATTTGGAATTGAGAGCAGTTGGACGAATTCGCGCAGGAGGTCATGTTCATGCGAGCGCCGGTACTGTCGGACGTTGTCATCCGCGATCAATGCAAAGACAGACTGGCTGGCCAGTAACAGTATTAAGAGAAGAATCAAACGTCGCATAGCTGCTTAATCTACTTGCGCTTCGTTTTTCACTGTTCCGATCCCAACGCTGGATCGCCGGCGGTGGCGGGTTGCGACGCGTTGATATGAATAATCCCGGAGCTCGAGTCCATGTAAAGATGACGACCTGCCTGTGAACCGGACCCTGCGGGATCGGCGTTGACGCTGTACGATCCTTCGGGCGCTCCTTGCGTCTTTGCGGTCACATTCATTGTCCAAACGTAACCGCTTACCTTTGGCTTGTCGCCCTTGAAGCGTTCGTCTAGGCCGGCAGCAACGAGTTGCTCGAAGGTTCCATAATTACCGTCGTTACTGATGCTAAAATTTCGTTGAGTAGTTGAGATTGCGCGCAGCGCCAGGATGGCCGACGCCTCGTCAGCTCGCGACACGCTTTGCTGCATGCCCGTCGTGTACTTCTGGCAGCCGAACGAGGCGCAGCAGGCGAAGAGAACCAGTAAAGTGATCACGTATCTAAACATTCAGCGATCTCCCTTCAGGTTTTATCGAGCTCCTTCCGCTTTTATCAAACTCATCGTAACGGAAGCAACTCGGATTGTGATCGTTGACCATGCCGACGGCCTGCATGAACGCGTAACAGATCGTAGACCCGACAAACTTGAACCCGCGCTGCTTCAGGTCTTTGCTCAGCGCGTCAGACTCTGCCGTTGTAGCCGGCACTTGTTGCCCTCGTTTTCTTTTTCGCGGATGATTGTTCACAAAACGCCAGACGTAAACGTCAAAACTGCCGAACTCTTTCTGCACCGCGAGAAAAAGTCTTGCGTTTTGAATCGCGGCGGCGATCTTCAAACGATTGCGAACAATGCCCGGATTCGCGAGTAACCGTTCTACTTTGCGCTGGTCATAACGCGCTACCTTTGCTGCGTCGAAGTTGTCGAAAGCCGCGCGATAGTTATCTCGCTTCTTCAGGATTGTCTCCCAACTAAGTCCGGCCTGCGCGCCTTCGAGAATCAGAAATTCAAACAGCGCGCGGTCGTCATGTAACGGCACGCCCCACTCCAGATCGTGATAAGCGATCGATAAATCCGTCCTGGCCCAGTCGCAGCGTTTGATCATAAATGTCCGCCGATTGCCAAAGCCGACTATAACATGATCGGCCAAAGCCCGACTCTCTCAAAGTGAGTTGTGTTCGGCATTGACTTGGCGGCTCAAGAGTTGTAAAAACGCTTATACAAATTCAACGGCAGAAACTTCCCGTTACGTCGTCGTGGGACGAAGTATCGGGCGAACATCACAAAACAAGAAGGAGTAACACCATGGCTTTACGTTTAGGCGACATCGCTCCAGATTTCACAACAGAAACTACTGACGGCCCGATTCAGTTTCATGAGTGGCTCGGAAATAGTTGGGGTTGTCTGTTCTCCCATCCGAAGGATTTCACGCCGGTCTGTACCACTGAGTTGGGCGAAGCGTCGCGACTCAAACCCGAGTTTGATAAGCGCGGCGTGAAAGTCATCGGGCTCAGCGTCGACGCGACCGACTCGCACAAGCGTTGGGCCGAAGACATCAGAGAGACGCAGGGCACAGCGCTGAACTTTCCCGTGATCGCTGATCCTGATCACAAGGTTGCGGAACTCTATGACATGATCCACCCGGAGATCAGCGACGTGTTCACGGTGCGCTCGGTCTTCATCATCGACCCCACCAAAAAGGTGAGGCTGATGATTACTTATCCGGCCAGTTGCGGTCGCAACTTCGACGAGATTCTGCGCGTGATCGACTCGCTGCAATTGACTTCGAACTACAGCGTCGCGACGCCGGTGAATTGGAAAGACGGCGACGACGTGATCATCGTTCCATCATTGTCAGACGAAGCGGCGAAGGAAAAATTCCCGGCAGGCTGGAAAGCGCCGAAACCCTATCTGCGAATTACGCCGCAGCCGAATAAGACGAAGACGGACACAGCGGCGAAAGGCGCAGCGTAACCCAGCGCATCTGAATGCATTAGGTTAATGGGGCGCAGAGTTACCTCCTGCGCCCTCGTTTTGTCTGCGGACCTCTTCGGGAGTACCTCATTCGAGGGAGGACGCCAATGGATAAAGCGAAAGCCGAAGTGTTACTAAGGCAAATGCTCGGCCCGGACAAATCCTTTCGCGACGGACAATGGGAAGCTATCGAAGCCGCAGCGGTATTGAAGCAGCGGGTGATGGTTGTCCAGCGCACCGGCTGGGGCAAGAGCATCGTTTACTTTATCGCGACAAAGATTCTGCGCGATGGCGGCGCCGGCCCAGCGCTGTTGATTAGCCCGCTGCTTGCGCTCATGCGCAATCAGATCGAGGCAGCCCGCAACATCGGCTTACGGCCGATCACTATTCACAGCGAGAATCGAGACGAGTGGTAGCAGGCGCAGGCGGCGCTCTCTCGCGACGAATGCGACATCCTGCTGATCTCGCCTGAGCGGTTGGCGAACCTCGAGTTTCGGCGACAGGTGTTGCCACGGTTTCAGAACAGTATCGGACTCTTCATCGTGGACGAGGCGCATTGCATATCGGATTGGGGACACGACTTCAGACCAGACTACAGGCGCATCGTGCGCGTGCTGCAATTGCTGCCGCCGAATGTTCCGGTCGTGTGTACTACGGCAACTGCCAACGACCGAGTGGTGCAGGATGTTGTGGCTCAGATTTCGAGTCTTCAGGTGCAGCGGGGACCGTTGACTCGTGCCTCGCTGAAGCTCTTTAACATCAAGTTGAGTGATCAGAGCGAGCGTCTGGCTTGGCTTGCCCAATTCGTTCCGAAGCTTCCAGGCAGCGGAATCATTTACTGCCTGACCATTCCCGATACGCGTCGCGTCGCCGGGTGGCTGCAGCAGAATGGAATCGCCGCGCGCGAATACTATTCGGACGTCGAGAGCGCGGAAAAGCTGGAATCGGAACGCATGCTGCTGGCAAATGAGTGCAAGGTGCTGGTCGCGACGGTCGCGTTGGGCATGGGTTTCGACAAACCCGATCTCGGTTTTGTGATTCACTTCCAACGACCTGGTTCCGTGATCGCTTATTACCAACAGGTGGGCCGCGCCGGACGGGCAGTGGACGAAGCTTACGGAATTCTTTTGAGCGGGCGCGAAGATGACGAGATTCAGGACTACTTCATTCGATCGGCATTTCCACCGGCGGAAGTGATGCAGAGTGTTCTCGGCGAAGTCGAACGAACCGACGGAACAACCGTTAACGAATTGATGGCCCGCTTGAACTATCGGCGCGGAGTGATCGAGAAGGCGCTCAAACTTTTGGAGGTGGATGGCGCCGTAGTGCGTGACAAAACTGTCTGGGTGCGCACACCCAATGCGTGGTCGCCGGATCTGTTGCGCTCTGAGCAGGTGACTCTGAACCGGCGAGCAGAGGTGGATCAGATCAAGCGCTATGTGGATCACGACGGTTGTCTGATGGAATTTCTCGCGCGGGCCCTCGACGATCCATCCCCAGGCCGCTGTGGCAAATGCATGAATTGCGCTGGCCGCAAGAAGAGACAAGCAGTGCCAGCAGAGTTGATTCACGCTGCGGTCGAATTTCTGAGGAGTGATACTTTAGTAGTCGAGCCGCGCAAACAATGGCCGCGCGCCGCACTGGCTGAGGTACAAGAATGCATGCCGCAAGCGGTCGCGTTCTCGAAAACCGGTGAAGCAAAGAGCACGATTCCCGATCAGTTGCGACCCGAACAAGGCCGCGTGTTGAGCATCTATGGTGACGCGGGTTGGGGTCGCTTGGTCGCCCAATGCAAGTACGATGCGGGTCATTTCACCGATGAACTGGTAGCAGCTTCCGCTACTTTGATTCGAGATCGCTGGAAACCTGAACCGTCTCCGGAATGGATCGCCTGCGTTCCCTCAAAACGAAATCCTTTGCTGGTGGCTGACTTTGCGCGGCGCCTTGCCGTGGAGCTTGGCATTCCTTTCCTTCCGATCATTGAGAAAACTCGAGAGACTCAACCGCAGAAAGGTATGGAGAATAGTACCCAGCAAGTGCGGAACGTGCTTGAAGCGTTTTCGGTCAAGCATGATATTCTGGCGGCATCCGTGATTTTGGTTGATGACGTGATAGATTCAGGTTGGACAATAACCGTGATCGCGACTTTGTTGCGACTGAATGGCAGTGGGTCAGTATTTCCCTTTGCGTTGGCGAAGGCGACAGCGGGTGACTCATGATTGAGACGCACGCACTGTTGAGCGAAGGTGGCGCCGCGATAGTCATGCTGTGCTCGCAGCTTGGGTTGAGTGGTGAGGACCCGGGTGACCTGGCGGCATTTACTTTGAAAGAATGGAATGCGCTGGCGCGAAAGATCCACGATTCGGATTTCAAGCATCCAGGCGGGTTACTCGGGTTGTCAGCCGAAGTTATCGCAGGCCGATTGATGCTTGCACAATCCGAAGCCGACCGGATTGCGAAGCTGCTCGCTCGCGGAGGAACTTTGGCGCTCGAGTTGGAGCAGTTGGCCGCCAGCGGTATTTGGTGCGTCACGCGCGTAGACGATGCTTATCCTGTGCGGCTCCGCAACTCGCTCAAGCATCAGGCCCCGCCCGTACTGTTTGGCGCGGGAGATCTGACAATTCTTCAGAAACCCGCGATCGCCATTATCGGCTCACGCAATCTGGACGAAAGCGGAATCAACTTTGCCGAGCGTTTGGGAGCCTTGTGCGCGCAGTTCTCTGTTGCCGTTGTCTCGGGTGGTGCGCGCGGCACTGATCGCATCGCGATGCAGGCGGCCCTCGATGCGGGTGGCGATGCGGTTGGCGTCCTGGCCGACAACCTGGTGAGGTCAATACGCCAGCCTGATGTGCGCGAGTTCATTTCTGACGGCCGGCTGGTCGTGCTGACACCTTACCGGCCCGACAATGGTTTTTCCGTTGGCGCGGCAATGGGCCGAAACAAAATCATCTATGGCGCCGCAGATTATGCGGCAGTCGTGTCCAGCGATTATCAAAAGGGCGGAACCTGGGCCGGAGCGGTTGAGGCGCTGAAGGCAGACTGGTGCCCGGTCTTTGTTCGCTCAAGCGCGGACGTTGGAGCAGGCAATAGAGAACTCATAAACAAGGGAGCACTGCCGCTTGATGAAGCTGAGCTTGAGAGTCTTGGTGACATTACCGAATGGATGAAGTCGCGCGCAGGCTCACGGTTGAAACAAGCCGAGCTGCTGCTCACGCCATGATTTCACCCGCCAGCGCCGAAATCGAATAACGACTTCTCTCAAGATCTGTAACCACGTGAAGTGGAGATCACCATCGCTTTGTTCAGCGGCAAGTTCCCATTCGGATGAGGTCAACCATCGGAGGTCTCACTCGCATTCAACCGTGTAGACAATAGTGGTTTTGCCGCCTGCCGGCATGCTGACTTTGAACTGCACCGTGTTGGCTCCCAAACGCTCGCTGGGCGTCGAACTGTCGACGATCTTCCATTGATTGCCTTCGTAACGCTCGATGCCTTCGCGCACGTACGCTTCCGCAGGCTGCGAGCCGCGATTGGTCACAGCCACTTCGACTTTGGTCACGAGTCTTTCGTGGCTGTTGTTCTTATCGTCGTGATAGGTGACTGTGCGGCGTTCAAGAACTCGACGCGTTCCGAAGAGCGTTGCGGAAAGGCCCTGACTGACGCTGAACTCGCCGCTGGGCGGAACGAAGGAAATGCGATCCTGTCCCACGATCTGCGACAAGTTCCCTTCCCCCTGATAAATCGTGACTAAACCTGCGGCCATCGGCACGCCGGCTGTGTTCTTGATGACTATGCGCACTTCCAATCCGCGCGGCATAAGGATGAAGCCGCCGCGAGCAAGCGTTTGCGCGTCGTGATTATTCTCGAAGACGTTGCGTTGGACGACGTTTAGTTTGGCCCGCTGAAAGATGGGGAAGCGATTGATAGTCGCATTAGCGTTGAGATTGATATTGTTGCCGAGCGTGAAGCGATTGAACGCACTCAGGCTGCTGACTTCCGCATAAGAGGCGCCGGTTGATTGGTCCACTTCGCTAATGTTTGCTGTCATCTGTGCGGTGTATTCGCGCCGATAGCCGCTACTCGCTCCTTCCGGCAAGAGAGCAATCTCGCCGGCCGCCAGATCAACCGTGCCGGCGCCAATATCCACGCCCGTGCTGTTGTAAAGCGACACCCACGAATCGAGAATCGCCGCGGTCGGCGGCTGGTCCTTCGCCGTCGGCTCAAGCACCAAAGAGTAATCGGCCTGCCATGAGATGTTCGGGGCCAGGTAATCGACCTGCACGCGTTTGCGCGCAGTCGCGCCGCGGTTCTGAATCACCAGATGCAAAACCGGCGACTTCTCGTTATTGACCTGTGGCCCATCGTAAGTCACATCCTGGCGCAAGACCTCCGCGTCTTCTGCTAACACGCGTACGGTGCGGATGTTCGCTTTGGGCATCAGGCTGCGCCACTCAATGGTGTTTAAGCCTGGCTGCAATTCGATCGTGCGCTCTTCCAAAAACTCTCCGATGTTGGCGTTGTAAATCGTTAGATGCGAGAGATTGTTATTGCCGGATTGTCCGCGAGCCGAAGGCTGATAGGCCAGCAGGCAAATCAGCAGAGCTATGGGTAGCGAATGCATTCTTTTCAACATTGGCGTTGTTCTTCCTTTCAATCGACTTTGTAAGTTGCGGCGGACGACGCTGTTTCTCAGAATAGCACCAGGAGGATGAATGCGACAGATCGTCCCGACGAACCTTCAGGCAGCTACTTCGCTTGCATCACTAAGTAACGCTGGCTCGGTCCTTCGCCACAATGCCAGCGCGATCGCATAGAAGACGATCACGATCAGCAGCAGAGACTGGTAGCCGGTGACGAGCGCGAGATACTCGAACATTCCTCCAAGCATGATACCCAGCAGGTTCGAGGCAAAAGAGATGTCGGCCGCTTCCGTATCGCGGAACGAACGACTGAAGACTATGTTCGCGACAAAGATCGGCGCAAAAGTCAGCAGGCTGGCCAGGGCATATCTCAGCGTCGCCGAAGTGATTCCCAACATTGAGTGCAGCGGCAGCAGATAGTTAAGGAGCAAGGTAGCAAACAGCAGCACGTAGAGCAGCCAGACGCGAGCAACCTTAAAGCGAGCATTGAACAGGATCGCGAGCAGCACGCTCAACAGGATGGCGAAGAAGACGAGCGAGTTGACCATCCAGGTGTTCCCGAACAGTAATGCGAAAGTTACCAGGCTGCGCGTCTCGAGCAACATGAACGCCGATCCAAGAAAAAAGAAGTGCCAGTCAAATCGAGCCAGCACACGGCGTGGCGCCGCCAGCAACAACATCACGAGCGCGATTAGCGCAACCAGGCCGAGCGATACAACGTAAACCGTCGGCAACGCCGGTTTCGGAAGATAGAGAAACGGCCAGTCGTCAGTCGGCACAACTTGTGGTGGCTCGCTGTGCAGTCGCCCTTGTCCAATCACCGGCATTGCTCCCCCGCGACCTTGCGACTTGACGCCGGCAACTTCCGCGTAGGGCACATTAAGTGATCTATCGAGGTGCGTGAGCCGCGGCCCGTCCATCAGCACAGCGGCGCGGCCGCCCCAACCGTAAGTGATCACGAAAGGCGGCGCCCCAAATGCTTCGTCGAGCATGTTTGCCAGCTTGCGCACCAGCCAATCCTGCCGATAGTAGTTATACATAACGACCAACCCATCTACAGAAAGCCGCTGGCGCGCTTCCTTCACCGCGTCGGTCGTTAACAGAAAGCTTTCCAGCCGCAGGCTGGAGTAACTAGACGTCAAAGTCAGCGAGTCCGGCAGCGCAAAAATGATTAGGTCGTACGACTCGTGACTATTGCGCAGAAATGCACGCCCGTCGTTGATATGGATGGTGACGCGCGGGTCTGCATACGGCTTGTCGGGATGAAAACGTTGCCCAAGTTGGTAAATACGCGGATCGATCTCAACGGCATCGACGTGCTCAGCGCCATTATGCAGCGCAATCGCAACGTCAGACCCCGTGCCGGCGCCAAGAACCAGTACGCGCTTGAACGGAGGTTGGCCCAGCAAGTCATAGGCCTGGAAGTAAAACGTTTCCTTCCTGAGGTAGGACATCATTTCCTGGTGCCCGATGTCGTTGACGTTGACGACATAACCGCCGCTGTCGTTGGGGTAAACCTGGATTCGATAGTAGGGTGACCAATAACTCCCGATGCCCAGCGAATAGGCGATGTACGCTGCCACCAGCACACACGGCACGGCGAGCCAAATCTCGCGACCCCTTAGCAGCGGCAACAATGCCACGCCGAGAATTGCAAACCAAACTACCGGCGGAAGCGAAAGGTATGACATCAGAAAGAACGTTGCTATTCCGGCGAGGCTGCCAAGAATGTCGATCGCGTATGCCTCGAGCGGCCGCAACGCCGCCAGCAATGCGCCCAGCGGTCGAGACAATGCGGCAAACGTCAGCGCCACCATGCCGACGATTACCGGCAGAATAAAATAATGTTCGCGCCGGGACGCGTCTTCGCCCGCCGCGTAGTAGAGCACCTGCGTTGAAGGAATCCGAAAATCGAACCGATTGACCGCCACAACGACGACGAGCAGGAGCAACAGCAGCGGAAACGGCGGCAGCCATAGTCGCTCGCGCCGCCCCGCAAGTATGCCCACTCCAATGCCCAGCAGCGCCGCCAACAAAATAAAATTCATGAAGTAGCTGAGCAGACGAATGTGTGACGGTACCCAGCGAATGCAAATCAACTCAAAAAACAGAATGACAAAGCTGGTCGCGAACAACTGGAATCGCAATTGACCGCGCGTCATTCGCGTCGTGGCGACCATCGGTGTCGAGGTGCGACCGATTTCCGCGAGGATAGAAAACAATCGTCGCGGCCATGCTGGTGTGCTTTCACCAGTCGGTTGAGTATTCAATTGAGATGACAAGTGTTTCTCCTGAACATTTCATCTACCAACGCCGAAATCGAATAATGATTTATCGAGATCGGAAACCGCCAGATGTTTACCCTTCTTAACAACGGTTTGTCCTTCAGCTTTCAATCGCTGCTTCTGGCGCAGCACACCGCCAGGATATTTTTCGTTCAGCAGGCCGCCGGTTTTCAGGGTGCGCCAATAAGGAGTAACACGAGCGTTGGGTTTAGCAGCCGCGATTTCTTCAGCGGCATTCGCGGCAATCCACGCAAAGATTCCCGTGGTCATTGGGCAGCCGACGGTCGCTCCGTGCTTCTTCGCTATCGCCGCGCGAAGGTGATTGATGGTAGTCACTTTTCCTTTCGGCACGCGGCGCATCAATTCGTCGACTTCATTCGGCGCGGGAATTACGAAAGTTCCTTCGCCCCACCGAGCCTTCAAGCGATCGGGAATTGTTTGCACGCGCGGCAGATCCTTACTGTCCGCTAATTTCTCGCGCCACGACTTTCGTACTTTCATCGAATCCTCCTAAAGGCCGTCGTGAACTCCAACTACAACTTCAGACGTCGCAATCGCTCGTCAAAACGCGGATCGGAACGAAGCTTGTCCCAGATCGGATTAACTTTGAGGTAGATGAGCGGGCCGAAGCGGCGCTCGAAAGCCTGGTCGAGCCACTTGAACGCTTCGTCCTTGTTTCCTAACTCGGCCTGGACCGCCGCGATCCAATGCGGCGAAACGTAGTGATTCTTTGACAGCTCGAGCAAATCGTTCATCGCCTTCTCAGCCTCAGCTTTCCGCCCGCACGACGCGTACCCTTGCGCCAGCCCGCCCAGCATTTCGACGCCCTCGGGCACCAGGCTTCGGGCCTTTAGAAACTCCTGAAGCGCTTCATCGCAGCGACCCTTTTGCACCAGCGCGCGGCCGAGCAGGAAATGTGCGCGCACAAAACTGGGATCCATGTCTACGGCTCTTCGCAATTGCCGGATCGCTTCGTCAGGCCGGCGGGCGAAGTAATAGAACTCGCCTTGATCAGTCTGAATCACTAACGACAGCGGATCGATCTCTTCTGCTTTCTTGATCTCCACAATCGCGGCCTCAGTGCGACCCGACGAGATCAAAAGATAAGCATAGCCATGATGCGGCGTCGCGTAATTGGGATTCAAATCGATCGCTCGATTGTACTCTTGCTCGGCCCCAACCCAATCCCAATCATAATAAAGTTTGACGTAGGCCAACGAGGTGTGCGCCTCGGACAACGACTCATCAATCTTTATCGCTTTGGTTGCTGCTTCCTTTGCGAGCGGAAAGACTTCGTTAGGGGGGCGAATGCCCTGGCTGCTGAGAAAGCTGTACGTATCTGCCAACCCAGAGTACGCGAGGGCATAGTTCGGATCTTTTTCTATGGCTTGCCGGAAAAACTCAACCGCTTTTTGATAACTTTCTTCCGTGCGCTTGTTCCAATAGAAGCGGCCCTTCAAATAAAGCTCGTATGCCTCAGGGCTGTTTGTATAGGTCTTGTTGACAAGGTCCTTTTGGGCGCCAGAGATCCTGAGACGCAGCGTGCCGGTAATCTCTCTCGCAATTTCCTGCTGCAGCGAAAGCAAGTCCGAGACCTTCCGGCTGTATTGCTCGCCCCAAAGCTGTTTGTTATCGCGCACGTCAACCAACTCAGCGCTAATGGTCAAATTATCGCCACGTTGCTGTATGCGACCGGTCAAGACTGCTTGAACACCCAGTTCCCTGCCGGCGGCCAGTGGATCGGTTTCCTTGCCTTTGTAGCGAAACACTGAGCTGCGCGCGATCACTTTGAGATTCGGAAGTTGGGCCAGCCGGTTGATGATGCTTTCTGTGAGGCCGTCTGAGAGATACTCAGAGTCCGGATCGCGATTTTGATTCGTAAACGGTAAAACGGCGATAGACTCAATTGGTGCTGGGTTGTTTCCGCGGTTCTTGTAAGCAATCAGTGCGATGATTCCGGCAGCGAGCACGATGATCCCAATAACTGCCGCGAGCCATTGTCGTTTTAGTCGGTTAACAACAGACTGACCACTCGACGAGGCGCTTGGTGAACTCAGCTCCACAGTAGAGGGCGCCGATTGCTCGGTCGTTGGTCCGAATTCCCTGCCCGTCGTAGGTTCAGGAGACGCTGAGCGTCTTAACTTGGCCTCGAAATCGAGTTGCTGCTTGAGTGACTTCAGATCGAGAAGCAGATCCTTGATTGTCTGATACCGCTCGTCACGATTTTTGCGCAGGGCCTTACCAACAATGCGCTCGAGTTCAGCGGGCGCCTCGCGCGAGTAACGAGCCAGCGGCGGCGGTTCTTTGTCGCTTAGAATCGAAACGAGAATTTCGCTCGTGGTTGAACCTTCGAAGGGCAGACGGTGCGCAACCATTTCATAGACAAGGACACCCAGACTGAAGATGTCGGTGCGCGCGTCCACGTCAAGCCCGCGCGCTTGTTCCGGCGACATGTAAAGCGCCGTTCCGATGACGATGCCCGGCTCTGTATTTATCTGCGGCCGTGTCGGCGCAGTTGTATCCAGCGGCGCATCGTCGTTGGGTTCGATCAACTTGGCGAGTCCAAAGTCGAGCACCTTCACAATACCGTCTTTGCGCAGCATTATGTTCTCGGGTTTGAGATCACGATGCACGATGCCTGCCGCATGAGCCGCCGTCAGCGCAAAAGCTGTTTGCTGGGCAATGTCCAACACGTCGTCCAGTTCCAACGATTGGCGCAGCAACCTTGCCCGTAGAGTCTCTCCCTCAACCAGTTCCGTGGCGATGAAGTGCAGGTTCTCGCCTTCGCCAATCTCATGAATTGTCACAATGTTTGGATGGTTTAGACTTGAAGCAGCCTTTGCTTCGAGCACGAAGCGTCGCATCCGCATCTCGTCGGCAGCGACATCAGCCGGCAAAATCTTCAGCGCGACTTTGCGATCGAGTTTCGTGTCCTGCGCAAGATAAACCTCTCCCATGCCGCCGGCGCCGAGCTTTGCGCGGATTTCGTACCGACCCAGTCTGTCTCCCGCATTGAGCATTCGTCTTACAACTCGCTCTCAAACAGAGGCTGACGCGGCGCGAGTTAACCGAAGGGTGAATAGAAGCAAAACAACCCTCTTGATTGAATCCGACTCCTCAACACCCTGCCGACTGAAGGCTTACGTCTGGAATGAAACTTAACGTCCCAGAACTTTAATATACTGCGAGTGGAAGTCAAGAGATTGAGATGAATAACCGCGACAAAGTATTAATTTAGAAGTAATCTGTTCATTCCCAAAGCTAGTTTCAAGTACAGGAGGATGAATGCGACAGATCGTTACGACACGCAACGGCGGAATTGAAGTACTCAAAGTTGAAGAAGCGCCTGATCCACAACCGACAAAAGGGCAAGTCGTGGTCCGCGTGAAGGCCGCCGGTCTGAACTTTGCCGATATCCTCGCGCGCCAGGGTTTGTATCCAGACGGGCCAAAGAAACCGTGCGTGATGGGTTATGAAGTAGCCGGAGTGGTCGAATCGATTGGCGAAGAAGTGGACCCGTCGCTGATGGGCAAGTCAGTGGTGGCGATGACTCGTTTCAAAGGCCAGGCGGAACTGGTCGCAGTTGGCAGCACACAAATGTTTGAGAAACCAGAGTCGCTGAGTTTTGAACAAGGCGCAGCGATTCCGGTGAACTACCTGACTGCTTACGCGCTGCTCGCCGTGATGGGTTCGCTGCAACCCGGCGAGTCAGTGTTGATTCACAATGCCGGCGGAGGCGTTGGTTTGGCGGCACTCGATATTGCCAAGCGGCTTGACGCTGTGACGTATGGCACCGCGAGTCCGTCTAAGCATGAATTCCTGAGAGAGCGCGGTTTGGATCATCCGATCGATTATCGCAATCAGGACTGGCTGCCGGTTTTGAAAGAAATGACAAACGGCCGCGGCGTTGAATTAGTAATCGATCCGATTGGCGGCGGTCACTGGAAAAAAAGTTATCAGGCTTTGCGATCCACAGGACGTCTCGGAATGTTCGGCGTATCGACTGCTTCGGCAAACGGCTTGAAAGGTAAGTTCGGATTATTGAAAGCGGTGTGGCAGACGCCGTGGTTTCATCCTCTGGGTCTCATTAACAAGAACAAAGGCGTGTTCGGCTTGAATCTCGGTCACATGTGGCATGAAGGCGAGAAGGTTGGTGAATGGATGCGTACTATTCTCGAAGGAGTAAAAGAAGGCTGGGTCCGGCC
>JBGPWL010000137.1:0-9606 GCA_041492185.1 Pyrinomonadaceae bacterium | reverse complement strand
GCGGTAACCACCGCCACCGGCGCCATACGTGACTCGCGTGCCGTCCGAATAATAGAGAGTTCCCGAACCGCCGCCGCCCGTGTAATGAATGAACGTGCCATCAGTTGTGTCGTAATTGTTGGTGCTGGTATACGTGAGCGCGTGGCGCGTGCCGCTGCCATCCGTCAGCGTGAATCCGTAACTACCCTGGTCTTCGATCTGCCCAAAGCTGAGTCTGAAGCCAGCCTCAGGCCAGCCTGAATCGACATCATAGGTCATCCACGTGGAATTGTCGGAAGGATCGGTGGACTTGTTCCAAACCTGACTGTTATGGGAAAGAGCCAGAGAAACATCGAGACCGCGTCCGGGCAGATTGACGATCGGAATCGCGAAGGAGAAGTTTTTATTTCCGCTCTCGGTGCCGTTAGTCGCGATCGCTCGGGTGAGCGCGCCGGGTTTACGTTTTCCCGGCGGCGAGCCAACCGCGTTTGAAGGTTGGTAAAGCGAGTTGGTTTCATTATCGGGAAGCGGATCGTTATTTGGGTCGCAGCAGGGCGATGGTAGTGCAATCGCGGCGGCGCGAGCGAGCCTGGCATTGCCTCTCACGCCGGAAGCGTGCTGTCGTCTTGCGCCGGCTTTCTGAGCTATGCCGATTACATTGTTGTTCGAAGAATTCTTGCCGGTCTGTACATGCAGCCTCTTGGTGTTCTGCTTTTTCTTGCCGCCAAACTCTTCCAGAGTTCCTCGAATAACTGTGACTCGCACACTGCTTTGTGCCGGGCCGGCTGTCGCTGTTACTGTCGCAGTGCCTGCTCTTCCGGCAACCGCCTCTCCGCTTTTGCGAATGAAGACTATCTGTCTGTTGCTCGACTCCCATTCGGCATGAAGCCCATGGATCGCATTGCCTTCATTATCAAGCGGGATCGCCGAGAACAACATCGGCTGGCGCGATTGGAGCGTCACATTGTCACCGGGATTTATCCGGAGCGAGGCGACCCTTGCCTCGTGCTCGGCCTTCGTCCGAGGAACCTGCGGTCTTACACCCGGAGTCAATTGTCTGGGCGGCATCTCGCGTCTTTGCACGCCGCCTTGCGTCGACTGCATCAAGCTCGCGAACCGACCGTATTTCAGAAACGCGCGCGTTCGTTGATTCAGTTCGCGAGCAACTTCTAACGAAGTGGTGACAATTCCTTTTACGGCTGAGTGCGCATACACCGGCGGAATCGGCATCATCACGAGAATGATCGTCAGGGTCGCTACTACAGACTGTCTGATTCTCTTGGACCAAGAGCGGGAAGAGCGAGAGGTGATCATGATCGGCTCCTTTTCGAGTTAAGAGCCGGTAGGCGGAGACCGGAAGAGTCTTCGTCGCCGGGAAACTAGTTCAACAATGAGGCGTGTCGCTCTGGGGAATCGTCACACGCGAGGTTGCTTTCATTCGACGCGCGGGAGCGTATCACCAGCTTAACGATGTTGTCAAAAGGTTTTCTTACCGATGCAGGTTTTCTTTGCACCATCAGCATTTCCTTCCAGAAACTTGACAGCCTTAGGCGGCAAAGCATAAAGTCCGTTCACGCTTTCAAACATCAGTTTAGCCGCATTAGCAAGTACGTTGCCACCGAGACAATTGAAAGAAGGAGATATCTTTATGAGACGTAGCTGGAAGTTTCTGTCCCCCGTATTTATTTGCGCACTCATGGCCCTGGGCATTTCTGCCCAGAACGCGCGCAAAGTTCACGTCGATCTTAAAGAGACGACGCTGAAGAACGGTCTGCGCGTGATCACGGTCGAAGATCACAGTGCGCCGGTAATTGCCGTGTCGGTAAATTACAACGTCGGCTCGCGCGACGAGCGCCGCGGCCGCACGGGCTTCGCCCATCTTTTCGAACACATGATGTTCAAAGGATCCGAGAACGTCGGCACGGGCGAGCATTTCATTTTGGTTTTCAACAATGGCGGCACCATGAACGGCACCACCAGCGAAGATCGAACCGTGTACTTTGAAGCGCTGCCTTCGAACCAGTTGGACCTCGGCTTGTTTCTCGAAGCCGATCGCATGCGCAGTTTGGCGAGTAACATTACGAAAGATAATCTCGACAATCAACGCAATGCGGTGCAGGAAGAGCGACGGCTGGGCGTTGACAACCAACCATACGGCCAGAGCGGCGAGAAACAGCAGGAGTTGTTGTATGACAACTTCGCTTACAAGCATTCGGTCATCGGCTCGATGGAGGATCTGAACGCCGCGACCGTTGATGACGTGGTGCAGTTTTTCAAAACGTACTACGCGCCGAACAACGCGGTGCTGGTGGTCGTCGGCGACTTCAAAACCAAAGACGCTCTGGCGCGCATCGCCAAAAACTTTGAATCGATTCCGCGCCAACCGAATCCTCCCGCCGTGGACATGACCGAGCCGGAACAAACAGCGGAACGGCGCGCAACGCTTGACGATGGTCTTGCACGCGCGGCCCGCATCGATCTCGCTTTCAAGGCGCTGCCCGGGAATACGGCGGACTTTTACGCGCTACAAGTGCTCAGTGCAGCACTGCAAAGCGGACAGAGTTCGCGGCTCTACCAGAAACTCGTCAAGGAAAAAGAAATGGTTACGAATGTTGGCGGATTTTTGGACGAGAAGCGCGGGCCCGGCGCTCTCTATACGTTTGCCACTTTGCGGCCAGGCGTCAAGACCGATGACGTCGAAGCCGCGATCTACGGAGAGATCGAGCGTTTGAAAAAAGAGCCGATCGCCGACTGGGAATTACAGAAGGCGAAGAACGCAACGCGGCGCAACTTCTTTGGCGGCCTTGAGAGTTCACTTTCACGCGCGATCACGATTTCGCAATACGCGGTGCTCTACAACGATCCAAACCTGATCAATACGCGCGTCGACAAAGTCGCGGCAGTGACCAAAGAGGACGTGCAGCGCGTCGCCAACAAATATCTGCGCGATACGAATCGCACGGTAGTTATCACCATGCCCAAGGCGAAAGCCCGCACCGCCACCGGCACCACTGGGCAGTAAGAGGAGACAAGAAAGATGAAAACAATAAAAGTTAATCGCAACAGGATTCTCGCGTTGACACTTCTGGTCGCCCTCGTATCTGCGACGTCGCTGGCCCAGGGCGGCCCGGCACCACAGAGTGGTCCGGCGGGCCAAACGACAAAAGGAGCGGTCATCAAAGGTCGCGCGCCGGTGAGCAAAGATCTGCTGAAGGTCAAACTTCCTAAAGCCGAAGAAACGACACTGCCGAACGGTTTGCAAATCGTGCTGCTGCACAGCACCAAGGTTCCCACTTTCTCAATGCAGATGGTCCTCCTGAGCGGAGGCCTGTCCGATCCGTCGGATTATCATGGACTGGCGTCTTTCACGGCCGCCCTGCTGCGCGAAGGCACCGCCAAGCGCACCAGCAAAGACATCGCCGAGCAGACTGATACCCTCGGGGCCACGCTTACCGCCGGCGCCGGGCTTTCTTCGTTGACCAGTGTAGTGAGTACGTCGGGCCTGGTCGAGACGATCGATCAGACTCTCGACATTTTTGCAGATGTAATTCTGAATCCGGCTTTTCCCAAAAACGAGGTCGAAAAGTACAAGGCCCGCACGTTGCCCCAGCTACAGTTCCTGCGATCAAACCCGCAGTTTCTGGCGCAGGAGCAGCTCAGTCGCGCGATCTATGGAGATCATCCGGGGGCGCTGGTCGTACCGCCACTCGCTTCGGTCAAACGCATCTCGAGCGAGGACCTCGCGAAGTTCCACGCGACTTACTATCGTCCGAACAATGCAATCCTCGCGGTCGTTGGCGACATAACCATGAAAGAGTTGCTGCCGAAGATCCAGCGCGCGTTTGGCGACTGGAAGAAGCAGGATGTTCCCGCAACGAACATTCCGGCGGCGCCATCGCAGGGTAACGCGCGCATCTTTCTGATCGATCGGCCCGGTTCGGTGCAAACCGTATTGCAGTTGGGCAATCTCGCCATCGAGCGCACCGATCCCGATTATTTTGCCGTACTGCTGGCTAACCGCATTCTCGGCGGTGGCCCGGCGGCGCGTTTGTTTCTGAACCTTCGCGAAGATAAGGGATACACCTACGGCGCGTACAGCAGTTTTGGCGGCACGAAATATCGCGGCACGTGGGTTTCAAGTTCGGAAGTCAGGACCGAAGTAACCGACGGCGCGATGCACGAATTCATGTACGAGCTGAAGCGTCTGCGCGACGAGCAGGTGAAGCAGGACGAGATGGACAGCGCCAAGCGCTCGATAGTCGGCGGCTTCGCGCTCTCTTTGGAGCAGCCGCAGACTCTCTTGCAGAACATCATCACGCAGAAGCTCTACAATTTGCCCGCCGATTATTGGGACACATATCCGCAGAGGATCTCGGCGCTCACCGCGGAAGATATTCAGCGCGTGGCCCAAAAATACCTCGATCTGGATCATCTTCAGATCGTCGCGGTGGGCGATGCCTCGAAAACTCGCGACGTGCTGGCGAAATATCAGACCGTCCAGGTCTATGATGCCGACGGCAAGCCGTTGCAATCGGGCGTGGACGCACCAGCCAAGCCGAGTGTTCCTTGAGTTCTCAGTGGCCGCGAGCTGTGAGTGTTACAGAACCCCGACCGGTCGGGGTAGCGACCGGATTGATCCGCGTCGCTACTGCGCCCGGTTCTGAATCGACTCGCCGCGCGTCACACGAATCCAAAAAAGATAATTAATCCGATAATCAATTCCTGCACCAACGATAATTCGTCGGGCGGCTTGACTCTTCTTGGCCGAGTTGGCTCGGACGGCGTCGGACTCGGAGAAGGCGAGGGCTCAGGAGTTGGAGTTGGGCTCGGTTCCGGAGTCGGCGTTGGAGTTGGCGTCGCTTCAGGTGAAGGCGTCGCCTCCGGCGTTGCCGCAGGTGTAGGTGATGGTTCGGCTGCCGGCGTTGGTGTTGGTGTCGGCTGCGGCGACGGAGTTGGTTCTACCAACGGCGTTGGCTGAGGTGTCGGAGTAGGCGACGCTTCGGGGCTCGGAGTCGGCGTAGCTTCCGGTGTTGCCGCTGACGATTGCGTTGTTGGTGATGGTCCAGGCGTTGGCGAAGCTGCTGGCTGCGCGTCGGACTTCTCAGCGCTCAACTCTGTTTTAGGATTCGCTCCGCCCGTTGGCTGCGGGTTCGCATTGCTGATAATTGGAGTGGGACCAATGCGATCTTCCAACCCATCGAGCGATCCGTTTATTTTCTTGTACAGTTGCTCGATCGCGGCGCGCTTCACTCCATCATTATCGCCGGCGTTGTAAGCCTTGACGTAAAAGCTCAGCGCCTCATCATTGTTCCCGCTCTGTTGCAACGCAGCGCCGAGGTGCCACAACGCACCTCGCCACGATGGGGTGCCTTCGGGAAGTATGCTGACGGCGCGTCGCAAACGCTCAACAGCTTCCGACGCCTTGTCCTGATTGAACAACGCCCAGCCCGAAAGATCTTCTATCCGTCCGCGCAGGATGTTTACCAGCACGTTGCGCGGGGCCTCGGGAATCGCCGGTGTCCCTCCCGCGGCGATGGCTCGCGCGCGAAGGTCGCGCAACTCGTCTGCTTGCACGGCCACTGTCAACTCTGGAATACCCGTCGCTGCATCGACTCCGTTTCGGGCCGCGTCTGCCAGTTCCTGCGCCGCCTGAAATCCGATGCCGCGTCGCAGCAATCGGCTCGCCGCGTAAAGCTGTCGATAGGCGCGCATGTCATCATTGACAGAGGAAAACTCCCGCGCCGCCGCAACTGCGGTTGACTCGTCCACTTTGTCGCCGTCGCCCGACGGATTCATAGCCTGAGTAAAAGCGAGCAGCGATCTCAATACGCTGGCGTTGTTCTCAGTGTCCGCGGCTGTTGATTGAAAGATGCTGGCCCGGCGTTCAGGCGCCAGCAGTTCGACGAAGCTTGCGGCCTTTGCCGGAAAGCGACTGGCAAGTTGAGTTTCAATCATGCCGTCCCTGACGGTGAACGAATGCGTCAGCACTTCCGCCGCCTCTTCATAAAGTCCCAGCGATGCCAACGCGCTGGCGAGTTCGTATTCGAGTGTCGGAAATCTTCCGAACTGTCGCGCAAAGCGAAGCGAGCGTTCGGCGTAAAGCGGATTCTTCTCTGCCACCAGCGCCCGGGCCAGCGCGATCTGCGCCCACGTGTAACGCGGTTCGACATCGGCGGCCTGCTGGGCCAGCACCAATCCGAGCTTGCTGTCGTTGTGCGCAACAAACCAGTAGGCTGTCCCTGTCAGCAGCGGCAGATTGCGCCCGTCATCTTTGACCGCCGCTACCAGTTCCTGTTTGGCTTCTTCAGAGCGGCCCAACTCGAAAAGCGAAATCACCAGACCCGCGCGCGCCGCTTTATCGGTCGGTTCAGCATTCAATTGATCGCGATACAGAGCGAGGGCCTCTTCAACCTTTCCGCTCGCGCGATAAAGATCGGCCAGACTGCGGCGCGTGCCGCGGGTCTTCGGATCAAGTTCGAAGGCGCGCTTGTATTCCGCCGCCGCCTCGTCGAGCCGCAGCGAAATATGCAGCGCCACACCGAGAGCGTGATGCGCTTCAGCCATCTCAGGCGCGAGCTTGATAGCTGCTTGCGCGATGCGCGCCGCTTCATCGCCACGCTCGATGCTCATATAGAATCCGGCGACAGTCAGTAAACGTTTCGGATCGTTGGCGACTTTTGCTTCGATCAGTTGCGCCGCCTTAAATCCTTCCGTCCTTTCCCCCCGCAGATAAAGGTTGAACGGTATCTGCGAGATCACGCCGGAGAAAAGTTTGTCGGACATGTCGGGTGGACTGTCGTTTATGGCCACGAACATCTGCTCGATGCCGGCGGCATTGTCTCCCGCCTGCAGTTTCTGATCGCCGAGCACGGCGCGAGCGCTGATCAGCAACTCAAGGGCATGACTCCTGGATTTTGATTCGGGATGATTTGCGAGGAATGCTTTCAAGAGCTCGATTCGCTCGGCAACCGGCTTGGCCAGCGTAACTTCAACTTCCTCGGCTTCGGCTGCGTCATCGGCAGGTGTATTAACTTTCTTCGATTGCGCTGACGAGTTCTTAGCGGCATTGTTGGTGGTCGATCCACTTTTCTTTGGCGGCTTCGGCGATGGGACCGGCTGCGGCTCTATCTTGACCGCCGTTTCTTGCGGCTTTGGTTCTTCGTTCGGCGTTGGCGTTGGGCTGGGCTGTGCCGCCGCGACTTGATCCGGAGAAGCCGAAGGACTGGCCATCGCCGCTGGGCCCGGAGCAACTGGCTGGTCAAGACCTTCCGCGCTAAAACCTAGCTTCTTCGAGAGGGCCTCGACAAATTTCTGGATGCCCGTCACTAATCCTTCCGCAACGTGACCCGAATTCATGGGCTCGCGCATTTGTTCGTTCATATCGGCCAGCGCGCCATCGGGAAGGTCCGCCTGCACCAGCTTGCTAAAATGCGTGGCGAACGTCTTTTCTTCGACGGAAACAACCAGCAGGAGACTCTTGCTCGCGCTCCCTCGCGCGCCAATGTCCCAATCGCTCGACAGCTCGCGCGAAAAATCAAAGATGTCGCGTCCGCCTGTCGTTCGCAATGCGACGACGGTAAGATTGATGCCGCTCCGCCGTTGCAGATTGGCGAGGATGTTTTCCAGTTTCTGTTTCGCCGCGTCGTCAACGGTTCCCGCAAGATCGGACACGTGCCCGGTGGGCGCCGACAGCTTTGACTGCGTTTGCGCCAGCGGCCCGACGATTACGGAAAAAAAGAGCGCGAACGTTAGCGCGAGAACCAGAAATATTCTCGTAAAGTGACGATTCAACAACTTCACTCCATTAACTCTGAAACACGAGTATCGACCGAACGATTGATAACCGGGGAGAACCTGAAGATTTCTCGAAACGCATCCGGAGCAAACCTGGACGGAAGAACAATTCGAGTCCGCATGATAACATCGCAATGGACGAGCGGGCGAGTGGGCCCGCTCGGGGTTTAACTCTGAGATCGTCATTAGCGGGAAGTTTGAACTCGCAATTCCTGGAGCAACCTTGAGCGAACTTGACGAAGCATGGGCCCTGGCACTGGCCGAAGCCGAACAACGCGCGCGCGGCGCCGGCCGCGCGGAGGTGGCCGCTTACTTGAAACTGCGCGCTTCAAACGATCTGCTGCGTCAAACCAGTATTGGATGGTTGCTGGCGACCTTCACAACTCTTGCCGGTGAAGCCAACCGCGCCGGCGCCAGCATTCAGATCGCTAAGCACGATGCGCATCGCTTTCCGGTCGGCACGGCGACGATGGTCGGCCAACTGCTGACGTTGAGCGTCGGGGTTCGTGTGCTTTCGATCGAAGCGGGTTGGCCGCGCCGGCCCAGCGACGGCGTTGTTCGCGGTAATGGTCTTGCTTGCGCGCGCATCCGGCATCTCGGAAAAAGATCCGCTAACGAGGAACTGCTGCTCGTGCGATCCGGTAAAGAATCGCCGCGTTGGATGGTGATCGAAAGGTTCAGCAAGCGACGTGAATTAGTGGAAGCCGGAATTCGCAAACACATCGCAAAGTTAGTAAGCGAAAATTATCGCTAACTTAAATCTCTCAGACCTGGCGCCAGAATAACAAAACATGCCCGGTACGCTCTACATTGTCTCGACTCCGATCGGCAATCTCGAAGACATCACGCATCGCGCGGTGCGCGTGCTTCGCGAAGTCGATCTCGTAGCCTGTGAAGATACGCGGCACACGCGCAAGCTCCTCAACCACTACGGCATCAAGACCAAGGCCATCAGTTATCACGAACACAATGAACGCGAACGCGCCGCGGAACTTCTCAACGAGCTTCAGGACGATTTAGATGTCGCGATAGTTTCCGATGCGGGCACACCGGGAATTAGCGACCCGGGATTTCGCCTGGTGCGCCTGGCTGCGGAAAACGGCGTGCGCGTCGTCGCAATTCCCGGACCGACTGCGCTCGTCGCTGCGTTGGTGGCCTCAGGTCTTCCGACTGACGAATTTTTCTTTGGCGGCTTTCTTCCCGCTCAGGCAAATTCGCGGCGCGCGCGTCTACTGACGCTTCGCGCTATCGATGCAACCCTGATCCTCTATGAAGCGCCGCACCGGATCGCCGCCACGTTGCGCGATGCGCGCGAGATCCTCGGCGAGCGCGAAGCTGTCGTGGCTCGCGAGCTGACGAAATTGCACGAGGAGATCGCGCGCGGTCGTTTGAGCGCACTCGCTGAGCGCTACGCTCCATCCGAACGCGTGCGCGGCGAGATCGTTCTCGTAATTGATCGCAATGTGATCGCCGAAGAGTCTGCGGCAGGGAAACCGGAGATCCGCATCGCGTCGCTGGTCGAAAGGTTTGAGAAAGAAGGATTGGACCACCGCGCCGCGCTAAAGAAAGCAGCGCGCGAGTTGGGTCTCTCACGCGCCGAGGCATATCGTCGCCTTGTCGCAGAACGGATTTAGCCACAGAGACACCGAGCAGATGATGAGGCATTTCATTTGATCTTTTCTCTGCGTCTCTGTGAAACAAGATCGTAACTTCCTGTTTTTTGAACAAGATTCGCCGCCGCACAACCAGTCCCGTTAGGGACGGAATATTTATAGATAGAAGGTTACGCCGTTTCCGCCAGCTCCGTAGGAGCGACATGTTTACTGCTCCTGT
>JBGPWL010000045.1:0-37009 GCA_041492185.1 Pyrinomonadaceae bacterium | reverse complement strand
GTCCGTTGCTTGAATGTCGTGATTGTATTCGATCGGGCGCTGCACAACGTACTTGTCGAAGCCCGGAATGCGGCCACTCGCAAGCTCGAGCGAAAACGCGAAGATGGGATCGATCATCCGCGCCTCGATGCGGTTGCCGGTGGTTGGCTTCACCACTTCGTCGGGTGAAATGCCGGCGCCGCCGTAAACCTTCCGGCCCGTATCGGTGAGGCTCTCGGGGCCAAGCGCCTGCGTCTGGGTCTTACCGTCGTTGGCCACTCCACCGTGCGTGTAATAGTCGTAGAAGCCGCCATTCGAGTAGTCGCGTTGAATCAATCTTCCCGACGGAGTGAAATACTTGGCGACCGTAAGCAGCAATGCCGATTCATAATCAAGCTGATAGGGGTATTGCACCAGGCCTTTGCCAAATGTAGTTTCGCCAACGATCAGCGCCCGGTCGTGATCCTGCAACGCGCCGGCAACGATTTCGGCAGCCGACGCAGTCTGGTCGTTCACGAGCACGACCAGCGGGGTTTGGTCCGGGTGGTCATTGAGCGCGGCAAACGTATTAGAGCTGTCCCTGATCCTGCCCTTTTGCGTGACGATTAATTGACCGCGCTGAAGGAAAGCGTCGGCAACTTTCACGGCCTCGATCAACAAGCCGCCACGGTTGCCGCGCAGATCCAGCACCAGTGTGTCCATGCCTTGCGCGTGAAGATCTGCCAGCGCCTTCTTGAATTCATCCGAGGTGGTCAAATTAAACCCGCCGGTCATCGCGATATAGCCGACGCCGGGTTTGATCATGTACTTGTGGGGAATCGAAGGCAGGGGCACTGCGTCGCGCACGATCTCGACAGTCTCGACACTCCCCGATGCCTGGTGCTGGACCGTGACCTTTACTTTCGTGCCGCGCGGTCCAATCAGAAACTTTCGGACTTCCGGGTACGTCTTGCCTTTCATAGACTGGCCGTCGACCTCCACCACTCGATCGCCAAAGCGAAGTCCGGCGCGCGCCGCCGGCGCATCCTGGAATGTTGCGCGAATGTAGGTGTTGACGTCGCCGTCCTGGCGCAGGTCTCCGATGGTCGCGCCGATGCCAAAGTATTCCGACCGTTGTTCGGTTTTGAACGAAGCGAATTCTATGGGATCGAAATACGTCGAATGCGGATCAAGCGAACTCAACATGCTGTTGATTGACGACTTGAAAATCGAGTTGTAATCCAGTTTCTGGCCGTCGATGTAATTCTCCTGGATTACTGACAGCGCTTCGCTCAGATCGTTGCGGACCACCGCTGGAGTGACCGCGGATTTGCCGCCCGGTCCGGCCTTGCCAACGGCAGGACGTTCGGGAGCGCGGGCGCGCGTGGTGACTCTGCCTTGCTGTGAAAAAATGATCGCAGGGAGCGACAGGGCCATCAGAAAGAACAAAACACCCAATAAATTACTTCTGTTTCTCACGCAACCCTCCTAAATGTTCCAGCGGATCGTTTGCAGTGGCCGCGGCTCCGGAGCGTCCGGCTTCAGCGGGCAGCCAGAATAGCACGGAAGCCGCCAACAGTTGAACATACGCGACGGAAAGCGCTGTTGTTTTATTATTTCTGTGGGCGACTCGAGACCGGCACTTTGAAGCTGGAAACGGGTCCCGCAGTTGCTCTGGTTTTTGCAAAATACGCGTCTCGCGCCCTGCCGTGTTAACATGTCCGTCCCGTTTTTAGCTTTTCACCACCAACATTTCGGAGGATTCGTGAATGACACAAGGACTGAGCCGCGACGCGCTCGTTTCGTTTGCAAACAACCATCGGGACGAGTTTGAAGATTTGTTGCGCCGATTTGTTGAGACGCCGACCGTTTCAGTTGATCCCGCGCACGCGGGAGACATTAGGAAAGGTCTTGAGCTCGTCGTCGAAACCGTTAAGAAGTTTGGTGGGCGCGCGGAAGTCTATGGAACAAACAAGGGAAACCCGCTGGTCCAGGCCGTCTTCGATTCGGGGAAGAACCGTCCAACCGTGACCGTCTACAATCATATGGACGTGCAGCCCGCGTCGAAGGAAACCGAACCCTGGGACACGGAGCCTTTTGTGATGGTGAAGAAGGGCGACACTTATTTCGGTCGCGGCACCACTGACGACAAAGGTCCCGCACTGTCGGCGCTCTACGGCGCACGCGCGGCGCTCGATGCGGGTGTGCCGGTAAACATTCGTTTCCTCTGGGAGTTTGAAGAAGAGATCGGCTCGCCAAACTTTGAAGAGATCATCACTAAAGCTGCGCCGCATCTGCGCACCGATTCTGTAGTTGTATCAGACACCGTTTGGGTGTCCCGGCAACGGCCGGCCAGCTCTGCCGGATTGCGCGGGCTGCTCGGATTCATCCTTACTTTGGAAACGGCGACCACCGATAACCACTCAGGCGAAGTTGGCGGCGCGGCGCGAAATCCCATCGGCGAATTGATGAAGCTGGTGTGCGAGCTGTATGACCCGATTACGGGGCGAGTGAAGATCAAGGGCTTCTACGACGACGTCATCGCGCCGACAAAGCAAGAACTCAATGACTGGGCCAACTGCGGATTTACAGTCAGCGGATTTAGAAAAGCGCACAAGCTCAAGTTGATGCGCACGACGAACACGCTCGAAGTGATGAAACGCATCTGGGGTCAGCCGACGTTGGAAATCCACGGCGTTGCCGGCGGTTACCAGGGTCCGGGTCTGAAGTCGATTGTGCCGCCGCGCGCGGAAGTGAAAGCGTCTTGCCGTTTGGTTCCGGGTCAAGACCCGCAGAAGATCGCGCGCCAGATCAAAGCCATCGTGAAACAGAAGAACCCGGACGTGAAGGTTCAGTTTGAGTCGATGGCGCCCGCGTTTCGCACCGTGCTCGATGGGCCGTTGCCCGAAGCGCTCAAGCGCGCGGTGAAGTTTGCCTTCAAACGCGATGCAGTGTTTGTGCGCGATGGCGGCACGATCGGCGCGATGACCAGCATTGAAAAAGTCTTGAAGTGCCCGGTGCTCTTCCTCGGACTATCATTGCCCGAACACGGTTACCACGCGCCAAATGAAAACTTTGATTGGCAGCAGGCGTCAGGTGGAATGGTAGCGTTTGCGAAATACTTTGAAGAGATCGCGAACCTGGCTCGCTAGGTCCGAAACCGCCTGCGGTAGCGGGCGGTTGATCTTTAATCTGCGACCTGACAGTTACCGACGATCAACCGCCAGCTAACGAGGCTGCGTCAAAACTCCAGCTTGTGATGTAATCAAGCTTCGATCCTAAACGCAAAGGACGCCAAGGAATCCGCAAAGGAACGCAAAGAAGGCTTTTCTGCGACCTTTGCGCTGGCCTTTGCGTACTTTGCGTTAAAGTCATCGATTCGTCGCCGCTCAGGCGAGTTTTTACACAGACGCTACCGCAGGCGGTTCTGACTCCATCACGCAGGCCAACCGTTCTTCATTCAACAGCGCAAATCCCAGCTTCTGATAAAACCGTCTCGCTTCGGGATTTTCGCGATGCACCGCAACGTCGATGCGCATGACGGACTGTTTGCGCAACTCGTCTTTCAGATGCTCAATCATTGCCGTGCCGACACCGTGACCGCGCCGATCTGCTTTGACTGAAACGTCATCGAGCTTCGCCACCAGAGTTCCCAGCGACGTCGAGATCGCGTAGCAAACAACACAGATGCCCGCGACCCCGTTGTCGTCAGAAGCCACCCACACAAAACCCAGTTCCGGCCGTTCGAGAAAAAGATAAAGCGCGTCATTCAAACCGCGCATGCCGCGATCACCATAGGCCTGGCTGCTGTCAAGATAGTGTTCGTCTTCAGTGAGAAAACTAGTCAGCATCTCAAACGCATCGCGTGCGTCGGCGGCGGTCATTTTGCGGCACGTGATCAAAATGAAGTTCTCCTCGGCTTTTTCTCCGTGACTCTGTGTCTCTGTACCTTCAGTTTCTGAAGATCGACGACTCGAGGCGGAAAGTGAATTCGCCTTTCAGCCATTGCGAAACTGCCTGGCCGTCTTTCAATGCGGGGCGAAATTCGATTTTGCAGGCCGCGCGGATTGCGCTCTCATTCAAACCCAGCGGCAGTCCTTTGAGAATCCTCACCGACGCAACCTTGCCCGTCGATGCGAGCACGACTCGAAACTGAATGGTCCCCTGCATGGCGCGTCGCCGCGCTTCTTTCGTGTACTCGGGCGTCGGCCGTGAGGTGACTTTGGCTTTCGTAGTCACTTCATCGGGAGCGAATACCTGCTCCGTTTCGCTCGACTGGACGACAACACTAATGCTGCCGTCGTTTGTGCATTTGTATTCTTCGCCGGCAACGGCCGCAACCTCCGACCTTTCGTTGTTAGTTACGGGCTTGCTGGCCGAATCTGGTGATGGCTCAACTTTTGGCGTGGGAACTGGGGAGGGCTTTGCGCTGCGCCTGCCTGATTGCGCGGAAGCTGAAACGCAAATCAAGAGCAGTGAGCTGAGAACAACGACGGGCAGGCATTTCATAATTTCTCTTCAACAACTCAGATCACTTGCGCCTATTCTTCCGGTCCGGTGCAAGTTGGGCCATGCAACGCGGGAATCTTCTGACTGATGACGGGATACTTCGGGGCTTCGTCGATATTGATCTGTGTCCAGTGCGCGTAGTTCTCGGGCACGTTAGTGTCCGCGAAAATCGCTTCGACCGGACATTCGGGCACGCACGCGTCGCAATCGATGCAGGTGTCCGCGTTGATGTAGAGGCGGTCAGGCAATTCGTGAAATGCTTCGACGGGGCAAACCGCGGCGCAGTCGGTATATTTGCAATCAACGCATAACTCGACAACTACGTAGGTCATCTGGAAGAAGCTCCTTTCAAATTAAGGCAAATGTTTATTCAGTATCGAGCGGAAAGTCAATAACAAAATATCACACTGCGCTAGTCGGAGTCTAAGACAGTTTTTGATCAAAGCGCTGGATGAGCGGCGGTCGAGATTAAGGGATTGAGGAATTCGCGCGAGTCTGATCGGACTTGTTACCGAAGGCCATAACGATCCGACTCGTTAACGAAGTGATACATCGCGACCGCGGTGAAGTCTTTCCTACCGCGACGATTCTCTTGACGCAGGCTCCAGCGTGCGCGTCGTATGTTCAGTGACGCTTGGAATCGGTTCCGGCAACGCGCGTAACGGAGTCGCGCGCAATTCGTTCGGCGACTCAGATGCCGGTTGAAAGAGTTGGTGTGGTTGATCAACTTGCCGATTGTTTCCGCCTGTGCCGAGCACGCGAGACAACTGTCGTAGCAGAAACAGCTCCACAATGGCCACCAGGAGAAAAGTGAGAAACATGAAGATGGCAACGGCATCGTTGCCAAGCTGGCCATTGGTCTTCAGATTGAGCGCTCCCGCCAACAAGATTCCCAGACCACCAACGCCTACGATCACAATGCTGGTAATCAGGGCCGTAGTGATACCGGCATGACTTGATTCAACCGGATCTTTTCCTAAACTCATTCCACAGCGATTACAAAACTTGAGCCCCGGCGTAACCGGACTCCCGCAGGCTGAACAGTACATAAACGATCCTTTCGTCTGGTTGGCAAATCCGCAGCGCTCGGGCAGCGCTCGCCTGAACAAACGGCTCGGCCATGGCGGATGTTTCACATTTTACGCCCAAAGAAGATCTTGAGCTACTTAGAGTTGTGTCCTAATCTGGGTTTGCTCCGTGCAGCCTCTGTGTTCTCTGTGTCTCGGTGGTGAAACCGCGCGAAATCGCTCACCACAGAGTCACAGAGAACACGGAGATCGCACAGAGCGCCCAGGGCCGCAACCAAAGAGATCTAAGTCGAGCAATAAAAAGTCAATTCTGCCGAACGAAATCGTTTGGTGGCTATACCTTCAGTCTGGAAACCTTCACTCCGTTAGGAGTGAAATGTTTATAGCATCGAGCATTACCTCGCCACTGGCTCCGTTCGAAGGAGCGGAAGGCAGCTGGACTTTTTTCTACTCGAGAATCACTCCGCTCCTTCGAACGGAGCCGGAGGGGGTGTTGCGCTGCGTTCTATAGACATCTCACCGCTAACCGGGGTGAAACCCTTACTCCGTGATCTAGCGCGTTATGCCGTCCCTCCCGAACCTTGCTCAAAAAACAAGAAGTTAGAGCCTTGTTACACAGAGAAGTGTATTAGGACAACACCTACTTGGTGCAGTCATGAGAGCAGAGTATGATTCGCGTCCGCGGATCGTGAAATCAGCAATGGGTCGGAAATGTGTCTCTTAGACCACATCGGCGGCGCCTTCAGACATCAACCGGAGGAGTTGAGAGACCGTTTGAGTCAGAAGGCGAGTGACCTCGTCAAGCGCGCGTTTGAGGATATCGATCCGCAACGGCTGATCGATCATCACACGCATATCGCCGGGCTTGGCAGCGGAGACACGAATGCTTTCGCCAATCCAAAGATGCTCACCTGGCGGCATCCGTCCTACCACCTCAAATTCAAAGTCTATCTGAGCGCCGCCGGTGTCAGCGATGTTGCGAAGGCCGATGCGCAAGTAGTAAAGCGCCTGGCGAGCCTCGTGCAACACATTGAGAACCACGGCAAGCATCGCTTGTTGGCTTTCGATAAATATTACGATCGTGATGGATCAGTGAACCTTGAAAAAACTGAGTTCTACGTTCCGAACGAGTATGTCTTCAAACTCGCCGAGCAATATCCCGATTTCTTCATTCCAAACATTTCAGTTAATCCTTACCGGCAAGATGCGCTTGAAGAATTGGAACGCTGGGCCAAACGCGGCGCGCGCGTCGTCAAATGGCTGCCGAACGCGATGGGCATCGATCCGTCTGACGAGCGGTGCGATCCTTTCTATCAAAAGATGAAGGAGCTCGATCTAATCTTGTTGAGTCATGGCGGCGAAGAGAAAGCTGTCGAGGCCGAAGAGGATCAAAAGCTTGGCAACCCTTTGCTGTTGCGTCGCGCTCTGGACACGAAGGTGAGAGTAATCGTCGCGCACTGCGCTGGTCTTGGCGACAATGAAGATTTGGACTGCCGCGACAAAAAGCGCGTCGACAATTTCGATCTCTTCATGCGATTGATGGAAGAGAAACGGTATGAGGGACTAGTGTTCGGAGAGATATCGGCGATGACGCAATTCAATCGGATCGGAAAACCACTGACGACAATCCTCGCGCGCGAAGATCTGCATGAACGCCTTGTAAATGGGAGCGATTATCCTCTGCCTGCTATCAATGTGCTGATCAGAACCAAGTCCCTGGTAAAGAGCGGCTACATCAACTCCTCAGAGCGCGAGTGTTTGAATGAGATTTACGATTATAATCCGCTGCTGTTTGATTTTGTCCTCAAGCGAACGGTCAAATTGCCGGGAACTGAGAAGCGCCTGCCTGCATCGATCTTCACGAGTAACACCAATCTTGGAGTTTGATTTCCCCAGGTCGTTGACAGTGCCTGCCTCAGCTACTAGGCTTCCCTCACACATTATGAAAGAAACCCTGAAGAGCTGTCAGAGAGTGTTGCCCATTTGGCAGCTAATGGTCTCAATTGTTTTCGTGTCCCTCGTCGCCCAGGTGGCGGGCGCGCAGACGCCCACTCCAACGCCGCAAGACAAACGCGGTCTCGGGATCGAATCCGGCGCTGCGACCAATACCCAGACTGATCAGTCGAAGTCGAAAGAAGCCAAGCCTGAACTCGTCTTACAGACTGGATACAACAGTTTCTTTGGCGCGACGCGTCTGGTGTTTAGCCCCGACGGCCGACTGCTGGCCACCGCGACTTTTCGCAGCAACACGATCAAATTGTGGGAGACAGCCACGGGCCGAGAGTTGCGCGATCTCTCAACCGGTGGGCAGGGTTCGACGGGCATGGCTCCGGTCGTCGCCTTCAGTGGCGACAGTCGCTTGGTGGCGGCGGGTGCCGGAAGCAACTCGGTAAAAGTGTGGGACGTGATCACGGGGCGTGAACTGCAAACTCTCTCAGGCGCGCAGGCCTCGTTCATGTCCGCGCTCGGCGTTTCTTTTATTGCCTTCAGCGCTGACGGCCGAAAACTGATAACAGTCAGCGACGCGATCAGAGTTTGGGACACGACAAACTGGACCGAACTAAAGACGCTGGACACTTCTTCGACCAATCCAGGTTCCGTCACTGGCGGGACAGGCGGACTGGCGCTTAGTCGCGACGGCAATCAGTTGGCGCGGGCCGAAGACAGCGGATCGAAAACACAGATCAAATTCCTGGATCTAAATACCGGTCGCGAGATCCGCTCAGTGGAATTGCCTCACGACCAAATTAATAGTCTCGAGCTTTCCTTCAAATCCGACGGCAGTTTGGTCGCGGCGGGAATTGTAGACAAGAAATTAAAGATCTGGGACGTGACCACCAAACAAAGCGAGCGGGATCTGGGGCCCACGGTGAAGGAATACAGCCTGATCAAGTTCAGTGGTGATGGTCGATTCATATCTCTCTCTGAGGGCTACACCATCAAACTTTGGGAAAGCGCAACGGGCCGCGAACTGCCAACGCTGAACGTTTCGAACAACGGAGTCTTTGCTGACAACGGTGGCGTCTTTATCGCGTTCAGCGATGACGGGAAGACGACGGCCACCGGTGGTTTTGGCACGCCGACTCTGCTTTGGGAAACTGAAACGGGCAAACAACTAATGCAGATGAAAGGCCGCAGCAACATGGCCCTTTCTGTGCTCTTCAGCGCTGATGGTAATCAACTGTCGGCGGGTGCGCGCACGCGTTGGGACTTGCGCACGGGCCGCGGCTTGCGCCTTACGGCCGCGCCTTCTGAGAAATTGTTTGGGATGCCGAGTCCCGACGGTAAACGCATCGCGATGTTCGCTCCCAACAGCAGCACGATCACAATTCTCGAAACGCCCGGCGGCCGTCAAGTGCAAACGCTCACTCGCTCATCGTCAAACGATGGGGTTTCGCGTGTCTGGTTCAGTCCCGACAGTCGCCTGCTGGTGGCGACATACATGACGGCCCAGGACACTCAACAACCAGGAACTTTTCCTTCGCTGCAAAGTCAGGTGAAGATTTGGGATGTTACAACCGGACGCGAATTGCAGACGCTCATTCTCACCACGAGCCCCAACGAAATAGGATTCAGTTCTGACAGTCGCGTACTGGCAACGGTGGGATCTCAGGGCGAAGTCGTGCTGTGGGACGCGACATCAGGCGCCCGTTTGCGCGATCTGTCGAGCTCGCCGATGTCTAAAATGGGATCGCTCGGAAATATTGGTTCGCTACCAAATGCCGGCTCGATCCCGAATCCGGGCAAGGCCGGCAAACCTGGTTCGCGCAATTCAATTCCGAACATCGCGAACATGCCGAACATGGCAAACCTGCCGAGCATGGCTGACATGCAGACGATGGTGAACGATATGTTGGGGACCATGGCGGCCGGCACGATGGGCCGCAGCGTTACTTCAGCTGCTTTCAGTCCTGATGGGCGTATCGTGGCGACCGGCGGTGTCGAATCAAAATCCAATCTCGATCTCGCAACCATGGCCGGCGCTGCCAATCAAAAACGTTCGAAAAGTAAAAAGCCAAACGATCCCCAGGACATCATGAAGGACCTCAAGGTCGAAGCAGTCGGCCAGGTTTTGTTCTGGGACGCTAATACCGGGCAGCAACTCGGAGCGATCAAGGGCCACGGCAAAGGCGTCACAGCCGTAGTGTTTAGCCGTGACGGCAAACTCCTGGCATCGAGCGCGACAGACAACACGATTAAGATTTGGGACGCCGCAACAAAGCAGGAGTTACGCACGCTCTCCGGGCACACAGCGAACATCGAGTCTATGGACTTCAGCCCTGACGGACGCCTGCTGGCTTCGACCAGCGACGAAGGCAGTACTTTTCTTTGGGACACGAACACAGGCGAACACTTGTTGACGCTGATTTCTCTCGACGACGGCGGCGAATGGATGGTCGTCACGCCCGAAGGTCTGTTCGATGGCACGCCCGCGTCATGGAACCAGATCCTTTGGCGTTATGACCATGACACTTTTAACGTCGCGCCGATCGAATGGTTCTTCAATGAATTTTATTATCCGGGGTTGCTCGCGGATGTGTTCGCCGGCAAACGTCCACGTGTCGCACAGGACGTTTCAAAGAAAGATCGCCGCCAGCCGATCGTGAAACTTTCACTTGCCGGTGAAGCGGCGCCCGCCAATGGGATCGCCGCGCGTATGATCAAAGTAAAGATCGACATTACTGATGCCGCTACTGACAGAGATCATCCACTGGGCAGTGGCGCGCGTGACGTGCGACTGTTCCGCAACGGCTCGCTGGTCAAGGTCTGGCACGGCGATGCTCTGAAAGGACAGCCCGCGGTCACACTAGAAGAAGAAGTTACGCTCATCGCTGGTCCAAACCGTCTAACCGCCTACGCTTTCAACCAGGACAATGTCAAAAGCAAGGATGCGAATTTGTTAGTGACCGGGGCGGACAGTCTAAGGCGCGCGGGCACGGCGTGGGTGATTGCCGTGGGCGTCAATGAATATGCGAACACGCAATACAACTTGAAGTATGCCGTGGCAGACGCCCAGAGTTTTGCTGAAGAGTTGCGCCGTCAACAGACGCAGGTCGCGCACTTCGATCACGTCGAAATAGTTCCGTTGCTGAATGAGAACGCCACCAAGGCGAACGTTCTTTCCGCTCTGAAGCGATTGGCCGGAGCGCCAGAAGCGCCAACACTAAAAGCAGGACTGCTTGATCGTCTGAAACGCGCAGAGCCGGAAGATGCGGTGATCATCTACTTCGCCGGTCACGGCACGGCGCAGGGACAACGCTTCTATCTGATCCCGCACGATATTGGTTACACCGGCGATCGCGGCGAGCTGACTGAAGCTGGACTCAAAACAATTCTCTCGCATAGCATTTCAGATAGTGAACTCGAAGATGCGGTCGAGGGTTTAGCCGCTGGCTCTCTGCTGATGGTCATCGATGCTTGCAATTCAGGCCAGGCGCTCGAGGCTGAAGAGAAACGCCGCGGGCCAATGAACTCGAAAGGCCTGGCCCAACTCGCTTACGAAAAAGGCATGTATATCCTCACTGCGGCGCAAAGTTATCAAGCGGCACTCGAAGCGGCACAACTCGGTCATGGCCTGCTCACTTACGCTTTGGTTGAAGAAGGATTGAAGACTGCAGTCGCCGACAATGAACCGAAGGACGGAGTTGTCAGTGCCCGCGAGTGGCTCGATTTCGCCACCGAGCGCGTGCCCCAAATGCAGGAAGAGAAAATGAAGCAGGCCCGCGGCCTCGGGCTGAACATCGCGTTCACCGAGGGCGAGCAGAAGATCGCTGACCCCGACAAACGTAGCGTCCAGCGCCCCCGTGTGTTTTATCGCCGAGAGATGGAAGCGGACCCGCTGGTGATTGCCAAACCGGGACTGAAGCAGTAACTGAATTGCCTTGTGAGAAGAGATCTCTATTGAGCTTGTGAGGCGAGTGTAAATGGGAGTCCTGGCGGCAGCAAAGGAAATGGGTTAGGATGACGTGTCGTCTCATTTAGGGTTTCGAAAGAATACACTCATGAAAGAAATCTCTATCAAGATTGACGACGAGCTTTATCGTCGCGCCTCGCGAAAGGTTGAGGATCTCGAAGCTGAGGTCAATCAACATGTAACCGAGTATCTCAAGACCATCAATGGCGACGATGATTCCATCCTTGATGCTCGGACTCATATGGCGGACTTGTTTGGCGCAACCAGAGACTTTGGCGTGGGTGTAAGGCCTTCGCGCGAAGAGATGCATGAACGCGGAAATATTCGTTGATACCAACGTTTTCCTCTACGCCCTCAGCGATCGTCCAGAGGAACAGGCGAAGGCCGAACGGGCGCGCGAATTATTGCTGAGTGAAAATTGGGGTTGGTCTGTACAGGTGGCAGGCGAGTTCTACAATATTGCCACCTCTGTTAAGCGCCAGTTTCGATTATCGCATTCATCAGCGATGGAATACGTAATAACCTGGCTCAACTTCCCCACTGCTTCACTTCATCCATCAACGGTTCTCAAAGCGTTCGAGATCAGAGACCGCTTTCAACTCAGCTATTGGGATGCAGCAATCGTCGCCGCTGCTCGCGAACTCGGTTGTCGGACAATCTACTCGGAAGATTTTAGCCACGGTCAGGACTACGATGGTCTTACGGTGGTGAATCCGTTCCTTCCTCCTCCGGCAGTGTAGCCTCCTGAATCACGTCCTCATTCAGATCAATCTCAAGAGGCGGCATTATCGTGCCATCATTCGTGAAGTAGGAAGATATATCTTGCCCATTGTCCGCCAGACGAGCAATCGATTCTGCGGATGCCGGTGGCTCGGTTTTGAGAGTTTCCTTCATAACGCCTTTTGAATAGACTGTATACCAGGGCCAGCCAGCCTTGCAATTATCCTTGGCATCGGACCGCGCTTGGAGCGCCACTCTCGTCGGCGTATCATCGTCGCCTGACGAATTCTGAGGTAACGATGTCGGACACGCTCAAAGACTCCTACAACCGTCCGATCCGCGATCTGCGCGTGTCGCTGACCGACCGCTGCAATTTTCGCTGCTTCTATTGTTTGCCGCACGGCGAGCCGCCGATTGCTCCGAAAGAGCAGATGCTCTCGTACGAAGAGATCGAATACGTCTGCGATATCTTTGTTGAGCTGGGGATTGAAAAGATTCGGTTGACCGGCGGCGAGCCGATGATGCGCCAGGATATAGAAGTGATGATCCGCAAGCTGACGGCATTGAAAAAGCCCGTGTCCGACAAACTTCAGTTTGTCGATGAGTTGCGCGAGAAGAATCTGTCGTCGGCAAACGACAAACTGAAGTTTGTCGGACTCCGCGATCTCGCGCTGACGACGAACGGTTATTTCCTTCCCGATCGCGCGCAGGGTTTGAAAGACGCCGGCCTGGATCGCATTACGATCAGCCTCGATAGTCTGAAGCGCGACGTGTTCAAGCAGATGACCGGCGTCGATGTTCTCGATCGCGTGCTCGCCGGAATCGAAGCCGCAAAGAAAGCCGGTTTACAGCCAATAAAGATCAACGCAGTGATCGTGCGCGGTCACAACGAAGATGAAGTCGCCGACTTTGCCGCATTCGCACGCGAGCACGATGTTGGTGTGCGCTTCATTGAGTTCATGCCGCTTGATTCCGGTCACGACTGGTCGCGCGACGATGTTGTTTCCGGTCGTGAGATTCGTGAACGGATCAGCCAACGATTTCCTTTGGTTCCGCTCGATGTGCAGCGCGGATCGGAAACCGCCTCGCGTTATCGTTTCGCCGACGGCGCGCCCGGAGAGATTGGCATCATCGCGCCCGTCACGGAAGCTTTCTGCGGCGCCTGCTCTCGCATTCGTCTGACCGCTGACGGCCAGATTCGCACTTGCCTGTTCTCAACCGTCGAACATTCTTTGCGCGATGTCGTGCGCGGCGGCGCATCGCGTCAGGAGATCATCGACTTCATCGAAGGCGTCGTGATCAAGAAGGAACCGCGGCACTACATTAACGAACCCAACTTCGTTGCGCCCTCGCGCTCGATGAGTTTCATTGGCGGCTGAAGAGGGGATTCTCAATAGTGTCAAAACAGGTTAATAACATTCTCGGCCAGGTACTAGCTTTCGCTTTCTTCGTTGTCATGGGAGCGACGCCGCTCGCTATTCTGGCGCTGGGCATCGTCAACTTCACGCGCGAACGCGCGCGCCGGGCGACGATCGTGCTGCAAGCACTGGCCGCGATGGCGATTTGGACAGTCCTGACATTTTTTATCGTCATGATCTTTTTCATGACAGTCTTCGAGTACCCGGCTTATCGTTCGCGGGCCGACGACCTGAAGAGCACGGCAATATTTGTCGCGGGCGGGGTGATCTACTTTCTAACAGCCGGCGTTCTCATCTATTGGACGAAGCGTCAGACAAAGCGAATGCCTGCAATGGGAGTGTCGTGCTGAAGAGGACGCGCGCCACTGCATCACAATCTTAAGCGCGTCGCGAACTCGCGTTCGATGAGTTTTGTTGGTGGTTGATACAGCGCCTTCACCCTGACGGAGGTTCAATATGGCTAGAAGAACTATTCCCTGTCTTCTGTCCTTACTGATCCTGTTCACGGCGTTCCTGACTACTACTCACGCGCAGGATTGTGCTCCGCCCAGCATCTCGGCTAATCCCAGGGCCTACAATATTTTTTCTCCCGAACAGGAAATGGTGCTTGGGGAGTTGACCTACGAAAGGATGTCAGGCGAATTGCGCTTCGTCAGGGATCCGCAAATCGTTGCCTATATCGAGCGCATTGGCGAAAGACTGACAAAGTATTTGCCTCCAACCGGCCTCAAGTTCCACTTCGTCATCGTGGATCTCTCTGAAGCTAACGCATTCAATGTTCCGGGTGGATATGTATTTGTTTCTCGGAAACTGATCGCTTTTGCTAACAGCGAAGATGAGTTGGCGGGCGTTATGGCGCATGAATTGGGCCACGCCGTAGTTCACCACGTCGCCAGCAATGTCTCGGAATTATTTAAGAAAATTCTCAACGTTTCGAAAGTGGAAGACCGCAAAGACATCACCGAGAAATACAATCTGTTAATCGAAAGATTCAGGACCAAAAACGTCTCTCGCGGAGTTGGTGAATCAGAGCAGCTTGATGCAGATCGGATCGGGTTGTACGCGATGGCCGCGGCGGGATATGACCCGAACGCGTTTGCGATGTTCTTCGATCGCCTGGTGGAAACAAAAGGGAAAACAGGCAGTTGGTTCACGGACATCTTTGGCAAAGCAAGACCAGACCAGAAACGACTGCGCGAGATGATCAAGATCACTGAACAGCTCCCTTCCCAATGCCGCGAGCATCGTCAGGCAAACGCATCGCAAGACTTCCTGAAATGGCAAGCGGATGTCGTTTCATATCGCGAGACGAACAGGAAAGAGGAATTGCCCGCCCTAATCTGGAAAAAGGAGTTAACACCGAGACTGAAAAGCGATATTTCGCATTTCGCTTTCACCTCGGACGGAAAATACTTTCTCGCCCAGGATGATTTCGCGATTACCGTGGTCCGGCGCGAACCGCTTGAGGTGGCCTTTCAGATTCTCGCACCCGACGCGCGCGAGGCTGCCTTTACCGCCGATGGAAGGTTTGTGGTGTTTAGTACGGAAAATCTTCGCTACGAAAAATGGAGCATAGCCGAACAAAAGCCGGTTCAGGTGCGCGAACTGGTGGTGCGTCGCGATTGTTGGGAACACGGTTTCTCTCCTGACGGCAGTTACCTCGCGTGCCTTGACTATGACCTGAACCTCAACGTCATTGAAACCCAGACGGGAAAGAAAGTTTTTGAGAAGAAGGAGTTCTATCGCCTTAGCGTCTTCGAGCTCCTGAATTGGATTACGGCCGAAGTAAGAGACGTCGATTCAGATCAGAAGCGATTCTTCAATATTGAATTCTCGCCAGAATCTCGCTTTCTCGCGGTCGCCCGCACGAGCAGATTTCGTTACAGCCTTCGCTTTAATGGCATGGTAGCCGTCCAATCTGAAGACACACTGTTGGCGCTGGACCTGACCAACTTCAAGTCCGCAAAAACCGGTGACGACCTCAAGAAAATTACGCGAAGGGCTTTTATCTTCCTCGACGAGAACAGAATTCTCGGAATGGCATCCGAGAAAATCGAGGACTCGGGGATTTTCTCTTTCCCGGACGGGAAACGCCTGACAAAATTTTCGTTTGGCGCCGAAGAGTTGCAGCGCACTGCGAATCCGAACTATGTGATCATGAGGCCGTTGGCCAATGCGAAGATGGGTCTGTTCGACCTCTCGCGAAATGCGATCGTGTCCGCGTCAGACAAGGTTGACGCAGCCATCTGGGGCAATGTGTTGGTGTATGAATCGATTTCAGGAAAGGTGCTGATCTCAGACGCCCGCTATGACGAGACCCAGAAGATTCTGAAAACCACTCCAATCACGACGATTGATATTCCGGTAGCTTCCATCGGACAACTGTATGCAGCCGAGCTTTCAAGTAATTTTCAGTGGCTGGCCGTTTCAACAAAGACTCGGGGCGCCATTTGGAATCTTGGTTCCGGCGAGCGAAAGTTGTTCGTGAGAGGATTTCGAGGCGCGCTCCTCGCAGACGACGGCAGCGGCATTGGCGAGTTTCCCAAACAGGAGCCGCTTAACCACAATCTGGCTTTCCTCAACCCGTTGAAAAACGAGGCTAAATCGCTCAGGGAAATTCCTGAAAAAGGCGCGAACCAGTATGGGAGCTTTCTGCTGATTCGACGTAATCCTAATGTCCTTACAAAGGATGTCCCGAAAGACGACAAGGCCGCCGCCGGCAAGTCGGCCATCGAGCCCTCTCTGAGAGAGAACGTCCGTTTTGAGTTGCGGAGTGTTGTTAACGACAAGCTTGTTTGGTCGCGTGATTTTCCAAAAGAGGCTCCGCGGTATTTCTTCGATCAGTTTTCCGGCCGGCTGATTATGTTTTGGACACTCGGCAGCGAAGTTGGCAAAGCCAAACTTATAGAGGACGCAAATCTAGCCGCGCGGGCCAGAGACTTGCAGAACGTTGCCGATGATTATTTGATCGAAATAGTTGACGCGTTCGCCGGTAAGCCGGTAGGCACGATTCTGCTCGATACAGGTAGGCACTCGTTCTATATAAGGTCGGCCGTTTCCGAAGCCAACTGGCTGGTGCTGCACGACACCCAGAACCGCGTACTGGTCTTTGCCTTAAAGGAAGGTGACCTTCGGCACCGGTTCTTTGGCGCACGCGCGGCCATTAACCCGGCCCGAAACCAGATCGTCGTTGAGAACTATCCTGGTGAATTAACCTTCTACGATCTCGCGACCGGAGAAAGTCAAGCCCGGCTCAATCTTGCCGGCGCCGCCGCTTTCGTTAGATTCAGCCTTGACGGGAAGAAATTGTTCGTGCTCAGTGGCGCGCAAACAGCCTACGCCTTTGATGTGGAAAAATTGTGCGCGAATGTTTCTACACCGACGAAGTGAAGAGCGCAGGCTCTCAAAAACGGCTAATACGACCTTCATGTCTAGGCTGCCGCCTGCATCGCTCTGATGTCGTCCAGTAACACGCGCTCATGACCTTCGGGACTTACCTTCTCGTAAATCTTTCGCAACCCGCCTTCAGGATCGATCACAAATGAAGTGCGGTTCCAGTACATCGTGCCTTTGTAATCGCTCTGGCCCACGCCGGCTGCCGACAGCAGCTCATGATTCGGATCGGCGAGCAAGTCGATCGTAAATGAAAACTTGTTGCAGAAATTCTTGTGCGACTCGACATCGTCCGCACTGACGCCAACGACTGCGATGTTAGCGACGTCGAATTCCTGCTTGGTCGCGGTGAATGATTTCCCCTGGATCGTGCAACCCGGCGTGTCATCTTTTGGATAGACGTAAAGCACGAGCCATTTGCCTTTGAAATCATCGAGTGCAACGGTCTTGCCGTCCTGATTCTGCAAACTAAAATCCGGAAAGCGCTTGCCAATTTCTGCTGCCATTTTTGTTTCCTTTCAGAGTGGTTTCGAAGTCCGCGAAGCGGACGATCGGAAATAGCCCAGCACTTCAGAGTCTGTGTCAAAACTCACTTGAGCGACGACTAATCGATGAGCTTAAATGCAAAGGTACGCAGAGTCTCGCGCAAAGGTCGCAGAAAAAGCCTTCTTTTGCGTTCCCTTGAGGAGTCCTTCGCGTCCTTTGCGTTTAGGATCGAAGCTTGATTACCTCACAAGCTGAGTTTTGACACAGACTCTTCAGTGCAGGGGAACGATGATAAATTAACATCAATGAGCTCCTTAAGCTCCTCGGCGTCTCTGATTCCTTCGCTTTGGCTTCGGCTTTGGCGGTGCTGGCGTAGTTGTCGTTGCCGTCTCTGGCGGCCGCGGCGGCATCTGATCTTTGGCAAAACGCGGCAACAGATCATCACGCATCGCAAGTTGATAGATGCACCACGCGACCGTGACCGCGTCCTTCTTCACATCGTCTTCGAGAATGCGTTCGTAGGTGTCGAGGTTCGTGTGCCACGTGTGCGTGCCGTACTCAATCGGATCCTGGCCCATACCGATACCAGGCAAGCCGGCCTGACTGAAAGAAGTGTTATCTGAGCCACCGAGATTGCGACTGCGCGAGGCCACCGCACCCACGACTCCATCGTCTTTGAAGGGCTTCAGTATTTCGCGCATGATGCTCGCGCCTTCAGGTGGACCGAAGACGCCCGCGCCGCGTACGCGCCCCGTGCCTGAATCGATGTTGAAATAGCCACCGAACTTTTCGTATCCGGGTTTGGGATTTTCAAACGATCCGAAATGCTCTTTCACGTAAGCCTGCGAGCCTAACAAGCCTTCTTCTTCACCGCTCCAAAGCGCGACGCGAATTGTACGACGCGGTTTCACGCCGAGCGTCTGCACGATCCGCGCGGCCTCCATCATGATCGCGCAGCCGATCGCGTTGTCCGTCGCGCCCGTCGCTGCGTGCCATGAATCAAGGTGGCCGCCCAACATGATCACTTCGTCGGCTTTGTCCGTGCCCGAAATTTCAGCGATCGTGTTGAAGGAAGTAGTGCCTTCCGGATAGACATGATTGACGATGTTGAATTCCAACATTACGTTCGTACCATCCGCGAGGATGCGAGTGATGCGGCCATAGTCTTCATTGCTCATCACTACAGTCGGTAAGACTTTAGCGACTTCGAACGTGCGATTGTTGAAGGCGCGAATCTGCCGAAACTCTCTCGCGGCATCGTTAACGCGAATTAGCGCGCCATTGTTCTTGAGAAACGTATCCAGTTGTTCGTCGACTTGCCGGTTCGTCAGCGGCTTGGGCGCATTTGGAGCCGGGGTCGGCGTTGGTGACGGAGTCGGAAAAGCAAACGGGCGCGCGTTCGGACCAAAGCGATCTTCTGCTGCCTTGTCGTCGATACGTTTGGCCGGCGGCGTCAGGTTGACGGGCACGATGGTATGTTTGCCAGCCATCACGATCCGGCCGCGCACTTTCGCTTTCTCTTTTTCAAAGAACGCAGTCAACTGCTCCTGCGATGGTCGCTCCGGCAGAATTAATTGATAAGCGTTGGCGCGCACCGGCCCGCGCGTGCTCGGCGTCCACGCGAGCACTTCGCACGTGAGAACATCCTTGACCGGCGAGATGATGTGCGCGGTCAGACGCTCGTTGAGCCAACCCACGTGGCCGAAATCCCAGGCTTCCAGATGCGCGTTCTGAAGTCCCCACGCAGTCATTTGTTTCAGGGCCCACTCCGCCGCGTTCTTGTGGTTTGGCGAGCCGGTCAAGCGCGGACCATAAACATCCGTGAACATATGCATAGTCTTCATGATCTGCGAATTGTCTTTCTCTTCCTTGCGAATGCGTTCGAGCAGATCCTTGTCGGCGGATGTTTGCGCCAGCAGCGGCAAGCACACCAGACCCATCACCAGGCCGATTGCGACAACGCGCCGGTTTAGCATCATTCTCTCCCTTGAGATTTTTTGATATGACAGCCACGCGATTATACCTTCGTTTGGCCGCAACGCGCTCGTTTCTGTGGTAGATTGCTATTGATCCGGGCAATTAGAATTTGACGAATCGCTTTAATACGACGAGGACGGGCAATGAATCTCACGGACATCAGGCATCTGTTTGACTACACGGAATGGGCGAATGGCCTTGCTCTTGATGCGGCAGCAAAGCTTTCCGACGAACAATTGCGCCAGGACTTTCGCATCAGTCACGGTTCGATCTTCGGCACGCTGCTGCACATGGCGGGAGCGGAGTGGATTTGGCTCGAGCGTTGGCACGGGCGGGCACCGCAAGGCAAAGAAGGCTGGTCGCGTTGGAGACCTGAATCCTGCGGTGAGCTAATAACTCTCAATCAGCGCTGGCGCGATGTCGTTGATCGACGAGCCCGATTCATATCAGACCTAAACGAGGCGCGATTCATGAGCGATCTGCCGTTCACACTTTTAAACGGCGATGCCAGTTCGCTGCCGCTCGTGGGTCAAATGCAGCACGTCGTTAATCACGCCACGCTGCACCGCGGGCAAGTCGTTGGCATGATCCGCCAACTCGGCATCGCGCCTCCGTCGACGGATTTGCTGTTCTACTTGCGGCGTGAGATACCGGCATAGGTTAGCTTTTGCTCGCACAGAGTTTTCATCAGTTTGCAGTAGGCGTGATCTGGTTCTAGAATCTGCATTGCACATTGAAAACAGAATAGAGTTTCGGGGGAGTCCCGATTAAAGATCGGGACTGAGAGTCACTTCAAGTGAGACCCCTTGAACCTGATACGGTTAACACCGTCGAAGGGAGAAACAGTTATCGCGACCGTTCCGTCCTTTGTTAGGTGGAGCGGTTTTTTTATGGAGTGCGGTGGCAAGCGCAGCGCGACACCGCTTTGGATGCAGCGCGATTCGATCCAAAGCGCCGTCGCCGCTTCGCTCTGCCGGCGCACTCCAAAACGGAGAACATCATGAGCGCCGCAATCAAACCAACAAAGATAGAAAACGCCCTGCCCAACTCGCGCCGCATCTACATCGACGGCGAACAACCCGGCGTGCGCGTGCCGTTTCGCGAAATCGATCAGAACCCGACGCGAACTTTCACGGGTGAACTCGAGGAGAACCCGCCCGTGCGCGTCTATGACACCAGCGGCCCTTACGGCGACACGTCCATTCGTTGCGATGTGCGCGACGGTTTGCCCGCGCGACGACGCGACTGGATCATTTCGCGCGATGATGTGGAAGAGTATGAAGGTCGCGAGTTACAACCAATCGATGATGGCTATCTGACGTTTGACGCCGCGAACCAGGCACGCACGAAAGAGAAAGCCAGCTCAAAAGGTCGCCTGGAAGATTTTCCCGCGCTGCGCCGCACCCCTCTGCGCGCTAAGAAAGGCGCGTGCGTAACGCAGATGCACTACGCGCGTCAGGGCATCATCACCCACGAGATGGAGTTCATTGCCATTCGCGAAAATCTGGGCCGCGCATGTCCGACAAACTTAAGTTTGTCGAACTCCCGCGATTCACTCCTCCACCAACACCGCGGTCAATCCTTCGGCGCCGCGATCCCCGAATACGTCACCCCCGAATTCGTCCGCGATGAAGTCGCCCGCGGCCGCGCCATCATTCCTGCGAACATCAATCATCCCGAATCCGAACCAATGATCATCGGCCGCAACTTCCTGGTGAAGATCAACGCCAACATCGGTAACTCTGCCGTGTTGTCTTCAATCGATGACGAAGTCGAGAAGATGCGCTGGAGCATTAAGTGTGGCTCAGACACGGTGATGGATCTGTCAACCGGCAAGAACATCCACGCCACCCGCGAGTGGATCATTCGCAACTCGCCCGTGCCCATCGGCACCGTGCCGATCTATCAAGCTCTGGAAAAAGTTGGCGGCAAAGCTGAAGACCTCACCTGGGAAATCTTTCGCGACACTTTGATCGAACAAGCCGAGCAGGGCGTCGATTATTTCACGATTCACGCCGGCGTGCGGCTTCCTTACATTCCGATGACCGCCAAACGCACGACGGGTATTGTGAGTCGGGGAGGATCAATATTAGCAAAGTGGTGTCTCGCTCATCATGAAGAGAGTTTTCTCTACACCCGCTTCCGCGACATCTGCGAGATCATGGCCGCCTATGACGTTTCGTTTAGCTTAGGCGACGGCCTGCGCCCCGGCTCGATTGCCGACGCGAATGACGAAGCGCAGTTTGCCGAACTGGAAACCCTCGGCGAGCTGACCAAGATTGCCTGGGAGTACGACTGCCAGGTGATGATCGAAGGTCCGGGTCATGTGCCGATGCACCTGATCAAAGAGAACATGGACAAGCAACTCGAGACTTGTCAGGAAGCTCCGTTCTACACCCTCGGCCCGCTCACAACCGACATCGCGCCCGGATACGATCACATCACGTCCGCGATCGGCGCGGCGATGATTGGCTGGTACGGCACAGCGATGCTCTGCTATGTCACGCCGAAAGAACACCTCGGCCTGCCGAATAAGAAGGACGTGAAGGACGGCGTCATCGCTTACAAGATCGCTGCCCACGCCGCCGACCTCGCCAAAGGCCACCCCGGCGCGCAGTTTCGCGACAACGCTTTGTCGAAATCTCGATTTGAATTTCGATGGGAGGATCAATTCAACCTCTCGCTCGACCCCGAAGTCGCGCGCGAATATCACGACGAGACTTTGCCGCAGGAAGGCGCCAAGCTCGCCCACTTCTGCTCGATGTGCGGGCCGCACTTTTGCTCAATGAAGATCACGCAGGACGTGCGTGAGTATGCGGCGCAGAAACAGATCGATGAACAGGCTGCGTTGGGTGTGGGGATGAAGGAGAAGGCGGAGGAATTCGTGGCTGCCGGAGCAGAGATTTATAAAACGTCAAAGACTTAGACAGGATTAACAGGATTTACAAGAACAGCTGCAAAGTTTTCACTCTTTACTAACCTGGATGAAGCTCTTCGCTTGCGTGCTGGTCTGGGCGTTCACCTGCTGTCTAGGGAAGACGAAGCCACATTCAGTTTACGTGCGCCAGGCGTTTCGCTGGAATGCACCCACGATCTTCGAACTCATTTGAGTAGTATCCTGTAAATCTTGTAAATCCTGTCCAATCGCTCCCTGGAGGACGACATGACGGACGACGATCTCACCGAGAAAATCATCGGTTGCGCCTACAAAGTTCACAACACATTGGGTCCCGGCTTTCTCGAGAAGGTTTATGAGAACGCACTTCGAATAGAACTTGAAAAGCTGGGACTCCGAGTGAAACAACAGGAGCCTATCAACGTCAAGTATGAGGGCCACCTGGTCGGAGAGTATTACGCTGATCTATGGGTCGATGAGCGCGTTGTTGTTGAGTTAAAGGCGGCCCAGACTCTGGTGAAGGAACATGAGGTTCAACTCGTCAATTATCTCACCGCGACCGGTGTCAATGATGGCTTGCTGATAAACTTCGGTCCTTCGGTTCAAGTGAAGCACAAATTCCGAGAATACAAACCCAAGGGCTCGCTCTTGAATGCGATCCTGCCAGCAAAATGATTTGACCTGATGAATCTTGTAAATCATGTGAATCCTGTCAAACTATGCGCGGCCCACGCTTCTGCTCGATGAAGATCACCCAGGACGTCGGCGAATACGCGGCGCAAAAAGAGATCGATGAGCAGGCGGCGTTGGGTGTTGGGATGAAGGAGAAGGCGAAGGAGTTCGTGGCGGCGGGTGGCGAGATTTATCAGCAAACGTGAGACTTATCGCGACGCGCTAGTCACCAACTTGAAAGCGCTGAAGCGCGCCTTCCCCAAATCAATCGCACTGCAATACGCGAACTTTATGCCGGGCGAATGGCGTCAATTAAACGACAAAGGATATTTGCGCGCGGTCTACCAGGCGGCTCGCGAATCGAAGGTGGGCGTCGGCGGTCCTGATCTGTTGCCTTACAAGCCGAGCCAGATGAAGAGTAGCTATTCGTTGATCAAAGAGGCAGCCGACATCGTGACGGTCGGCGTGGCCGTTCAGGACGGCAATTACGAACACGTCAACCCCAAGACCGGAAAACGAGTGACGATTGCGGAACAGATCGAGTTCGCCACTGAATATCTGAAGGCTGATTACATTTTCTGGTGCACCGAAGAACCGTATTACTCGAATGACCTGGTGCCGTTCCTGCGGTCCTTCAGACATTAGAATGAAAGTTGAGTTTATGACCCGCTCGCTACCGCGAGCGGTTCTGTATCTGTTGCCCACTGAAGCGGGCTCTCGATTTCATATTTCATTGCTTACCCAGCACTCAAGTGCTGGGCTATTGTCATTCGTCCGCGATGCGGACTATGAGCCCTCCCTTACGGTCGGGCTAGTGCCCCGTCTGTAATTCGAAGGGTGCAAGAATGGATCGCAAACGAGTTGATCGAACCAAATCTTCTTGATCGCATCCAACAGCACGCGCGCGCATGGGGTGTGGTTTGCGAAGACTCGTTCGAAACGCAAAGCTCGGTGATCGCGTTTGGCGCGCGTGACGATCAGCCGGTGGTGCTGAAGGTAGTCAAGCAACCGGGTGACGAGTGGCGCGCCGGCGAGATTCTTAAAGCATTTGATGGCCAGGGCGTCGCGCGTGTTTATGAACATGCGCCCGGCGCCGTGCTCCTGGAGCGATTGAGACCGGGAAATTCCCTGGTCGATCTGGCGTTGAGTGGTCGCGACGTGGAAGCGACGGATATTCTGACCCGTGTCATCCAGCAGATGTCGTCAGCCGAGTCATCAACGTCCGGGCGCGAATCATCAACGTCTCCGCCCGAATTACCGCAGGCGTACGCGACAGTACAGGATTGGGCCAAAGGGTTCGAGCGCTATGTCGCAACCGGCGATGATCAAATTCCGCTGGATCTGGTTGCCGCCGGTCAACGAGTATACTTGAGCCTATGCGCGTCGCAACAGCGGCCGAGATTGCTTCACGGCGATCTCCAACACTACAACGTGCTGTTTGACTCGGATCGTGGCTGGCTGGCCATTGATCCCAAGGGCGTCGTCGGTGAGGTTGAGTATGAAATTGGCGCAGTACTTCGCAATCCGATTGAACGACCTGACTTGTTTCTTTCGCGCGCAACTGTCGAGAGGCGGCTCAAACAGTTCACTCATAGACTTAAGCTGGATTACGAACGAGCCCTGGCGTGGGGGTTCGCACAGGCTGTCTTGTCGGCGATTTGGGAAATCGAGGATGGATTCGCAGTGGACGCGACGAATCCCGCTTTAAGACTCGCGAAGGTCATGCGACCAATGCTCGGAGCTGACTTCGGCTTTTCCGTCTAATCTGCAGGTGGCGGATGGTTCAATCTCTTGTGACGAACTCTCACTGCTTACCTTTGGAATCGGTTTGCCATCTCTCCTGCGAAAGAAATCCCTATGCTGATCGAGGCCCCTCCCGTTAGGATTACACTCCGATGAGCGTCGTTAACTCCTGGAACGAGTGGGACCCACTGCGGGAAGTTATCGTAGGCACGGCTCGGGGAGCGGCCGACATGGGGTATGAGCCATCGCTCGCTCCGTACTTTCCCCGCGGCAGCGCGGCGCGCGAATTTCGCGGCGGACCGATCCTATCAACAATCATCGATGAGGCTGAACGGCAACTTGATCACTTCGCAAACCTGCTCGACCGACTCGGCATCACTGTCCGTCGACCCGATCTGATTGATCATGGTATTTCCGCGAAGACGCCTGACTGGGAGGTCCCCGGAGGTCACGCCAGTGCCTGCCCGAGAGATCTGCTGCTGGTGATTGGTGACGAGATCATCGAGGCTCCGATGGCCCAGCGCGCGCGCTACTTTGAGTTCCGCGCCTATCGAAGTCTGATCCAGGAATACTTTCGTCAGGGTGCTCGCTGGACAACAGCACCGAAGCCGCTCATGTCAGACGAACTCTACAACGAAGGCAATCCTAATCAAGGTACGTTCGACTTCAACTCCGGTCCGCTCCTGCGGGAAGTCGAACCCGTCTTCGACGCGGCCTGCTTTGCCCGATTGGGTCGGGACATCTTCTGGCGGCCCGATCTAGTGAGTAACGAATTCGGCGCGGAGTGGCTGCGCCGGCACCTGGGCCCGGCCTTTCGTATTCATCGCATCGAATTTCGCGAGGCCACACCCACGCACATCGACACCACCCTGGTACCAGTGCGACCGGGATTGGTTCTCATCAACCCCGAGCGCCCCTGCACCAACGGCGCCATGAAACTCTTTGCGGCCAACGATTGGCAAACTGTGCCGGCGCCGCGCTCGGTGAGAACAAGTCGCGCGCCCGCTCGTGACGTAAGTAACTGGATATCAATGAACATTCTGATGCTCGACGAGCGTACGGTTGTCGTCGAAGAGGCTGAGAAACCGATGATCGAACTGATGCGTTCATTGGGATGCGAAGTTATCACCTGTCCCTTCGACCGGGTCTATTCTTTTGGAGGCGGCTTTCACTGCTGCACTGCTGACATCCGCAGAGACGGAATTCTGCAGTCTTATTTTCCGAGTTTGGATGAGCAGGAAGAGCGCGCGCTGAACCGCCAAACATGAAGCACATTCCAAGACTGATCTGCTGTGTTCTCTCCATCTGGCTCTGCGGCGTTACTGTCAGCGCCAAGCCCGTGCATCATTACGTTTTCTTTGGTCAGGACCGGGAAAAGATCAAAGATGCAAAGTCGTTTCTCGAGACAAAAGCATTTGAGGGCGCGCAAGTAGCTTATTCGTGGCGACAACTTGAGCAGGCGAAGGACGAGTACGATTTCCACGAGATTCGCGAGGACCTCGCGTTTCTAACTTCGAAAGGGAAGAAACTTTGGATCCAAATCCAGGACGTAACCTTCAGCGAGTCGCGCATAAGTGTGCCGCGCTATTTACTGCAGGATCCAAAGTACAATGGCGGCGCGGACAAGCAATACCGATACAAGGACGACGATGAAGAGCACGCGACCGTTGCCGGCTGGATGAATCGGCGCTGGGACCCGGCGGTGCAGGAGCGATTTCACAAACTGCTCGCCGCTTTGGGAAAAGAATTTGACGGGCGAATCGAAGGAGTCAACTTTGCTGAGACCTCAATCGGAGTCGGCCAGACCGGGCGGCTGTTCCCCAAAGGCTTCACGTTTGAGACCTATCGCGACGCGATCATTACAAACATGAAGGCCTTGAAGCGCGCGTTTCCTAAATCAGTTGCACTACAGTATGCCAACTTCATGCCCGGCGAGTGGCGACCCACGGAAGATAAGGGCTACCTGCGTGCGGTCTACAAGGCAGCGAAAGAGTTGAACCTCGGCGTGGGCGGACCTGACCTTTTGCCTTATAAGCCGGGGCAGATGGGCAATAGCTATCCTCTGATCAGAGATTCTGCCGGAAGCGTTCCCATCGGAATCGCAGTTCAGGACGGCAACTACGAGTACGAAAATCCCAAGACCGGAAAGCGCGTAACGATTTCAGAGTTGCTGGCATTCGCGACCGAGTATCTGAAGGTAGACTATGTTTTCTGGTGTACTCAGGAGCCATTTTATTCAAACGAAGTAATACCACTAATGCAGTCCGATGAATTCGTTAGACACCGGAAAAGATAATTCGTGATGCTATGATCGTTCTCGAAACAGATCGCCTGAACCTTCGCAAGCTATCGATCGACGATTCGGAGTTTATTCTCGAGCTGCTAAACGAACCGTCGTTCCTGCGCTTCATCGGAGACAAGGGCGTGCGCACGCTTGATGACGCGCGCCAGTACATCCTGAGCGGTCCGGTCGAAAGTTATGAGAAAAATGGCTTCGGACTCTATCTGGTGGAGTTGAAAGAGAACGCGACGTCGATCGGAATCAGCGGTTTGGTGAAGCGAGACACTCTGCCGGACGCGGACATCGGCTTTGCTTTTTTGCCCGCGTACTGGTCAAAAGGCTATGCGGTCGAGTCAGCCGCCGCGGTGATGAATTATGCGCGAGAGATCCTGCGACTCGATCGCATTCTGGCGATTACCACTCCGGATAATGAGGCTTCGGCGAAACTGCTCGTCAAGATTGGGCTGCGATTTGAACGGATGATTAGCTTGTCAGACGATGCGCCAGAGATTAAGTTGTTTGCGTCCGATGTCTAACAGGAAAGGCTCAATGATGAGAGAGCTTCCCATATCATGCGAACTGACGCCGGCGGAAATGGAAGCCCGTCGCGAGGGTTGCTGCCCGGTCTCCTCGCGCTGGCACAGGAACGCGTGCGACTTAGCAAAGGTCTCCGCTGGAGGTTTGCGCCATCCACCGAGTTTCTGAATGCAGCGACCAGAGTGATCGACGCTGAACGACAGTGCTGTCGATTTCTGAAGTTTGTCTTGACGGTCGAACCAGATGCGGGCGACATGTGGCTTGAGATCACGGGCCCCCAGGGCACGGCAGAGTTCCTTGAGACGCTCATCCCTTTATGATTCGGTGACGCCTCGAATCTGGACAGCAGAATTGTTATGAAAGGCGCAAGTAAGAAACGAACGCCCGATAAAGGCGAGAAACAAATCGAACGCGTGCGGCGCATTTGTCTCGCGCTCCCTGAGACCTGGGAAAAGATCTCGCACGGCGAGCCGACGTGGTTTGTTAAGAAAAGAGTGTTCGCGATGTTTTCCAACAATCATCACAACGATGGACACATCGCCGTGACCGTGCCCGCAGCAATTGGCATTCAGGAAATGCTAATCAAGAAATCGCCGAAGAAGTTTTATCGACCACCTTACGTCGGCGTGGCCGGCTGGGTGGGAATCGAACTTGATCGCATCAGCGATAAAGAATTAACTTTGCATATCAAAGAGGCTTGGCGACTGATCGCGAGTCAGAACCCCGACCTGTCGGGGTTCTGACAGGAGCAAACGATGAACCGCGAAGATCAATTCATTCCCCATCTGATCGTCAGCGACGGCTTGGCCGCGCTCAAGTTTTACAAAGAAGTGTTCGGCGCTGAGGAGGGCGACGTGATGATGGAACCGGAGGGCAAGCGCCTTATGCATGGCGAGATCGTTCTGGACGGGCACAAGCTTTTCCTCAGCGACGAGTTTGCCGACAAAGAAGGCATCATGACCAGAACGCCGCAGACGCTGGGCGGAACGTGCGTGCGCATCACGTTGCAAACGGATGACGCGGACGCGGTAGTCGAACGTACCGTCGCACGCGGCGCGCGGGTTATCATGCCGGTGCAGGACATGTTCTGGGGCGCGCGTTACGGAAAGATCGTCGATCCGTTCGGCCATGAGTGGGGCATCAACCAACAGTTGAAAGAGCAAAGTCCCGCGGAAACAGAGGCTGCGGCTGGCGAGTTCTTTCGCAAGTCGAAATAGAGACTGCGTCTTCGGGATCAGACATGCCAAAGTATGTAGCGTTCCTGCGCGCAATAAATGTTGGTGGTCACACGGTGAAAATGGATCACCTTCGCGGTCTGTTTGAAGCTGCTGGCTTCTCAAACGTCGAGACGTTCATCGCAAGTGGCAACGTCATATTCGATTCGCCGTCGAAGAACACGCCGGCCATCGAGCGGAAGGTCGAAAAGCATTTGGCAGAAGCGCTCGGTTACGAAGTGGCCACGTTTGTAAGAGCGACCTCCGAGCTGACCGGTGTTGCCGATTACAAACCATTTGCCGAATCGGAGTTGAAGGAAGGGACGCTGTACATCGGCTTTTTGGCAGACCAACCCAGCAAGCAGGCGATACTGAAATTATTAGCGTTAGCAACCGACGTCGATAACTTCAAGGTGAAAGGTCGGGAAATCTTCTGGCTCTGTCGTACGAAGTTCAGCGACTCCAAATTCTCCGGAGCGCGGCTGGAAAAGACGATCGGCATGCGGACGACGTTGCGAAACTCAAACACCGTGAAAAAGCTTGCAGCAAAGTACTCGTGATCTATGATTGACGTTGGCCTGACTCACATCGCCCTTCCGGTTGCGGACATCGAGCGGAGCATTGCCTTCTATGCGAAATATGCGCGGATGCAGGTCGTGCATCGCCGGAAAGAGCAGACTACCGGATCGGAAGTGGTCTGGATCAGCGACGGCACTCGTCCTTTCGTCGTGGTGCTTATCGGAATGACGAAAGTGGAAAACGTGTTGTTGCCACTGGCGCATCTCGGAGTGGGATGCGAGAACCGCGAAGAAGTCGACCGGCTCTGCGCTGAAGCTCGCCGAGAAGGCAGTCTGCGAATGGGACCACATGATTCCGGGTACCCGGTGGGGTATTGGGCGTTCATCAGCGACCCTGATGGACATACGCTCGAAGTTTCATACGGTCAGGAGATCGGATTGACGGTAGCGCAGGCCACCTAGTGGAGCGGAAGGGATTATGCGAACTCAGGTAGAGAAGGCAAAGACTTTTCAAGCGCTTCATGAGCGCCCTGGTGCATTCATCATTCCCAACCCTTACGACGTTGGGACGGCGCGGTTGTTGGCGCATCTCGGGTTCGAAGCGCTGGCGACGACGAGCGCGGGTTATGCATTCTCACTCGGTCAGCGCGACTACACGCTCACGCGCGATCAGGTGCTCAAGCATGCAACAGAGATCGTGGCGGCAACTGATTTGCCCGTAAGCGCGGATCTCGAAGGTGGTTTCGGCGATGATCCGGAAACGGTAGCAGAGACGTTTCGGTTAGCCGCGGCAACAGGACTTGTTGGTGGTTCAATTGAAGATTCGACCGGTCGGGCAGATGATCCGATCTACGATCATCAACTCGCGATTGAGCGTGTTCGGGCCGCCGCAGAAGTAACAAAGTCGCTTCCGTTTCCTTTCATGCTGACCGCGCGTTGCGAGAACTACCTTGTTGGTAGAGCCGATCTCAACGACACGATCGCGCGGCTTCAAACCTATCAGGAAGCCGGCGCCAACGTCCTTTACGCTCCGGGCCTCAGATCGAAAGAAGACATCGCCGCCGTTGTCAACTCAGTCGATCGTCCCGTGAATGTCTTGATGGCGCTGCAAGGCGTGCGTTTCACTCTGACAGAGCTTTCAGAAATCGGCGTGAAGCGCGTGAGCGTTGGCAGCGCGCTTTCACGCGCGGCGCTGGGCGCGTTTCTGCGTGCCGCGTCCGAGATGAAAAAGCACGGCATGTTCACCTTCGCCGATGAAGCCGTTCCTTATCGAGACGTCAGCGACATGTTGCAAATCTAAATTGATTCGAGCATCCGATGGAGGAATTCAGAAATGACGGCAGACGAAACTAATCCCGCCAATCATTCAGATACGAGCGCCTCAGTCAATGCGTCGCCGGATTCGACTCGGGAGGAAAACCAGACATCATCCAAAATCGTTCCGGTTAAGAAAAAATCGGAGCGTCTGTTCGGGCTGTTACTGCTCGGGGGAATTGGTGTACTGGTCATCAGTTTTCTGATAACGGCCTACTACCTTAGCTTCGATAAGCCAACGCGCACGTTTCACACACCGGCCGCCTTACAGTCGGTCACTTTCTCACCGGACGGAAAAATATTGGTAAGCGGCAGTGCTGATAAAACGGTGAGACTCTGGGACCCGCAAACCGGCGCGCTCAAGCAAAAGTGGAACACCAATGAATCCTGGATCACGTCAATTGCATTTTCACCGGACGGACAGACTCTGGCGATTGGATCTGACGGCAACGCCATCCTGTGTGATGCGCAAACGGGAACGTTGAAGCAGCGCCTGGTTGGGCACGACGGGAACAAATCGGTCGCGTTCTCACCGGACGGTAAGACTTTGGCTAGTGGCGGTGATAAGACTGTGAAGCTCTGGGATACCCAAACTGGTGCCTTGAAGCAGACTTTGATCGGGCATGACGTTTGGATCAACTCAGTTGCGTTTTCGCCGGACGGTAAGTCCCTGGCTAGCGGAAGCAGTGACAAGACGGTGAAGTTATGGGATGTACAAACGGGAAAGCTGCAAAAGACTTTGACCGGACATACCGATTGGGTCAATTCAGTGGCCTTCTCGCCTGACGGCAAGACGTTGGCGAGCGCAAGTCAAGACGAGACGGTAAAGTTGTGGGACGTGCAAACCGGAGCGTTGAAACAAACCCTGGTCGGGCACACGAACATTGTCCAAGCCGTTGCTTTCTCCCCTGACGGGAAGACGCTGGCAAGTGGTGGCTGGGAGCAGAGCGTGAAGCTCTGGGATGTACAAACTGGGGCATTGAAGCGAACCTTGATAGGAGTTGGTAGTGTTAATTCGCTGGCATTCTCGCCGGATGGGAAAATGCTGGCGAGCGGAGATTTTGAAGTATACCTGTGGGAGTTTTGAACCACGGATAAGAAGCAATCATGGCCGGTGAAGGTATTTCGGTAATCCTCGACAAATACTTTGGTTCTGCTTATCCTCGATGCTTCAATATTAATGCACCAGGCATGCATTCGCAGATATACAATGTCGCTCGACTGGATGATTAAGGTGCAACGAAGGAGATCGCCTCAAGCATGACTAAACACTGCCCCACTTGTAATCGCATCTACACCGACGAGAGTTTAAGTTTTTGTCTCGATGATGGCGCGTTCCTGGTGGGCCCGCCGACCGCGCCGACTGATCCGCACAAGACCCTGCGCTTCGATGAGCCCCGAAACACTGCCGCAACGCCCGGTCAATTTCCATACTCTGGCTCGGCCTCTACGCTCCCGTCCGCACGCAAGAAGAGCGCGTTGCCGTGGATTCTCGCCGGCGTTGCGCTGCTGTTCTTAGTTTCCCTGGGCATCGGGACCCTCATTTATTTTGCCCTGAACGACAAATCAAGTACGTCCGGTTCGGATGGATCGAACTTCAATCAAAGCAACTTAAACCACCCGACCGCAACTCCTGCTCAGCTTCCGACGCCTACACCCACGCCGGAGGTAATTGATTTGGCGGGCACAAACTGGGCCGGACCCGACTCAACCGGCGATTATCGTCGATTTACTTTCACCCCGAATGGCCTACTCGACAACAAACCCACAGACACCTGGCGCCAGGCTGGAAACAAAGTCTATTGGGAAATAAACAATGCGTATTCACACTACGAAGGGACTATCAACGGCGACCGGATAGACTACTCAGCCTATAACAAAGTGGACAAACGTTGGACGGGGTCATTGACCAGAGTGACTGGAACGGCCAGCCCCACCCCAAGCACGAACACGAGCGAAAATTTCAGAGGAGTGAGCATTCGTATCGTCCACATTCGTGACCGCCTCGCTGATGCGCAGCTCGCTGCTGCAAGGTTAAGAAGTCTCGGCGCTGACGTGAACTTGTTTGAGACCAGTGACTCCGGTAACTCAAATTGGGTTGGGACAATAGTGTATTGGGAAGGCCAGGAGGAACTGGCGAGAAGAATTGCCGGCAGCGTCACCGACATAGAAGTTGTTACGCCAAAATTTGTGGCCGACACGGAAGGTAAACGAACTTTTAATCTATGGATTGCAAAAAAGAAGTGAACTCGATATTGCTAGATCTTGTTCGTGTAGGTTTCGGCCTTTTCGTGTGACTTCGTGGATCGTCCGTTGGTTAGCCGCAGAAAGACGATCCACGAAATCACACGAACGAAACCGAAGAAAGATCAGTGACCAGGATCCGGAACAACGCTTCCACCGTCGCAAGCTAGACAGTTTTTCAACTCAAGCATTATTATCCTCCTTTTCCTCATAACTGTTTTCAGGATGTAAGTGTGTCATGGTGCAATTGCAAACCGATTTGGAAGAAGCTGTGCGCACGCGCAACTTTGTCGGACTGCGCGATGCGCTGGATAATTTGCCGCCCTCTGACATAGCCAGTCTAATAGACGAAACAGCGCCGGAGAATCGCGTGTTCCTGTTTCGCGTTTTGCCACGTGAACTTTCCGCCGATACATTCGAATACCTTCCGCTCGAAATACAAGATCAACTGTTGAAGTCTTTGGGGCAGGAAGAAGTCGCGGCGATTCTGAACGAGATGGCTCCCGACGATCGCACGATGCTGCTGGAAGAATTGCCCGGCGCCGTCACGAGTCAACTGCTCGCCTTGCTCGATCCGCAGGAACGCGCGATCGCGGTGCAGCTGCTCGGTTATCCGGAAGGCAGCGTGGGACGATTGATGACGCCCGACTATGTGCGTCTGCGGCCTGAATGGACCGTTGCGCGCTCGCTCGATCACATCCGGCGTCATGGCAGCGACAGCGAAACGCTTAACATGGTCTATGTCATTGACGAGCGCGGCCGGCTCATTGATGACATACGCATGCGCAAGTTTCTTCTGGCCTTGCCCGACACTTTGATTGCCGATTTGATGGACGACACTTACGTCGCGCTCAAAGCAACGGACGATCAGGAAACGGCGGTTGACGCGATTCGCCGCAGCGACTTGACCGCCTTACCGGTGACCGATACGAGCGGTGTGCTCATCGGCATCGTCACGATTGACGACGTGCTCGATGTGGCGGAAGAAGAAGCCACGGAAGACATCCAGAAGTTTGGTGGTATGGAAGCTCTGGACGAGCCTTACATGCAAATCGCCATCGGCCGCATGATCAGGAAGCGCGCGAGTTGGCTCGTCATACTTTTCCTCGGCGAGATGTTGACCGCGACGGCGATGGGTTTTTTTGAAGCACAGATTGCGCGGGCAGTCGTGCTCGCTCTTTTCGTGCCGCTGATTATTTCCAGCGGCGGCAATTCCGGTTCGCAGGCCGCCACGCTTGTGATCCGCGCGATGGCGCTTGGCGAAGTGACTTTGCGCGACTGGTGGCGCGTCATGCGACGAGAAGTTTTGTCCGGCTTGGCGCTGGGCACAATTCTGGGAACAATAGGCTTCCTTCGAATCACACTCTGGTCCGCATTTTCAAATCTCTACGGCGAGCACTGGTTGTTGGTTGCCTTAACCGTCGGCGTGGCGTTGATTGGGATCGTGCTTTGGGGCACGCTGGCAGGTTCGATGTTGCCGTTTGTTTTGCGTCGTCTCGGAATCGATCCGGCGACTTCGTCGGCGCCATTCGTGGCAACGCTGGTTGACGTCACCGGCCTCGTGATCTATTTCACCGTCGCAATGATCATCTTGCGCGGGACCTTGCTTTGAAAATCGCTTCGAATCCAGATCCGGTTTGAAGCTAGAAGCTTGTTCGTGTACGTTCCGGCCTTTTCGTGTAACTTCGTGGATCGTCCCTTGGTTAGCCGCAGAAAAACGATCCACGAAATCACACGAACGAATACGAAGAAACACGAACCCTCGAGTTCCATATCCGAGCCTGTCCATATCGCATTGAATGGCGGCCGTGAAGAATTAGGTGTTACAGCACACTAGTTCAGGACAAAGTTGTAACTGATCGTCGTCTTCGTCTTCACTGGACGTCCGGCGTTTAGCAGCGGTTCGAACTTCGCTTGTTTCGCGGCGTCGACGGCAGCCTGTTGCAGCAAGGGCGAACCTGAAATCGCTTCGGCATCGACCACGTTGCCCTGCTCGTCGACCGTGGCCAGCACGCGCACGGTTCCTCCCACTTTAGCTTGTCGTGCTTCTTCGGGATAGATGGGCCGCGGCAGACTGATGACTCGGTTGCTCAGCGCCTCGTTTTCTACGGCGACCGCCGGCCTCGGCACATCGACGCGCGCCACCATCTCCGCGCTCGATGAAGTCTGCCGCACGAAAACATCTCCCCGCGGCTTCAGCTCAGCTTTTCCAGCAAGCGCCTCCAACATTGAGGCCACCAACTCTCTATTATCGAGCCGGAAGCTTGTGACACCGGCTGCTCGCGAATCCGGATCGCGGTATTGAATGGTCAGATAACGCACCGTTGTCTTGATGAAGCCGGCGGGAAATCCGATGTAGGGAACATTGCTGGCGACGGTGGCTGCCGCGGGCCGCCGCTTTTGCGTATCCGCAAATGCCGAACTCACGGCGTCGTAAGGAATGGAGAACGTCTCCTTCTGCTGCTCATTCTTAAAAACGAGCCGCCGGCCTGCGTCGTCAAAACTGAGCGTCCCTTCCATGGTCTTGGGATAGCCAAAGATTCCACCTTCATATTTGGCTTTGACGCTCTGCGGCGCGGGCGCCGGCTTGGGCGCATTCGCTTTCGGCTCCGGATCGCTGGGCAGAGTTCGCGGTCTCTGCGCGGCGACCGAAACGCTCAATGACAGAGCAAGCAGTGTTGGACCAATCAGGCTTCGGCGTATGCACATATATCCATCTCCCTTTCGAACAGTTACCAATGAGTTCAGGTCCTGGACTAAAGACGCGCGATGCCTGCGTTCGGTTGCCAATAATTTACTTAGCAAACGGCCGCACGCGCTCGGCTGACTCCTTAAAATCCGAATCGGTTGGCACCAGGCGCAGGCCTTTCTCGTAAGCGCCGAGCGCCTTCGCATACTGCTTCGTTACTTCGTAAGCATAACCCAGCTCGCGATAGACGTTCACATCGTCCGGCTTCATCTGGCCGGCGTGTTCAAGCGCGGCAATGGCTTTCGGAAAATTCTTCGCGCGTGAATGCGCCACGCCAAGTAGATAAAACGCGGTTTCAGTAGCATCGCTTGCTACGGTCGCTCGCTCGAGCGCGGTTGCGGCGCGCGCGTATTGCTGCGCGCCAATCAACGCTTGTCCAAACCGCGTGATGGCCTCGGCGTCGGTGCGGACCTTAATCAAACCTTCGCCCGCGCGCACGGCGTTCAGGTAATCAGCATCACCTTTGGCGCTGTCAGTCGCTGACGAGGCACGCCGCAGATAAGCAGTCGTCAACAGCATCCAGGCGGCGCCGAGTCGTGGATCGTTTACGGTGGCTCGATTGAGCGCCGCGATCGCGCCGTCGAGATCGTTGCGCGCCAAAGCAATCTGGCCCAGATAATAAAGCGACAGAGAATCTTTCGGATTGCGTTTGACTACCGCATTGAAGCTGTTTTCCGCATCCGCGGTTTTTCCCGTCTTGTATTCGGCGAGCCCGCGGTAATAAAGCATTGACGCGTCTGGTTGCTCGCCCGCGCGCGACGTCGCAATCACCAGCAGCGGGAGGGCACGGTCAAACTTTTCCGAAAACACAAAGGCGCGCGCGAGCGCATCAACCGTGTGCGAATCTTCCTGTTTCGCGGCTCGTTGCAAATCCAAAGCCTTCTGGAGATCGGCTGCGGCTTCCGGATACTGCTTTAACTCAATTTCATCAAAACCTATCAGCTTCCACGCTTCCGAGTTTTGCGGATCATTGGCGGCAATCAGTTTCGCTTCTTTGGCTGAAGCTGCGTATTGCCCTTGTTGATAAAGCGCGAACGCGTGCGACAGGTCGGCGGGCGTCGGGCTGTCGGCGACCGGCTTTACGGGTTTCACGTCAAGCAGCGGGACATTCTTGTTTTTTGCTGTTGGACTCGGCGTCGGCTGGGGCAGCAGGAGCGAGTCCTGCTTTTGCGTCTCCGGTTTTTTCTGGACCCGTCGTGGACGGCTCGATTGGGCGCCGGCAAAGATGGCCGACAAAGCCAGGGTGCTGCCGACAATTAGAAGGCGCTTAAAATATCTGACCGGCATAGGGAACTCTTTCCAGGAGAGTGGTTGGTTGCAACACTAAACAAGATTTCGGACGACCGCAACTCTTCGGATGCGTCGGGCACACTTTCGGTTCGCCCTGAACAATGTAGCGCAAGTCGCGATATGGCACAAACAGTCCGACAAACTTCAG
>JBGPWL010000010.1:0-78721 GCA_041492185.1 Pyrinomonadaceae bacterium | reverse complement strand
ACCGGATGGCGGAATGCTTGCGCAGCGGCGGGGCTCGTGGATCTTAGGTTCCATGATACCCGTCACACCTTTGCAACTCGTCTGCGAGCCAATGGAGTTCACGAGTGGGACATCAGAGATTTACTCGGTCACACAACGACGCGCATGACCAGTGTGTACACGCATCAGACGCCGGCGAATTTGCGCCAGGCAGTCAATACGCTTGGACGGAGTAAACCGGCTAAGGTGGTGAGATTCAAACGGAGGAGCGTGTCAGAATCGTCAAACCCATCCGCTACCGCGGACGGTACTGACCTCATGACCCGCCGATCGCGCACTTCCCAAATCGCGCCATCTTCGCGCCATCGTGAGGTTGAGCAGCTATCGGCCCAACAACACAATGACGTAAGTATAAGAGAACTCGCCAGTTGATTGGTGCCCCCGCAGGGATTCGAACCCCGAACCAACAGATTATGAGTCTGCTGCTCTAACCGTTGAGCTACAGGGGCACGCATGAACGTACTAATTGCCGAGTGATTGTAACCAAGTATGGAGCAAGCTTCAAAATCAGCACTTCCTTCTCTGCGATGAGGTCGTTTGAGGGAAGCCTGCTTGGCGCGAAGTTGCGGCTGGAACGGTGAAGCCGCTGTTAACCTTTAATAGGCGACTTCAATTTGAAGGAACTCAAAAACTTTTCCATCATCGCGGCGCCGTCGTAGTCTCTTCTGGTTCCCGCGGTCCATTGATACACGCGTTGCCCGTCGACGACAACGATGCCTTTGAAAGTAGCGTATGAAGCTTCGCCGGTAAATTCCAGCCCGGGCAGCGTGTCGCCGGGCGCTCTCTCGAATTGTATTTTCCTACTACTCACGAGCTTGCCTTCAGCTTCTTTCAAGAAGTTATTCTGATTGGCTTCAAGCTCACCGTCGACGGAAAAGCGAAACTCCGGCTCGTAATCGACGTAGGCGATGCCGAGGAATACACTCTTGTCTGTCCAGCTATAAATGTGCACCGTGAGAGGAGTCTTCATTTGCGGGCTGGTGCTGGTCTTATCTTGATGCTCGGGCTGAGCAGGGAAGAGCACTGAGAAGCGTCCTTCAGGCGAAGTGTATTCGATCCATGATTGATTTTGCCGGCGCGCGAAAACAGAAAGCGAAGACGCTAGAACAATCAACAGGAGAAGAGCGGTAGATCGTCTAAGCATTGAATCTCCTTCCAAAACCAATCGAACGCTACGCGGGCCATAGATCATTGCTGCTACCGTACGATAAACCAAATAGAGAAGATCGGGCAACACTCGCGGGCTATTAGGTCTTAACTCCATCTTCGCGCCTTACGACTTACCTTGTGGCGTCTTTGCGCGAAACCGTTGCCTTGGGAGCGCAGTTTCACGCAAAGGCGCAAAGTTATTACCTAAGCCGCAAAGAAGTTGAAACTAAGACACTAGCTCCCGGATCTAAGGAGTGAAGCAGCTCAATGGAAGCAGCGTATAATGCGCGCGTAGCTGTCACGCACATCCGAGGCACATGCGATTGAAACGAATCAGATTTCTATGGTCGATCCTTCCAGTGCTCTTCACAGTTCACAGTCTCTACGCTCAAGTTCCCGCGCCGGCGGCGAAATCAAAAATATTTCTGCACAGCGGTTGGAAGTTCCGTCAAGCCGGCAGCACTGACTGGCATCCGGCGTCCGTGCCCGGTTGTGTGCACACTGATTTGCTAAAAAACAAATTAATCGACGATCCGTTCTATCGCGACAACGAAAAGAAGTTGCAATGGATCGGAAAAACGGATTGGGAATACGAGACCACGTTCGACGCCACACCTGATCTGCTCAAGCGAGAGAACATCGATTTGGTGTTTGAAGGCCTCGACACTTACGCAAACGTTTTTCTCAACGATCTTCCTCTGCTCGGTGCAAACAACATGTTCCGCACGTGGCGGGTGTCGTGCAAGAGCGCGCTCAGGCCCGGCGCAAACGTGCTGCGCATACGTTTTCGTTCTCCGATCAACGAAGTGTTGCCGCTGATGGCGAAGCTTGGCTACGAACTGCCGGCATCGAACGACGCGGGCGAGAAAACCAGTCCCTACACACGCAAAGCGCCTTACCAATATGGATGGGATTGGGGTCCGCGGTTTGTGACCAGCGGCATCTGGCGACCCGTTTCGTTGGAGGCGTGGAATGCCGCGCGCGTGAATGATCTTCACATCATTCAAAAGCAGGTCGATCGTAACGCGGCCAACGTTTCAGCGGAAGCGGAAATTATTTCCACCGCGAATGTTGACGCCACAGTCTTCATCGATGATCTAACAGATAAGACGGTGGCCGCTCGACGCGAGGTCAAGCTCCAGCCCGGATCAAATCTCATCTCGTTGGATTTCGTGATTTCGCATCCATCCTTGTGGTGGCCGAATGGACTTGGCGCGCATCCGCTCTACAATTTCAGGGCACGGTTGATTATTAACGGCGAGTTGGTCGATCAAGTCTCGACGCGCACGGGCTTGCGTTCGCTCTCGTTGAGACGCGAAACAGATCAGTGGGGCAAGAGCTTCGAATTTATCGTCAACGGCGTGCCGGTGTTCGCCAAGGGTGGGAACTGGATTCCGGCGGACAGTTTTCCGACGCGGATCACGAAGGAAAAATATCGCGACCTGGTGCAATCAGTCCGCGACGCAAACATGAACATGCTGCGCGTTTGGGGTGGAGGCATTTACGAGAGCGAAGACTTTTACGATCTCTGCGACGAACTGGGCATTCTGGTTTGGCAGGACTTCATGTTTGCCTGCAGCATGTATCCCGGCGATCAGGAATTTCTCGACAACGTCAGACACGAAGCGATCGATAACGTAAAGCGGCTGCGAAATCATCCGAGCATTGCTATTTGGGTCGGTAACAACGAGGTGGAAACGGCCTGGCTGCATTGGGGCTGGAAAGAACATCTGCCGGCGAAAGTTTGGGACGACTACAAGAAGATCTTTCACGGCGTTCTGCCCGAAGTCTGCGCCTCTCTCGATCCATCCAGGCCTTACTGGCCCAGCTCGCCCAGCGCGAACCTCGAAGCTGATCCCGAGTCTCAGCGCCTCGGCGATTCGCATTACTGGGGCGTCTGGCACGCGGCCTTGCCATCTGCCGCGTACGAGAAGCAGTTCCCGCGGTTCATGAGTGAATATGGTTTTCAATCGTTTCCACAGATCGAGACCGTCAATTCTTATACGCTGGCCGATGAACGCACGCTCGATTCACCCGTGATGCTGGTCCATCAAAAACATCCGCGCGGTAACCAGTTGATTCGCGAATACGTCATGCGCGAATATCCGCCGCCAAGAGATTTTGAGTCTTTTCTTTACGTGAGTCAGGTCATGCAGGCCGAAGGGATCAAGCTTGGCGCCGAACATCTGCGGCGCATTCGCCCGCGCAACATGGGTTCGCTCTATTGGCAGATTGACGATTGCTGGCCCGTGGCTTCGTGGTCGAGCATTGATTATCTCGGCCGCTGGAAAGCGTTGCATTACTACGCGCGCAGATTCTATGGCGACCTGCTAGTCAGTCCTCATGAAGAGAATGGGCAAATTGATTTCTACGTCGTATCCGATCGGACAAGCGCAACGCGAGCGCATTTGAATATTACTCTGATGGATTTTGAGGGCCACACGCTGACGAGAATGAGTAAGGACATAGACGTAGCCACCTTGCAAAGCAGTTCTTACTTTAGTCTTGCTGAAAACGATCTACTAAAAGGCAGGGACAGCAGCGCGGTGTTTGTCTACTGCGAATTACTTGTTGAGGGAAAGCAAGTCTCCAGTAATGAAATTTTCTTTCGGCCCTTCAAGGATCTCACTTTGCCGAAACCGCAAATCGCTACGAGCGTCAGACGCACGCGCGGCGGTTTCACAATCGCTTTTAAGACCGACAAGTTTGCGAAGGATGTTTACGTCTCAGTCGAAAACGAAAGTGGAACTTTCTCCGATAACTATTTCGATCTGATTCCCGGAAAGATTGTTGAGATTGAGTTTCGGCCAGGCACTTCCATTGCGCTTAATGAGTTTCGGCGCCGGCTCAGGATTCGTTCGCTGGCCGACGCGTTTTGAGGTCGCGTCTTAATGCAAATCTATTTCAGGATTGCCGCCTGCGGACTCAGAATTACGCGGTGCCAGCGCGCGAAGGTGTAGGCTTCAGGTCTGAGCGTAACGTTCGCGGTTTGAAAGTAGAGTGTCTCAGGCGTGAGCCCTTCCCTGGGCGCGGGCCATTCGAGCTTTACGATAGGATTGAACGATGCCAGCACCTCTACACCTCCCAAAGTTGACTGTTCTGGAACTCGGCCTTCCGGATTCTGTGATTTTTTCCACTTCAACTCAAAAGTCCGGGAAGCGCTCAGCAGCTCTTCTCTTAACGGGATGCGTGCCTGGGTTGGTTTGTTTGTGGCCGCATCGTAGATGCCAAGGTCCGTATTGAATCCAGTGGCGACTTTGGAAGAGTCGGGCGACCACACGGGACATGCTTCGGTTGATTGATCGTCGAGCAACCGTTCCTTTCCATCAGGCGTGATCAAGCGCGGCCGGCCGGTCGCTAATCTGCCCTCCGCCGCGCGCGCCTTCCATTCGTTTTCTCGACAGGCCAGCGCCGCCAGCGCATGACTGTCCGGCGCCCACGAAAGACAAAAATAGATCAAGCCCTCGCGCTTAGTGAGCGGCTTCAGTTCATAGCCGTCGCGATTGCAGATGTATATCTGTTCGGTCTCGAACATCTGCAGCGGGGCGAACGCCGGCGCCACCGATGGTGAGGGGATCGGAGTGGGCAAACTCGACGGTGTCACTGGCTCGACCTCGTCAAGCGGTGTCGGAGAGGGCGTCGGTTGTGGGTTGCGGCGCGCGATGAATGCGATGGAGTTGCCGTTAGGCGCCCAGGCCACGGTTTCCGGAAATACGCAAGAGAGCCCCGGCGGCGTGACGTTTCGCAGGAATTTTCCGTCCGAAGAATAAATGTCGATACGAAAAGCCTCGTTCGATTCCTCACCCGTTGCATAAAGCGCGAGCGCGCGCTGGCCATCCGGCGAGGTTACCGTGCGAAGCAACGCCTCGGCTTTGCGATTAGTCTTGAAGTCGTTTCGAATCGTCTCCAGTTGCTCGGCCGTGTCCTGGATCTTGATCTCTGAGGGCAATCCGGTGTCGCCTTCAAAGCGATACGCCAGCCGGTTTGCCGGCACGTCGTGCATCACCAACGGGCGCACGTCGTCGCGCTCCACTTTGCGGTGACAGCCGGAAGCGATCGCGATTAGAAATATGATTGCGGTGGTTTTGATTGAGACTCGCGTGCCGGCGTTCCGCTCGACTTTCGATTTCGATTTATGTTTCGTTGGCAAGTGATTGTGTCGGAGTGATGTGTGCAACATGTGACGGGGCGATCATAGGAAGACGTAGTTCCCGTTGTCAACGCAATGCTGATCCTGATCCTAATTTCGGCACGCAACCTCCGTGCGATCTTTAGCCCAGGGCTTACAGTCTCACCCGCTTTGTCTTGCAAAACGATGGATATGGGAGGCCAGACCTTGCGGTCGGAAGGTCGTTGAAGTACACTTGCGGTCAGGTAAAGCCGATTATTCGGCAAACTCTAAAGGTTCCTCCCCGCTGAAAAGACCCCAATGGGGTCAGCCAAAAGGCTAGGCGGGGAGGTCGCTTTTTCCGCCGAGCTTTAGGCGATGAGCACTCTTCATCTTCACCTAGATGAGTCGGGCGATCTCAATTTTTCGCCGCGCGGAAGTCGATACTACTTGTTCGCTGCTGTCTGGACATACAATCCGCTACCCTTAGCGATCCAACTCCAATTGCTCAGGTTTCGACTGCTGAAGCAAGGTTCAAACATCGAGAAGTTCCACGCGAGCAGTGATCATGGGCGCATTCGCCAACTCGTTATCAGCAAGATACTCTCATACCCAGACTGGAAATTTGCTGCCGTGGTGGTGCAGAAGAACAAGGTGCCCCCTAAGGATCGCGAGCATTTGGGCAGTTTCTACTCCAGATTCGCAACAATGCCTTTGAGCTTAGTGTTACGAGGTCCAATCAGGGAGCATGCTCACAATCTTCTGGTTTATACGGATCGCTTTCCGGGGCAGTGCAACCGGGAATTGACTGAGAAGGCAATAAAGATCGCGTGCCGGGCCGAACTTCCCGACGGATTCCCCTTTCACGTTTATCATCACGCAAGCGCGTCGAATCTCTGGCTCCAGGTGGCAGACTACTGTGCCTACGCGATAGCGCGGAAGTGGGAGCAAGGCGATTCAAGTCTATACACTTCTCTGCAACATCACCTCGCGAAGGAAGAGGCGGATGTACTTTGCGCAGAGTCCAATGAATACTACTAGCCTCACAAATGCGCTCCTACTTGCCGTAAACCAGCCCCCGTCTGAGCGCGGGATCGAGAGCCAGCAGCGCGCGAATGGTGTTTCGCGGGGAAAGATGATCCTCGTCGGCTTCGTCTTCGTCCACGCAATTGTGTTCGAGGGATCGCGCCAGTCGCCGCGGCACCGGTTCATAGTTAGGCGTGCTGGAAATGAGCGACTGCGCGGCTACTTCGCCCACCAGATCGCAGGTCAATTCCTCGGCGCGTTGGTCGCGTATGCGCAACCCGGTCAACCTTGAAGCGCGATTACCGACGGCCTGAAACAGCCGTCGCAAAGTGTCCGTGTCGCCATCGGCGATGTGGACCAATTCATGCGCCAGCACGCTGAGCATCCCTTCGTCGGAAGGCAGACCCGCCAGAAAAATTGTGCCGAAGGTGATCGCGTGCGGGCTCTTGAGATAGACAGACGCGTTATCGCGCGCTTCAACGTCCGGCCTGACACGATTGACGGCCTGCACGCGCGCGATCGCCCGGCTGATTCTTGCGGCGTGATACCGGTCGCTGCTGATTTTGTATTCATCCGAGAGACGGCGCAGCGCGACTATGACAAGGCTCTTGGCCGGACCCAGAAGGCGTTGGGCGCGCTCTGCGCCCGCGATTACTTCGGGGGCGCGCAACGGCAGCGACGGGCGCTTCTGCATATCGTCAATGGGCGCGCTGCCTTTGTCGTCGCGCGCTCTTTCGGAACAGACAACGTCAATCGCTTCCTCGACTAGTTCGCGCTCTTCGACGGTTAGAGTTTCACGCGGGCGGCTCGGATGCGATCCGCTTTGCTTTCGCCTTTGGGCCAGTACGCCGAATGCGGGAACGAGGAGCGCGAGCGCGACGAGCAGGACAAAGAGACGACGGCTCCAGGACTGAAGCCATTTTCCATTTGTCATTTGACATTTCTCATTTATCATTTTTTCCAGCACGAGCGGTTTTTAGTGATGCAATGAAAATCCTGCACAGTTCCCGGTTTTCCTCAATAATGTCCGCAAGGAGTTCCTTCTTTAGAATCTGACTGCGTTCAATTACTCGCAGCCAGATAGATGTCTCATTCAACTCCTTAAGAACGATACGCAGCTTGTGAACGAAATCGGCATGGCTTTCAGCTCCTCTCGCTTCGCCATAATTCGGCGCGGGAGACGTCCCGGATCGCAAAACCTGTCCAGCGACATGCTTCCCGGCGGGATTTTTCGGCAGACCGGCCGAAAGCTTGACGATGCGTACTGCAAAGTCAATCAAGCGTTCCTCAAGTTCGTCTGCTTGCGATTGAGCGACTCGCGCTACTGCTACTTTTTCCATACAAGCGGGGTGTCGTGCCTTCAAATGACAAATGAAAAATGTCAAATGATAAATGGAAAATTTTACCGGTTCCGCCACGCCGGCTTTCGCTTTTCCATAAACGACTTAATGCCTTCGTTGGCATCTTCGGTCTTCATCAGCTCGTTCAGATACATGTCCTCTATTTCGGCCAGCACGCTATCGAGCGAACGCCCGCGGCCCAGGTCGAGCGCGCGCCGAGTTGCTTCCAACGCGACGCCGGAGAACTCGCGCAGCTTCGATAGTATCTCTTCCGTCTTTTGCTGCAAACGGTCGGCCTGCACGACGTAATTCACCAGGCCAAGACGCGCGGCTTCAGGAGCGTCAATCATCTCACCAGTCAACACGAGTTCGCGCGCGCGTTTGTCGCCGATGATCAGTGGCAACAGCACGCAAGCCACCGGCGGAAACACGCCGAGCTTGATCTCTGGTTGGCCGAACCGCGCGCGATCGCTCGCGATGACAATATCGCAGCCCGCCACCAGTTCGCATCCGCCACCCAGCGCTGCGCCATCAACCACGGCAATCGTCGGCTTTGCGAGTTGCGTCAAGGTGCGAAAGATGGCGTGGAACGAATCGAGCATCTGATAGATTGTTTCCTCAACGTGCTCTTCGACCGCGACGCCGGCGCTGAAGGCGCGCGCATCCGGTGGGGCGTCGAAAACGATCGCCACCACTTCGCGATGGCTGACGAGATCGTCGAGCGCCAATCCAATCTCCTGCATCATCTCGATGTTCAGGATATTAAGCGGCGGCCGAGCGAGAGTGATGCGCGCCACGCGATCGTCGATCTCGAACTTGATATGTTGAAGTTCCATCTTCCTTCAAACCTACTTTGTTTCAAATGGTGCGCCGAGCCACGCTTGATAATTGCGCTTCTGTTCGTCGGTCGGCTGCGCGACTGGGATGATGCGATAGGGCGCATAGGACCGGGCGCCGAGTTTGATTAGCAGCGTACTCAGATCGTCTGTGCGAAATATCGTCAGGCTTACAGGATCGCCCGGATGCTTTTCTTCCAAACGCGCGTCGAAGAAATTCTTGTTCACCCGCATGTTGTTCAAAGCCACGATCTGATCCCCTGTATTCAAACCCTGCTCGTAAGCCGGCGATCCTGCGTAAACTCGTCTGACCATCAGCCGATCACCTTCCTGGGCCAGGTCCGCGCCAAGATAAGCCTGCGGTCTTGCGGCCTCACCAGTGTCGAGGCGCAGACCCGCAACGGCCAACGCGGCGTTGTAGTCGAGCTCTTCGCGACCACGAACGTAACTGGCAAAAAACTTTTCGAGGCTCGAGCCGGCCATCAACTCGCAAGCCTTCTGAAAATCATCCGGTCCATAGTTGCGTTTCTGCTTGAAAAATTCCGTGTAGAGATAGCGCATCACGTCGTCCAACGACTTTGCGCCGTTGCTCCGTTTGCGAATTTCCAGGTCGAGTAACAAGCCCAGCAGCGCGCCTTTATCGTAATAAGAAATCTGCGAGTTGGTCGAATTTTCGTCCTGGCGATAAAACTTGACCCAGGTATCGAAACTCGATTCTTCGGCGCTTTGCTCGAGCCGGCCGGGCGTGTTCTGCAAACTCTGGATAGCGCTGGCCTCGCCGGCAAGAAAGTCTCCGTCTGAAACTAAACCGGCGCGACGCAGCGCGATGTCCGCGTAGTAGTCGGTGATTCCTTCGGCAACCCAAAGCACTTTTGTGTAATTCTCTTTGGTGTAATCAAAAGGTCCGAGCGCGTCGGGGCGAATGCGCTTCACGTTCCAGAGATGAAAAAATTCATGCGCGACCAGCGACAGAAATCCGTTGTAGTCACGCTCCGACTGTCCGGCGAAGGGCGAAGCAGAATTCGATCCTCCGCTTCTCGCAGCATGAAAACCGAAGCGAGGATAGCCGAGCGCCGTTGAGTTCAAGTGCTCAAGACCACCGCCGGCATTCGCTCTCAAATGCAGGATGAAGGTGTAATCGTGATAGGGAATTTCGCCGCCCATTATCGCACTTTCCGTCTCAACGATCTTTTTCACGTCGGCGCGCATTTTTTCGGCGTCGTAATTTCCCTCGCCGTCAATGACGATGCGATGCGGCACTCCCTTTACTTCAAAGGCGAGCGTCTTGAAGTTGCTGACTTCAACCGGCGAATCGTAGAGCACGTCAAAGTTTTCCGCGCGGAAAGTGTTCTTCGCGCCCGGCTCCACCGGCAGTCCGGTGGCCACCTTCCACGGTTGCGGCGCAAGAATTTGCAGCGTTGACGGCTCTTCCAGAAAACCTTGCAAGTACATCAGCAAAGCGGCGTTGTTCCAGAAGGCGTGATCTGAATTCAATTCATTTGTTCGGACCGAAAGCTCGTTCGCGTAAACGCGGTAGGTCACGCGCCACTCTGGCATGAGGTTCGTCTTCACGCGCCAGGAATTTTTGTCGATCTTTTCCCATTGCAGTGGCTGGCCGGATGCGTCGGTCGCGGCGAAGTCCTGAACGTGGCGTTCAAACTCACGAACCAGATACGAGCCTGGCGTCCACACCGGCATTATGAGGACATCTTCCTTCGGCCACGCCCTCAATCCTCGCTTTACATGGATTTCAACTTCGAGCAAATGTGTGTGAGGCTTCGGCATCGAAACCGTGAAAGCGATCGCTTGCCCACCATCCTGCTTACGGTTTTGCGCCGCCGCCGAGCGCGTGCAGACAATTGTCAGAATTAGCAGGCTGAACGCAGACAAATATTTTCGCCGCATGGTCGTTGGTCCTTCTCGTCTAATTGATGTGAAGGGGGCTCAAGAGTGGGCATGTTACTACGAACGCGAAAAGCGCGCGACATTTCGCGAGAGATAATCTAATATTTTGACGCTCTGATCATTAATGACTTGTCATTGATCCCATGAAGCGTTCGCCGCTACTGGTCATCTTCATCACGATCTTTATCGACCTGGTCGGGTTTGGCATCGTCATGCCCGTGCTGCCGTTCTACGTCGAAGGCACGAGGTTCAATGCCACGCCGCGCGACGTAGGATTGCTCTTTGCTTCCTACTCCGTCATGCAGTTGATCTTCGCTCCCATCCTGGGAAGGCTTTCAGATAAACATGGGCGGCGTCCGGTGCTGCTCGTTAGCATCATCGGCACGGGCATCTCGTTTCTGATTCTCGGCTTTGCGACGACGCTGTGGATGCTCTTTGTCGGCCGCATCCTGGACGGTATCACCGGCGGCAACATTTCAACCGCGCAAGCCTACATCGCCGACTCGACTACAAAAGCGGATCGCGCGAAGGGCATGGGTTTGGTAGGCGCCGCGTTTGGTCTCGGCTTCGTTTTTGGTCCGGCGATTGGCGGCGTGCTCAGTCATTGGGGCATCGGCGTGCCGTTCTTTTTTGCTGCCGGTCTGGCGTTTGCAAATGCCATTCTGCTTTATTTCACTCTGCCCGAAACCGTGACGCCGGATCATCCCGCGCGCGTTTCTGCCGCCGGTGGTCGTGACTGGAAAGAGGTTGTCAGATCTCTCAAACAGCCGAAACTCGGATTTGTGCTCACGATCTACTTTTTATTCATCGTCGCGTTCTCGATAATGACAACCACGTTCTCCCTCTTCACGATGTTCCGGTTTGGCTATGACGCGGCGCACACGGGTTACCTGTTTGCGTACGTCGGAATAATTGGCGCGATGATTCAGGGCGGGCTGATCGGAAAATTGGTGAGACGATTTGGCGAATTGCCGCTGGTGCTAATCGGCGCGTCGCTGTTTTCTCTGAGTCTGTTCCTGATTCCTTTTACCGGAGCGCACACTGGATTGCTGACGCTGCTTGCGGTCGGCGGCGCGTTCGCGGTGGGCAACTCGCTGGCAACGCCATCGTTGACGAGCCTCGCATCAAAAAGCGTGAGCGAAGCCGAACAGGGCGTGGTGCTGGGCGTCACGCAATCGGTGGCGAGTTTGGCGCGGGCCGTTGGACCGTCAGTGCAGGCGATCTTGATCTACAGCGCGGTTGCTGCCAAAGGTTTTGACGGAGCTTTTCATAACATGAGCGACCATTCGATCTTCGCAACGTTCTGGACCGCGGCGGGGATCATGCTGGCAGCTTTTCTGCTCGGCGTTTATTTCGCGCGCGCGCACGCGGGAGAATATTCGGATGGTGGAGCGCCGGAAGTGATGTGAGCTTAGCAGGACCGCCCATCGAAACGCAGACTCGCGTAAGACCTAATCTTATCCGCCACTAGTCATGCTGATGATTACCCTACCGTTTCTTCACCGCTTCGATTACTTCTCAGTTGTGCCGCTCTTTTGACCATGCTTTGTAGTTAATCTGATGAAACCGCCTCGCTGACGACCGGCGCGCCGATGCTGATCCGCTGATCTCACCATCAGAACCGATCATCGGTGTCCGGTCATCAGGTTGGCCTTCGAGCAGCCATGGATTTAGTCGTGTCCAACGTACCGGATCAAACAGGGCCGGTGTCGCCAAGTGGATGGATGGAGTGTCGCCGGCATCAATCAATGAGAATGGGCGCTGCAAGTTGAATTTCCGCCTCCAGGAATGCGCAAAAACCGCCGCCAATATCAAAGCAATGACCAGGTTCTCTAAGACAATGATTACAAAGACAAGTTTCATAAGGTCGGTCCTGCCAGAACAGAAGGTTAGGCTAAGCCTGCGGAGCCGTCTGTGCACTAGGCCGCTTATGAGTTGGATTAATCGATCGCGTACCGGAATTCACAGGAGACATGGGGCATGAAGACGATCGCACACCTTGCATCATCGGTGTACGCCGGGCTTACGAATGGCCCAAAGGATAATCCCTCCGATGCCGACGACGATAAGTACCCAAACGCCGATCGTCAGCACAGACCTGCCGGGGTTCGCATTCGAGCCCCATCCGCCCATCATCCCGCCGCTCATATTCGTCCAACCCAAACCGCCCATCATCCCGCTCCAAGAGAGGAGCGAAACTATGAGCACCACCACGATGATTGCACCCAGTGCCACCCGGGTTCGATTTGTCTCAGGCATGAATTCTTACCTCCTATTTGGAATTGCTTCCGCCGCGCGCATTAGATCACGACACAGCGGGTGCATTACCAAACCTATTTCCAGAACAACAGCCAACAACTACACGGGAACGATTACATCTTCTTCTTCATGTCCATCTTGGGATCCATCTTCATACCCTTCTTCATCGCCATCTTCTTCTTCCCTGCTTTGCTGCCACCATGCATCTTCGACATCATTCCGAGATGCTTTAGCAGAGCGTTGGCATGTGCCGTCACTTGCGCAGAGTCTGGCTTATCGGCTTGCACATCGGTCTCGAGCGCGGTCACCTGATCCTTTAGCTTCGCGCCGTTCTTATCCATCTTCTCCATCATCGTCTTCATCTTTGATTGCATCTCTGCGCTCATCGACTGCATGTGTTTTTGGTGGAGAGCTTCCATCGCATCGAGATTGTGTCTCAGCTCCGCGACAGTTGCGCGCGCAACTTCAACGTCCATGGCTTCTGGCTTCATTGCCTGATCACGAAGTGTTGTAGCGAACGTAGACATGCTCTTCATGTAGGCCATCATCAACTTGTGATGCGGCGATTTCATCATCATCATTGGCATGTCCATCTTCATGCCCGACATGCCCGCCTTTTTCTGTCCACCGTGCTTGTGTTGCGCCCATGCGACGGACGGAATTGATACGATCAGCATAATGGCTATAGCTAAAAACAGAGCGCGTGTGTTTATTTTCATATTCTCACCTTTCTCCCTCTTCATTTTTCAGAGCGGAATTCCGCCTTCAGATCCTCGAAAAAGTTAACGAATCTTTGACTATTTTAGTGGTCTTAGCCTCGGATTCCTTTGCTGACAGAACACAAGGTTAGGCTAAGCACGCGGCGCCGTCTGTGCGCTAGGCCGCTTATGATTGGGATTTATCGATCTCACGCCGAAAAGTTAGGCAATATGTGCGCTGGCGCACGGACAAGCCGCTTAGTTGTCGCTATTGTTAAAGGTTCGCTAGTGGTCATGTACTCGAAGATAAACAAAACCTGGCCGTAAGCGAACAAGAAAGCGTTTGATGAACATAGAAAATGACACGGCCCTGATCATCCTGGTAGTGGAGGATGTCGAGGAGACTCGCGACGGCATTGAGAAATTGCTCAAAGTGGACGGTTACCGTGTGGAGGCAATGAGAGATGAACCCAGCGCAATCACGAGCGCACTACGCAGGCGTCCCGATCTGATTCTCGTGAGTTTACCCGGCATACTAGCCGACATAATAGTTACCGCGTGCCGTATCCGCGAACGCGCGGGCCTGGGAGAGAGTGTGCCAGTTGTGCTCTTTTGCGTTGCAGAGGTCGGCGAAGGTGATGAAGTCGCCATCGGTCGAAATGTACATGTCACTCGCCCCGACAACTTCAACCAGTTGAGAAATCTTATCACTCGCCTGCTGCTAAAGACGGAACTACCTGCGGTAGCGGGTGGTTTTGCTCCGCTGGCCGCGTAGTGATGACAATTACCCACCCGCTACCGCAGGTGGTTTCGGACAAGCGTGACAAAGACTATGAGCAACAATAGCAATACAGCCAAACCTCTCAGCTTCAGATTAATCGATACCGGACCGAAGGTTCTCTTAGAGTTGACGAACACCGGTGACCAAACCCTTAAGTCGATGGAGATTCTAACTATCTTCCTGAAAGATGAAGAAACTTTCGGCGGAGGGCCGTCACAAGCTCACATTCGATTCGACGCGGTAAAAGCCATCCTACCCAAAGAGCGAGCAGTCCTGGCCCACCGAACCTGGATCAATGGCAGACCGAGCGAGATCGATCACGATCAGTTGGAACGACTCAAGATCATCACAGGCAAGGCTTGTCCTTATGTGCTCGACATCTCATGGGAAGATGTGGAAGGCAAGACACGCTTTCAACGGATCCCGGTCGGACACTGATCAGCGAATCTGAACTCCGGGATCATCCATAACCACTCACCACAAGACACAGGGGACGCGGAGATCGCACAGAGAAATAAATCAGGACACCACCATGCCGGGGGCTTCACGCCAACTCTGGCGGGAAGGTAGTACTTGTCCAATATGTGACTATAGCCTTAACGCTTCTGGCAACGACGAGCGCGCGAGAACTCCATCCACGTCGAGATACCGCCTCTCACGAACCGGATTTGGTCCCGGGCTAGTTCGTTCATCGGACTTGGCCCGATAAGCCTCTATCGCCGCCTGCGTTCGGTCATGGGTTGTCAGCTCGTCTTTGACCACTCCTGGTTTAGCTGGTGTCATATTTCTCCTTTGGGCGAGTGTAGCCCTCTCCAATCGTTTGAGCGTTGCCGTTCGTTGATCGCTAGACAACGCTTCCATCTGCGCGTTCCGGCGGCGTCAGTGCATCCTCGAACAAACTGTCGAAAGCTGGGAGCGATTCGCTGCGATCGCGTTCTTGAGACTCAACGACCCACGAGCGAACTGCTGTGGACCACTGTTTTGGGCCAGTTCGATGTTGGACCTTAGCTCGGATCTTTCGCCCTTTGCGTTCCCCTTTTTTGATGAGTCTGACTGATGTCTTTGTGTTCACTTCTTACTGACTTCCTTTGAATGCATGCGCCGCGAAGCGCAAGCTGGATTCGAAAACGAAGACTTGAAAAGAGGTGAGGGCCTTCAAGAAACTTCTAGTAACCATTGATGCCGGCGTCATAACCATTAGGGTAGGCCTCTTGGTAGTAACGTCGGTATAGCTCGCGGTCGCCGAGCCTTGAGCTGTAGTCTTGCGTGGCTTTCTGGTAGGCGCCCTTGTCACGGTAATCAGAGCGGTTGCGCCGATTGCGGTCCTTGCGACCTTCCTTGATGCCTTCGTTGTAGCCCGCGTTCAGTGCCGTTTGGCGAAGCTCGAAGGAGCCGCCGTAGTTGGAGTAGCCGTCCCAGTTGCGGCCGCGGCGATTTCGGTCGCCGTTGTTGTTGCGGTCACGGTTGTTTCGATCACGATCACGGTTGTCTCGATCGCGACTGTCCTGGTCATAACCGTCGGCGTTGTATCCGCTCTCGAATGCGTCACGGAAGTATCGGCGGTACAACTCGCGGTCGCCGAGACGTGAGCGGTAGTCTTTCGTGGCGTTCCGGTAGGCACTAGAGTCTCGATAGTTAGAGTGCCTCCCGTTCTGGCGATCATTGCTGCCTTCCCTGATACCTTCGTTGTAGCCAGCGTTCAGAGCGGTTTCGCGCAACTCGACAGAGCCGCCGTAGTTGCCGTACTGATCCCAGTTGCGGTCGCGGCGATATTGATCGTTGCGATCACGGTTGTTTTGATCCCGACGGCTTTGGGCATCACGATCATCTTGATTTTGAGCCCGAGCTGTCGTGCTCAAGACGATTCCCGCGCCAAGCAGCAGCAAAAACGCCAGCGCGGCGATCCCGATTCTGCCTAGCCATTGATTTCTTTTCATAACCAACTCCTTGTTGCAGGTACATGCAACTCGACCTTGCGAAGGGTGGGTTTGAATCTCGCTGAAACCCGCGCTTCAATCACCTGTGTCTCTTCTGCCCGACGCGTTCGCCGCCAGCATCAGAGCGCAATCAAATGTATCTCTGAATCCGAGACTGCCTGGTATGCTTTCACAGTAAATTGCCAGTACGGCAACATAAACTACCCGCGAGCGTTTGTATGTGCTCTAACACACATATAGATCATTCTAAATGTTTTTGAGCATCTTCGTTGCGCAGTTGGCGCGGGAGGGGAGGTGTTGGAAGCGGACAGTTGTTGACTTCCACATCCAGCGCGGATTGACTAAGCAGCGACGCGCTCCGCAGGAAAAACGAATTGCGTGATCCTTGCTACCACGCCATCTACGTCAGGCTTTGGCATGGTCGCCTCCTGATTACGGGATGTCACTAATGGGCGCTACCTTAGACCGATTAAAGTGTCGTGTATGTGCGTTTGCGCACATATAGAAACAAGACGGGCTGTGGGTTCCCAGGGTCGTCAAAGAAGCGTTATTAAACGTACTGCTTCATTTCTGCTTTATGTGCGCACAGGCGGTCGACTGCCATTGCCGATTTCTGACGCAAGAGTGGTCTCTGAGAGCAATCAACACAGATGTAACAGCACTCAGTTATGAAAGGAAGTTCGTCTTAGGATATTGCATGCTTGACGGCATGCTTGGTCCCGCGGCCGAAGTGCCTACCGGCACGCCCCATGTGTCGTCCAAAGTGTTTGCCACCGCGCACTATCCGGCCATGCTTCACATGTCGCCCCACGCCTCGACCGGCTCTGCCAACCTCTCTGCCGCCTTCCTTCATCTGCCCTTTACTGGAATTGACATTCTGTTGAGCGATCACATCCAGCGAGGCACACGCTAAGGATATTGCCATCGCTGTCCCCATCAAAAGCTGCATTGTTTTTCGTTTCATATTCACTCCTTGGCGCTGACTCTAATCCCTGCGGCTTGAGGTGTATGTGCGCTAACACACATATTGGGGCGAGGATAAATCGCGAGCGAAACGCTTAAGACGAGTACGACCGCCTGCCTGGCTGAGAGGATGCTCCCGTTTCTTTCCTCACTTCCTCTATATGTGTTCTAGCGCACAGACCGCCGTTCTTTTGAGTTGTATCCTTCGCTTCAGTCGTTCTTTAGACAAATCACCTATCGACACTGCGGATCAGGCCAGCAACCTCCTTCTTGTGCCGTCTGATGTTTTCCAAGAGACGACTAGAGAACTCAAAAAAGAAGGAGAAGTGAAATGTCAATCATCGAGGTAACACAGTTCGGTATGTTGATATCCAACCGGCAGGAAAGTTCAGCGATGTCTTTTGTCGCCTGGATCGTGCTCGGTCTGGTCGCTGGTTACATCGGAAGCAAGATTGTTAACAAGACGGGTGAAGGCCTGGTTCGCGACGTCCTCTTAGGAGTTGTCGGTGCGATCGTCGGCGGCTTTCTATTCAATCTGTTTGGAGCAACTGGTGTGACAGGTCTGAATCTCTATAGCCTGCTCGTCGCCGTGACGGGCGCCGTAGTGTTTTTGATCGTCTATCACGCGCTCTTTCGCCGGAGGGGTTTCGGCCTGAGGTAACAACACACCCGTTGATGTAGGTTCCAACCAGACCAAAGAGACCGCCCTTGTTTGGTTTGTGAAAAGTGCGCATATGCGCGCTAGCGCACATACGGCCCAGGCCTTTGGGTCGTATACATACCGCAGCGTTCGTTAGACAAATCATCTTTAGACACTTGGATTGGGCTGGCAACCCCATTCTTGTGCCGTTTGTTGTCTTGGCGCCAAGCAACCGGAAGAAGGAAAACCCTCGATGCTTCCAGCCACAAATCGATCGGTGCCGGTTTCCAATCGGCTTCTCGCCAAACTGCCCAGAAAGGAATATCAGCATCTGCTCACTAAGTTGGAGCTGACAAACCTGACTTTTGGGTCAGCCGTATACGAACCGGGCGACATCATCCGGCACGTCTATTTCCCGACGAGTGGCGTTGTGTCTCTGCTCGCAACTGAAGGCGAGGGAACCAATCTCGAGGTTGGCATGGTGGGCCGCGAGGGTATGGTCGGCCTCCCCGTATTCATGGGCGTAAAGACATCACGTAATCGCGCCGTCGTGCAAGGTGCGGGTGTGGCCCTGAGAATGAAGGCGACGGCCTTACGAAAGGAATGCGAAAACGGAGGAGGGTTGCCGCGCCTGCTGCGACGATACACGCACTCACGATTGACGCAAACAGCCCAAGCAGCTGTGTGCAACCGCTTCCACTCAATAGATGCCCGCTTGGCACGGTGGCTGCTGACGACCCGCGACGGGATGGAAGCGGAGAAGTTTCGCCTCACCCAGGAATTCTTGTCCAGCATGCTGGGCGTGCGACGCGAAGGCGTAAACAAAGCTGCTGGCAATCTACAACGTGAGAAATTGATTAGCTACAGTCGCGGCATCCTTACGATCCTCCAGCCGGCAAAGCTGGAGGCGATCGTCTGTCAATGCTACAGAATCACCAAAGAGGAATACGATAGCTTTCTGCCTGAGTAGGTCAGTAAGAATTCCACTACCGTCGCCTGATGCTTTTGGCATCTTGTCGATGATACGGATAAATCGTGTTGCTTCTTCTCACCAGAACGATGGTCGCCAACTTCCTGCGCGCGATGACGCCATCGTCACCGTCGTTCCTCTGCGCTCGATTGACAGGATTCCCGGTCTCATGACTCGTTGTGGCTGGGGAACGGACCCTATAGCTCCTTGAGCCTGCGGTTGACCAGCGCGTATCGAGCCGTCCCTTTCTTGCTCGGGCAGCACGCCGCGTCCTTCGCTGCATACTTAAGTGTCTTTAACAGGATTACGCTGTTGCTGATTGACTCCAGCTCAACCGCCCGATAAGACTTGCCGCCAACTGCGGCGTGTGTAACTGGAAGAAGGCGCCCTTTGACTCGAACGAATACGGCCAGGTATTGCACATAGTTGTTTGTCCCGTTCTGACCCTCAATCGTGTATAAGACTGCGAGGTCGGAGGTGCCATCGCGGTTGAGGTCCCCCTCCGCCACCTTTCTCGCTTCTGCGTCCTCGTCGCCGCCTTCCTGAGTGGCCTGCTTCGAGATGAACTTATCAATAACGGTGGTGTCCTGGTTCTGCGAAGGTGATGCCAGTGAAGGTGTGCAAAGGAATACTAAAGGCATAACGAACATAAGCACATTCTTCATGAATCTTTTCCTTTCCGAATTATGCAATTCACCAACCCGCAGTGAAATGATCTGCCGCATAGCTGAATTTATCAGGACTCATTGACCAGCAAGGATTCGTATCAGTGTGCGTCCGCTACGTGATTAATCTTCCAGACGCCACCTTCTTGTATGAGGCTCACCTTCACCTTCGGATACCCAGCGAAAAAAGTGACAATCGCCGTGGCTGTTGTTCCTTTGACTGCGACTCTCGATACCGAGATACTCTTTAGCCACTCCGCTTCATTGTTTGCATCGGAAGAGGGAAGCGGGTCTTGCGTTTGCAGAAAATAATCTGCATCGAAACCTTCACCTTCGGGCAGTCTTTCGTTTCTTTCAATTTCACGAATGAACCTCGCGCTGACGTACTTCCTAAAAGTAGCCTTGTCGGTCTTGAGTGGATCTATGTCATGGCTCCCGGCATGGATATACCACTTGTAGAATTCTCTAAGCACGACTTCAGGAGATCGAACCGCCGCGGAAGGTCGGGTCGTGCGTTGTGCGACGATTGGCGCGCTACAGATCATAACTATCAGAGCGAAGAGTGCAGCCATGTTTGTTAGTTTCATAAGTTGTTTCCTAACGCGTTAGAGGGCGTCTAGCCGAAACGCAAAATGCAGCAACCACACCCTGTTGTTTCGCTGTTAATCCTTCCGCGGCCCCACGCTCTTGATAACGCAACGGTTCATCATCAGCCGTCCTGAGACTATACCACTCGAAAGAGCGAGTGTCCTTGCGTTATCGCACATTGGAAGCAGGGCAAAAGTAGAAAGGAAAAGTGAGAAGGGCGACAACCAACGGCCCGTTGATTGATTCGCCCTTCCTTTTTGCCTTTTACCTTTTTACTTTTGCCTTGGTATCTATCCGAGCAAGCGGTCAAACTCGTTTTTGACAACTCGGTAACATTCGCAGACGGTTTCTTCCAATTTTTGGCGGTCGAGAATCTTGATGTGGCCGCGGACGTAGCTAATCGCTCCAACATCTTGCAAGCGACCGGCGGCCACGGTCACGCCTTCGCGGCGGACACCCAACATATCGGCGATCAGTTCCTGCGTCATGATCAACTCGTCCGACGGAACCCGGTCGTGGCTTAACAACAGCCAGCGGCAAAGTTGCTCTTCAACCGAGTGCAGCCGGTTGCAAACGGCTGTCTGTGAGATTTGGGTAATGAGTGCTTGCGTGTAGCGCAGCAGCCAGTGTTGGAATTTGCCGCCCATCGCGAATTCATCTTGCAGCACCTTTGCCTTCATCCTCAGGGCCCTGCCGGCACTCTGCACGACGGCACGGTTGGGCATGGTGCCTCCGCCCATGAAGAGGGCAATCCCCACCACACCATCGTTACCCGTCAAGCCCATTTCGGCGCTCGTGCCGTTTTCCATGGTGTAGAGCAGAGAGACGATTGCTGTTGTAGGGAAAAAGACATAATCCAAATGTCCGCCGAATTCATATACAACTTCACCGAGGGAAAAAGAGACTTCCTGAAGTTTTGGCAGCAGGCGTTCATACTCCTCGTCCGGAAGTTTCCCGAGCAAGCGGTTTCCCCTTGGGGGAACAGGGTTTATTGAGACAGACATGTGAACCCTCCATGCCGCCGCCGCCGCTGAAAAAGCCAGAACGGATTTCGGACTCTTCCGCGATGTAAAGAGTTTTCGTCAGAGGCAACGACAACGCTAATGGCCTGAACACAAATGTTAGCACATATGTGCTCCAGCGCACAGACGGCCCCAGCGGCCGGAGCCCACACTAGCTTTACACAAGGGTCTCAAGGAGATTCAGAAGGTCAGATGGAGTTTGATTAAGGAGAGACGATCATGTTGTGGACAATTCTAGTAGTGTTGTTGGTGCTGTGGATGCTTGGGTTTCTTGGCGGCTTTGTCACCACGAACCTGATTCACTTGTTGCTCGTAGTTGCGCTCGTGATTCTGGTGATAAATCTTTTCAATCGCCGGCGCATGGCATAAGCGAATACAAAGAAAGCTCTGCCGACGTAGAAACAATTGAATCAGATCGCGGTATTGGCGCTGCTGTTAAGGAGCATCCCGGCGATTTGAGCGCCGGAAGTCGTGTGAGCTTAGAAGAACCGCCGAATCAAATAGAAGATCAGACTTAGCGCCAGCGATACCAAAAGCATCGAGACGATGGGAACGTAAACTTGCGTGCGCGCGCTTTCGTAGCGGATGTCCCCAGGCAAGCGGCCAAACCAATTAAAGCCGCCTAAATAGATCAACAGCCCGACGAGAATCAGACAAGCGCCGCCGACAACTACACTTATTCCCACCAGCTTATTCATAAAGCAAGCGTTGCGTTTACAGGCGCTGAGAGTTCAAGCTTTAGCTTGGTTTTCGACTCTCCAACCAGCAACCTAAAGGTCGAACTCCGAAACGCCTGTCGCCCTGCAACCTTATTTCGCGAAAGCGCCAATCGGACCGTCGGGCTTAATCAGATCCTTTAGCGCCGCGTAAGGGATGAGTACGCTTTGCGGCCCGGCGACGTAAGGCCCAACCTGGTACGCGTCAAAAGTTATCGCCAAACCTTTTTTGCTCACCGTCCAACTTTTGTAATTCTGAACCTTCGGCGCCGCGCCCACCTGAATCATGTCGTCCGGCAGGGAGTTCCCGTTTTTCTTCGACTGCTTTTTCAGATCGCTGATGCAGTAAGCCGAGATTGCTTGCAGGTATTTCGCGTCGGGCTTGAAAATTTCAGCGAGCTTCAGCACCTTGTCCGCTTTCACGTCGTAGTTGAGCGCGTATGAGCTTGAATTGTTATGCGCTGCGCCGGCGGAATAGCCACCAAGGTCGTATTGAACGCTAATCAGATTGTCATTCGCGATGGCGATCGTGTAACCGCCACTGAGATCGCTCGCCATGCTCGACAGGGTCGGCGTCTCCGGTGGCGACTTCGCTTGGGCCGCAAACTTCGCCGCGTCGGCCTGCGCTTTTTTAAATGCGGCGACCTGTTTCGTGACCAGGTCCTTCGCTTCCTGATTGAACTTCGCGAAGCGATTATCGGTCGCTCCGGTCACTTCCGGATACTCGACATCGATCGTGTAATTCAGCTTCTTGTTTGCTTCCTTGATCTGCTTTGCCACGATCTCCGTCGCGCCGGTGAAACTAATTGGTTCCTCGTGCAGCGAGAACGCCGTCTTACTTTCTCCGCCGGGCTTTGACCAGTTACCGGCGATGCTGGCGCGTCCGTCTTCGTTGTCAGTTTTCCAAAGACCTTTGAAGACGCCGGTCTGTTTGCCACCGGCGCCAAACTCTTCAAGCGTCACGTTGCCTTCTTTGTCGATGGTTCCTTTGAGATCGATTTTCGCGCCGACTTTTCGGTAGAAGTAGCTGCCTGTCAGTTTCTCGCCATCGCGAACGAGTTTCATTTGTAGATCGGTTGAGGTACCGATCGAGCCTTTGAAATAAGTTCCCGGAACTGCGGTGACTTCGGGCTGACGTGACGCTTCGGGAGTAGCAGTTGCGTTAGCTGGGGCGTTGGTTGTCTTGTTTTTCCGGCAGGCGAAAGCAATTGCCAGCGCGATCGTTAGAGCCATGGGGATGACGAGCTTTTTGAAGTTCATTCTGCTTATCTCAAGTGTGCGCCGGAAAGTAAATGACAACTAATTCTTGACGGCGCTCGAACGCGTCAATCCGTCAGGCGCTTAGAGTTCAAGCTTTAGCCTGGTAGTTCGCGACCGGAAAAGCCAAGCTGAAGCTTGTACTCTATACGCCCGTTATCTCAACGATCGCGCTTTTCATAATCTCGTTGCGAATATCTTCAAACGTCGAATGACAGAGGCTGCCGCCGGTGAACACTTCATTGTTTGTGACGTCGGCGAGCGCAAAGGGCGGCTTTGGAAAACTCTCGAGTTCTTCATCCGCCTCAAAACTCAGTTCCGCCAGCACCAGCCCAAACAGGTCGCCGAGAAACATGTCAATCGAAAACTTTCGGCCTTCAAATTCAAAAGAATAACGGTTCTTGCGAATCTCATTTGCCTCGAAGATTGCCAGCGTCTCCGCCTCCTGCGCATCGAGATAGATGTTCGTGATTACAGTGCGCGACAAATTTTGCGGATTAGGCGCAAACTTCTGGGTAAACTTCACCGTCCATTTGTTGGTGCGCGGATCGCGCACCTTGCGAATCCGCAGCCGCGTGCCGGTGATGTAGTTGTCGGTGATCTGCAAATGATAATCGGCGCGCGTCAACCCTTCGGGCAAATCCCGCAAAAGGTAGCGTCGCTCGCGCTCGAAGCGTGCGTACTTGCTGTCAGGCACGACGGTATTCTGGTCTGTTAGTTTTGCAACGCCCATCTTCGTCCAGCGGGAACTTTACATATAGTTTCGCATATGTAAAGTTGGCGGCCTAACTTTACATATGGATCTGTTCGGCGGCCGCCGGCCCAGAAAACGCATAGAAAACTTTGCTCCTCAATGAGCTTCATGCTAAAAGGGGCACGCACGCAATTCATCGGTCTCCTTCCTGGAGGAAAAACAAATGTCTACACGAACTTTTTCAGCGGAGCATTGCTGCCGCACTTTCATTCTATTTGGTTTATTGATCGGCGCTCTCGTGTCGGTAAGCGCTCAAACGCCGAACGGGCAGACGCGGCTATTGCGCACGCCAACCGTGAGCGCTACGCAGATCGGGTTTGCTTACGCGAACAACATTTTCGTCGTCCCGCGCGCCGGCGGCTCTGCGCGGCGGCTTACAAGCTTCCAGGGCCAGACGACGAATCCGCATTTCTCGCCCGACGGAAAATGGATCGCGTTCAGCGGCGAGTACGCCGGCAACATGGACGTGTACGTCGTCGCGGCTGACGGCGGCGAGCCGCGCCGACTTACCTGGCATCCCGGCGCCGATCAAGTGCAGGGCTGGACGCCTGACGGCAAAGCGATTTTGTTTTCATCGGCCCGCGCGACGTGGACGCCGAGCGGCGCGCCGCGATTTTGGACCGTCCCTGCGGCTGGTGGCGTTGAGGAACCGATGCCGCTGCCTCGTGGTTACCAGGGCAAGATCTCGACGGACGGAACTCATATCGCCTACCGGATGAACAACTCGTGGGACGAGGAGCGTCGCAACTATCGCGGCGGACAGAACCGCCCGATCTGGATCGTCGATCTCAAAACTTACGAACTTGTATCGCCGCCGTGGACCGACTCGAAAGACATGGATCCCGTTTGGGTGGACGATGCTGTCTATTTCATTTCCGATCGCGACGGCGTTGCTAATGTGTGGTCCTATCAGACGAAGTCGAAGAAACTGACGCAAGTGACGAGGTTCACTGATTTCGACGTCAAGACAATCGATTCGGGCGAAGGCGCCGTTGTGTTCGAGCAAGCCGGTTACATTCACGAGCTGGATCCCAGGACCGGCAGAGAACATGTCGTCAACATCACGGCCGCAGGCGATTTCCCGTGGATGATGCCGAAATGGGAGGACGTGACAAACCGGATGACGAACATGGCGCTCTCACCCACAGGCAAGCGCGTCGTCGTCGAGGCGCGCGGCGAGATATTTACCATCCCGGCTGAGAAGGGAGACGTGCGCAACCTCACTAATTCAGGCAGCTCGGCCGAACGCGATCCAGCTTGGTCGCCGGATGGAAAATGGATTTCATACTTCAGCGACAAGTCAGGCGAGTATCGTCTCTACATCGAAGCGCAGGATGGGCTGACACCGCCGCGCGAGATCGTGCTTGATCATCCGACGCATTACTACACGCCTTCGTGGTCGCCTGATTCGAAGAAGATCGTTTTCACGGACACGAACCTGCATGTCTGGGTGCTTGACGTTGCGAGCGGCCAGGCGAAAGTCGTCGGCAGCGATCCGTGGATGGTGCCACAGCGCACGCTCAATCCGGTTTGGAGTCCCGACTCGAAATGGGTGGCGTACTCGAGCCGTTTGAGATCGATGTATCACGCCATCTTTGTGAGCAACGTTGAGACCGGAGAAACAAAGCAAGTCACCGACGGACTTGCTGATGCAGTGTGGCCGGCCTGGGATGCGAGCGGCAAGTACCTCTGGTTTCTCGCCTCGACTGATTTTGGTTTGCGTTCGCAGTGGCTCGACATGACCTCTTACGATCACGACGAGAATTTCGGTTTGTACCTTGCGGTGCTGAAGAAAGGCGATGCCAGTCCGTTACTGCCCGAGAGTGATGAGGACAAAGGCGTCGGGAGCGCGCCGAGTCCTGTTCCCGGCGGCGGTGGTGCTGTGCGTGGAGGCCGGCCCGGTGCGGGCGAAGGCGCCGAAACCCCTCAACCCGAACCGCAAGCGGATCAGCCCGCGCGCAGGCCGCGTCCGCCGGTAAATGTTCAGATCGATTTTGATGAGTTGTCGCACCGAATTATCTCGGTGCCCGGCGTGCCTGAGCGACAGTACTCGGCGTTGTCGGCTGGCGCTGACGGCATCGTCTTTTATCTCGAAGCTGGTCGTCCCGGTCAGGGCGGGGGCGGAGCTGGTGGCGGCGGTGGTGGTAATGAATTGATCCGCTATCGGCTCAGCGATCGGAAGGCTGCGACATTTGTCACCGGAGTCGCAAGCTTTGACGTGAGCGCCGATGGTCACAAACTCGTCTATCGTGCGGCCGGCGGCGGCGGCGGCGGCGTTTTGGTGGTTTTTAGTGGCCGGCCTCCGGCGCCTTCGCTTTACATAGTTGATGCAGATCGAACTCCGCCACAGCCCGGGAGCGGCAGGCTCACGTTCACTTTGCGTATGTATCTCGATCCGAAAGAGGAGTTCAAACAGATCTTCAACGAAGGTTGGCGCAACCAGCGCGACTATCTCTATGTGCCGAACCTGCACGGGACGGATTGGGTGAAGGACAAAGAGATGTACGGCGCGATGTTGCCGTACGCAATGCATCGCGCCGATCTGAATTATTTGATCGACATGATGGGTTCTGAGATTGCGATCGGGCACTCGTACGTGCGCGGCGGGGATATGCCGGATGTTCCTCCGGTGATAGGAGGATTGCTGGGCGCGGACTTCGCGATTGAAAATGGCCGTTACAAAGTCACGAGGATTTATGACAACGAAAATTGGAATCCTGATCTTCGTTCGCCGCTTGCGGTGCCCGGCGCAAACGTAAACATCGGCGATTACATTCTTGCGATCAATGGCGTCGAGCTGAAAGCGCCCGACAACATTTATCGCTTGCTTGATGGCACGGCGAATCGACAAACTTCGGTGACCGTCAACGACAAGCCGACGATGGAGGGCGCGCGCCATGTCGTCGTGGTGCCGGTCGCGAACGAACAGGGTCTGCGCACGCGCGCGTGGGTCGAGTCAAACCGTCGCCTGGTTGAAAAACTCTCTGGCGGACAACTCGCTTATGTCTATCTGCCGAATACGGGGCAGCCGGGCTATTCGAGCTTCAATCGTTATTACTTTTCGCAGCAGGACAAGACGGGCGCGATCATCGATGAACGTTACAACGGCGGTGGCTCAGCAGCCGACTACATCATCGACGTGCTGCAACGCGATTTCGATGGTTACTTCAACAACGTCGCCGGCGATCGTTATCCGTTCACGAGTCCGGCAGCGGGCATCTGGGGTCCGAAGGTAATGATCATTAACGAGATGGCGGGTTCGGGTGGCGACTTGATGCCTTACATGTTCAGGTACCGAAAGATCGGTTTGCTGGTCGGCAAACGAACCTGGGGCGGACTCGTTCATACGGCCGACACGCCTACATTTGTTGATGGAGGATCGATGATCGCGCCACGCGGCGGCTTCTTCGCGCGCGATAACAGATGGGCGGTTGAGAATGAAGGCGTCGCACCCGACATCGACGTCGAGAACTGGCCTAAAGACGTAGTCGCCGGACGCGATCCGCAACTCGAACGCGCGGTGCAGGAAGCAATGCGCATGCTGAAAGAACATCCAGTCGATCGCGCTACGAAGGAACCGCCATCGCCAACTTGGGGCAAGCGGCCGAGGCAGTGATGAGCTTCGGCAGGCGACAAGTCGGTCGACATTCCACGCCGAGCGCGTTTGAGTCTCCGTTCCTACTCGTGATAGGTTCGAGATTTTCTACCTCGGCTTGCGCGCAAGTTGCTGAACTGATCGTCCTGCGGCGGAGTCTTCGATCAATTTTTCCAATCGCTTCAGTCGCGTCTCTTCTTTCTTCGCGCTGACGATGTGCCACATAGCGGTCTTGCGATACCAGGCTGGTTGCGATTGAAAGAATTGCCACGCGAGTTTGTGCTTCTTGAATTTGCTCGCGTAACGCTCGGGGAGGTTTTCACTGCGCTGTTCGTAAGCATAAATGCCGGAGCGATTCTCGCGTCGGGCTTTGAATGCCTCGAGGCCAGCGGGTTGCATCAGGCCTTGTTCGATCAGTTGTTGCGCGAGTTTGATATTGACGGAACTCCACGTGCTGGTGCGCTTTCGCGGAGAAGCGGATCGTGTAGCTCTCTTCATCGACGCGTTTGCGAATGCCGTCGATCCACCCGAAGCAAAGGGCTTCAGCAACGGACTCGGGCCAGGTGAGGCTCGGCTTGCCTGAGCCCTTCTTGTAAAAGCCGACCCACAGTTCCTGCGCGGTTTTGTGATGCTGCTCCAGCCACTCTCGGAAAGCGGTCGGCGATCGAAAATGCGTAACCTTCACGAGAGAATTTCTAATTCACGCTTACATCTTGCCAGCTTTCATGTCGGCAACGCGTTTTTCGAAGGTCGTCGTGTTAACTTTGTCGGCCTTGCCTTTCGCGATGGCCGCATCGGCAACCGTCAGCGCTTCTTCTTTCTTGCCCGCTCCCCAAAGGATGTTGGCTTTGGCGGAAAGATTCGCGAACGTCTCTTTGACTTTGATGGATTGGTCAACAAATTTTAGTGCTTCATCCCAATTCTTGTCGCGGGCGTAAGTGTTCGCTACCTGAAGCGGAAGAACTTCGTTAGTTGGATTGGCGGCAATGAGCGCATCAGCCCTGGCGCGCCAGGCCGCCTTGACGTCTTTGACTTCGACGGTAAACGGAACGCGAACTTTCTCCCAGCGAAGATTGACGGTGGCGGAATTATCAGTGACCGGATCGAAACTGTATATCAGCCATTCCTGGTTGTCGTTTACCATCTGCGGCTTCGTCTTGACGCGCAGCACGTCCTTCGCCGAGTCATAAGTAAAGCTGCCCCACTGCCCGGCATCGCTATTGAAGATGATTGTCCACTCTTCCTTACCGGGTATGGCGTGCATGCTATAGGTGCCGGCCTTTAACGGTTGTCCGTTGACTAAGACATCATCGGTGACCTGAAACATCGTCGCTTCGTTCGCGCCGGCACGCCACACGTGGTTATAGGGAACGATGGGTTCGCCGGCCTTACGTTCGTTCTGATTGTCGAGAGTGGCCTCGCCCTTGGCGCGCGCCTCCATTGTGGCGGGAGCATCCGCGAAAATTGTCCGCCCTTTCACGGGCGGCCGACTGTAGGTAATGGTGATGTCGGTGACGCCGACGGTCTGCATCACGCTCGCCTTCTGGCTGGGCCGCAGCGGCTTGATTGCCAGCGGTGGCTGCTGCGCGGACGCGTATTGCGCCACGCAAAGGAAAAAGAATGCGAGTAGGGAAACGCTGAAACGTTTACTGGGAATCATAAGTTATCTCCTCGTAAATTGATTTGACGCATTATCCATCGCCTCGCCGTCGAATGTCCAAGCCAACGAGGGGTTGGGTGCTGGTTCATTTGAAAAGTGGCACGGGCGTCCCGCCCGTGAATCACGCGCAAGATGCGCGTGCCACAAGCGAACTGAACCAGCACCAGGGGTTGCGCTTGCGAGGTGGAGTGTCGAACGCATTTCAGGAGGATAATGCCTGCGTCGAGAAACCTGTGCTATCGTACGAACAATTCTTCCACTCTGCGGAGGCGTTTCAAATGATTGAAATCAGTATCGAAGGCGACAAAGCAGTTTTTGAAGTGCAGGGCTGGGACCAGTTGTGGTCTTTGCGCAGTCGTCTGGAGATTCCGCTGGCGCACATCAACGGCGCGCATGTTGATCCCGATCCGGCGATGGGCTGGTTTCAGGGAATCAAGTTAGGCGGCGCCGGTCTCCCGAACATTTTTCGCGCGGGTACATTCTACCAGGATGGCGGTTTAGTGTTTTGGGACGTCCGTCATCCGGAAAAGACGATCGTCGTGGAGCTGGATCACGAGCGCTATCACAAACTGGTGATCGAAGTGGAAGATCCCGAGACGGCCGTGAAACTAATCAACAACGCGGTGAAAGCAAATAATCGGTAACTCAGAAGCGAAAGCCAACACCAATGCTGCCCTGAAAGTTGTGCGTGGTTTCGGCCGATGCCGGGATCACAACCAGGCGAATCGGAGCTAAACTGCCCGGCGCCGGCACCTGTGTCGCAGCTATGTTGCGCGCGCCCAAACGAATGATGGTGTCACCTGCGTCGAAGCGAATGATCGTTCGCTTCGTAGGATAGAGTTCAATCACTCCTCCCAAATCGAAAGCAAAGTTTGTGCGGGCGATGGGCGCGAAGCAGGGCCCAAGTCTTCAAGCGCGGTATGGCCGTACTCAATCTGATAACGTATCGCGTTCATGCCCCAGGCCCCTAAGCAGGTAACAGTTCTTCCACCGGCTGGTGCAAAAACTCATAAGGCTCGACGATCTTGCCGGCGATGGCTGAAGCCGCGACGACGTACGGAGACGCGAGGTAGAGTTTGCCGGGGCCGCTGCGGCCGGGGAAGTTTCGGTTCTGCGCGCTCACCGTAACGGTCTCTGCGGTCTTGGAAGCGCCAGGGCCGGCGTTGATGCACGCGCCGCAACTGGGATCGATCAATTCGGCGCCGGCGCGTTCGAAGATTTCGATGTAGCCGCGTTCGCGAGCGTACTGTTTGATCTTCTTCGAACCAAACTGCAGATAAAGATGGACTCCGGGCGCGACGCGTTTCCCCTGCGCGAGCGCGTTTTGTAAGACCTCGGCGTACATGTCCATGTCGGCCATCTTACCGCCGGTGCACGAGCCGCCGTAGGCTGCGTCGATCTTTACTTCCTCTGACAACTCATCGATCGGAATGCCGTTGCGGGGATCGCCGGGCAGCGCCACCATCGGACGAATCTCATCGAGATCGATTTCAAACGTCGCTGCATATTCGGCATCCGGATCGCTGTGGGTGAATCCTTTGCGCACCTCGTTCGCGTCGAGGCAGCGCATGCGCACGATGTATTCAACTGTCTGCTCGTCAGGCTCGATAATCCCCGTCGTCCCTCCGGCCTCAACAGCCATGTTCGTGAGCGTTGCGCGCTCGTCCATCGGCCAGTTCTTCAAATCATCGCCGGCGAACTCGAGCACCTTGCCGATGCCTTTGCTCGTCTTCATGTAATCCGAAGCGAGGATGTAAAGCATGACATCTTTTGCGGCGACATCCGCGCGTTTGTGACCTTTGAAAACGTAACGAACAGTTTCGGGAACACGAATGCGAATGTCTTTCGTGTACCAGGCGTTGGCCATGTCGGTTGCGCCGACGCCGAACGCAAAGCACCCCAGCACGCCGGCCATGCATGTGTGCGAATCCGTTCCGATCACTATTTGTCCGGGCAGGGCGAGATCTTCCACCACCGCATTGTGGCAAATTGCTTCCGAGCCGCCTTCGGGGTTTTCGCCGTAGAGCTTGATGCCCTGTGCGTTCGTGAAAGTTTCCTGCGTGGTCGCGAGTCCTTCGGCCTTTTCCAACAGTCCCATGTCGCGATGCTTCTGCGACATCACACGGCTCAGGAACGTCAAATGATCGCGAAATGCGAAAACGGATTCAGGTTCCGTCACACGCGCTTCAGGACCGAGCGCCTGTTTCAAGAGCGCTTCAGCCATCGGCGTGACGTACTCGTGCGAAAAACGGACGTCCGCTATCGCGAACAAAGCATCGCCAGGTTTCACTGCTTCGACGCCGATCTTGCCTGCGGTAACAAAGGCGTGTTTGGCGATGATCTTTTCGACAATCGTCATCGGGCGACGCGACCCACCCGCTGACGCAGGTGGTACTGACAAGGGTGGCGAGACTTCTCCGGCGAGCCGAGCTTTGTTGTAGTTAAAGAGCCCGCCGTATTCCACGATTGCTTTCGAGATCGGATCGAGGCCCGTCGTGAATTCTTCCAGCGGAATCTCTTCGCCGCCGCGGATACGTTCAATCAAACCGAAATCGGTTGAGGTCAACAGTCCAATGTTCTGCGAGTTCTGTCCGTAGATCTTTTCGATGCTCTGGGCAATGACGAGCTGAATGCCCGCCCACTTTTCCGAATACGGCGCTGTCTCGCGCGACGATCCGCAGCCTTTGGATAAACCGGAAACGACGACCGCAAATCCGCCGTTCTTCACTTCATCTTTTTGCACCGCGCCTTCGCGCATCCCGACGTAAACGTACTGCGAGAGCGTTTCGTCGTAATGGAAGCACACCCATCCCGGCGTGATCTCGTCGGTTGAAATGTTGTTCATCAACGGCAACTCACCGGCCAGGAGTTTCTTCGTCAGCTCTGCTTCCAGATCCTCGCCTTGCAACTGTCGGCGAATGAGCGTCGTGTCTTCGGTAAGAAAAAGTATCCGGCCTACAAACCGCAGACGATCAAGCCGCTTGGTGGCTCTATTTGTCGACATCAAAGCTCCCTTGTTTTCTTGTTCGCATTAACAAAATGAATTATAACCTCAAGACTTGCAAAAACCTTAAGGGACCAGTCAGCAACCTGTTTCCGCCGAACAACAACTAAGATTCGCTGAAGCCCGGGCCTTTGGTATAGTAGTTAGCGCTCAAGGCGAGGCATCCAGGGAAATCGTTTGGAGGACTTATGCGCATCAGGGGTTTGATTCAATTATTGGCAAGTGGCGCGATTGTATTTTCGCTGACGAGTTTTGCGGTTCGTGCTCAGCCACCGGCGAAGACGCAAACGGTGCAGGAGACCGATGACGAGGTCAAGGTCAATCTCTATACGAAGTTTGTCAACAACTACAAGACCAACAAGCCGGTCGCGTACGAAACCGCCAAAGCATATTTGCAGCGCTACGCGAAGGACAACGATGATATTTCGAAGTACGTGCAAAACTTTGTTGTGGGTTATGAAATCGAACTCCGCCAGGGCCAACTGCGGCAACTGGTTTACGAAGAGCGGAACTTTGTTGAGGCGTTCAAGCTCGGCAAGCGGGTGATGGCGGACGACGCGGATCATCTCGACAGCTTGATCGCATTGGGGAACGCCGGCTATCTGGCAGCGACCGCGCGGAATGAAAATTTTAATGCCGAAGCGATGGGTTATGCGAAGAAGGCGCTCGAGTTCATCGAAGGCGGCAAAGTGCCGGAGAACTGGGGGCCCTTCAAAGGCAAGGACGACACGCTTGCTTATCTTTATTACACCGTTGGCCTGCTGAGTTTGAAGAGCGCACCCAACGAAGCGATTGAGAATCTGATCAAAGCCGCGCAGTTGGAAAGCGAACTCAAGAAACTGCCCGGAACTTACTACGTGCTGGCGGTGGCGTACGAGACGGGCCCTTACGCGAAAATGTCCGCCGACTACCAAAAGAACTTTGCGGGCAAGCCCGACGCGCCTGAGAGCAAGCAGGCGATCGAGAAATTGAATCAAGTGATCGATCGCATCATCGATGCTTATGCGCGCGCCGTTGCCGCCGCGGGCGACGATCCAAAGAACGCGCAGAGCAAAGCGACCTCGCTAAACCGATTGACCGTGCTCTACAAGTTTCGTCACGAGGGTGATCCCGGTCTGAATGAATTGATCTCAGGCGTATTGAGCAAGCCGCTGCCGGCAAAGCCTTAAGAGAAGATGCGGACAGGACGAGCACCCCAGCGGGGCTGCCCCGCCGGGGACCCCGCATGTCCGCGCTCCCAGGCGCGACTAATCCGCTTCGAAGTTGTAGCTTTCGTCATACTCCATCGCGCCGATGACCGTTCCCTCCGTGTCTTCAAAAAAGATCAGCGTGCCGACAGTTGGTATCGTGAATTTGGGCATGACGATCTTTCCACCGTTGGCTTCGATCGCGGCTACAGTGTCATCGATCGAGTCAACGCCGATCGTGCACTCAAAACCAAACATGGGTTTGCCGGCGACAATCTCTCGGCGTCCCTGCAGCGCGCCATGCACGCCGGGATCGTCTTTTGTTCCCGTGCGAATGAGATAAAAGCCCGGCGGTCCCCAGGGCGTGAATTGCCAGCCGAAAGTCTGTTCGTAAAACTTGCGCGCACGCGGCACGTCATCAGCGCTAATTGCAAAATGCTTCACGTTGTTGGGCATTGGCTCGCTCCTTAGCTAATTCATTTTCCATGAGCATAGCGTGAAACGTGGCTGTCGGCTATGACAGCACGAGCGCGTTCATCGCGGCGTTCAAGAGCGCCGTCGGCACAACCCGGGGGGAGTTATTACGCCGATGGACCTCAACCACCGCATTGATACTGCTGACGGCCGTAAGGCCTGTGTTAGAATGCCGCGCGTCAGGAGGAAAGAAGGCGCATGAGTCAGGCGATCATAGAACCTCCCATCATCGAGCCACCCAGACGGGTATCGCCGTGGATGCTTCACTTGCGTCCTGCCGTTGAGTTGACCGACGACCAGTTCTTCCACCTCTGCCAGATTAACCGTGACTTGCGACTGGAACGCACTGCGGAAGGAGACCTCATCGTTATGCCGCCAACTGGGGGAGAAACAGGCAACCGTAATTCGGATATTACGGCCCAAGTGCACAACTGGACGAAGCGTGATGGCTCGGGCGCGGCGTTTGATTCTTCAACCGGATTCAAGCTGCCAAACGGGGCGGATCGATCTCCGGATGCGGCCTGGGTGGTGCGCACGCGTCTTGCGGAGTTGACGCCTGAACAGAAGCAAAAGTTTTTACCGCTGCCTCCTGATTTCGCGATCGAGCTGAAATCGCCAACAGACGTTTTTGAAGACGTACAGGAAAAGATGGATGAGTACATTCAGAATGGTGTGAGGCTTGGCTGGCTGATTAATCCCGAGACGAGGCAGGTGCACATTTACCGGCCCGGCCGCAGCGTCGAAATCATGGACAATCCGTTGGAGATTTCTGGCGACCCTGAGTTGCCGGGCTTTATTCTCGACCTGCGCGAGATTTGGGAACCAAATATTTAGCGGAGAAGACAGAAGCCATGGCGGATCAACTGCTCGGCACTGAAGTCTATCGGCGCTTATGCCGCGCGCGCGAATTCATCGATCACTGTTACGATCATCCGCTCGACCTGGACCAGATGTCGAGCCAGGCGTGTTTCTCTCGTTATCATTTCCTGCGATTGTTCCGCCAGGCCTTCAACAAAACACCGCACCAGTACCTGATTCAGCGTCGAATCGAAAGGGCGAAGGTGCTGCTCCGCTCCCGCCGGCTGAGCGTGACGGATGTGTGCTTTGAAGTGGGCTTCCAAAGTCCAGGATCGTTCAGCTCGCTTTTCCGAAGATGTGTCGGCGACGCGCCGGCCAGTTATCGAAAGCGCGAACTGCAGTCGCTGCGCAAGGTACCGGGTTGTTTTCTTTACATGTACGGACTGGACGGCAGCGGCCCGCGTTAGTGGACGATCGGCTATGCCTGCCCGCCACCGCGGGTGAATCGGATCAATACCGCAATTTTCGAGAAGCGAGTTTTCCCGAAACTTCTTATGCTCCTTTTCAAAACCTGACGAAGGAGTGGAGATACAATGATTACAAAAATGTCGCACGCTTTGATCTGGGTGAAGAACCAGCAGGAGGCGCTCGAGTTCTATCGAGATAAGTTGGGATTTGAAGTCGATACCGATGCCATGGTCGGCGAAGACTATCGCTGGCTCACGATGAGAATTAAGGACCAGCCCGGCTTTGAGATCATTCTGATGGAGCCAAAAGCGGGCATGATGCTGGACGAAGAATCCGCCGCGCAACTGCGATCGCTGGTCGACAAGGGCGTTCTGGGCGGGGGGGTGTTCGAAACCAAAGACTGCCGGAAGACTTATGAAGCGTTAAAGGCACGCGGCGTCGAATTCAAAGGACCGCCCAGCGTGCAGTCATGGGGTACTGCCACGGTGATGAAAGACAACTCGGGCAACTGGTTCAGTTTGTCGGAGGAAAAGGAAGAGCAAGTGTCCTGATCTCCGGCGTGCTCATTTTCGTGGGCGGCCACGTTGATGAATGGACCTGGTGGAGCTTTAGCAACGCGTACCTGCTGATGCAACTGGGCGCGATCGTCATCGGCTGGTTTCTTACGGGGCTTGAGGCAGCAAAGTTTGTTGTGCGGAAGACTTCGGCTGCTTGAAATCGTCGTAGTAAACTGTCGGACATGAAAACAAGAGCCGCGCGTTATTTAACGGCCGTTATTATTTCTGTCTCTCTTTTCTTTTCGGCAGCCGCCCAGAACACGTCTTACAAAGAGCTGCCGAACTTTCACGAGGTCAACTCACAGCTTTATCGCGGCGCACAGCCGCGCCGAGGCGGCCTCAAGCGTTTGGCCCAACTCGGTATTCGCACTGTCGTCAATCTGCGTGAGAGTAACGATCAGGCTCGCGCCGAAGAAGCTGAGGCGCGCGCCGCCGGATTGCGTTACTTCAACGTGCCCTTCAAGCGAACTGGCCGCCCAACCGACGAGCAAGTCACTCGCGTGTTGTCGATCATCAACGACTCGGACAATCAACCCGTCTTTGTTCACTGTCGGCTTGGAGAGGATCGCACCGGCACCGTGATCGCAGTCTATCGCATCGCGCACGACGGTTGGACCAGCGAACGCGCGAAGGCCGAAGCCAATCAGTACGGCATGCATCCGTGGGAGATTGGGATGAAAAATTACATTCACGACTATTACCTGAGGCAGCACGGCAAAACGAAAGTTCCGTCGCGCGGAGCCGTTGAGTAAATTCCGGTACGTCTTGTTGCCGCAGCCTCAAACGGTGTAGGATACCGGCGTTTTACGGACATCACCTCGTTGATTTTCCATCAAAACAAATTGGAGAGAACTCTATGAAGAGCACGAAGACTATTCTATTGATCCTGGCGTTGTTACTGAGCGCAGTCGCTTTTGCCTATCCGAGTGCAGCGGCGCCCGATCAGCCGTTTATGAAAGCGGCGCGTGAAGACCTGCAAAAGGCCAGGGGACAACTGCAGGTGGCGGAACACAACAAAGGCGGCCGCCGCGCAAACGCGATCGAATATGTTAACGCCGCTATCGCCGAGGTAAATCGCGGGATTGCTTTCGATCGCCGGCACAACCACGCGCAATCAGTGACGGACATTTTTGCCGAATCATCAGTAGTCCCTGATCAGCCGCACATGAGAAGCGCGCTCGAACATTTGCTGAACGCAAAACGAAACCTGGATTCGGCCACGGCGGACAAGGGTGGTCATCGCGCCAAGGCGATCGAGTTTGTCAACAAGGCAATTGAAGAAGTAAGACAGGGCATTGCCGCGGGCGCTTAGCGCCGAGTTCCTTTCGCACGAAGCGCAATCACCAGATACCTCGTGCCTAAACCTTTCGACACTTGTTGCCGGTGGCGGAAGATTTTAGGCGCCAGGTCAAATCATGAGTGCACGAATCAAATGGACTGATCGGCGTTTTGATTTCAACTTTCTCGTTGAACTCTATCCAGAAATGATTGAACGCGTGCGCGGCACGCCGGCGCGGCTTGAAGATCGCATTCGCTCGCTGTCTGCCGAGGTTCTGACGCGCCGCGACGGTGACCGCTGGTCAATTCAGGAAAACGCCGGCCACCTGCTGGATCTTGAATCGTTGGTGATCCAAAGAATTGAGGAATACGTTGCCGGCGTTGCCACGCTGCACGCGGCGGACATGTCGAACCGGAAGACTTACGAAGCCGATCATAATGCCGTGGCCGTCGCGTCAATCCTGCGCGCGTTTCGAGAACAGCGCACGCGCGTGGTCGCGCGGCTTGAGGGACTTGAGCCCGAAATGTTTGCGCGCTCGGCGCTTCACCCGCGCTTGAACGTGCAAATGCGTTTAGTAGATATGATACTGTTCCAGGCCGAACACGACGATTACCATCTCGCGCGCATCAGCGAATTGATGCGGGTGTTTGTGAAATAGCAGATCGAAATTCCCATGAAATATGTGGAGCTTCCCCTAATGCAACGTAGAATCTTATTTACAATCTTCTTTTGCTTGAGTCTCTTTGTCGCAACCGCGAGTGCTCAGCAATCGCTCGACACTTTGATCGACCGCGAGATTGGGTCGCTCGTTGCAACTTACAAGACGCTGCACGCCGCGCCTGAGCTTTCGCATTATGAAGAGAAAACGTCTTCGTTTTTTGCCGGCCAGCTAAGAGCGCTCGGCTACACAGTTACCGAACACGTCGGTAAGTACGATCGACCGGAGTGGACCGGCTACGGCGTTGTGGCCGTGATGAAGAATGGCGAGGGCCCGACCGTCCTGGTGCGCACCGATCTCGACGCGCTGCCGGTAGAAGAGAAAACCGGATTGCCATACGCGAGCACGGTCAAAACCAAGAACGAAGCCCGCCAGGATGTGGGCGTCATGCATGCGTGCGGACACGATATTCACATCACGACAATGCTCGGCACGGCGAAGATGTTGGCAACGCTAAAGGATCAGTGGCGCGGAACTCTTATTCTGATTGGCCAGCCCGCGGAAGAGACGATCGATGGCGCCAGAGCAATGCTGAAGGACGGGCTCTACGCTCGATTCGGCAAACCCGACTATGCGATCGCGCTACACGACTCGAACGATATCGAAGCCGGAAGAGTTGGTTATGCGCCCGGCTATGCGCTGGCGAGTTCAACTTCAGTTGAGATCAAAGTTCGCGGCATCGGCGGTCACGGCTCCAGACCAGAGTCAACGAAGGACCCGATCGTTGTAGCGGCTCAGGTGATCCTGGCGCTGCAAACGATCGTGAGCCGCGAGAATTCGCCGCTTGATCCGGCAGTGGTGACCGTCGGCTCGATTCACGGCGGGACGAAATCCAACATCATTCCCGACGAAGTGACTCTGTTGCTCACGGTCAGAGCTTACAAAGAAGAAGTGCGGCAAAAACTGCTCGCTTCAATCGAACGCATCACGAAAGGAATCGCACTGGCTGCGGGAATTCCGAATGATCGCGCGCCGATAGTAAAGGTCAGCGACACCGAAGTTACTACGGCAACCTATAACGATCCGGCGCTCACGGAAAAGTTGGCCGGCGTGTTTGTGAAAGCGCTGGGACAGGAGAACGTCGTAAAGACGCCGCCGATCATGGGCAGCGAAGATTTTGGCTATTTCAGTTTGGACCACCAGATTCCCGCGGCCATGTTTTGGCTCGGCGCGGCCGATCCCACGAAACTCAAACAGAGCAGAGAAACCGGTACGCCGATGCCTTCGCTTCACTCGGCGGTGTTTGCGCCGGTGCCTGAACCGACACTGAGGGCGGGAGTGAAAGCGATGACCTCTGCGGTGCTGGAGTTGATGAAGAAGTGAGCCGCAGCCGTGCTAATCGAGCAGCAGCGTCAGGCCTTTGTTGAGTAATTTCACACGCAAGCGGGACCAGGTTGCGTGCTCTCGCTCTTGATCTTCGGCGCACTGAGAATTTCTTAGGTCGACGCTCATAACCTTTTCACGAAAATCTGCGACAACTTCCGGAACAGTGATGATCGCGAGGATCTCCTGGTAAATGCGGTAACTCAATAAATCAAAGTTTGAAGAGCCCACGATCAAATGCCGCTCGTCCACCAGCATGGCTTTGAGGTGGCTCATGCCTTGATCGGAAAGCCGCAAATCAATTCCGCAACGCGTTGATTCCCATCTGGCATAGTCCGCAAAATAGCTCCAGTTGTTGCGCCGCGGCGTAACGATCGTAACTGAAACGCCACGCTGCCGAGCCTCGCGCAAATGATCGTAGAAAGGAAAGGTGATGTAGGGGCTCTCCACAAAGATCGACGTCTGCGCGTCGTCGATCAACTGCAAAACTTTGCCAAAGACAGAAGCGTTTGAGCGGCCGTCGAGAGTGTGCAGATCAATTCCGGCAAACGACTTTGAGAGCGCGCGGCTCTTTCCTTCCCACGACGCGAGAAAGTCGTCTCGCAAAAACGCAGCCACGTCGTCGTCTTCGATTCTCAGCATCATGTCGTGCCAGGCGGCGTTGTGTTCGCTGAAGTTCATCCCGCCGATATAAGCGACGCGATCGTCGATCACGATCAACTTTTTGTGATTGCGCGTCAGACACCGGCGCGGTGAAAGACCAAAAGGATTTCCATGCTTGATCTCGACGCCGGCGTTCTGCAGGCTCTTGTGGAGTTGCTTCGTCTCTTTTGCTTCCTGTCGCAGGTCCGCGTTGACCAGATTGGCAGGCGCATACAAGAACCGGTCACTCAGGACAATCTTCGCAAACGAATCAACGAGAACACGTCTGTCGTGCGCCTGGCTGGCGCCAAGCAGATCAGCGAGCATCTTGCCAACGCGGTCGCCTTCAAACGAAAACGTTTCGACAAACGCATACTGCTTTGCCGCGCGAATGTCTTCCGACAAACTCGTCCAAAACGCTTCAAAATCCACTAGTATCCGGATCTTCATGACGGCGTTACTGCGTTTTCGTTTCTCACTAAAACCAGCATCTCTGTCGGCTAGTCTTAATTCATCTTTGCGCCTTACGATTTCACTTGGCGTCTTTGCGCGAAACCGTTGTCATAGAAGGTTGCAGTTCGCAAAGACGCAAAGCGATTACCTAAGCCGCAAAGAAGATGAACCAAAGACTTACCCCACTCAAAGGGTCGTGATTGTACCTCACTGTCGGTGCTAGAATGAACTCGTCAGTATCAGAGCCTCGTTCGCGCCTGAACACATGTTCACATTGGAGAAGCATCAATGAAAAAAGTTCCATCAATCTCGTTCGCGCTGATCGCTCTCGTCATAGCCACTCCGCTTGTGTTAGCTCAGAAGTCTGCCGGCAAAAACTCGCGGCAGGACGCGTTGTTGAAAACGGACGTCGAGTTTGCCAGGGCGTCGGTTGAAAAGGGCGTGGCGGCGGCGTTTGCGATCTATCTGGCTGACGATGCGATGCAAATGCCCGTGGGCGCGAATCCGATTTTCGGAAAGAAGGACATCCTGGCCGGCATGGGTTCGGGATACGTGCTCACCTGGGAACCGAAGAAGGCAGAGGTCGCAAAATCCGGCGACCTGGGTTGGACCTGGGGCACTTACGAACTGCGCACGATGGATGGCGAAGGAAAACCGATCGTGCGTTACGGCAAGTACGTCAACGTTTGGCGCCGGCAAAAAGACGGAACGTGGAAAGTGATTCTGGACATGGGCAACGCGAGCCCCGCGCCGGCTCCTAAATGAAGTCTCCAGGCCCGAATGAAGTGTTAAGGCCCGAAGGGCTGTCATTCAATAGCCACGTCCGTAAGGGCGTGGATTGAGATGCCAGAGTATTTGGTTTTTGAGGCCCGTAGGGCCGGCACACATCGTGGCGCACCTTCGGCGCTCAATATGTTCTTCTCAATACCGGTACCGCGCCCTTACGGACGCGGCTATTGAATGACGGCCCTTCGGGCCTCTCGTCTTTGCTGGTTAGTTTGTAGTACATGTCGCAGCCATTCTCCCAAAGGATCATCCAGGCACTCGACGATCGGATCTTGAACGATCCATCGATCGATTCCGATCTATTCGCGCGTTCGTTCGCCCAACAACGCGAACTCGGCTTGTCGTACGGCGATCGGCCCACCTGTCCCTTCCTTCGTCCGCACATTCTTCAACGCTCGCAGTATGACGCAATCACGCGAGCGGCGCAGACGATTGCGGAGGCGTTTGAAACATTGGTCGCGCGAGCGCTGGTTGATGACGCGCTGCTGCATGAACTCGGCTTGACCGAATTGGAGGAAACAATGGCGCGCATCGATCCCGGTTATTCGCGTCTATGCGTCACCAGCCGGCTTGATGCCTACATCAGCGAATCCGGTTTCCAGTTTCTCGAATATAACGCCGAGAGCCCAGCCGGCATTGGCGATCAGTTGCAGCTGGAAAAAGTCCTGTTCGAACTGCCGCAGATGAAAGAGTTTCTGCTACTCAACGAACATTGGCGGCCTGAACCTCATCGTCGCCTGCTCGCTTCATTGCTGGAGGCGTATCGCGAGTGGGGCGGCGACAAAGAGCATCCGCAGATCGCGATTGTCGATTGGGATGGCGTGGCGACCGCGAGCGAATTTGAGATTCTAAAACAGTATTTTGAATCTGAAGGCTACGCAACCGTCATCGCCGATCCGCGCGCGCTGGAGTTTGACGGAGCCGTGCTGACCACCATGTTGACCAATGGCGACTTTCGCATCGACATTGTTTACAAACGCGTCGTCATTCACGAATTCCTCGAGCGGTGCGACGAGGGTCATCCGCTGGCACGCGCTTACGCTGAGCGCAAAGTCTGCATGGCAAATTCCTTTCGCACAAAGATGGCCCACAAGAAAGCCGGCTTTGCGCTTCTTAGCGAGCCGCGCAACGAACATTTATTCACAGACGAACAAGTGGCGGCGATTCGCAAACATATTCCCTGGACCCGGCGCGTCCGTCGCGGTGTCACTAGTTTCGAAGGCGTTGAGCGTGAACTGCTTGAGATTCTAAGAACTGAACGCGAACGTCTGGTGTTGAAGCCCAACGATGATTATGGTGGCCATGGCGTGGTCATCGGGTGGGAAACAGATCCGACAGACTGGGGGCGAGCAATTGCTTTGGCGCTCGAACGCCCCTACGTCGTGCAGGAGCGCGTGCTTATTGACAAGGTCCCCATCCCGATGTTCGGCGATCCCGTTCAAGCCGTCGAGATGAATATCGACTTCAATCCCTTTCTGTTTCACAATGAAGTGGAGGGCGCGCTGGTGCGTCTGTCGACGTCTTCTCTCAGCAATGTTTCATCCGGCGGTGGACAGACAGCGTTGCTCGTGCTTGAAGGAGTGTAGACGGGTCCGACAAACTGAACAGTTTGTCGTGCCTTGGGAAGGCCTCAATTGTCGAAACCGGCGACAAACTGAAGTTTGTCGGACACTTCTATGGATCAAGAATCGGTTCGGGAGTTTTGTCTTTCGCTGCCGCACGCCACAGAGCGCGTGCAGTGGGTAAGCGATCTGCTTTTCTGCATTGGCGAAAAGATGTTCGCGGTACTCGTGCTCGATCCTTCTTACGGTCACGTCATGTCGTTCAAGTGTACGCCGGAAAAATTCGCCGAGCTGACCGAACAGGAAGGAATCGTGCCTGCGCCTTACGTCGCGCGCTACCACTGGGTCGCGCTCGAACGTTTTGACGCGCTGAAGGAAAAGGAATTGAAGAGTCTGATTAGGAACTCTTACGAGATGGTGCTGGCGAAATTGCCGAAAAAGGTGACTGACAAGTTTGTATCGGGTGACACAACAAACAAAACGCGTCAAGGCAAACAACGCGCGTCGAAGTCTCGCACGCAGCGCCGTTAGGCGCGAAATATTTATAGCTTAGAGAGTTGAGACGGTTTCCTTCTCCTGCGACGCTCTCTCTATATCGCGACGCGGTGCTATAAGCATTTCGCAACTCCGGGGCTCGGAAATCGCTTATTTGTTTTTTGTAGCACCATTCGCAATCGCTTGTGCGAGTCGAGGAACCCAACATGTCAACCAACTGGTGGGAAGATTTCTTTCACGGCATCGCGCTCGATTTCTGGCGCGCGGCGGTAACCGAGGAACAAACGCGCGCGGAAGCTGATTTTATTCAGAAACAGCTCCAGCTTGATGCAGGCGCAAAGATTCTCGACGTTCCCTGTGGCAACGGTCGCATTGCGCTCGAGCTTGCCGCGCGCGGTTTCGATCTGACCGGCGTAGACATCGCGTCGGAGTTTATCGCTGAAGCAAAGACGAAATCTGTCGAGCGCGATCTAAGGATTGATTGGCACAAGCGCGACATGCGCGATCTACCCTGGACTGCGGAATTCGACGGGAGTTTCTGTTTCGGCAACAGCTTTGGCTATCTCGACGACGAGGGCAATGCCGACTTTCTGAAATCCGTCGCCCGCGTAATGAAACCAGGCGCGCGTTTTGTCCTGGACGCTCCCGCCGTCGCTGAATGCTTACTGCCGGCGTTTCAAGATCGTCGCTGGTTTGAAATCGCCGGCATAACTTTTCTTTCAAACAGCCGCTACGATCACGAACAAGGCCGCACGTTCACCGAGTACACCTTCATTCGCGACGGCAAAGTAGACAAGCGCCCCGCTTCACAGCGCATCTACACCTACAGCGAACTCGTTCGACTCATCAGTGATGCTGGTTTCGGGATTCTCGCGTCCTACGGTTCGCTAGGTGAGGAAACTTTCAAGTTAGGATCTCAGCGACTGCTGATAGTCGCGCAAAAGAGGTAGCCTTCAGCTAGACGTCGCTATTCGTGGCGCGAAATCATTACCGCGCGGTCGACGTAATCTACAACCAGCTTCGCACCTTCAAACATCTCTGTGCCGATGAGTGCGTCGTTGCCTTCGCTCAAAATTACTTCCACGCTGCGGCGTTCGCCCAGCCATTCGATCTCGCCCAAGGCCACGTCAGCACTCATTCGTGCGCCGCCGACCAACTCGAAAACTAGTCGCCCAACTATGGGGAGATCCAGGCGTTCGGCGACAGACACCGGGAACATCAGCGCGCCATCAAAGCCCGTATCGACGACGCACTTACATGCATCGCCACGCACAAAGCGTATTTCTACTAACGCTTCGCGAAGAGAGTTGACGTTACCGGATTCTTGTGGCATGTCCGCCGACGGTGTGCGCGGTCTCTCGACCAACGCGCGTGAGGTAGAACAGGTTGTTTGGCATCGCGGCGTGAGCAGCCGCCAGCGTCTCGCTCGCCGTGTTTCCCAGGAAGTACCGACCTGAGTCAGGCTCGACAGCAACAAACTCGCCGGTATGCGAAGGCTCAAGGACAGACGCCAGCCTTTCGCGATACGTAGTCTGTCCCCGCCCGACGAGATCGTCGTTCGCGGTCGGCAGATCTGATGTCAGAAGCGAACTCACAAGTAAAACCTCTGCGACATTCTAACACTTTTCGTTCGTTAGAGACTTCAATTCCATGTGGACTCAAAGGGAAACTGGTTTTGCGACCATAGACTTTTGCTCCGAGCAATGCTTAACTTCCTCGACTAGTTAGGCAATGAGAACCAAACTACAACGGAAGCCTTCGGCTTGGCTCTACAAATGTCGTCAAAATATCGACCTCGAACCATTTTTTCAGACCTTTCGCTTGCTAAAAAAGAATAAGTCGAACTGGACGTGATGATTACATCGCGGCCTTTCTTGCGAACTCACATCTTCCCAATAATCGCATCCGCAAACTCAGCCGTCGTCGCTGTGCCGCCGATGTCGCGCGTGCGGACTTGGCCTTCTTCGAAAACCTTCAGCATGGCGGTTTCGGTAAGTAATCCCTTCGGTCTGCAGTGAGGATCAAGCAACCAATCGAACCGGCAGCTTCCTGATTCGTTTCCCGGTCGCCGCAAAGATCGCGTTGACCACTGCGGGCGCGATCGGCGGCGTGCCCGGCTCGCCGACGCCGCCCATCTTGTCTGTGCTCGGGACAATGTAGACCTCGACGCGCGGCATCTCTTTGACGCGCAGCATCTGATAATCACTAAAGTTGCGCTGCTTGACGCGCCCGCCCTCGATTGTGATCTCGCCTTTCAGCGCGGCCGTCAAACCATAGACGATGCCGCTCTGCATCTGCGCTTCGATCGTGTCCGGGTTGACGATGGGTCCACAATCAATCGCGCAGACCACGCGATTCACGCGCACGCTGCCGTCATCACCAACGGTGACCTCAGCCACCTGCGCCACGAAACTGTCAAACGATTCCGCGACGGCGATTCCGCGACCCTGGCCTTTGGGCAGAGGCTTGCCCCAGTTTCCTTTGGCCGCCGCGAGTTCGAGCACGCGCTTGTGTCGCGGCGATTTTTCAAGCAAGGCGCGCCGAAATTCGTAAGGGTCCTTGCCCGCCGCCGCGGCTAACTCATCGAGAAAACATTCAGTGGCAAATGCGGTGTGCGAGTGGCCAACTGATCGCCAGAAACCAATGGGAACGCCCGGTTCTTGTTTTGCCCACTCAACTTGCAAGTTGGGGATCGCATACGGTAGTTCTTTCGCGCCTTCCACTGCCGCGCCATCCACAGTCGGATTGCCGAAACCGTGCGCCGCATAGATCGACGCGCTCGAGGTGCGATGCAGCCACGCGATGACGTTGCCACTGGCATCCAACCCCGCCGCGAACTTGTGATACGCGCCGGGACGATAAAAGTCGTGCTGCATATCATCCTCGCGCGTCCAGATCACTTTCACGGGCGCACTCATGGCTTTGGAAAGTTGGACCGCCTCAACCACGAAATCGGTTTCGGCGCGACGGCCAAAGCCACCACCCAACATCGTCGTGTGAATGTTCACCTTTTCCACGGGCAGGCCGGTAATTTTCGCGGCCGCACCCTGCGACCAGGTCTGCGACTGGATGCCGCCCCAAACATCGCAACCATCGGCGCGCACGTCAGCGGTGCAGTTCATCGGCTCCATCGTGGCGTGCGCCTGATACGGAACCTCGTACACTGCTTCGATTTTCTTCGCGGCCTTACTGAGCGCCGCGTCAACATCGCCTTCCTTGCGCGCGACGGCGCCGGGTTTTTCTACCGCGGCGGCGAACATGCGCGTGATGTCTTCGCTGGTCTGGCTCGCGCGCGGGCCTTCGTCCCACTTAACTTCCAAAGCGTCGCGGCCTTTCTTTGCCGCCCAGAAATTGTCCGCCACGACGGCGACGCCCGCATCAATCTGGACGACGCGCCGGACGCCGCTCACTGCTTTTGCTTTCGAGTCATCGAAGCTGGCGACCTTTCCGCCGAACACGGGACAGCGCAGCACGGTTGCTGTTACCATTCCCGGCAGTTTGACGTCGATGCCGAAGACAGCCGAGCCGTCCACCTTTCCTGAACTATCGAGCCGCCGAGCCGGCTTGCCGATCAATTTGAAATCTTTCGGATCCTTCAGCGGAGCGTTTGCCGGAGGCGTCAGCTTCGCGGCCTGTTCGACCAGCTCGCCGTATCGCAGACGCTTTCCGCTGGCGACGTGAATGACAGCGCCGTGTTCCGCTTTGCAATCCTTGGCCGGAACGTTCCAGGTTTGCGCCGCCGCCGCGATCAGCATTTCGCGCGCCGTCGCGCCGGCTTTTCGCAACGGTTCATAAAAGGTCTTCACGCTGGCGCTGCCGCCGGTGATTTGCGCGCCAAAGTTGGAATTGAAATAGGCCGCACCGGCAGGCGACTGCTCAAAATGAACGGTTGAGAAGTCAACCTCAAGTTCTTCCGCGACCAGCATCGGCAGCGAGGTCAAAACTCCCTGACCCATCTCAGACTGGCCGACGATTAGGGTCACGCGATCGTCAGTGCCGATGCGTAGAAAGGCGTTCGGGGCAAAGTTCGTTTCCGCTTCCCCAAAGATTGCGGCCTTACCATCAAGCGGTAAACAAAAACTAATGAGTAAACCACCGCCAGCGGCCGCGCTCACACGCAAAAAATCTCGTCGCTTCATTTCTTTCAGGGGGCTCATTTCGCACTCCTTTTCATCTCGGCCGCATGATGAATCGCTTCGCGAATTCTCTGATAGGTGCCACAGCGGCAAATGTTGCCGGTCATCGCATCATCAATGTCGGTGTCGGTTGGCTTTGAGTTTCCCGCCAGCAGTACGGCCGCGCTCATGATCTGTCCCGACTGGCAATAGCCGCACTGCGGCACATCGATTTCCATCCAGGCCTTCTGTAAAGGATGGCTGAGGTCCGCCGAGAGACCTTCGATGGTTGTGATCTCTTTGCCCGCGGCATCAGCGACGCGCTTGATGCACGAGCGGGTGGCTGCGCCGTCCAGATTGATCGTGCAGGCACCGCATTGCGCGATGCCACAGCCGTACTTGGTCCCTGTCAGGCCCAATGTGTCCCGCAGCACCCAGAGCAGAGGCGTGCTCGGATCGACATCGACCTTAACCGTCTTGCCGTTGACCTTCATCGTAATCATGCAGACACTCCTTTTAATCCGAAACACATTAGCAATCAAACTGCCGCAGATGATGATCCAGATGTTTGTATTGCGTCACACCCCATTCGGCGCCGGATAGTTTACCAAAGAAGCCGTGAATATTGCCGTCGGTTCCGGCTTCGCCAAGTTGATGAAACTCCGTAATCAAGTCTTTCAGTCTCGCTTTTGTGGCCTCCAGATCGGGCTCATCTTTGATGATAAAATCAGGAGCGGTCGGAGAGTTTTTCGGGAATGGCTTTTCGCTGAGAAAACCTTTCTTAAATATCCAGCCAATCATTTTTCCGATAAATGCCTGTTGCATCGGTTTTCTCCCGGTAGCCATCTCGACGGCTCGAGCACAATGTTCGAGCATCTGAGCCGGCGACATTTTTCCCCATTGTCGTTCGGCGGTCGGCTGCAATTTCTCAAGCCGTGCGAGAATTTCGTCAAATGCGGTTTTGTCAAATATTGATTTCACGGTTTCTCACCACTCCCTCACGGTCGGCTATGCCCCGTAATCAAACCATCTGCGCAATAATACCATCAGCAAACTCATCAGTCGTCGCCGTGCCGCCGATGTCGCGGGTGCGGACCTTGCCTTCTTCGAAGACTTTCAGCATAGCGCCTTCGATCTTATCCGCAGCGGCGCGTTCGCCGATGTGCCGCAACATCAAGATTGCGGATTGCAGCAGCGCGGTAGGATTGGCGATGCCAAGGCCTGCAATGTCGGGCGCTGAGCCGTGCACGGCTTCGAACACGGCGCCTTTTTCGCCGATGTTCGCGCCGGGAACCAGACCGAGGCCGCCAATCAATCCGGCGCACAGATCCGAAACAATGTCGCCATAGAGATTTTCACAGAGCACTACATCAAATTGCTCGGGCCGCATGACGAGCTGCATCGACGCGTTGTCTATGATCATGTCAGCGGATTCAATTTCCGGATAGTCCTGCGACACGTTCCGGAAACATTCCAGGAAGAGCCCATCCGACATCTTCATGATGTTCGCTTTATGTGTGCAGGTGATCTTCTTGCGCTTTTCGCGGCGAGCAAACTCAAAGGCGAACCGCGCAATCCGCGTCGAAGCCTTCTCGGTAATGATCTTCAAACTCTCAACCACGCCGGGAATAATTTCGTGCTCGAGGCCTGAATAAAGACTCTCCGTGTTCTCGCGCACGACTACCAGATCGAGATTCGGATTGCGGCAGGGAATGTTTGGCAGCGCGCGGATCGGGCGCAGGTTGGCGTAAAGATCCAAAGCCTTGCGCAGGCCGACGTTGACGGAAGTGAAACCCTTGCCGACCGGCGTCGTGATAGGACCTTTGAGCCCGACCTTGTTGCGCTTGATTGATTCGAGCAGTTCATCAGGCAGCGTCGATCCGAATTTGTCCAGCGCTTGTTGGCCGGCGATGTGCTCTTCCCATTCTATCTCGACGCCGGAAGCTTCGATGATGCGCACGACGGCGGAAGCGACTTCGGGGCCAATGCCATCGCCCGGAATCAGTGTGATAGTATGCATAAAAATCAGTAGGCAGTAAGCAGTGAGCAGTAGGCAGAAAACTTCATTTAGTGCTCTTTCGATCCAACGCGTTCCAAGCATAAGACTTCAACTGACAACTGACAACTGACCATTCTGAATATGGCTGTTAGCAAGACCTTGGGACCAAACGAAACCGCCAGCATCGTAATCATCGGCGGCGGAGTCATTGGCCTGTCGATCGCTCGCGCGTTGTCGTTGCGCGGCATCAATGACGTGATGATTATTGAGCGGGCAAGGCTCGGCGCGGAAGCGTCGTATGCCGCTGGTGGAATACTTGGCCCGCAGGCAGAAGCCAATCGCGCTGACGAGTTTTTCCGCTTAGCCTGCAAGAGCCGCGACCTGTATCCGGCTCTTGCTGCCGCGCTGCGCGAAGAGACGGGCACGGACATTGAACTCGACACAACAGGCACGCTCTATCTCGCACTCAGCGAACACGATCAAGAGGAAATCGAAAAGCGTTACGAGTGGCAAACACGCGCAGGGCTGGCTGTCGAAAAACTAACCGCTGAAGAAGCGCGGCTGCTGGAGCCTTGCATCTCAGAAAATGTTTGCGGTGCTTTGCGCTTTCCTTTGGACATCCAGGTCGAGAACCGCAGGTTGCTCGTCGGGCTAATTGCAGCAAACGAAAAGCGCGGTGTTCAAATGATTACGAACACGAGCGTTGAATCCGTGCGCATTGAACACGGGCGAGTGGCAGGAGTTGAAACAACGCGCAGTTTTGTGAGCGCACCGAGCGTGGTTATGGCTAGTGGCTCCTGGACCAATTTCATCACCGTGGCAGACGCGCCGCTGCCGCGTGTGCGCATCGAACCGGTGCGCGGCCAGATGGTCTGCCTCGAAACTAATCCGCGTTTCGCGCATCATGTGCTTTACAGTCCGCGCGGTTATTTGGTGCCGCGCGTCGACGGACGTTTGTTGGCCGGCTCAACCTCGGAACACGTGGGTTTTGCGAAGCATGTGACTGCAAAAGGGCTTCACTCAATCTTGTCGCACGCGCTGGAGATCACGCCCAGCATCGCTGGCTTGCCGATTATCGATACCTGGGCGGGTTTGCGTCCGCGCGCGGAAGACGGGTTGCCGGTGCTTGGCCCCTGTGCTGAAATTGAAGGACTGTTTTATGCGACGGGTCACTATCGCAACGGTATCCTGCTGGCTGCAATCACTGGCGAGTTGATCGCGGAAGCGATTGCGGGTAATGTCCTCTCGGATCTGCTTAGGCCATTTTCTCCGGACCGCTTTGCGTTGATTGGTGTCAATTAATTAGTAAATTATTTTCGTGAAACTTTCTGCCTCAAACTTACTCCTTCTCTTCTCTCTGCTGCTGATCGGCTCGCAGTCTCCGGCGCAATCGGGACGTGTCAAAGCCGAAATAGCGCCGCCGGACACGCGCCCGGCCCAGGTTCTCTACGACGAAGCGAACAACTACATCAGTAAGAAGTACGAAGAATTTAACGCCCGGAAGTTGCCGTTCGATCCGAAGCTGGAAGAGAACACGCGGCGCGAACAGAGAGAGTTGGCGGCGCGACATGCGGCGACGCTCGCAGCGCGCGGATCACTCAAGGGAACCGATCTTTATTATGCAGGACTGCTCTATCACCTCGCAGATAATTCTGATCCTGCACTCAATTCAATGCGGCGCTTCCTGGCAGACAAGCCCGTGGTCGAGTTCGCCCAGATCGCACGCAGCGTGATTGTCGCTCACGCGGTGAAGCAGAACCTCATGCCGGAAGCCGAAAGCGCGCTCGCCGATTACGCGCGACAGGATTCGCAAAACACTCAGGAGCGCTACGGCATGGAGCGACTGGTCGCGGACGCTTTCTACACGCGGAAAGATTACGAGCGGATGGCCCCGCACGCTGCCGAGATGTTCAAAGCGGCGAAGTTGTTGGCGACGAAAAAGATCGATCCGCCTAAGCGCGACGACATGCTCGCGAAGGCGATGATGTTTCTGACCGAAGCCGATCTAAAGTTGATGCGGAAGGACGCGGCCGTTGCCGTCGCCGAGGAGCTGCGCCGGCTGGCGATGTCCTTGCCCTCCGGCAATTTGTATAAGCTGGCAACGCTTAGGCTCTTGACTATCGATCCGGCAAATGATCCGCGCGCTCGCGACGACATCGCAGGTGCACCGAACACGCCGCCAGACATTATTGCCAAAGAATGGATCGATCAAGCACCGACCAAGCTGGCGGATCTGCGCGGTCGGGTCGTGCTGTTGGATTTCTGGGCGACGTGGTGCGGGCCGTGCCGAATCACTTTTCCGAAACTAAGAACCTGGCACGATAGTTACAAAGATAAGGGACTGGTAATTCTCGGAGTAACAAACTATTACGGGCAGGCTGACGGTCGCAGCCTGACTCCGGTTGAAGAGCTGGCTTATTTGCGCGATTTCAAGAAGAAAAATCACCTGCCGTATGGTTTTGCGGTGGAAAATTCCAGTGCCAACGATCTGAACTATGGCGTGTTTTCAATTCCGATGTCGTTTCTGATTGACCGTCGCGGCCACGTGCGCTTCATCGCCGTCGGCGCCGGCGACGCGGAAACAACGGCGCTCGGCAAAATGATCAAGAAACTGATCGAAGAGCCGGCTGATGATAAGACGGATAGGGCGACAGGGAGACGCGGCGACACGGAGAAGAGGTAGTGGGGCCTCGTTTACTGGTCTCCATTAGCGAATGCGGAAACTGATTTATCGTTCGCACACCTGGCTGGGTTTGATTATCGCGGTGCCGGTACTCGCGTGGGCGTCGAGCGGCTTGCTATACGCCTGGCCCAATGCGGTCGAAGGCGGCAAGATTGAAAAGATCGATGCGGCGAGAGTTGTGATCACGCCCGCCGACGCGCTGGCGCGAGCGAGTAAGTTTGCGGGAAGGCAACTGCCGACGACTGCCTTGACTCTGCTGATGCGCGATGGCCGTCCCGTCTATCAGGCAATCGGCGGCCTGGGCGCGGATTCATTATTGATTGACGCAGAGACCGGCGCAGTCATCAAAACTCCGCCTCCCGGACGCCTGACTCGTTATTTTCGGCAGGCGCATTTCTACTTCTTTGCGGGAGGCTGGCAAGTGACGATGCTGATCCTCTTTTCGGCGCTGGCGTGCCTTTCAGCGGCGTCGGGCATCTACTTGAATCTGACGTTGTGGTTCAGAAGGAGAAGAGCGAGCTAATACTTGTTCACAGCTACTCTTGAACAAAGGAGTCTAGATTGTGCGGAAACGCCGCTTGAAATTAACTGCTCGAATACCGAACTTTATGTCGGATTCCGTAGCGTGGCGCAAAGCTATTTATGCGGCGGTCACCAAAGCTCAACGCCGTGCAGGCGTTCGCTACTCAAAAACCGACAAACTCGAAGTCGAGGTCTGTTTCCATCTTCAGGGTCACAGGCTCACCAAGCTCGATCTCGACAATCGACTAAAGCAAGTCGGCGACTCACTCCAAGGCTTTATGAATGACAAGGGCGCGGGCGGATTGAAACCAATCATTCCGAATGACAACCAAATCTACCGCTTGACCGCCGAAAAAAGACTGCCGTCGAAACGCGATCTCGAGGCGCCCAGCACGATTACAATTCGCGGGTATGATCGGGATGCCCGCACGGTCCGCGACCCGCGAGAAACGCGTAAGCATCTGTAGGCGCGGTCGAACGTCATTGGACCGGAGCGCGTACAAGCGAATCAAGGTGGGCGATTGACAAGGGAATACCTCTCTGCAACGATTAAACGTTAAGCGCTAAGGGTCACATTACTTGAATGAGCTACCGGTTTGAATGGGATGAAGCAAAGGCCAGATCAAATCGAATAGCGCACGAGATCGGCTTTGATGAAGCGACCACAGTCTTTGATGATCCATTGGCCAGGATATTCGATGATGACCTACATTCGGTTGATGAACGCGCGAGATCATCATCGGACATTCCGCAAACAACCGGTTGCTTCTGGTTTGTTTCACCGAGCGGTCTGGCGAAATTATTCGCATAATCAGCGCGCGTTTAGCTAACGCGCGAGAACGGCAAGACTATGAAGAAAACGCCCGTATCTAAATCTCGCAATCAGGTTTCGAAAGATATGCTTGCGGAGTATAAGTTTGATTACAGTAAGGCTAAGCCTAACCGGTTTGCAGGACGACTAAGTAAAGAACGCGTCGTCGTGCTTCTCGACCCGGAGGTGTCGCGGGTCTTCAAGACTTCAGAATCGGTGAATACTGTTCTTCGTGCGTTAGTCGCGGCTTTGCCCGAACGGTCAAAAGGAAAGTCCAGGCAAAAGTGATCTGCCGCGCGTAGCTTACCAGTAATGCAAATATCTTTGGTCAACATTCTGATTGCTTTTGCCGGCGGGCTGCTATCTTTTTTGTCGCCGTGTGTGCTGCCTTTGGTTCCCGGCTATCTCTCTCTGATGTCGGGAGTCAGCATCGATCACCTGAAGGGCGATGGCGCCTCCCGCAGTACTGCCATGCGCGCGGTGGTCATTAACTCGATTGCCTTCAATATCGGTCTGTCGGTGATCTTTATCGCGCTGGGCGCAACGGCTGGTCTGGTTGGTTCATCGATTCTTAGCAACCGCTGGATTCGAATTGCCGGCGGCCTGGTCATCATAGTTTTTGGACTGCATCTGATCGGGCTACTGAAGATCAAATACTTATATAAAGACACGCGGCAGTTTTCGAATGAGAAACCGCGCGGCGTGCTCGGGTCGCTGACGTTAGGCATCGCGTTTGCCGCAGGCTGGACTCCCTGCATTGGCCCAATCCTCGGAGGGATCATGGCGTTGGCAGCAACGAGCGGCGGTTGGAAGGGGGGTACGGTGCTGGCGACGTTTTATTCGGCTGGACTCGCAGTTCCTTTTCTCATTACCGGTCTCGGAATTAATAAGTTCCTTGGTTTCTATTCGAAGTTTCGCAAACATCTGCACAAAGTTGAGGTCGTTTCCGGCGTCGTTCTAATTTTGATCGGACTGTTGATTGCCAGCGGCTACTCAACTTTATTGGCAAGCTCAAGATTGGCCGCGATGTTGCCGAACCTGGAAGGTTTCTTGAAAGTTAAGCAGCCCGTGAGCGCGAGCGCTCCTCCCGCGAACAACAATTTTCCGGTTCCGCCTGAAGTTGAATTTCAAACACTCGATGGCCAGTCGTTTCATCTGGCGTCGCTCAAGGGGCGAGTGGTGCTGCTGAATTTCTGGGCAACCTGGTGTAAACCTTGCCAGGCAGAGATTCCGGAATTCAATGACATGCAGCGCGATCTTGGAGCGAAGGGTTTTTCAGTCGTCGGCGCCTCGGTCTCGCCCGTGGACACTGCCGATGCTATTCGCAGTTTTCAAAAGGACATGAAGCAGGATTACACCGTTATCCGCGGCGCGGAAGAGATAGGCGAAAAGTTTGGTAATGGTCCCGGTTTGCCCGTCACTTACTTGCTTGATCGCGAAGGCCGTATTCGCCAGAAATTTATTGGACAGACATCGCGCGAGAATTTTGAAGCCGCGATCAAACCGCTGCTGGCGGAGGCCCCGGCAACTGCGCAGAATCGTTAGTCGATTGATTTGGTTTAGGAGTAATGCAATGAAAAAGTTAGTGCTGATTTTATTTGTGCTCATGCTCGCTCCTGCGGCGTTGCGCGCGCAGGACGGCCACGAATACTCGCCGCTCGTGGAGAAAACCGTCAATTACAAAAATTGGAAGCTTGCCGATCTCAAAACCAACGAGACGGTCGAGTTGCGTTCGCTGATGCAGGGCAAGAAACTGGTGATGGTGGTTTACTTCGCGCCGTGGTGTGGCAACTGGAAGAATGAAGCACCGGTCGCCGCGAAGCTCTACGACAAGTATAAGGACCAGGGTTTTCAGATCATTGGCGTGAGCGAATATGGTTCACGCGACGATGTAAAGAATTTCTTCGGACCCTCTGGACCTCCCTATCCCATTGTCTCCGAATCGGAGACCAGGGACGATCGAGAGAAGACCCCGCACTATGGCTATCGTCAACTGACCGGCGATACTCGCAAGTGGGGCTCACCGTGGAATATCTTTCTCGATCCAGGCGCCTGTACGAAGGGCGGCGAGGTGTTGACGGAAAAAGCCTGGGTCGTCAATGGCGAATTGATCGAAGCGGACGTGGACAAGTTCATCGGCGATCGTTTGAAGAGCAACACTGCGGTGATCGTCCCTTGTAAGAATTAGTTTCCCGCAAAGGCGCAAAGACGCAAAGACGCAAAGGGCAAAGAGCCTCACGACCAACGGCAAGACCCAACCGCATTTACAACGTCTCATCAAAGTTCGGAGCAACACATCGCTTTCCTGGCTCTCTGCCCTTTGCTCTTTGCGCGCGTTGCGCCTTTGCGGGAACTGTCTTCGGTTGCTAAGATGGCGGGCTTTCATTCGCACTTGAGTCTTAGTTAACAGAAAGATTAAATGAAACTCCGGCTCCTTTATCACGGTCACTGCTTCGATGGTGTTGCTTCGGCGGCGACCTTCACGCGCTTTTACAAAGAACGAATCAATACCGAAGCGGAGGTCCACTACACGGGATTGCTGCATCGACCCGGCAACCTCTTCGACGAAGAGATGTTTGACGGCGACGAGAATGCGATCGTGGATTTCAAATATTCGCCTTCTGAAAAACTGACCTGGTGGTTCGATCACCACCAGTCTGCGTTTCTTACTCCCCAGGATGAAGCGCATTTCCGCGTTAACAACTCGGACAAGAAGTTTCTCGATGCGACCCGCAAATCATGCACGGAGTTCATCGCCGATGTCGCGCATTCGCGATTCAGTTTTAACGATGAGCCGCTGAAAGACTTGATCCATTGGGCGCACATCATTGACGGCGCGCTTTATGAATCAGCCGCGCAGTGCGTCGAGCTTAAAGCGCCGGCGTTGCAGTTGATGCAAGTTATCGAGGCTGACCCGGACGATGAATTTATCGAACAAATAATCCGCGATCTTACCACGAAGTCTCTCGATGAGGTGGCCACGAGCGAAGAAGTGCAGCGTCGCTTTCGTCCAATACTTCAACAACACCGTGAGACGTTGGAAGCGATCCGGCGCAAGGCATCTTTTGCGAATGGCGTGGTGCAGTTTGATCTCGTCGATGAAGGCTACGAAGGCTTCAACAAATTCATTCCTTACTATCTATATCCCGAAACCACCTACTCGGTTGCTCTTACGCGCGGACCACAGCGCACGAAGATCTCGGTCGGCTCGAACCCCTGGGCGCCCCGCCCGCGCACTCACAACATCGCGAAGATTTGCGAACGCTACGGCGGCGGCGGGCATGCAGTGGTCGGCGCCGTTTCGCTCAAAACGGATGAGGTGGAGGAAGGCCGCACGGCGATGCGCGAGATTGTGGCGGAGCTGTCAACCACAGGCAGCAGTCGGCAGGAGCAGTAGGCAGGACCGATACCGCATTTTCCTGCCTAGTGGTTCCTATCGAGCCATTAACGATTCAATCTCTTCCGGCTGCTTCGGCACTTTGCTGGTGAGCACGCGCGGGCCGTTGTTCGTGCACAAGACATCGTCTTCGATACGCACTCCGATGCCGAGATATTGTGCGGGAATGTCTTTCGTGTTGGGCGAGATGTAGATGCCGGGCTCGACCGTCATCACCACGCCGGGCTCAAGCGCGCGCGATTGCTTGTCAAAATAGTAACGACCCACGTCGTGCACGTCGATGCCCAGCATATGACCGAGACCGTGCATGTAAAACTGCTTGTACTCTTCTTCCTTGATCAACTCCTCAGGTTTGCCTTTCAACAGTCCGAGACGAACCATGCCTTCCGTCAGCATCTCGATTGAATGGCTCTTGAGTTCATCGTGTGTCGTGCCCGGGCGCACCATCTCGACGCACGACAGTTGCGTTTCAAGCACGAGGTCATAGATCTCGCGCTGGGCCCTTGAATACTTGCCGTTGATCGGAAAAGTACGCGTGATGTCCGACGCATAGCCTTTGTATTCCGCGCCCGCATCAATCAGGACCAGTTCACCGTCACGCAACTGATCGTTGTTGCTGATGTAGTGGAGCACCGTTGCGTTTGCGCCGCCGCCAACGATCGACGTGTAAGATGGGCCAATCGCGCCATGGCGGCGAAAGATCTGTTCGATCAGCGCTTCGACTTCATACTCTTTCATTCCCGGCCGCACCGCTTTCATCGCTTCGACGTGAGCTTCGGCGGCGATATCGGCAGCACGTTGCATCAATTCAATCTCTTGCGGAGTTTTGATGACGCGCATTTCATGGACAACTGTCGCGGGGTCGATGATCGTCTGCGGCATCTCAATCGGCTTGCGATTCAGAATCCTTGTGCCGGCAATCTTTTTGATGATCGTTTGATCGAGATCTTCGTGCACGCCGAGCCGGTAATAAAGAATCTTTGCGCCGTCCAGGATTTCAAACAGCTTTTCGTCAAACTCCGCGACGGGAAAAGCTTCGTCCGCGCCAAATTCACTTACGGCGCCCTCGACGCCCGCGCGTTTTCCAATCCAGACTTCCTGTTCCGGGTCGCGTGGCCGCACGAACAGCGTGTATTTCTTTTCGTGCGCCGGCGCAATCACGGCAATCGACTCCGGCTCTTCGAACCCGGTCAGGTAAAAGAAGTCAGAATCCTGTCGATAGCGATACTGCGTGTCGTTTGAGCGCGTTGCTTCGCGCGCGGCGGGAATGATGGCGACAGACTTCTGGTCCACGCGCTTCATGAATTCCGCGAGTTGCGGTCGGATCATACGAATTCTCCTCTGCACTGATGTGTGAGACTATTCTAACTGAGGCGATGACTTGAGAGAAACCGAGACCGTAGGGGCAGCCCTCGTGGCTGCCCGATTTTTCGGCCCACGGCGGGCAAGGACAAGCCTTGCCCCTACAATTCAAACGATCTTTGAGTGATAATTGAAAACACTCTATGCAGATCGCAGATTTCAAAACTATTGATGCGGAGATCGTTTCCCGCGATCCAGCCACCGGCGCTGAGATTGGGCGTGCTCCGCTAACTTCTCGAGAAGACGTAGAGCGAGCCGTGACACGGGCGCGCACGGCACAACCTGCCTGGGCGGCTCGCCCGTTTCGCGCGCGCGGACGTTTCATTCTTAAAGCCCGACAGATTGTGCTCGACGAAGTAGACGAAATTGCCACGCTGATCTCGCGCGAGACCGGCAAGCCCGTCTCGGAAGCGATCTCGATGGAGATCGTACCGACGCTCGATCTGATGCAATACTTCGCGCGTACAACTGAAAAACTATTGCGCCCGCAGAAGATCGACATCGGGCAATACGGTCTGATGGGCCGATCGTCGCGAATTATCTACAGGCCGCTCGGCGTGATCGGGATCATTTCGCCGTGGAATTTTCCGTGGTCGACACCGCTGGCCGAGGTCGTCATGGCGCTGATGGCCGGCAGTGCAGTGGTGCTCAAGCCGAGCGAACTGACGTCACTTACCGGACTGAAAATTGGAGAAATTTTCAAACGCGCAGGGTTGGCGGATGGCTTGCTCAACATCGTTACCGGCGACGGCTCGACCGGCACAGCGTTAGTGGACGCGGGCGTCGATAAGATCATGTTCACCGGCAGCGTGGCCGCCGGCAAACGTGTGGCCGAAGCTGCCGCAAAACATTTGACGCCCGTGGTGCTGGAGTTGGGCGGCAAGGACCCCATGATCGTGCTCGAGGATGCTGATCTGGAAAATGCGGCGCGCGGCGCGGTTTGGGGCGCGTTCGCAAATGCCGGCCAGGCCTGCGCTGCAGTCGAACGCTGTTACGTGCACGAATCGATCGCGCCAAAATTTATCGATCGCATTGTCGCGGAGACGCGCGCGTTGAAGCAAAACGTCGGCACGGGCGACGACACGGACGTCGGTCCGATGTCCAGCGAAAAACAATTGAGCATTGTGGAAGACCACGTCAACGATGCTGTCCGACGTGGGGCGCGCGTGCTCACTGGCGGCAGGCGCGCGGCGAATCTCAATGGCCTTTTTTATGAACCAACCGTGCTGACGAATGTCGACCACAGCATGGAGGTGATGCGCGAGGAAACGTTTGGCCCGGTGTTGCCGGTGATGACTTTCAAAACAGAAGAGGAAGCGCTTCGGCTCGCAAACGACAGCGCATACGGACTAACCGCAAGCGTTTGGACCAAAGACATCGCACGCGGCCGGCGATTGGCCCAGCGCATCGAAGCCGGCACCGTCACAGTCAACGAAGTGCTTTACACAAACGCGGTGGCTCAGACTCCCTGGGGTGGCGTGAAGGACAGCGGCTATGGCAGAACGCATGGGCGGATGGGGTTGCTGGAGATGGTGACGGCCCAACACATTCACGTTAACCGGTTTTCTTTCCTGCCGGACCTGTGGTGGTTTCGTTACACGCCATTGGCCGGGAAACTCTTCCGGGGATTCGCAAAACACTTCACAACCGGATCGATTATTCGCAGTTCATTGCTCCTGCCGCAGATGATTCGGCGTCTCTTTGAGCGGCGCGATTAGGGTTTCCACAGTCAAAAAATACACCCAGTCAAAAAATGCTTGCCTTTAATCGGACGCGGACTTATCATCCCAGCACCCAGAATAGATTACTCACAAGCGCAAAATTTGCTCCCGATAGCTTTTAACCGACACTTGAACGAATTGGAGAAAAATAAATGAAGATGCGGACAAGTTCGATCGTCATACTTGCGGCTACTTTGCTGCTCGCCACCCTAACTCTGCTTCCGCGAATCATTGAGGCCAAGCGCCCCAGAGGATCGGCTGCAGATAAAAATATTTCGGTAACCCCGGCGCCTGCACCTCGTACGACCCAGGATCAAAAAAGCGGCGTCATCGTGGGCGCATCGGTGCACAACGACACCTCGCCGCCGCTGCGTGATATGAAGCAGTTGCCCATAGGAAAAAAAGTCGAGCGCGAGGCTAACGAAAATCCAAAGGTGCCCGCCACCAGGAAACATAAGGACACCGCTGATCCGGTCGTTCAAGACTCCAGCGTCAGCCTCATGTTGAAATTGTTGGCGCCCAACATGCCGAGCCCTCTGCTCAACTTTGAAGGCGTCGCCTTCCCTGGTGTGGCGTGCAACTGCGCGCCGCCCGACACCAATGGCGAGGTGGGTGCGACGCAGTACGTTCAAATAGTCAACGAAGGCTATCAGGTTTTTAATAAGACCACGGGCGCGTCGCAGTTAGGTCCTGCAGGCATCACAACGCTCTGGAGTGGCTTTGGCGGCGTTTGCCAAAACAATGGTAGCGGGGACCCGGTCGTGCTCTATGACCAAATCGACAACCGCTGGGTGATTACGCAGTTCGCAGGCGTTAGCGTCCCGACAGACGAATGCATCGCGGTGTCGACCAGCAGCAATGCCACCGGCAGCTATAACCGCTATGACTTTCACCTGGGTTCCAACTTCTTCGACTATCCGCACCTGAGCGTGTGGCCCGATGCTTATTACATGAGCATGAACGTATTCAACTCGGGTGGCACGGCCTTCCTCGGCCCGCAACCGTTCGCGTTCGATCGCGCGAAGATGCTCTCCGGCCTACCGGCCACGTTCATCACTACTGGAGTCACGGGAGGACCCAACGAAGATGTCTACCTTCCCGGTGACCTTGACGGCTCGATTCTTCCACCGGCGGGTGCTCCGGCCACGTTCGTGGAATTTCCGAGCACCGGCGCCTACCGGGTTTTCCATTTCCACGTTGACTTCGTCACGCCGGCGAACTCGACGTTTACGCTTTTCTCCAGCCCTGCCGCAGCAGGCTTTTCGTTGCTGTGCGCCGCCACCCGCAGTTGTGTGCCCCAATTGGGCACGACCAACCGGGTGGACGGGATTGGCGACCGGTTAATGTTTCGTTTGGCATATCGCAACTTCGGTGACCACGAAGCCGTCGTAGGGAACTACACCGTGAGTTCGGGCGGCGTGGCCGGGGTACGCTGGTTCGAGCTGCGCAACGTGACTTCAGGACCGGTGACGAAATTCCAGGAGAGCACTTACCAACCCGACACGACCTGGCGCTGGATGGGCAGTGCGGCGATGGACCAGCAGGGAAATCTGGCCGTCGGTTATAGCGCGTCGAGCGCATCGATCAATCCGCAGATCCGTTACGCTGGGCGGCTCTTTACCGACCCGGTAAACATGCTGACTCAGGGTGAAACAACGCTCTTTTCCGGCGCGGGAAGCCAAACCGGTACGCTCACCCGTTGGGGAGACTACAGCGATCTGACCATTGACCCGGTTGACGACTGCACCTTCTGGTACACGCAGGAGTACATACCTTCAAATGGCAGCTTCAACTGGCACACGCGCATCGGCTCGTTCAAGTTCCTGGGTTGTGGCGGGCCACCGCCTCCACCACCGAATGCTCCGAGCAATCTGACAGCAACGGCTGTTTCCAGCAGCCAGATCAATCTTGCCTGGACGGATAATTCCACTGACGAGACTGGGTTCAAGATTGAGCGTTGTCAGAATGCCGGTTGCTCAAACTTTGCGGAGATTGCTCAAGTCGGAGCGAATGTCACCACCTACAGCAATACGGGGCTGACAGCGAGCACGACCTATGGCTATCGCGTGCGCGCCACTAACGGCGGCGGCGATTCAGGGTATTCCAATACTGCGGAGGCAACTACGCAAGCCACTCAGACGGTACCAGCCGCTCCGAGCAATCTAACGGCGACGGCTGTATCCATCAGTCAAATTAATTTGAGTTGGACCGACAACTCGAATAATGAGGACGGCTTTAACATCGAGCGTTGCCAGGGCGGCAGTTGCACCAACTTTGCGCAGATTGCTCAAGTTGGCGCGAATGTCACCACCTTCAACAACACTGGACTTGCCCGCAACACGAGATATCGCTACCGTGTGCGCGCATTCAATGCCGTCGGAAACTCGGCTTACTCGAATATTGCCACGGCCCGGACGCTGAGATAATCGGCGAACCACTTGAAGGGAGTTAACTGGCCGAACTGGTTGGCTCCCGGATAGCTTGAGTCACGAGGCAGAAATGCCTGGGCCCGCGAAACGAACGGTAGGGGTGGAGTCGTTCTCGAAACCTCTGCCGTCCGCTTCGCGGGCTCGAAAATTTTGAGTGCTGGTTAAGTCCGCTTGTAGCACGCGCATCTTGCGCGTGATTCACGGGACGCCCGTGCCACTTTTCAAACTGAACCCGCACCAAATTTTGCGCAGCTTTTACTTTCCTGCCCGATCTATTCTAGGATTCCTACCTCCGGCAATCCGGTTCTTTTGAAAGAGGACAGCGAATTTGTGGAAAGCATTCATGCACGCGCGCGAACGCGCCCATCACGAACGGGACAATAACCGCGTCGTGCGCCCCTTCGAATGGGGGCTCTCCTTCATTAGCGATCACGTCAACGGGGACGACCCGCGCGATGCGCTGCGTCAGCACACCGAAGCAGCAATGTTGCACAGCGATGCTTTCTACGCGCTGCCTGAAATCAGCGACTTCAAATTGGAAGCGAATCAGCTTACGTGGACAAGCACGATCAAGACGCCTTCGCCGGAGAACAACATTGCGCGCGCTCGCTACTTTCCCGCGAAATCGAAGCGCGGCTCGCGTCCGCGTTCTGCGATTGTCGTCGTGCCGCAGTGGAATGCCCAACCTGACAGCCACGTCGAAGCGTGTCGCATATTTAACTTTCTCGGCATTTCCGCGCTGCGTCTGACGATGCCGTATCACGAAGAGCGTAGGCCGCCTGAGCTTGAGCGCGCGGATCACCTCGTCAGTCCAAACATTGGCCGCACGATTCAATCAATGCGACAGGCAGTGCTCGACACACGCGCCGCCGTTAGCTGGTTGCATCGTAACGGCTACGAGCGTATCGGCATCATGGGCACGAGCATTGGATCGTGCATCGCCTTTCTCGCGTTCTCTCACGACTCAGCGATCGATGTCGGCGTTTTCAATCATGTATCCGGCTTTGTCGCCGATGTGGTCTGGCAGGGAATCTCGACGCAACACGTGCGCGCCGGGATTGAAAATCATCTGACGGTTGACGAGCTGCGCGAGTTCTGGAGGCCAATCAGTCCGGTGCCGTTCATTCCCCGCCTGCTCGAGATGGATCGACGGCCCATGCGCTTTATTGCCGCGCGCTACGATCTAACTTTTCCAATTGAGTTGACCCGCGAAGTGATCGCTCATGTCAGAGAGCTGGGTCTGGATCTCGATGTCGTGTGGTTGCCGTGCGGACACTACACCACGGGCGAGTTGCCGTGGAAAGCTCTCGATGCCTGGAAGGTTGCGACGTTTTTCCGTAAGCATTTGTGAGTCGTCGTCGTGCCCGAAGCATTTGCCACAGAGACACAGAGGCACAGAGCATCAGGACAGATCATCTACACGTGCCATCCAATACAATCAATCAGCTTCTTGACCAACTTGACGAAGCCAAACGCCAATTCGGCGGCAGCGGGCGCGAAACCGTCGAACGAACACTCACTCGTCTGTCAAAGCTGAAGATCAAAGATGCTGAATCGCTGGTTCGCTTTCACGAAATTCTCCTTTTTCTGCGCGCGTACCCGCAGAGTGCACAAATAGTTCGCCTCGCGGAATCGCAACTCTCGTCTTTCGCGGAGCGAGTCCGCTTGCTGCGCGCGCAAGACGCAGACCTCTCCCCGTTTGACGATCCGGAAGTCTCCGGCGTAACAGGAACTTCAGTCACCGACACTTTCACCTACAACATCGTCCGCTGGCTGTTGGATAAGCACCCGACCCAAGTGTCTTTCGACTGGGACTGGTTTGAAGATGAGAATCGTCTGGCGGCAACGTGGCCCAGGTTCTTGCCTTTGCTCGAAGAGGACGCTGCGGTTGAAGCGAACGTGCCTTATTTGAAGTGGCTGCATGAAGCAAAGGGGCGTCAGGCGCGCGATCTTCCGTGGTTGATCGACAGGTTCGCATTGTTGCCAGGGACGGAAAAAGGGAAGGCCGAGCTTTACGAATCGCAGCAACTCTATGTGCGCTGGACGCCCGACTTTCGTGCAACGCGCACGGGCATGCGATTGCCGGTGCGAAATATTTTTTATCACCGGCAGCCGCTCATTCGCCGCAAAGATGTTTCACTTGTTAATGAGTTGCGAGCATCAACGCCACCACTGAAGAAACTCTCACGTGGTCAAGGCAAGCGTATTCTCGACATGACACGCGAAACTTCGACTGTTCGTTATCGCGAGCTTTACGGCTTCACTCACGGAGATCCCGCTCGAGTTTTGCGCGCCAGCATTGGCCGCGGCGTGGAGCTGTTTTTTATGGGCGTGCCGCCGAACCAGCGCTTGCCGTTACGCGCTTATCACGCCGCGATCATTTTCAAGAATGGCGTGCCGGTCGGCTACTTCGAAGGCCTTTCGATCTTCGAGCGCCTGGAGAGCGGGTTCAATTTTTATTACAGCTTCCGCGAAGGTGAAACCGCGTGGATCTACGCGCGGACGCTGGCGATCCTGCGCCGTCTGCTTGGCGTAACGGTTTTCACGATCGACCCGTACCAGATCGGCTACGAGAACGAAGAAGGAATCGAGTCGGGCGCGTTTTGGTTCTATCGCAAACTTGGTTTCCGACCGACGAAGCCGAAATTACTGAAGCTTGCACTCGACGAAGAGAAAAAAATTGCGACGCGCCCCGCGTATCGCACCTCAGCAAGAGTTCTTCGCCAGCTTGCCGAAGGTCACCTGATATTCGAGTTGCCCGAAAGGCAGTCTGGTGATTGGGATCGTTTCCAGGTGCGCAATCTGGGTCTCGCGGTCCAGCGGCGCATGGCGAAAGAGTTTTCCGGCGACGCAGAGAGTATTCGCAGCGATTCGGTCAGGACGGTGAGTCGCGCGCTTGGTTTGCGGGCAACTGATTGGAAGCAGTCAGAATTGTGCGCGCTGCGCGATCTGTCTTCGGTCCTTGCGCTAATTCCTAATCTCAATCGCTGGAACGGGGACGAGAAGCGCGACGTAGTGCGAATCATTCGCGCCAAGGCAGGAGCGGATGAATCAACGTATTTACGGTTGATGCAGCGTCACGCTCGACTCCGCGCCGAAGTGATCAAGCTCGGATCGTAAACGCGATATTCCAAAACGTCCGCAAAGCGTCATGCCCCGGAGACTCTGGCCTCAACGTGCGGGCTGGCGGAGAATCTGAGGGTGATCGGATTAACCAGCCGCTCGAAATCTCTGTAGGACATCCTGATCAACTCCGTGTGTGAGCCTGCGTTGAAAGCAATTGACTCGTCCTCTCTCAGGCGCTGGTCCACGAAGACGTCCATCTGATAAAGATTCCCGAACGGCGGCATCGCGCCGGTTTCGCATTCAGGAAACAGTCCTTTGAATTCCTGTTCGCTCGCTACGTCGGCATCCGGCGCGCCGGTCACTTGTTTCAGCAGCTCGAGATCAACTCTATAAGAAGCGGGCAGAACGGCCATGGCTAGCTTGCCGCCAAACTTGATCACCACCGTCTTCGCCAACTCCTTACCGGGGATGTGCGCTGACGCCGCTACCTCCTGGGCGGTGAAGGCTGACGAGTGGCTGATGGTAACGTATTTGATGTTCTGACTATCGAGAAACTCCTTTAACTTTGTCGCTGGCATAACACAACTCCTTTCCAGCTTGTTGGTTTTCAATGGCGGGGGGTTAGCAGAAGTGTACCGCGAGCTGAGGAGGATTGGAAACGTCAACCGCGCGCAAAGCGTTCCCGCAGGCGCGTCTCGATAATCGCATCTTCGGCGAAGTTTTCGAGCTTCAGGTAATAAGGAGCGCTCGTGTCGAGAGCAGCCTGAGGCACCAAACCCACTATCTCCGCTCCTGCAATTTCTACTCCGAACGACTCTGCTTGTTTGCGAACCGCATCGTAAGCCTCACTGATGCCGGTGGTTTCATAGTCGACCAGGTTCATCGACACCTGCACCAGCCCGCGCGACTTCAGTTCAAAGCCCAGCGCCTTCACGCAGGGCAGCCCGCCGTCGCGCGCCCTGACTGCGCGCGCAATCTTTCGGGCAACTGAAATATCGCTGGTGCGAAGATTTATGTTGAAAGCAATCAGGAACGGGCGCGCGCCGACGGCGATTGCTCCGGCGGTTTCGTGCACGCTCAGCGGACCCAAATCGGGCGCGCGCTTAAGATTATTGGAGATTTGCTCACGTAGTTCCTCAAAACCGCCGCTGCGAACGTTGGCCAGGTTGGTTCGCTCCGGACGAAGCGCCGCGCGCTCGTAAAAGTAAACGGGAATTGAAAGCTCGCGCGCGATGCGTTCGCCGGCTGCGTGCGCCAACGCGACGCAGTGATTCATCGTCACTCCGCGCACGGGAACAAAGGGCAAGACATCAGTGGCGCCGATACGCGGATGCGCTCCCGTGTGCTGACGAAGATCGATCAGCTTTGTCGCCGTGGCGACCGCGCGAAACGCAGCCTCAACCACCTGCTCCGGCGACGCGACGAAAGTAATGACCGAACGATTGTGATCGGCGTCCACGTGCGTATCCAGCACCATCGCCGATTCGACGGATTCAATCCCTTCGGTCAGTCGCGCGATCGTTTCCGTCTTGCGACCTTCGCTAAAGTTTGGTACACACTCAACTAACATTGCCGATTTGCGATTTCCGATTGCCGATTTTGTACTTTGAACTTGGAACTTTGTTCTTTGTTCTCTATTCTCAGCCTTGGAGACTAACGACTACTAACCGCAAAGTACCAAGCACAAAGTACCAAGTACAGAGTCGGATCAGCAATTGACAATGGCTCATAACCGTTTCATAGACGAACGCAAGAGCGCCTGGCAGCGACTCGAAGATCTGCTTTCAATCATCGATCGCACTGCGCTTAGGAAACTCCAGCGGGAAGAAGTGCGCGAATTGGGGCGCATCTATCGCCGCACGGCGTCGGACCTGGCTATAGCGCGCGCCGAATCGCGTGACCCGCGACTGATCAATTATCTCAACAGCCTGGTGATTCGCGCGCACGGCCGCATCTACCGCGCCGAAGCGCACGGGTGGCGACGCATCATCAGGTTCTTTACTCATGATTTTCCGCGGACGTTTCGTGAGACGTGGCGTTATACCGCGGTGTCGTTCGGCGTCTTTTTGGTGTTTGGCCTGATCGGATTCGTCGGCACCAGTCACGATCCGGAATTCTCGGAGTTGGCCGGTGTGGACCCGGCCTTCCGCGAGCGTTACATCGAGACGAAAACGCACTGGTGGGAGGAACTGAACAAAGAAAACCAGTTGGGCTCGAGTTTCATAATCCAAAATAACGTGCGCGTGACAATTTACGTGTTTGCCCTGGGCGCGACGTTCGGCGCCGGCACGCTTTTCTATCTGGCCCGCTTTGGCGCGAACATCGCATCGGTGCTCGCCCTGACCTATCGAGCCGGATTCGGCAATGACCTCGTGACGTTCATGGCAGGCCACGGCGTCATCGAACTGTCCTGTATTTTCATTGGCGGAGGAGCAGGGCTGCTGATTGGCACTGCGATGCTGATGCCGGGAGATCTGTCGCGCGCCGACGCGCTCAAGTCTCGTGGGCTTCAGGCTGTTCGTTTGATGCTGGGAGTGGCGGTCCTGCTCTTTATCGCCGGCGTCATCGAGGGTTTCATCTCGCCCGCGCCGATCAATCCTTTGATCAAATACAGCATCGCGGCACTCACCGGCGTGGCGTTGTATTCGTATCTGTTATTGGTGGGGTGGGAAAAGGAAGCGGGAGAAGGCTAACAGTTATCAATGCCGCGCGATGCTTTTCAGTCACTCCCTATAGTGATTCAGAAAATCGAACAAGTACACACGCCATCCAGTGGTGTCCTCTTTGCCTTTCGATTTAGGACACGACACGCCATCCGAGTTGATATGTTAGCTAATCGCGATCTCCCATAGGTGTAGCGATTTGCCAGGTGTTACCCCACTGGTCTTCCACCATGCAACGACGGTCTCCGTACGGCGTGTCGAACGGCTCTTCGAGAATGCACGCACCGCTGTCGAGGGCGCGTCGATACGTTGCGTCGGTGTCGCTGACATAGACGTACAGAAAGGCGCTTATCGGGTTACGAATTCCGGCATCGCTAATCATGACCATTGAATCGCCGATCGTGATCACGGCCGGACGATCTTGCTGATATTCGCCCGTTGCCCCGAACACTTGCCTGAGGAACTCTACAAGCCGTTTTGCGTCGTGAACCACGATTCGTGGAGTAACGGTGTGCCAGCCTTCAGGGGTGAAGTTGGATCGGTTGCTTGTTTCCTTCATCGTAGTTCCCTGGTCTAAAGAGCGGTTGCGACGAACGCGAGTCGCGATCAGATCCAACGAGGCTAAGCGGCGCGTCCACTCGTGTCTTCCCCGAAACACAGGATCAACCCATTGCAGTCACTGACCACAAGCTCGCGCTGCTGGTAAACGCGGGTCTCGGGTCCATCAAGGATATTGGCGCCGCGCGTGCGCAACTCTGCCGCCAGGGCGTCGACTCCGACGATGCGGAAGCCCGCGTCATAAGCACCTTCGGCCCGGCCCGTGCGAACTTCGGACTGATCGGCGCGGCTGAAGAACACTTGAACATTGTCGCGCCACACGATCCCAAAGACCGGAGGAGTATCTGGTGCAAGGCTAACGCTCTCTCCATCCCAGTAACCTGCTATTTGGAATCCGAGAACGTCGCGATAATATTCGGCTGTCCGCACGACGTCCGGCACTGTGAATTGGGGAATGGCTGCATCGAAGCGGATCGTTATTGCTTTGGTTTGAGTCATCGGGTCGCCCTCGCGAAGTGAATGAGTTTTTAGGCGCGGTTGTAAGCCAAGTCAAAGAACTGTTGTGCATGATGAGGGACCAGCAAACGAAGTTCTGTATTGGCATCAACTTTGTAAACGAACATAATTGAACATGACTATTGAATCATGAAGGCAGCCCAACGTGACAGTTGACCCGGCGCGGCGATTGCCAGGAGTAACTCACTAATCTTAGTTGGGATTGATTTTTTCAATCTCCTTATCAATCAACGGGAGCAGTCGCTGGCGAAGTCTGGCAACCAACGAATCCGCTTGTCTTACGTCTTCTTCGACCTTAATGCGACTTTGAGTAGTCAGATTCAGCAGGCTTTCAAGCCCCCTTCGCTCGTTTTCCAAAACGCGGCGTCGATTGTCTCGCATTTCCGGCGTGCGCGTCGTTCCTACGCCGCTCATCGAGCGCTCGATGTTCTCCTGACGCATGTCTTCTTCCAACTGGGTCAGGCGGCTTTTGTAAGCAGTCTCCTTCTCGATCAATTCAATAAGCTGTTTCCGCAAAACTCCGGCGCGATCTTCGGCGCGGGCCAACAGATCCATGTTGAGCGCAATCCGATTTTGTTTGTCGTTCGCAACGTCGCTTTGTTTTGCATCAGGCGCGAGCAGTCTCGCGCTGATCTCGCCTAACCTGGCATTCAAAGTTTGCAGCGACTTTCGTAAGAGCGAGATTTCATTTGCTACCGCGTCGATTGAATTGGCATTCTGCGGCGGATTCGCTGATTGCTGCTGAGGCGTCGCATCGGCTTGGTGACGCGCGACGCTTTGAGCAAATGATTGGGTGCTAAGAAATGTCAGGACGGAGATCACAACGGGAAAGAATCTTACTCGCATGCTCATTGGCCGGCTCCTTTTTGTTGGGCGTTTCCGGGACAGTCATAATCACGCTTCACGGTTATCGAGGTTCGTTTATTATCACCAGCGGTTCAAGTCCAAAGCTGATTTTCGCGTGTTAGGCGCTCGCTGCAACCTGAATTCTTGATAACGCTCGGGTGATCATGGATGACCTCTGAGTCTGTGGCCTCATAACGATTGTGTTTCTCGTCTCCAGCGCGCTAGTAGACACCAGGGACGAATCGCTGAGTGCGCGTACAGTACTCGCGATACCGCGAACCAAATGCCTGCTCGAGAATGGTTTCCTCGGCCCGCGCCCGCAGATCGCTGCCAATGACCATCAGCACAAATGCGGCCCACATGATCGCGGTGGGCACCCAGAGTGCGGAGCCGAGCGCCAGCAGATTCAACCCCATGTAGATGGGGTGTCGCAAGAGTCGAAAGGGACCGCCATCGGCGAGCTGATGATTCGCGTCAAGCTTCGCGCGGAAACGCCATGACCGAAAATAGACGAGCGCCCACACCATGAGTGCGGCGCCCGCGGCGATGACCATCGTGCCAACAACGCGCTGCCCGGAAAACCAGATGGGCACCCGCCCTGGAATCACCGCAAACCCGATCCCGAAGTACATCGCGCCGAAAGCGAGCGCATGGAACGCGAGTAACGCGCGGGAGAATGGCGCCGTCTTTTCTTGCGCGGTGTTGTCTTGCTTCGCAACCGGCGCCGTTACGGATGCACTGGTGTCCTTGCGATCCAGCGAGCGTAAGATCAGACGCGTCAGACCGAATGAAACCCAAAACGCGTTATGTACGGCATAAAGAGCGAAGTCGATCTTAGGCATCAGCATTATCTACTCTCGAAGAGCGAGACCTGCAAATCGGGCAACTGCGACCCGCGCTCCGTTGGAATGACTTGTTATTCCGCTTGGCTACTCAGATTTCACCTACCGGTGTCCACCCCAACTCTGCTTCTATCCGTACTCGATACTTTGTAGCAACCTGGCGTGGAGCTTTCCTAATATATTCTTCCGCATCCTTAGATTTATCTTGAGCAAGTAGAGCACGAAGAAATGATAAGACTTCCTCTTCGGTCGGGACCCTATACTCATCTCCAAATTTAGGACGCAGATTTGTCCATACCACGCCATCAAGTCCGGTACTTAATGCCCATTGTCCGATGATTGCGCGTTAAGTAAGAGTTTATATACCAACCGTTTATTGTTTTGCGATTTGATACAACTCCACATTCGGGCGAAGTTCTGCTTTAGACCTTCGTCGAAGCTGTTTGAGGTAGCGAAGCGGGCCGAGGTATTTAACGTACTTCGTAGTACCGGGGCCAAACATCCTGCCAATGGTCTCCGGATCCAGATCCTCTACCGATTGTAACCAGAAGGGGACACCGCAACCGCAACGGTCGCAATCGGCTTTAGGGCCTAAGATGCACTTTTCCTTTCTGTTGCCACTGACGTCCCAGGAGGCCATCTTGGATGCGGCCAGGCAATTATCTGTCACCTGTCGGCAATTCTCTGATCTCAGAAGATTGAGCGCATGCGTGGGCATATCAATCAGAGCGGGATACCGGGTTTTGATTGCCAGGATCCGGTCAATCACTCGGTCGCGCTCCTCGTAATTGAGCCAAAGCTTGTCTGCTTCGGGTTGGCCGTGCATGTAAGTATAGAAGTCGAAGACCATGCCTCTGCGAATAGGCTCGTGCCGCCACTCTTCGACAAACTCTTCCAACTCAGACTCATTCTCTCGCGTGATGACCGTCGCGATTCCCACGCCCAGCCCTCGCGCAGCGGCATTCCGGATCGTGCGCTTAATCTTCTGATAAGTCTTTGCGCCGCGCAGCCGATTGTGCCGCTCCTCCTTGCCGTCAACAGAGACTTTGAAGTGGCAGTGCGTCCAATCCGGAATCTCAATGGTGCCGTTAGTGACGACCATGTTATGGCGGAAGTATTGCGATCCCATCTCGATCACCTCTTTCCGCATTAATGGTTCACCACCCACCCAGGTGCAGGAGAAGAAAGGAAAGCCTTCGGTCTTCAGTTTATTGAAAAAGGTCCGCCACCTTTCGACGGCAAGATTTTCTGGTTGTTCATGCTCAAAGAAATAACAATGGTGGCAGCGCAGGTTGCATTCATTCGTCACGTCAAACGAGCAGACCGCATCGTGCGGAATGCCAAACGTGGCAAAGCGAGTGAAACTGGTAGACGTGATCCAGGCTTTTGATCATCTTCGTTTCGTGTCAAAGTTCGTAGCCCGCTTCGAGCGCCAGGATTTGAACTGTTCCTTGATCATCAAGCGGCGGCTGCTCAGGGTAGCCATGTGAAAGGGCACGACGCAGCCGCAACGATCACAGTCGGCATTGTCACCCATCATGCACTTGCCTTTCGGTGTGCCCGTCGGCCCCAAGGCGAAGGCTTTTAGACGAAACTCACAATTATCCGTGACGCGCTTGGCGTTCTTCGACTTCATCAACTCCAACGTGGAATCCATCATGTTGATGACCCCTGGATATTTCTTTTTCAAGGCGAGTAGCTGCTCGATCAATTGATCGCGCGTCGGCCAGTCGAGCCAGAGAGTCTCATCAAGATTTGTCACCGGGGTGAAGAAGTCGAAGATGATGCCGCCGCGTGCAATCGGCCCCCATTCCTTAATCAAATCTTCGATGCAGCTGGCCGTAATACTTGTTAACACGCAGGAGATCTGAATCTCTAATTCAGGATGACTGATAACGTTCTGTTTTATCTTCTGATAAATACCAGGCGCGCGCATCCGGCTAAAAGCTTCTTCAGTTCCATCAATAGAAATGATCCAGGTGCAATTATCCCAATCAGCCAGTTCTACAGTTCCATTAGTGACAATAGTGTTATGTGCGAAATATTTCCGTCCGACTTCGATCAGTTTTTTACGCATCATCGGCTCTCCGCCGACCCACGTACAGAGCATCATCGGATGACCAGCCGCCTTCATCTCTTCAAGCTTCTCCACCCATTTCTCTATAGAAAGCTCTTTCTCGTTGTCATGATCTTCGGCGAAGAAGTAGCAGTGCTCGCAACGCAGATTGCACCGATTTGTGACATCGATCGAGCCGATGGCATATTTGGGCAATCCGAAGATGAAAAGGCGTGAGACCTTTGCGAGACGGCGGAATTCATTTGCTAGTTTCATAAACTTAGAGTGACTAAAAATGAGCGATCGGGAGATTATCGACTAAGCTTCGTATTAAGTCCAAGTCCAACGAGCCGTTCGGCGTGGCGTAGTGTCAATCATAAGTGCGAATCTCGATCAGGTGCTTATTTGGATCATTCATATAAAGAGTTGGAGCTGGGCCTTTAGCACCAGACTCAATGCCGGGACCGGAGTTATTACCGACCGAGTGGTACGAGTCGCCGTAAGGGATTCCTTTTTCCTTCACCAGTGCGAATGCCCTATCAAAGGCCTCGCGAGACAGTGCGAAAGCAAGATGCTCATTTCCGTCAGTGCCCCATGGCGCTAACTGCAAAGTGAAGCCCTCGTTGACTCTGATAACCGTAAACGGTCCGTCCTCGCCCTCCAGTTGAAAGCCCAGGACGCTAACATAGAATTCTACGCTTGCGGGCACGTCGTTGACGTTAAGTATCAAGTGATCAATCGTAGCCATCTGCCACCTTCGCGGTTTGTAGAACAGTCAAGGAACCCAAACGGTTGAGTTGACCCCGGCGCTACTTCCTGAATCCCTTCCAGTCCACATCGCACTTCGCCAGGCCCTTGCTGGTCGTGAAGAATATCTTCTTATCTGCCAGGCCCGGGCTGTTCACGAAGTAGACGTTGACGTCCGCCAGGCCTTCGCTGTCCTCGTAATACCAGAAGGCGTTGCCGTCAGCCAGGCCCGCGCTGTCCGTAACATAGATGATGCAATCGGCCTGGCCCGCGCTGGCGGTGACGTACACCTTGACGTCGGCCAATCCCTTGCTGGACACCTTGAAGACCCTCACCGCGCCGGCGGGCGTGGCGGCTATCAGACAAAGCAGTGTCCCCAGGATCCAAAGCTTCGTACGCATTGTTTTACTTCCTTTCGTGGTGACGGAATTGACTGAACCTTATACGAGTGAAACAGCAAATGCACGGTATCGGCAAAGCAGCCTCAAGGAAGCCTTGGCGCGCGCCGTGATGGAGAGCCAATTCATGCCGCCCGCAGCGCGGGCTTCTACACTTTCATTCAAGAGCCTCGAACGCTCCGGTCCGACAACGTGTTACACGGCGCGCCGCTTACCAGAAAGCGCGTATGCAATGAGACCGCCAACGGCCAAGGCGATGACGCCCCAAGCACGTATCACGCTTGGTCCATGAACAGACGACCAATTGAAAATCGCCCTTGCCCTCTCGATTCCCACGAGGGGCGTCGTTAGTCCAGCGATGAGAGCGATAATACCGAACACGCGTAATGTCTTCGGCATCCGCGACGCTGATGATGCAGCTAAGAGTACGAGCCCAACGCCGACTCGAAGCGCAGCAACCACATAAAGCCCGTTGGATGTGACCGTGTATTCCGCCGCACTTAGAAAACGGTATGGCGCAATCAAGGCGATGAGGCCGATGCAAATCATCGACAGAGCGAAAAGCAAACCTAAGAGCTTCATTGGCTCTCCCTCGCGCCGCATAACATTGAGTAGACCGGGCGCGGCGATTAGCAACAACCTCGAATCCTAAAGTTGTCCGACTACTTAAAAAGCAAGCGAGCTAACCCCCCGATCAAAATCTATTTGATGCGAGATTAGCTCGTCCGCTTATGACGCAGTTTTTACTCGCTACGGTCGGACAAAGATAAAACTGCCGTTGTCTTTTTGATCATTAAAGATCAGTGATCGGGGTGTCACTCCGTTGCGTTCGCCGCTTGCGGTACAACAAGTAGACACTGCGGGCTTAATTTCAATCGTAATTTGTCCGCCTTTAGCTTGCGTAATTACTCCGGCATGGATCGCGGCAGAACAGAGTGACGAACCGGAATAATATACGTCGCCAGTGCAATACACGTCATACAGTTTCAAGTTCGCCGGACAGGTATATGTGTATCGTTGTCCGAGTTGTCCCTTCACACTAGTTGCATTTTGAACCCATGAGTCACTACCGGTTAACGCATTCGGAAGTGGCAGCGGACTAGCTGTCGGCGAAGCATTTGTTGTCGGCGACGATGGATTGCCCGCGCCGCTTTGGTTACCAGTGTTGCTCGGCGTGTTGTTCGTGTTGCCCCCGCCGGCTTTGCAGCCAATGGCGAAAAGACAAAACATCAATAAGGTTATGCTGAGATTGATTGACGATTTTCTGCGGTTCAAGGTTTCCCCCCAGAGCTTTTATTGATCGCTATCGCGATAAATTTCAGGTTACGGCTAACGTCTGAGTTGACCGGGCGCGGCGATTAGCAACACCTCGAAGTCAACTTACAAGTTGAAGAATGCGCAACCCGCCGCATGGCGTTGTCAGGCGCGGCGATTGGCAACAACCTTCGAATTATGGAACACGTTAAGAAAGAGGCTATCCGCGCTCCGTCCAACAACATGTTGGGCGGCGCACCGGGTGCATTGCGATGTCAGTTACCGCTGTAAAGTCGCGAAGTCGAGGCGCTCGGCGATCGGATCTTCCTGCCCGCCTGGTGAATCCCTGCGCTTCCAACCAGTAATAGAACGCATCGATCCAATGGTCACTGCTCGTGCCCTGCTTCTTCAAAGCGAAGCCGTGGCCGCCCGCGCTGAAAATGTGGACCTCGGGTTTGTGACCCGCTGATGTTAGCGCGTCATAAAACTTAACTACGGGCGTGAGCGCCACTGCGTCGTCCTCCGCCCATGCCAAAAACATCGGTGGTAGTTTTGCCGGAATGGCCGGCATGACGCCGAATGGACCACCATAGATCATTGCCGCGAAGTTCGGACGCGCCGCAGCGTCCTGCTGCAGCAGTGCACCGCTCGTCACCATAGCTCCGGCTGAGAAGCCCATGAAGCCGACCCTGTCGGGAGAGATGCCCCACTCCGTTGCATGCTGCCGCACCACTTTGAGGGCCTGAATTCCGTCAGCAATGCCATACTTACCAGCCTCGTCCATGTTCATTCCCGCCGGAATGCCTTCCTGACGCTTTTCCATGATCCGATACTTGAGCACGAACGCGGCGATGCCTTTTTCCTGAAGCCAGCGCGCGACATTGTTACCTTCCAAATCGATGGCCAGCGCAACGAAAGCGCCGCCTGGGGCGATGATGACGCCGGTTCCCGTCGCCTTGTTTCGCTCCGGAAGGTAAGCCGTCAATGTCGGAGTGACTACGTTGAAGACCACGGTTCCAATCGGAGTGTCAGCGACAGTTCTCTCTTTTTGGGTCCAATTCTCGGAACCCGGAGCGATGCCCGGCCAAATATTCACGACCTGCGCATCGGCGGAGCAAGCCAGCAGAAATGTAAAGGCGATTACGCCCGCGGTACACACCGCTGTTCGCATCATGTTCCCTCCTGATCTCCTTTGATGAACGCTCGAAAACTAAAAATTTCACCTGGCGATTCCATCGATTCTCAAGTCTAATTGAAATTGTGCTCCGTACAAATCGGGTAAGACGAATCTCCGTTGGCCACCTAAGGTCAGAGTTTACTCATACGGCGCTGTCGTGCTAAAGGCAAATACTCGTAGTCAATCGCAGGTAAGTCAGGGGAGAAACCGCTGGCGGTAGTCCGCCAACCATCGGCTGAGTTACTGGCAGACCCATGCGATAAATTAGCTGCGGAGCCCCGCTTGGGCTGAACCCTAACGTGGTCACTCCTACTTCCATCCCATAAGTTTTTCCGACGGCAGGAATGAAGGAACTTCCACTCAACTGCCCAGCCAACAGGTAGAAGCCTGCCAGCACGTCTACGAATCCCTTCGAGGGACGCGGATGGGGCGAACAAACGAGCGCCGGTGTTGTCATATTGGGATTAGGAGAGTTAATCGCCGCTCCGCCGATCCCCGTATAGGGTGCGATTGATGGTAACAAGGGTAAACCGCTCGCCGGCCCACCTACAACACTGTTCGGTCGCACGGCAATCGCAACCCAATTCGTTTCACACGGACCAGACAACGTGGGAATCGGTTTTCCTGCCGATTGCACAGTCCCGCATGTCAGACTTGCGCTGACATCTCCAGTCGACGGATCAACAGACGCGTTTACCGGCGCCGCGACTGCTCCCCAGAGCGGCGAAAACTTACGATCCGAATCAAACTGTTGCAGTCCAAATCCCAGAAAGCGATAACCCTGGGGAACAGCACTCCTCGCAACCATCGAGACAGGGCACTTTCCAAGCGAACAAGCGGCGCCCGCACCTGTAAAAGCAAATCCCTCAACTGTGCTTTCGATAACAGCAATCTGCACACGATAAGAAAACCTGGAACCGCGACTCGGCTGGAATAGACCTGAGACTTTAAGATTCACTGTGCCAGGTGTCGGCCCGCGCGTCGCCGACAGACGAACAGCGATCTTCCCAATGTCGTCGGGCAAGGGCGTCCAGAGACTGAAACCCGTGATGACCGCAGCGACCCTCGTGTGCCCCTCTCTACCTGGCGTGCTGATGGCTTGGTTGTAGGCGCACGCCCCCTCATCTGGACAATCCAAGGCAAGGTATTCGAAATACGACACAATGTTCTCGCCAGCATCGTAATTTGCCAAAGGCGTAAGACTCTTGATTTGCGCCTGAACCGCGGTTGGAAGGAATAGTGCTAGAGTCGCAATCAACACGTACTTAATTCGACGCACTCCAACCACTTTTTTCTCCTTGATTAAAAATAAGGTGTGTATTCTCTTCATTATTTTCCTCCGAAACTATCGATGGGATAGCGTGTTGGACCTTTGACGACCCGATTCACCGCACGACTGAGCGCGTTTTCAGAATCGCTTCGTCTCAGTGCGGGCAGGGAATAATCCGAGAAGCAAGCCAGGGAAATTCTTGTCGCCATTCAAAGTTCATCCTTGCTCTTCCGCGCTCCGATCCAGCGTGATGTCAGGCGCCCGTTCCTGCTCACGGCCTTTCCAGGATTCCTTCACACTCGCGCGGCCGCCAGTTCCTTTATCCGCTTTACCAAACTTCGATATTTTTCCACGATGCTGTTGTCAGCCAGCTCGAATGGAGTGGGCAGCAAATTCGCTCCCCAATTGATTTCACGAAAGTGGTTGACGTTCCATGTGTCCAAAACGGTCCACGCCGGCCGATCGGCCATTGTTGCCGACTTAACTGAGACCACGCCGTCATTGTTCTGCTCAGTCTTAGCGATAAGGTCGTGACTGTGTCCGAGCAGGCCTTGCGGCTTTCCGAAAAATCGCGGCGGCTCGAATTGACTTCCGATCGAGAAATAGGCGATGCCGGGCTCATCCGCAAGTTCCTTGTTTCTTTGCTCGCAGGCTTCAGTAGTCAGATCCAGAGTGGCCTTTACATCGACTCCGAGGCGACCAAGGAATTCGGTCAGCCCGGGCTCAGTGCCTTTGACGACCCAATCTGCGATCGGGCTGCCGTGATGTGGCGTGGCGATGGTTGTCAGCGACAGAACGCGGTCCGCCATGCGGAGTTTTGAAATCATGACTCGCGAGTCCAGTCCACCCATGCTGTGCGCCACGAGGTGGACTTTCTTGTCGAAGACTTCAACGCGGCTCGGGTCCAGCAGATAGTCCTTCAGGTTTTGTGCGCGTTCTGCCACGCTCCCGGCGCGATTTGTTTGCGGCGGTACCGGAACGACGTGGCCATCCTGCCGCAGCGCATCGGGAACCAGCCGGTAATAATCGCCGATTTTGACGCCGCCGAACGTCAATTGACTGAATCCAAAAATTCCGTGGACTAGAACGATGGGAGCTGTTTGAGATTCGCTCATGGGAGTCTCCCGATCTCATCGATAGCATTGACTAATCCGAAACAGCGAGGTGTGGAGATGATAACTCAAATGTCGCTTGAGCCGAACTGTTACCAAAACCCCGAACGGTAGCGGCTGTCTCAAAACTGAAGTGAATGACAACGAATCAACAAGCTTAACCGCAAAAGCCTTCTTTGCGTTCCTTTGCGAATTCCTTCGCGTCCTTTGCGTTAAAGTTGCGGCTTGCCCAGGTTGAGTCTGTGATCCGCTCGCATTCGCGAGCTGGGTTCGATTTGGCGACGTGTACCCACAGCTCACGAGGCTGAGTCAAGACTCGGATGGGAGCAATCAAAGCAATGAGATTGAAACGCAAAGGTCGCAAAGTTCTTCGGAAAGAACGCAAAGGTGTTATTCTCTGCGTTCCTTTGCGGCTTCCCTTTGCGTGCTTTGCGTTAAAGTTAGTCATTCAGACGCTCGCCAAGTGAGTTTTGACACAGCCTCTCACGCGGTGGGCTATTGATGTGCCGCCCGGAGCGGGCTT
>JBGPWL010000132.1:0-9927 GCA_041492185.1 Pyrinomonadaceae bacterium | reverse complement strand
TGCGCGGCGTGTGGATCGGTGCAAAAAGATTCGTCAGCGCGGTTCTGTAATAGCTGCGGCAAGCCGCTTTCAGCGTAACCAGCCGCGGTCTTGACCGAGTTGTTGATCCAGTTGATTATTTCCCCATGAGCCTTGCATCTAACGTTAACTGACGAACTCGAAGCATTGATTAATGCGAAACTCAGAACTGGAATATATAAGTCTGCCGATGAGGTTGTGATCGAAAGTTTGAGCCTGCTTAAGGCCAAAGAAGAAGGAATGGATGCCTTACGCCGCGAGATTATGCGGGGCGTTGAAGACATCGAGCAAGGGCGGTTTACCTCGTATACGACAGACGCTGAACTCGAAGCATTCTCAGACGAGATTATTAGGCAAGGCCAAGAAAAGTATGCTTCTGGAAAATAGCGATGCCCACCCTCAAAGTCGCTGTTACAGCCAAGGTGGCTCATACCTGATCGTCGGATTGAGCAAACTCTCCCGCGAACTTAAGAGGATTGACTATTAACCGCCTTAACCATGGCCGGTCGAATTGACTTACCCGTCAATTCAGCATATCTTCACGCCGCCCAGAAATACTTCGTAGCTAATCATGCCAGGGCCGCGAGTTATCTTGCCTTCGGTATTATTTTGAATCTCGCATTCTAGTTTTAGGCGGAGATCTCGGTTTAGGTCTTCTTCCAGACTCCGAAGTTATTGCGCGAAGACGATAATCACAAGTACCAAACCTAATTGAAAACCCCATGGAGGTGGGTTCGCCTATGAAGAAATCTCTCTTTGTGTTTGCTCTAGCTCTCCTGGTTTCAATCTGCTCGCCGGTGTTTGCCCAGACGCCCGAGCAAATGGGGCCACCGCCCGTTTTGCTGATCGTTCGTGAAGACATCAAGCCCGGCAAGATGCCCGCGCACGCCAAGCACTCGGCGGAGTTTGCACAGATCTTTGCGAAGCTCCAAACAACAAATCACCGGATTGCGCTTTGGCCGATTGCGGGCAGCGAAAACGATCTGGTTTACATCACTCCGGCCGGCTCTTTTGCCGACATCGAAAAGATGCAGCAAGACACCGACAAGAAGATGTCTGCCGCAGGCGGTGCAACGAGAGCCGACCTCGATCGACTCGAAAAGGAAGCGCCGGATCTTCATGCGGGCATGCGCGACATGCTCGCCGTTTATCGTCCGGAGCTGAGCTTCAACCCCGGGGTCAACATCGCGCAGATGCGTTACTTCGCGATCACCACCGTACGGGTCCGCCCGGGACACGACGCGGAATACGCGGAATACATTCGTTCCGTTGTCAACGTCGCGCGCGATAAAGCGAAGATCGACAACTTTCACCTTGCCTGTTTTCAAGTGATCTCGGGCGCGCCGGGCGGGACCTATATGTTCTTCCGGCCGATGAAATCACTCGCTGAGTTTGACCAGAACGTTGGGGCGAAAGTGCGCGCGGCGATGAGCGACGACATGCGCAAGACTGCTGACAAGACAGCAGCCGATGCCATAATCATTAGCGAGTCGAGCACCTACGCATTCGAGCCGCACATGAGCTATGTTGCGAAGGAGACGGCCGCGCAAGATCCAACTTTCTGGAATCCGAAACCAGAGAGACCGATGATGATCAAGAAGCGCGTGAAGAAACCAGCGGCGACTAAACCGGCAGGGACCACGCCGCCAAAGTAAGCACTCCGACTTGTCACATCGTTGCTGACCATAGGCTAATTGCTCCGTTAGGAGCAGGATGTTCATAGTGCCGGCAGGTCAGCCCCTGAATGAAAATGGGAGCGGAATGTGGTCGCCTGGCGGTCACATTCCGCTCCCATTCTATTTGAACGTTGCCCTCAATCGTGCCTCAGCGCCCGCACCGGATCGATGCGCGCGGCGCGCGTTGCCGGATAGAGTGCGGCGAGGATTGAGACAATCAACGCAAAAAGAATTGCGCCAACCGAAAGATAAAGCGGCAGGGAAAAGAAATCGATGAACCCAGCGTGTTGCGGTTTCAGAATGAACCGATAGGCCGCGCGATTGGCTACGGCGTCGATGCCCCACGCGAGCAAAACTCCAATCACTCCGCCCGTAAATCCCAGCACTGCGGCTTCGACAAAAAAGATTAATTTGATCTCGCGATCTTCCGCGCCGATGGCTTTCATGATTCCGATCTCACGTGTGCGTTCGAGGATTGACATGATCATCGTGTTGGCAATTCCGAAACTTGCAACCAGTAATGAAATGCCACCGAGCAAGCCGAGCACGGAGTCGATGATCAGAAAGACCGTGCGGATCTGATCCAATTGATCGACGATCGAGAAGCTGCCGAAGCCCAGCGCCGTCAGACGATTTTTCACGTCCGTTAACACCACGGGATTGTCAACGCGAATCACCGCGGAGTCGTACCCTTCCGTCTGGCCTTCGCCCAGCGCGCCGCTCTCGCGCGCCAGCGCCAACGCCACCTGACTCATCTGGCCGCGATGTTCGATGCTCCACTGGTGCGCCGCCGCTAACGGAACGTAAATTCCCGCGCCGGGCAACAGCCCGCGCAAGCCACCCTGGCCGGCGCCTTCCTTGAGTTCAGTATTTAATACGCCGGCGATGCGAAACGTGCGGGCCACCAAACCGCTGGTCTTCGGCTCGCTTGCGTCAAGCGGTAGTCCAAAAAAGTTTGTTGGTCCCTCCTCGTCGTTCGCCTCACCCTTTTTCTCGTCGTTCTTCTGCTCGCTTTTCTTTTGATCTTCCGGGGCAAGAAATTCTATCGTCTGGCCCACCGCATCGGCGGGCTTCGCAAAATCAAAGTCGCGCGTGAAGCGTTCATTCACAACCACTTCGTCCGCATTTGGCGCGCTGATCATGTGACCGCCGACGAATTCTTTGAATCGCGAAGAGGCATTTGGCACGGTCGCGCCGCTGACAAATTCCTGTTCGACGTGTTTATTACAACGCGCGTAAACGACAAAATTGATGGAAGGCTCGACGTAGGCAACGCCGGGAATTCTCGCAATCTCGGCAATGGCGGCATCGTCAAGAATGCGCGTCGGAGCTTTGTCCGGACGTCCCGCAGGCCTGCGCCGATCGCCGTCGCCGCGATCGCTTCGCCCGCGTTCCAGATTCGAAGCCATGCTGCTGAGACCCTTGCCAAAGACACTCATTTCATTGAAAAGGTCGAGGGCCTTGAAACGGGCGAGCATGTTGCGCTGCAAACCCAGGCCAAACGAAACCATCGTGACGATGACCGCGACGCCGACAACGACGCCCATCGTCGTCAAGACTGCGCGCAGTTTCGCCTGACGCAAGTTACGCAACGCAAGATGAAGTATGTCGATGAAGCTCATAGGGCTAAAGCCGACGATGGACGATGGACGATGGACTGGCGTGATTTGAAGTGGCCGCCCGGTTCTTATCGTCTATCGTCTATCGTCTATCGTCTATCGTCGAACACCAGTCGGACCGCATCAACGTTCCAATCAGCAAGACTCCTGGTAACGACTTCCGCGCCCGCCGCGCGCAGCTCGGAGTCCGAAACAGTGTTCGTTACACCCAGCGTGCGCATGCCGGCCGCGCGCGCAGCTTCGATTCCCGGCGGCGCGTCTTCAACCACAAGACATTCATTTGCCGGGACCGGCTGCTGCTGTTCCGCGCGCCGCTTCTCATTCAGCAGCTCCAGCGCGCGCCGGTAACAATCGGGCGCAGGTTTATGATTGGCTACCTGACCTGCTGTCACAAACACGGTGAAGACGTTATCGAGACCCACCTGCCGCAGCACGTGATCGATCTCGCCGCGCACCGCCATGCTGACAACGCCCAGTTGATAATGTCGCGCGGCCGCCTTGATAAGAGTTACAACTCCTGAATCGACCGGCAAGTCCTCCTTGATCAACTCGCGATGCCGTTCGTGCTCGCGCTGGATAATTGATTGTAAGCTCAGGTCATTCAACTGTCTGCCGACGCGCGCGAACACAGCGCGAACAAAAGCGACGTCGTCCATGCCGAGCGATGCGAAATAATCTTCGTCCGACAGCGCGACTTCCTCGTTGAGCAGTACCTCGCGATAAGCCTGCAGATGAATGCGCTCGTCATTGATGATGACGCCGTTGAAATCAAAAAAGATCGCGCGAATCATTATCGTCCTTAGATCTGAAATCTCAGATCTGAGATCTGAAATTTAAGATCTGAGATCTGAATTCCAAGATCTCTGCTACGCTTGACCGGAAACGCGAGACGCCAATAGCCGCGCATTCTGATCTTCAAACAACTTCGGCAGCCGCTCGCTCTCCAACACGTCCAACCGCCGCAACACTTCTGTCAGCGACAGTTCGTTCTTCAGGTTGACCTGGTAGTCGAGGTCGGCGCGCAAACGATCTTTTTCCGACTGCCGGTTCTGCGACATCATGATGATTGGCGCCTGCAAGCCGGCCACCACCGCCAGCACCAGATTGAGCATTTGGTAAGGCGCCCCGTCAAACGCCTTCGCGAGAATCAACGAATTGAGAATGATCCAGAAAATGATCACGCCGATTGACGCGCCGATGAATTTCCAACTGCCGCCAAACTCCGCAATCAGGTCCGCCATGCGATCCGCGAGCGTCATCCGCTTTTGCTGCTCGTCGTTAACGTTGCGCGACACGCGCATTTGCAGCAGCTCGTCCGTGCGCCGCAATCGCGCGAAGACCGCGCTCAGCATCTCCAGCGCCACGACGGGATTGCCGTGAATGAAGTCGAGAAAGTCCTGACGTGACAGGGTCGCGAGCCGCGCGTCTTCGAGCACGGTCGCATCGGCCGAGCGGCGTTTCCCGTCGATGATGGCCATCTCGCCAAAAAAGTCGCCGCGCGCCAACTCGGCCAGCGTGATCTCCTGCTTGTCTTCGTCTTTGACGCTGATGCGCACGCGGCCCTTTTCGATCAGATACATCGCATCGCCCTTGTCGCCCGTGCGAAAGAGCGGCACGCCGCGCGCCGCCTCGCGCACCTTCAAGAGACTGCGCAGCTTGACGGCTGCGTCGTCATCGAGAGAAGCAAACAGGGGCACCGAGCGAATCGCTTCGATTGTCATTTCGGGAGCCGGGTTCTTGGACATAAGATCACCTCACAGGGGAAGGATGAAGGATGAAGGATGAAAACAGAATGAGATGAATGGCAATCCGCGAGTTCCTTTCTTCATCCTTCATCCCTCATCCTTCCACTCGTCCGTCTTTCATGAAAATAATCCGATCGGCAAAGGTTGTTGCCAGTTCGCGATCGTGCGTCACCATCAGGACCGTCAGCGCATCGTGGTTGACCATCTCGCGCAGCAGGGCCAGCAACTCGTGCGAGCGCGTCGAATCTAAATTTCCCGTCGGCTCGTCGGCAAGCAGGAGCCGCGGCCGGTTCGCGAGCGCGCGCGCAATCGCGACGCGCTGCTGCTCGCCACCCGAAAGTTCCGTGGGTCGATGCGTAAGACGATCCGCCAGACCGACGCGCTCCAACAACTCCTGCGCGCGCTTTTTTCGCTGCGTACCGCGCAACCCACCAAAGGCCAGCGCGAGGCCGACGTTTTCTTCGGCGCTCATCGTCGTAATCAAATTGAAGTTCTGAAAGATCATGCCAACTGAATAACGACGATAGCGCGCCATCTCTTTTTTGCGCAGCGGCGCGAGTGACTTTGATTCAAAGAAAACTTCGCCGCTGGTCGGATGATCGAGGCCGCCGATCACGTTGAGCAGAGTAGATTTGCCGGAGCCGGACGTGCCTTGAATCGCGACAAACTCTCCTTCATCGACGGCGAGCGAAACATGATCGAGGGCAGCAACGGTCGTGCTGCCCATCTGATAAATCCTGGAGACCTCTTTTGCTTCTAACAGTGACACTATTAGCTCGTCGCTTTCTTGACTACGACCAGAAGATGTTTCCCGCAAAGGCGCAAAGACGCAAAGGAAGGCGCGAGAGAAAGGGGAAGCTATTCAGGCCCCACCGTAGGCAACGGTGTGCATTAATTCCGTCACTGTTTTTCCTTTGCGTCTTTGCGCCTTTGCGGGAAACATTCTCTCGCACGTCTCAACCTGCCGTTGAAATCTCACTCGCGCTTTTACCAGCCTGCCGTCCAGCCACGCGCCACAACTCGAATCGTTCTTCGTCGAATCCTTTTAATTCCATTTCGAAACGCATAACAGCCAGCCCGCTATTTGGGCCATCGACCAACTCGCGCACTTCGGGATCGTCATAGACTGCGCGCGAGATTACCACATCATTTCCCGTCGAAAGAGCCTCGAGGCGCGCGGCCATATTCACAGTTGAGCCAAAGTAGTCGAGTCGATCATTCAAGGTCACCGCGATGCAGGGGCCAATGTGCATCCCTGCTTTCAATATCAGCGGCGGCGATCCGTCCGGCGGCGAAGCCAGAATCTGTTGCGCCTTAAGCATCGCTCGCAGCGCACACTCAGGCTCGCGAAAGACGGCCATCACCGCGTCTCCGATGGTCTTCACGAGCGCGCCGTCTTCATCGGCGATCGCTTTTTTCAAAACATCGAAATGATTCATCACACGCCCGAAGGCCGGCGCGTCGCCAATCTCGCGATACATGCGCGTCGAATTTCGCAGGTCGGTAAACAGCACTGTCAAAGTGCCCACAGAAATTTGTTCGCCCGGTCGCAATGCTTCGGTGGAAAAGAGATCGCGAAAGATTTGCAGCGCGGTAACTTCAGCGGCCGTTGCCGCCTGATCGCTCCAAACCGTGCGCTCCATCACGAACAGTTGTTCCGCATCAGTTTTGTTTTCAAAACGCAGCGACGATCTTGGCGCCAAAAGAATCTCCGCAGCGGTCCAGCCATCCGGCGAGGCCGACACAGTTGCCTCAGCGCGACCTTCTTCAGCTACGCGTAAGACTTGCTCGCCCGCCAACTCCGGCGTGCGAATGCGGTAACGTCCCTGCTCGAGCGGCAGCGCCAGCACACGATCGGTTCCGGCGGGCAAAAGTTGTTGCGCGATGACGTGAGGGGTCCGTTGCGGACTGCCGACGCAGTACGTCTTCGCATCGACCTTGCGAATGCTCGCGTTGGGACGAAAGGTCACTTCGACAAAGCGATCAAAGTTAATGGTGAAATCGATGCTGCAACCTTCACAGTGGACCTTTGAATGGATCTCACTCAACGACCCGCTCGACTCCTGCGGTCCGCGGCACATGGGGCACAGCAGATCCCATTGCAGATCCAGCAAGCCGACACGCGTGGCCCAGAAGCACGCTTCGAGCACGGCGCGCCGCGGCTCCTGCCAACAATCGGCCAACGCGTAAGGACGTATGCGCGCGAGTTCCAGGTCCTCGGCATTTTCAACGAAGCTCACCAGCCGAGCAGCAATGTTCGATTCGACGCCTTGCGCGATCAACTTGTCACGCAAGAGGCCGAGACGAGTGCGCGCCGTGGTCGTGACCTCCGCGCGCGATTGCGCGGCCAGAGGAGTCTCTCCGCTCACGGCCAGCTTGTCATATTTCCTGTAGGCCCGCGCAAACTTTCGCGCACTGATGATTCCGATCTGCAAAGGGATCGCAATCAGGCCGAGCGCATTTTTCGGCGTGGCCCAAACCTGGTAGACGAGTTTTGTGCCGCCTTCCGCTCGCGGTGATAATTCTACGAGCACCTTCAACTCAGCAATCGGTCCCTTGAAGTAGCGGCGCGTAACACCAAAACGCGAAGGCCGCATCCATTCGAACGGCTGCTCCTCCCACTCGATGGGTATGCCAAAAACAGAGAGGCGCAAACGCCGCCGAATAGCGCGCACGCGTGGTTGCTTTTCGTTTGTCGGCTCGAGCGACGGCACTCCAGTGTCGCGATTGAAGCGATTCGTGTCGGCGACAAACGGCCACAACTGTTCCGGGCTCGACTTGAGTTCGTATTCCCAGCGGTAATGGAATTCGCGCATAGGGCAGGAATGAAAGCTCCGTTAGGAGCGCAATGTTTATAGCACTGATCCGTCGTTTGTAAACAACTCCGCTCGGAGCGACATCGCGATGTCGCTCCGAGCGGAGACGAGAGCACGCTGTTTGCGTACTATAAAGATGTCGCTCCTGACGGAGCGAAGACATCGCGCTGATTCGGTCAGGTTCCTCGCCTCTGAGCGTTACACTTCCTTGTATTCTGAGTCCACATCTTCGTCCGAAAACGCAACGCGATAATTCTTCGATTGCACCTGTTTCGTAATCAGCAGATCGTCTTTCGTCTTCAAAAGATCGGCGCGGTTGTAAACTGACAGCTCGAAATTGTAGCCGTGCGTGATCGCATCTTTCGGACAGGCCTCGACGCAATAGCCGCAAAAGATGCAGCGCCCATAATCGATGTTGTAGACCTCCGCGTAACGTTCGTCGACACCGATGCGCTCCGAGGGCGGACGCGGATCGTCTTTCGCGACGATGTAGATGCAATCGGAAGGACAAGCCGCGGCGCAGAGGAAACACGCGACGCACTTCTCCCTGCCACTTTCATCGACGTGCAGCAGGTGTTGCCCGCGATAGCGCGGCTGAACGGTAACAGGTTCCTCCGGATACTGGACCGTCCACTTTCTTTTGGGAATATAAGAAAGCGTGACACCCATTCCCTGGATGATTGCTTTCGTTGATTCAATTACGTCTGTGATGATTGACATAAGTCATTTCCGATTGTCGATTGCCAATTGCCAATTGTTCTTTTGGTATTTGCTCTTTGCCCTTTGCCCCTTGCTCTTTGCGCCTCATTTTACACGAGAGACTTCAGACCCGACAGCTTGCCAGCGGGCGTCGCGCCAAACAAACTTGTCCGTGAAGCTCAAGACTAAATCCTCGCTCTGACCTGCAACTTCGAATGTGACAGTGCCGCTCAACGTCGCGCGATCACCTTTGAGATCAAGCTTTAGGTCCTCAAAGTGCCAATGCTTGATCGAAGTATCGCGTTTGATGTCCCTTATGTAATCGGCCTTCCCCTGCATCTTTCCAGCTGAATCCGTGCCGACGTAATCATCCGCCAGAATCCGCTGGAGCTTTTTCTTGTCCGCGTTGATGTTGGCAACAGTCCATTCGTCTTCGATGTCCTTCAAGTTCTGCAGCACCGTTTCGTGATCGGCCGGCGGCTGGCTGTTGTCTGGGGTCCCCGAGTTGCCATTGTCGTTTGAGTTCGTGTTCTGGTTTGTATTGCTAACTGGCGAATTCGAATTTCCATTGTTCGCGTTCGCGTTCTTATTCGCATCGCTGCGGTTAGAATTGGAGTTGGACGAGGCGCTCTGGTTCCGCGCTTCACGGATTATTTTTGGAACATAGATGACCGCCGCGACGCCCAAGCCGGCGACAATCAAGAGCAAGGCTGCGATGCCTACGACCCACGGCCAAAGTTTCTGTTTTTTGGGCGCTGCCGCAAACGATCCCGGCGGCTGGTACACCGGTCCTTTCCAATCGCTCGGCGCGCTGCGCTGATCGTAAGTCTGTGTGACGTCGGAGTTGCCAGCCGAAGATGACGGTGACACGAGGGTCGCTTCGGAATCGTAAGCAGAGTCCGTCTTGACGAGCGGCGTTCCGTCTTCGATACAGAAGCTAAGATTTAGATCCGTGAAAGTTTTATTGCAGGTTGGACAACGTTTCATGTTGTGCTTCTCTTTCCGCGCCGGACTACCTTTCAAAGCCATGCGTGCCAATAGCAATGAGCAGGGTTAGCAGCGTCACCAACGCACCGCCGATTACGCTGGTCACAATCCCGGCTATCGCCAGATTCCATCCACCATATTTGGTTGGGTCCTTCTTGATTTGCACTAACGAAACAATCCCGAGCACCAAGCCGATAGGAGCCGTCAGTACTGCGATATAACACCAAGCACCGATGAGGCTGCCGATGCCCAGGACCAGCGACGCGATGGCCAGGCCCTTTGTCTGCGAGGCGGGGCGATAACCCTGTTGCCAAACCGGCGCGATCGGTTGTGGCGACGGCTGCTGCCACCTGTCCACCGGCCCGCC
>JBGPWL010000042.1:0-38717 GCA_041492185.1 Pyrinomonadaceae bacterium | reverse complement strand
TCTTTTGGATCGATCTTGAAAATATCGCGGGAGACGATCACGAGATCGGCAAGCTTGCCCGACGTGATCGTTCCCTTCACGTTCTCCTGAAATTCCGCGTAAGCCGAACCGACGGTGTAAGCACGTACGGCTTCTTCGACGGAAATCTCTTGCTCCGGAATCCAGCCCTTGGGATTTTTGCCATCGAGCGTGCGGCGCGTCACGGCGGCATAGATACTCAAGATCGGATCGAGTGGCGCGACCGTCCAGTCCGTGCCAAACGCCAGCGTCGCACCTGAGTCGAGCAATGAACGGAACGCATACGTAGTTTTCGCGCGCTCTTTGCCGATGCGCTTCTCGGCCCAACGTCCGTCATCGATTGCATGGTAGGGTTGCATCGACGCAATCACGTGATCGCGACCGAAGCGCGCGATGTCCTGCGGTCGCAGATGCTGCGCATGCTCGATGCGAAAGCGGCGATCGCGCTCGCCGTTTTCACTGATCACTTGTTCGTAGATCGAAAGGATCAGATCGTTGGCCCGATCCCCGATGGCGTGAATCATTACTTGTAAGCCCGCGCGATCAGCGCCGTGCACGCGCTCGAGCATCACGCCCTCCGGATACATTTCATCACCCGCTAATCCGTGCGTACTCGGTGCGTCTTTGTAAGGCTCATAAAAGAACGCTGTCGTCGAACCGAGACTGCCGTCAGCAAATCCTTTTAATCCGCCGATGCGCAACATCTCGCTGCCGAAATGCGCGCGCACGCCCGTCCTGCCAAGTCTCTCCCACGCCGGCAGAGGCGAGACGGCGTAGATGCGTGTCTTCAACTCGCCGCGATCAAGTAGCGTTTGATAGACCCCGACATCACTGCCCGCGGACATGTCCTGCACGCTTGTCACACCCAGACTCGCCGCATGACTTGTCGCTGCACGCGCCGCCGCCAGTTTCTCTTCAAAGCTGGATGGGGGAACAACTTTCCAGACGTAGCTCATCGCCGCGTCTTTCAATATTCCCGTTGGCTCGCCGCTCCGGTCGCGAACAATCAGACCGCCGGGCGGATCGAGCGTCTGCCGCGTGACGCCGGCGAGTCGCAAAGCCAAACTGTTTGCCAATGCCATGTGTCCATCGAGCCGACTGACAAAGACCGGCGTGTTCGGCGTGTAACGATCGATCAACTCTTTTGTGGGCAGTGGCGCGCCTGACCAGCGCTCGTGGTCCCAATCGCCGCCAGTGATCCAACGGCCCGCCGGTAATTTCTCGGCAAACTTGCGAATTCGATCCGCAAATTCGTCCGTGCTATTCGCGTCGCGCAAATCGACGCTCGAAAGTTGAAAGCCACCACCCAGGAAATGAACGTGCGAGTCGTTGAATCCCGGAAGAACAAGTTGTCCCTTCGCATCAATCACGCGCGTCTGCGGCCCGGCGAGCTTTTTGATTTCTTTGCTCGACCCAACTGCGACGATGCGATTGCCGAGTATCGCCACAGCCTCCGCCGTTGGATGGCTCTGATCCATCGTGTGAATGATGGCGTTGATGATGATTAGATCAGGAGATAGTAAACGGTCGTTTGCGTGCGTGCGAAAGTTTGTGGCCATGATTACCGTAAGTAGCAAGAAGGAGGTTGAAATTTTTCGTATCATCGGAATCACCCAGACGATGCACCCAACGAGCGTTTTCTAACTGAAACGATTCGCGGCTCTGCCGCCGCATGAACCGAAGAAGCTGGAGACCACTGCATTCATCGGGCGCGTAGTGTATCATTGCCGCATCCGACGCGATAGAGTCATCCTTCTGGAACATCGTGGACAAGCTAATAGAAAACCTGCACGCGACTGTCGGTCGAGATGCGGTGCTTGCCGACGCTGACGAGTTGCTCGTCTATGAATGCGACGGCTTGCCGCAGCATAAGCATCGCCCGCGCGCAGTCGTCTTCCCTTCCTCAACCGAAGAAGTATCCGACGTCATGAAACTGTTGTCGCGCGAACGTGTGCCATTCACGCCCCGCGGCGCCGGCACCGGATTATCTGGTGGCGCACTCGCTCTTGATCAAGGTGTAGTGATCGAGATGGCGCGCATGCGGAAGATCCTGCGCATCGACGCGGAAAATCGCCTGGCTGTCGTTCAGCCGGGAGTTGTCAACGCGCATGTCTCGCGCGCGGTCGCTCATCTTGGTTTGCACTACGTTCCCGATCCGTCTAGCCAACCAACGTGTACCATCGGCGGCAACATCGCGGAAAACGCTGGCGGGATTCATTGTCTCAAGTACGGCACAACGACCGACCACGTGTTGGGCGCGCGCGTGGTCCTCTCTAACGGCGATGTGGTTGACTTGGGAGGCGCGGGCGCGGAATCACTTGGTTACGATCTGTTAGGAGTGTATGTCGGATCGGAAGGAACATTCGGTATCACTACTGAAGCAACGCTGCGATTGACGCCGATTCCCCCAACCATAAGAACGTTGCTGGCAGACTTCATGGAAGTGAACGATGCGAGCCACGCAGTTTCCGCGATCATCGCCGCCGGCGTGATGCCCGCGGCCTTGGAGATGATGGACCGCGAGATCATTCGCGCCGTCGAAGCGAGTGTCTTCGCCGCCGGTCTGCCGACAGATGCAGGTGCAGCACTCTTAATCGAACTCGACGGAATTGAAGCGGGAATCGACGACGAAGCTGAGCGGGTGAAGCGGATCTGCCTCGAACACGGCGCGCGCAGTTGCCGTCTGGCGCACGATGAAAATGAACGGAAGAAACTTTGGGCCGCGCGCAAGGGCGCATTCGGAGCTATCGGAAGGATCGCTCCTGACTCGATGATTCAGGATGCGGTCGTGCCGCGTTCGCGATTGCCCGAAGTGCTGGCCGAAACTTATCGCATCGCATCGCACTACAATCTGCGCATCGCCAACGTGTTTCACGCCGGAGATGGAAATCTGCATCCGTTGATCTGTTTCGACTCGCGGTCAGCGGATGAGGTGCGGCGCGTCAAAGAAGCGGGACGCGAGTTGATGCAGGTCTGCGTGCGCGCCGGCGGCAGCATCACCGGCGAGCATGGTGTCGGCTTAGACAAGCGCGATCTTCTCCCGCTGATCTTTTCGGACGACGACATGGACACGATGTTGCGCGTGCGCGCGGCATTCGATCCTTTGGGCTTGATGAATCCGGGAAAGATTATTCCGGTGTTCCGCGGCTGTGGTGAGGGACGAGCCGTCGCAAGTTTCTCCAATAATGGTGAGGATGAGAGAGCTGGTGATTTGCTGGGAGCGCGGACTTCTAGTCCGCAACAGCGAGGCGCAGCCTCGCTGAATGTCGGAGCAGGACTGCCGGAAAGGCAGAGCCTTTCCGCACAGCACGGCGGCACAGCCGCAAAACCAAACCGGCTGTCGGTGCGTTCCCTCATCACCGAGTCCGCAACGACAGTCGCACCCAACTCCATCGAAGAAGCGTGCGAAGTAATGCGGTCAGCCTCCGCCGAAGGTCGGACGGTTATTCCCGCCGGCGCTCAAACGTGGATAGACGTTGGCAACCCGATGCGCGCCGCAAATGTGATTCTCACTACCGCGCGATTGAACCGCATCATCGAACACGAGCCTGCCGATCTGATCGCGACAGCCGAGGCAGGAGTGACCCTTCATGAATTCAATTCTGAACTGGCTAAGCGCGGTCAGTGGCTGCCGATCGATCCGCCTGACGATCTCCACGCGACGCTGGGCGGTGTCGTCGCCACGGGAATAAGCGGACCGCAGCGATATGGCTATGGACCACCGCGCGCCTTCGTCATCGGCATGCACGTCGTTTTGGCAGATGGCCGGCAAATCAAAGCCGGCGGCCGCGTCGTCAAAAACGTTGCGGGATACGACCTCTGCAAATTGTTTACGGGAAGTTACGGTACGCTCGGATTGATCGCGAGGCTAACATTCAAGCTCCGACCGCTGCCGGAAATGACCAGAACCGTTCTTGCCTGGGGCGCGATTGAACAGCTTGTCGCCGGCGCTAGAGCGGTGATTGACGCCCGGTTGTTTCCAGTGGCGGTTGAACTACTGTCGCCGGCATTTGCGTTCGAAGCGCAATTCTCAAATGGCGGAGAAGCTGTATTGTTAATCAGATTTGCCGGCTCCGAAAAGGGAGTCCTATATCAAAGTTCAGCCGCGACTGATGTGCTGAAGAGCCAAAGCCGCAGCGTGGCTCCGCTCAAGGAACACGACGCAGAAATATGGCGCACGGTGGCAGCGATGCCTCTTCGTTTCGGTAGCGCTTGCGTCTGGAGAGCCGCCCTCAGACCAACCGATCTCGCACGCTTTCTCGACGTCGCGGAGAAAGGCCTTGAGGCGTCCGACACATCCAGGACGTGGCAAGCAGGCTTGGTGGATGGACGTCTAAGAGTCATTGAGAACGCGGCGACGGATAGCGAGACGCTCGTCAAATGGCTTGAGCAGTTCAGAGCAGAAACGCAAGCGGTCGGCGGCTCGTTGGTTATTGAAAGCGCGCCAGGCGAGATCAAGAGTAGAATCGACGCGTGGGGCGATCTCGGCGTGCGCGGAGAGTTGATGAGACGGATCAAGCAGCAACTTGATCCGAATGACCTGCTGTCACCCGGCCGTTTCGCTCTTGCGCAATCCGTTTGCTGAACGGATTTTCTTTGCGCCTTTGCGCCTTTGCGCCTTTGCGGGAGAATGTGTTTTCCACAAAGAGTGAACGGCAGTTATCTGAACACAAATGAGGATAGAAGTATGAACGCTGACATCTGGCAACTACGAAAACGGATTGTGCTAATCCCCTTCCTCCTTCTGGCCTTCGTTTTGGCAACAATTGGACCGGTGGCGAATCCGGTCGCGCCGACTGCGCTCGCTGCTTCGCGCGAACCGGTGCGAGCCAAACACGGCATCGTCGCCTCGACCAGCGAAATTGCGTCTCAAGTGGGAGTCGAGATCTTGAAACGCGGCGGCAATGCGGTTGATGCAGCGATCGCGGTCGCGTTTGCGCTCGAAGTAACGCATCCGGCCGCGGGCAATCTCGGCGGCGGCGGCTTCATGATGATTCGCTTGAAAAGCGGCAAGACCACGGCGATCGATTATCGCGAAATGGCGCCAGCCGCGGCAACGCGTGACGTTTATCTTGATAAGAACGGCAAGTTGATCGAAGGCGAAGGTGGATCGCTCGTCGGCTACCGCGCCTCGGGCGTGCCCGGTACGGTGCGCGGGATGGAACTAGCGCTGAGCAAATATGGATCGCGGAAACTTTCCTGGTCACAGTTGATCGAACCCGCGCGTCAGCTCGCGGCCGCTGGTTACGTCGTCAACTACAATCTCGCGCGCTCGCTACGCGGCAATCGCGACTATCTCTCGCAGTATCCGGAAACAAAACGCATCTATCTAAAGGACGGAAAGTTCTACAACGAAGGCGAGCTGTTTCGCCAGCCGGAACTCGCGGCAACCTTTGGGCGCTTGCAGAAGTCCGGCCCCAACGAATTCTACGAAGGCGCAACCGCGCGTCTGATTGTCGACGACATGAAACGCCATAACGGCCTGATCACAATGGATGACATGCACGGCTACGTCGCAAAAGAGCGCGAGCCTCTGCGCGGCACCTATCGCGGCTACGAAATAATTTCGATGCCGCCGCCATCTTCCGGCGGCGCCGTATTGCTCGAGATGCTGAACATCCTCGAAGGCTATGATCTCAATAAGATGGAGTTTGCTTCTTCGGATCGATATCACTTGATGACCGAAGCGATGCGGCGCGCCTTTGCCGACCGCGCGGAGTACATGGGCGACGCCGATTTTGTGAAGGTCCCTGTTGCCGGTCTCGTCGACAAAGCCTACGCGGGCAAGTTGCGCGGCACGATCGATCCGCAGCACGCTTCCTCAAGCGAGCAAGTGAAGGCCGGCAAACCGTTGGGTTATGAATCAGAAGAGACGACACACTTCACAGTCGTTGACGCTGAAGGCAACGCAGTTGCAAATACCTACACGCTGAACAATTCCTATGGTTCAGCGGTAGTCGCAAAGGGTACCGGCTTGCTCATGAACGACGAGATGGACGACTTTGCCGCCAAGCCGGGCACGCCAAATCTCTATGGCTTGATCCAGGGCGAGCGCAACGCGGTCGCGCCACATAAACGCCCACTATCAGCGATGACACCGACGTTCGTGCTGCGCAAAGACGGCTCGTTGTGGTTCACGGTTGGTAGTCCCGGCGGGCCCACGATCATCAACACCGTGCTCGACGTGATCACAAACGTGATCGACTACGGCATGAACATTCAACAGGCGATCGACGCGCCACGCATTCATCATCAATGGTTGCCGGATGAATTGGTCTACGAGCCCTATGGATTATCCGGCGACACGCAAAAGGCCTTGCTCGCACGCGGCCACAAACTCGCGAAGCCGCGCTATCTGGGCGACGCCGAAGGGATCATGATTGAAGAGAAGACGGGCATGCGTTTGGGCGCAACTGATCCGCGCAGGAGTGATGGATTGGCGGTTGGGTATTAGAACTCCAAGGTGCTATTTCTGGCAGGACTTGGGAAATGAAATTCAGTGAACTAATCAGGCTTCTCGAAAAGAACGGTTTCCATTTGCTGAAAGAGAAAGGTTCAGTTCGCTACTATGCCAAGTCAGGACACGAAAAGTTGATTCGCGTCGATTTCCACGGTGCAAAAGAAGTTCCCACAGGAACGTGTCATGCTATTCTAAGGGCAGCCGGCATCAAGGAAAGGAATTGATAGGAATGATCGATCTTAAGTACTCGCTGGTAATTGAGGCCACTACAGATCCAAACTTCTTCGGATTCTATTCGCCTGAGCTTGAAGGCTTCACCGGTATTGGCCATTCCATTGAAGACTGCTTATATAAGGCCCGCTGGGGAATGCAGGAGCATCTGGACTTGCTGATCCAGCAGAACCTTCCGATTCCCAAACAAAATCCGCGCCCCACCATCGTGGTGCAAAACGAAGAGCGAATCTCATCAGCCGCTTAAGACCGCTCTGGTTTCTCCGCAACTTGCAAGGGTACTCTAGGCAGAAGAGATCATCCCAGGTTTTTGTGCGCAATAGAACGACAAGGCGCGGAGACAACTGCAAATTACGGTAGCATCAAGTGGGATTTCGAATCGTCGAGGTCAAATGTGTGTATCGCAGCGGAATAACTCCGCAATAAATCCTCAGTCCTCTTTACCGTACAATTACCCACACGCAGCCAAATGAACTTTGGTGGTGCGCCATGGAGGAGACTTCGCTGTTGAAAGTCTGAATCTTTCGAGACGATCGCATATCCGTGAGCCTTCGCGTATTGCCAAATGTCGAAGTCATCGGCATCTCGCAGGCCTACTTCTCGCACATGAATACTTTCTGGGTAGATATCAGCCAGCAGACGCGGCAGGCGTGGTGAGAGATTCTGATCAAACAGCAGTTTCATGTTCGGGGAGGGTAGCGAGTTTGCGTTCGCGGTCAGCAGCAAAGGCCAAGCAAGCTTTAATGTCTTGCGCCGTGAGGTCAGGAAAGTCTGACAGAATTTCCTCTTCGGTCATGCCCCCCGCCAAGTATTCGAGCACATCCGTTACCGTCATTCGCGTTCCGCGAATTGTAGGCTTGCCGCTACGTTTGCCCGGTTCTATCGTGATGATCTTGCTATAATCCACGCGGGAATGATAACAAAAATAATTCATCTTGCAAGATAAATGAGCACTTCAATACTTACAAAGGCTTTCGCCAGCGAGCAAGAAAAAATTCTTGCCTGCATTCATTGCGGTCTATGTCTCGAAGCCTGTCCGACCTACATTGCGACGGGCGACGAAAACGACAGTCCGCGCGGGCGCATTTATCTAATGCGTGCGGTTGAAGAGGGACGGCTTGCAATCGACTCTTCTTCGTTCGAACGTCACATCGATCGTTGTCTCGGTTGCCGAGCCTGCGAGTCGGTCTGTCCCGCGGGTGTTGAATACGGACAACTGCTCGAGGCAGGGCGTGCTGAGATATTCAAAGCAAACGTGAAGCGGGGGCTTGGCTACAAACTGTTGCGCTTCGCGCTGAGACACATCTGGCTGCGTCCAGCGCGATTGAGATTTGCTTTTGCTTGTAGCCGTGTGCCGCGAGATGCCGGTTTAGTGCGATTGCTCCTGAAATCAAAGCTGCCTCGGCTCATCTCTCGTCGGTTTGAATTTGCGCTCGCGCTGCTAACGAATTCATCGCCGCGAGTGGTAAACGCGAACGACCAAGGCTCTATCTCGACAACTGTTGAGGCTCAAACACATCGTGATCCAAAACCCGCAGTCGTGCTGTTATTCAAGGGCTGCGTAATGGAAGGCCTCTTCTGTAGAGTCAACGAGGCGACCGCTCGTGTTCTCGCAGTGAACGGGTCTGCGGCGCACACCCCTAAAGAGCAGGTTTGTTGTGGCGCGCTTCATGCTCATGCAGGTGACCTTGAGGGCGCGCGCGAACTGGCGCGCAAAAATATCGCGGCATTCAGCGATACAAGCGGCTCGCCAATAATTACGAATGCGGGCGGCTGTGGCGCGATGCTCGTTTCCTACGCACACCTGTTTGCTAATGACGAACAACTTGCGAATCGAGCAGCCGAATTCAGCGCGCGCGTTCGTGACATCAGCCAACAACTGCAAACTACGAAACTCAAGGAAGGCGCGCCGCTGGACCAGACCAGGATCACCTACGACGCTTCGTGCCATTTGATCTATGGCCAGCACGCGGGTGATGCGCCTTTGCAAATGCTGCGCGCGATTCCCAATTTAGAATTTGTCCCGCTTGAAGGAAGCGAGCGCTGTTGTGGTGGAGCCGGTGTGTACAATCTGATGGAACCGGAGCTGTCGCAGGAAGTGCTTGATGAAAAACTCTCGCACATCCGACAAACTGGCGCGCAGTTGTTGGCCACAGGAAATCCCGGCTGCCAGATGCAGATTGCAGCCGGCGCGCAACTCAGTGAAATGAGTTTGCAGGTGTGCCATCCGGTGGAATTACTTGATGAATCGTACCGTCGCGCTGGGTTTTACGAGCAAAGTGATGAGTGATGAGATAGCTGACCGTCATGGGTGATCGACAAGAGAAGACTTTGCGTCTTTGCGCCTTTGCGGGAAACTTCACGGATTGAGAGCGCGGCATTGGGAGTAAGACAAAAAGGAGTTTCCCGCAAAGGCGCAAAGACGCAAAGGAGGGAACACTGGCAATAAGACTAGAGTCATTCACCACGGCTTTTCTAAGAACCTCTAGCATCATGCACGACTCGACCGCCAACTAATGTCAGACGAACCTGACCTTCAGAATCCAACGCAACCAGATCGGCTCGCTTCCCTTCCTCGATCGATCCACAATCATGATCGATTCGCAATAGCCGCGCGGGATTTGTTGACGCCATGCGCGCGACGTCAGTTTCAGCAACTCCCAGCGACAACATCATCCGAACGGCATCGAGCATGGTGATGACTGAGCCGGCGATGCTGCCGCGGGCGTTGCGGGTGCGACCGTTTGCTACCGAAATCGTTTCGCCCCAGATTTGATATTCGCCATCGCCCAATCCGGTAGCCGCAATCGCGTCACTAATAAGTGAAAGTTGATCAGGCGTCTTCAATCTCACCAGTAGACGGAGCATGAAAGGATCAAGGTGTACGCCGTCGGCAATCACATCGCAGGTAACGTCCGTATGCGACAGTCCCCAGCCAATTGGTCCCGGCTCGCGATGATGCAGCGGCGGCATCGCATTCATGAAATGGGTCATGTGACGCGCGCCCGCTTCATACGCGCGCTCCAGCACGGCAATCGTCGCCCGCGTGTGACCGATTGAAACGATCCAACCGCGAAGTTTCAACTCGCGCACCAGCTCGATCCCGCCATCGATCTCTGGCGCGAGCGTCATCAGGTGGACGCTCGTTTCGTCTTCGATTTTGGGAAGCTCATCGAGGTCGGCTGCACTGCGGAACTGCCGAAAGTGTTCGCGATGCAAGGCGCCGCATTGTTCCGCATTGACGAACGGACCTTCGTAATGAACGCCTAACACGCGCGCGCCCACTTCGCGATGCATTAGCTCGCCAATCGCGCGGACGGAGCGACGGTATTGCTCCTGCGATCCGGGCACGAGCGTTGGCAGCCATGCAGTCACGCCTTGGGTAATGAGAAATTCCGAAACGCGATGAAGATCGGCGGCGCTCGCATCCATCGTATCTACACCTAAGGCGCCGTGAAGGTGAGCGTCGATGAAGCCCGGAAACAAAGTCAGGCCGTTGAGATCGATTATCGAATCAACCGCCGGCAATTCACTGGTTGGAGAGTCAAGAACGCGAGCGATACGGCCATCATCAATCAGCAGGCTGGCCGGCCCGGCCATTCGTTCAGGCAGGATTACGCGGGCGTTTCGCAGGTAGCATCGTGTCAATGTCTGCGGCCTCGGCTTGGTCGAAGATGCGAATGCCCGCAGCGCTCAAGGCTGCGGGCATTCGCGTAGCGTTGAACTGAGCGCAATGGTTAGAAGATAAACTTCGCGCCGAGTTGGATCGTGCGCGGATCACGCACAGTCGTCACGTTCCCGAAGGTGCTCGCAGTAACGTTGGTACTTAAAGCCCTGAAGTTCGTGTGATTGAAAATATTAAAGGCTTCTCCGCGCAGTTGTAATTGCATCGTCTCGCCGAAGCGGATGATTTTGGTCATCGTAAAATCAACCCGCTTAGTCGACGGGCCGTTGACGACGCCACGCCCAGAATTTCCTTGGAAGTTTGATACGCCCGTCGTCGTGGTCGTTGGGTTTAGCTGGAAGCAGGCGGTATTGAAGAACTGGAATCGGTCGCCGTTCGCGCTTACGTTCGGATCGCACAGGATATTTGGTCTATTGCCGGCAACCAGCGCCGGAACATTACCAAGTCCGGCTGCGTCAAAGCTGGAGGTCGTGACGGTAAATGGCAATCCACTGTTATAAACAATGATCCCTGAAGCTTGCCAGCCACCCAAAATTTTACCGGCAAGGTTTTCCTGCTTCCTGAAGAACGGCAATTCGTAAATGTAATTGATGCTCAGAACATGCCGACGGTCAAGCGTTGCTCTACCACGGTCAAGCTTGATGTTGTAAGAATCCTGCGGGGCGGTCGAGCGATCAGTTTGGTTGTCCGTCAGATTCTTCGAGTAGGTGTAGGCAAGCTGAATCTGAGAAATACCAGAAAAGCGTTGCGTCGCGGAAACCTGCATACTGTTGTAGTTCGAATTGAATTGCGGAGTGATCATGTTAATCGAACGATAGCCCCGGTAGGGTCGGATCTGATCGAGGATCGCGGAGTTAGCCGTGGAAGTAAACGCGAAGCCGGGGGCCTGGCACGCCACGGTCGGCGTGGTTGAAGCGCCGACGGCGCAAAGCGAGTTCAAGGCCCTGCCAGGAGGAAGATCGTTCAACTCAAAGGCGCCTATCAAGTGTGTGCCCTTTGATCCGAAATACCCGACGTCCACAAGCGATTTGCCCTTATTACCAAACTGGTGCTGAACATCCAACGACCACTGCTGCATGTAAGGATCTTTCCAGTTTGGTTGGATGGCGCGAAGGCTCAGTGAGGTGAGGGATGTAGCTGCGCTCACGATTACGCCGGTCGGAACCGGTTGGTCGAGACGAGTAAGAGTCTGCGTGAATGTCTCCTGATAGGGCGGATTCTGGCCAATGTTCTGCTCGTACGTCCCGTTCAGCACTTGATCGTAGAAGATACCGTACCCCATGCGAATCGAAGTCGTGCTCTTGCCAAACGGATCCCACGCCAAACCAACACGCGGGCCAAAGTTCTTCTTTGGAGCTTTAACCACGTACTTCCCATAAGGGGAAACTGTCGGAGTACAATTGTTGGCGGCGGTTTGGAAATTCTGAGAATTCACGATCATACCGTTACAGAAATTCTTTGTGCTGTCGACTACGCGATTTCCAGCGCCGGTAACCAGTGGAGCGTTCGCTGGATTGAAAAGCCTCGGGTCAAAAGTCGACAAGCGGCCATTGACGTCGTATGGCGACCCATAATAAGAATAACGAACGCCATAGTAGAGAGTCAGGTTCTTTCGAAAACGCCATTCATCCTGGCCGTAACCCTCCCAAACCTTCTGTCGCATATCAGCGGTGTAATCAAAGTGGGCTTGGGTAAAAGTCACGTTAGTGCCTAACAAGAAGTTGGCGAAATTCTGAAAGTTAGCGCGGCGCGTGGCGTTCGTATCCTGGCCGGAAACCTGCGGCGCGAGCACACTTGCCTGGACAACACTGGTAGTCAGCGTATCCAGGAAACCGCTGAAGGTGCCCTCATTACTTCCCGCCAAGGCATTTTCGTTTTTGCGGTAAGACCCATAAACCACGCCGAACTTGAAAGTGTGATTGCCCTTGGTCCAACTGACATCGCCGGACGTATTCTTCTTCCAGGAAAAATTGTCGTACGGTCCAAAGCTCTGCAGCGCGCTAAAGCCGTTTCCTGAAATTGTAGGTACGCGGTCGCGTGTATTGGGATACGCGAGAGGCGGCGTAATGGGCGAGTTACTCAAAGCCAGCGTGCCGATATTGTGGCTCAGGATCGCGCCATAGCCGTAGGTAAAACGACCGACCATAACCAGGCTGGGACTTGCGACGTACGTCACTTGAGCGGTATGCGTCTTCCCCGGAGAATCAGTCGACGTAGTGGAAACGCCCGGCAAACCGGAACCCGATGAGAACAATGAGTTCACGTCCTCGGTCGGAATTTTGTCTCGTTCGAAGCGATAGTAAGCCGACAACTTGCTGTTAAAGGTGTGGTCGATCTTGACGATTTCCTGTTGGAAATCCGCTCGGTTTAGCGCCGGGAAAAGCAGCGCTCGAGTCAGGGCATCGGTTGGTGGCGGCAGCTTGTTGTAAATAAAGCTGAGATACTGCGCAGCGACCGGATTAATCGTGGCCTTCGTCGACAACGCCTGGCCCGCGGGCAGTATGTTCAAGCAAGTGGCAGTCGCTGTCGTGGGAGCGTTAGCGCTTAAACAAATGTCAATCGGGAAAATGCCCTGGCGCATATTCAAGTCGGGCACGGTCGATGAAAGCAGCGGATAGCGGTGATCCTTCCGTTGTTCTTCAGAGAAAAAGAAAAAGGTCCTGCTCAGTTTTCCCCATCCCTTGCCTCCCTCGCCGAAGAGGGGAACGTAGACTGGACCGCCCACGGTGAAGCCATAATTGTTATAACGAAACGGAGTTCTTTTTGCCTTGCCGTTCGGTTCTCGACCGAGAGCAGGATTTAAAACCGTGTTGGACAAGAAATCGTTCGCATTGAGTTTCTCGTTTCTAACAAATTCAAAGAGCGATCCGTGAAACCTATCGCCGCCCGAACGCGTGACAATATTTATTAAGCCTCCGCCGCTGCCTCCCATCTCCGCGGGAAAGAGACTGCGCACAACGTTGAATTCAGCAATCGAATCAACGCTTGGATAAGCTTGAATCGTTATGTTCGAGCCACGGTCAGTAATGTCCGCGCCGTCGACGCGATAAGTGTTTTGGGCGCTGCGCGCGCCGTTAACCGAAATACTGATGATATTGGCCTGGCCCGCAGGATTAGTCGTTCCCACGTACACCTGATCGGCAAGATCGTTTGAGACGCCAGGCGCGAGCGCGACGAGTTGCACCCAGTTGCGGTTGTTTAGCGAAAGTTCACGCGCCTGGTCGCCGCTAATCACGGTGGCCGCCGTCGGCGTGGTCAACTGGACCGCGAGCGGCGCAGCATCAACCGTTACTACTTCGGAAATGTTTCCCGCCTCCAGAGTTATGTTCACGGCGTGTCTCTGACCGACGTCGACCTTGACCCTGGTTTCGACATGTTTCTTAAAATTTGGGGCCTCGACGGTGATGTCATAGTACGCGGACGTCAGATTGGGCGCGGAGAACTGTCCGTCATCGTTCGTTGTTAGAGTTCGAGCAACGACCTTTTGGCTAGGGTCGGTGATCGTCACCGTTGCGCCTCTGACGGCAGCACCCGTGGAGTCCTTGACACTGCCGACGATGCTGCCTGTTATCTCCTGTCCAAAAACTGATCCGCTTGCGCCCAGGCAGAGTGCGAGCGCGAGTAATGCCATTCGAAGTGCGATGTGAATCTGATGTCTCATGGGGTGCTTCCTTTTCGTCGATAGAAGATTCTGGCTTGCCATCGCGAGTATCGTCGAGATCCTTTTTCAGCGCTCGACGAAGTTTCGCGAGTTTTCAAATAAGAGCGAATTGCCGTGCTGTACGCTATGGTTGACCTGTTGGACTGCCCAAACCTAACACTTGAGTCTTGCTCTTTGCAATAACTATGCCTGCTTACAGACATTCCCGCGTGCCAGGGTTTGAAGCTTGTTGGCGCGTCATTGTAGTTAAGAATTTGCCAACAAGCAAAGCTAAAAGATTTTATTACTACGATAAATCCCCATGATGGCAGGTCCTTTCTTCTTCTGAGGGCAGATATAGAAAAATGGAAACCGTTCAATTTTTTGGACGCCCATTGCGTCGTTGATTGCAAAGGTTGCGACGATTGGCAATGAGTCCTGCTCTTTGTAAGTCTTTCGGTTACGTTGCCTACCTCGAATCACCACGACGCTCTAAACAGAAAATCCTTGACGAGCAAAAGTTTGGCGATATACTTGCGTCAATCGTAAGCAAAGAAATTTAATGAAGTTATTCCGAACAGCGAAGCTCCAGGTGTATTCGTCACCTGCCATCTTTGAGCTAGAGAGATCGGATCACCAACGTCGTTCAAGCGCTAGCATAGTCGGTTATGCTTGAGCGTAGTGCTTCAAATCCAGGAGGACCACAATGACAAAGCTTGCCCGTCTGATTCCCGCCCTGTTCGTGCTACTGACAATTACTTCGTTAACCGCGTTCGCTCAGACTGGAACGTCCAACATTACCGGCACGGTAAGGGATCTGAACGGCGCCGTTGTACCCGGCGCCACGGTAACCCTGAAGAACGATGCGACTGGTGTCGTCGGCACCCAAACCACCACCGATGCAGGTTTGTATGCCTTCTCTTCTCTACCCGTTGGCTCTTACACGATAACGGTCGAGAAGCAGGGGTTTAAGAAATTCCAGAAGACTAATAACAACCTGGAAGTCGGCACGCCGCTGGCAGTTGATGCGGTCATGGAAGTGGGCCAACTTTCGGAAGTTGTTACCGTTCAGGGCGGCGCGGAGCAACTTCAGACCAGCAACGCTACTCTCGGAAACGTTGTCGAGCAAAAGGCCATTGAAACGCTGCCGCTAAATGGGCGCAATCCGCTGACGCTTTTGCTGCTCGAGCCCGGTGTCGTGCAGCGATCGTTTGGCGGCGCCGGCTCTGGCGTGCACGTGAACGGCGCGCGCGACCGCGCGTACAACGTGACGATCGATGGCATCGAAGCCAACGAGTCATCTGTCCCAAATCCGGTGAGCAATCTCTATCGCCTCACTCCCGACAACATTCAGGAATACAAAGTGACCACCAACAACGCGACGGCTGAGGAAGGTCGCAACAGCGGCGCTTCGATTTCCATCGCCACGCGGAGTGGGACCAGCGAGTTTCACGGTACCGGCTTCTTCTTCTTGCGCAACGAAGCCCTGAATTCGAACGAGTGGTACCAGAACGCACAGAAGAATGTGAAGCCACTGATCCGCCTCGGTCAATATGGTGGTGAGGTGAGTGGACCGATCAAGAAGAACAAGACGTTCTTCTTCGGCAGCTACGGCTACAACCGCGTTGACTTTACTCAACCCATTGACCAAACCTTCGGGTTTCCGACTGTCTACACCGCCCAGGCCCGAGCGGGAAATTTTCGTTATTTTTTCCAGGATCCGACTTGCGTGCCTTCGACCGGTGTAAATTGCCTCAGGATCAATGGCATAGTCGTTACGAGGAACGGCAGCACCCCGCTTGTTAACGCAAGTTCTGGAGCATACGTTGCCGGCATCCACGATTGCGTAGGCGCCGAAACGAATTGCATTCGCAGTTACAGCACCCAGGCCAATAACACGACTGCGCGACCACTCGATTCGACGGTGGCAGGACTGTTGACGGCTTATCCGTTGCCAAACAACTTTGTGGCCGCCGGCGACGGCTTGAATACTGCGTCGTTCGCCTGGAATCCACCGACAGCGGTGAGGGGCCCGGCAATCAACGTCCGCATCGATCACAACTTCAATCAGAACAACAGCATCTTCGGACGCTATCTGTTTTCGGACTACAACACTCTGAAGGGTGATCCACTAAACGGCCGGCCGCAACTCTATCCGGATAATCCTCCGCTGGGCGAAGTATACCGACGCACGCAGAATCTGGCGCTCAGCTACCGTCGCGTGATCTCGCCGCGCATAGTCAATGAACTAACGGCCGGTTACGGTCGGTTCGGTTTTCTGTTCACGCAGGGTGAGGCCAACCCCAAATGGCCCGACGTGCCGCCCTTCAACTTTAACAACCTGAGCGAGCCGTATATCAACACCCCGCGCACGGCGCGATGGGTCACGACGCCGCAGTTGCTCGACAACCTGAGTATTGTTCACGGCTCGCACGTTTTTCGCGGTGGCGTGAACTTCCGTTTCTATCGCCACGTGGATCAGCGTGGCCAGCCGGGCGGTATTAACGTCACACCTTCGGTGACCTTCTCGGCCACGACGCGGCCCGTGTTTGTTGGAACCACGGGCAACTCGGGCTTTAGCACGGCCTCCGGCATCAATTCGACGGATGCCACTCTGCTCGGCAGTTTGATTAACAACATCTACGGTTTACCGGCTTCGGTGACGCAGGTCTTCATTGCCAACCTTAAAGACGACGTCTTCCTGCCCTTTAAGACGGGTAACGCCGTGACGTTGTATGCCGAGAAGCACAACCTCGACCAATACAACTTTTATTTCCAGGATGAATGGAAGGTGCGCCCGAATGTGACGTTGAATTACGGCGCGCGTTTGGAACTCAATCCGCCGGCGAACACATCGCCGCAAGTGAACGTCTACCGAGCCTCTACTGCGATCGCCGGCACGCCGCTGCCGGCGACGCCGGTAGCGAACACGCCGGGCGCGGTCAGCTTTGTTCCGGCCAAGCATTGGTACGAGGGAAGCAACTACGGAATTGGGCCCAGAATTGGGTTAGCCTGGAGCCCTGATTTCAAGAGCGGTTTCTTAAAGAACATATTCGGCGGCGGCAGCAAGAGCGTGATTCGCCTCGGCTATGGAATCGCTTTCGACACCATTTCGTCGTTCCAGGTGACGGCGGCGGCCGGAAGAATTCCCGGACTGGTCCAAAGTTGCACGACGTCATTCAGTGCGGCGGCGTCGGCCTTCACGACCATCACCGCGGGCTGCGTAAACTCAGCGGCCATTAACAGCACTGTAGCCGGTGGCTTCCCGACACAATTGCCGGCGCCTTCAGTTAAGCCGTCGACTTTGCTGACCCCGCCCCAGCAGCTAAGAGCTAACTCTCCGCCGGTTGCGGTCTTCGCGCCCGAGATGAAGTTGCCGACGGTTCACGAGTGGAATTTTAGCTGGCAGCGCGAGTTGCCGGGCGGTTTCGTGATGCAGGCTGCCTACGTCGGACGTCGTGGCGAACATCTGTTCATGGCCTACGACATTAACCAGGTCAACCCGACCTCGATCATTCCGTCGTTTCTAATCATGCAGCAGAACCGGGCGAAGGGCTGCCTGCCGTCGGGCACTTCCGCCGGAACCTGTACCACGGGCGTCGCGCCACCGCTGCTCGCCTTATTGCAGTCAGCAGGTGGCCTCAGTTCCACCGCGGCGGCGAGCTTCCTGAACTCGTCTACTACGACAGGTGAGCTGGACATCAACGGCGCCGGCAGTTTTGCCGCACGCATCGAAGACAACACTTTGGGTCTAAAGCTGCGACCTAATCAACAGTTTGCGTTGATTACCTATCTGGACAACAGTGGCGACTCAAACTATCACGCCGCGCAGTTCACGCTGCGACGACGTTTCAGCAGTAGTCTTGGGTTGAGCTTCGCTTACACGTACGGCAAGTCGATTGACAACCAGTCAGTCGATCCGGTCGGCGCGGCTTCGGGCGGCGGTCTTTCGACCACCAACTCGCGGACACCGACCGACATTCGGAACTTCCGCGAAGAGCGCGCGCGTTCCGACTTTGATCGTACTCAGGTCGTGCAGGCAGCATCCGTGTGGGAGGTCCCGCTGGGCAAAGGAAGGCGCTTCCTGCGATCGTCGCACGGAATCGTTAATCAACTCCTCGGCGGTTGGACCATTAACAGCATTTACACGTTCCAAACCGGCGAGCCCTTCGCGGTTCGCAGCGGCGCGTTTACTTCTAACGGCAGTCACGAATCGCGCGCGGGAGTTCAACTGCCGGTGTCAGCGCAATTGCAATACGTCACCGGATCACCGTTACCTGGGCCGGTACTTTTCAAACCCATCACCAACGTCGCGACCTGCGGCGTTGACCTGACGCAAGCGTTCTGTCTGCCCGCTCCTGGCGAGAACGGCGCCGGTAGAAACATTTTTACCGCGCCGCATTACTGGAACCTGGATCTGGGCTTCGTCAAGATGTTCCAGGTGACGGAACGTCTCAAGCTGCAATTTCGGATGGAGATGTTTAATGCACTCAACCACCCGAACTTTGACAACCCGCGGGATGCCTCGACGGGCTCACCCAGCATCAGGTCAAGTGTGTTTGCTTCGTCCTGCTGCGCGACGGTGGCGCCGCCTTCAACGCAAACAATCGTGCAGACTGGTGAATCAGCGCGAGTGATTCAGTTCGCGTTGAAACTACAGTTCTAAGGCGCTTTCAATCACCGGAAACAGCGGGACATCAAGCACGATGTCTCGCTGTTTTTGTTTCACGGAGAATCCAGATGAGAAAACGCCAACGCCGCCTGCGGAGAAAACGTTTGGCGATCTGTCTGCTTTTCATGGGCCTGGCGATCCTTTCTTTGGTGGCTCCCTTGTCGTCGGCTTCCGATAAGCTGAAGCCGGAAGAACTCGTGGCCAGGCATCTGGAATCCATCGGTTCGGCGAAGGCGCGCGCGGCCATCACGACTCGAATAATTAGCGGCACTTCTCAAGTGATTTTTCGGACGCCGCCACCGGGCCAGGCTGTGGGCCGCGCCGTGTTGGCTTCGCAGGGTGTAAAAAGCTTAATCGGAATGAGCTTTCCCAGTCCCGTCTATCCGCGCGAGCAGCTCGGTTTCAATGGCAGCAGTTTCATCGCCGCCTTTGTGACTTCGGGCGTTCGCTCAGTGCTCGGAAATTTTCTAATGACTCACGACATTATCTTCAAGCAAGGTCTGATGGGCGGAACGCTATCGTCGGCGTGGCCGTTGCTTGATGTAACCGCTCGCGGTCCTCAACTGGAATACGCCGGCACCAAAAGAGTGGACGATCGAACGTTGCACGAACTCAAATATCTGCCACGCGGAGGATCCGATCTGCAAATCAAACTCTTCTTTGATCAGCAAACCTTCCAACATGTGCGCACCGAGTATGAACGAGTCATCGCCGCCCCGACTGGCAATCGTGATTACGCGAATGTGCAGGAGAGAGAGACTCGCTACAAGATGGTGGAAGAGTTTTCGGAGTTCAAGAGCGAAGGCGGACTAACCTTGCCACACATTTACAAGATCAAGTTGACAGTTGATTCGCAAGGCGGAACGTTTCTGGCGGATTGGGTGATCAACTTGACTCAATTCACTTTCAACGAGCCCATCGATCCTAATTCATTTAGCATAAGCACGAAGTAAACCCTCCCTGGGTCCCCTTTTGGCTACCCGATGGTGTTTCTGTTCCGGCGCCGGCCCCGACGTTCCATAATCGGCATACGAGAAAATGTACATCTCATACGATTTTTTGAAAAAAATACTTGACGACAGCGACTAAGGGAATATACTGGCGCGCATATTTGGCGCAGCAGCGGCAGAAAGTCGGTTTGCTTACCGTTCCGGCCAGTCGCTGACCGAACAATTCTATTAATAACCTGCTGCGCTATCTTCTCACCAGTTTTTGAAGCACTGATAACCGTGTAACGGGTTAACCAGCAATCGCTTTAATCGCTTTAACTGCGGGCGGCAGACTCGTCGTTTCGGAACTTCGAGTTTCTGCTCGCACGGCAAATCCAACTTCGGGTGGCGCCTGGTAAATTGTACGCGCGAGCCACCTCAACCCAATAAATGAAGGAGGACGAATATGACTGGCATTCAAAGATCCGGAACTAGAAGCGTGCCCAGTTTCTTCTTTTGTCTGTTCGTTTGCATGGGGATGCTTCTCAGTCTCAGCGCGAAAACCGCCCGGGCCCAAACCGCGTCGTCAGGAAGCGTTTCCGGCGTGGTCAGTGACCCCCAGGGAGCCGCGGTTCCTGGTGCTGACGTTACCCTGGTTGACACTGCAACGAATCGCTCAGAAACGTCGGTAACGAACGATGCCGGGCGATATCACTTCGCAGTTGTTTCACCCAGCCTTTATGACGTCACTGTCAGTAAGAAAGGCTTTAAGGTGGCTAAGATCACCACACAAAAGGTGAGCGTTGGCCTCGTGCTAACGGTCAACGTTACGCTAGAGGTGGGCGCGGTCACGGAAACTGTCATAATCACAGGAGCGGCCGGCTCCGAATTACAGACAACAAACGCCACAGTTGGCACGACGATTAATCTCAAGGACCTCGATTTGCTGCCGAATCTCGGCCGCGACGCCAGCACGCTAATCGCGTTGCAACCCGGGGTAACAGCGAGAGGTGACGTTGCTGGCTCCTACATGGATCAGAACACGTTCACCATTGATGGCGGCAACAACACCGACGACATGGCCGGTAACACTATCGGCTATATTCAGAACTTTACCGGCATTGCCGGAAGCCAAACCAGTGCCATGGCCTCGGGTGTGGTGGCTACACCTATTGAGAGCGTCGAGGAATTCAAAATCAACACCTTCGGGCAAACCGCTGACTTCAACAGCTCCGCCGGTGCTCAAGTAATGATGGTGACCCGGCGCGGCACTGATCAATGGCACGGCTCGGGCTATGGTTATTACTATGGCACCAATCATGGCGGCGCTAATTCATGGGAGAACAACCATACGCCGTTCAATAAAGGTCTTGTGCCTCCGAGCAGACCGGCGTGCTCTGCCACAACGACATACTCGACCGGCGACAACAACTGCGTCATGCCCTACACGCCTTTGATTCCAAACCACCGGGTTCGGTTCGGCTTCAGCTTGGGTGGTCCTTTGACTAACATCAAAGTTCTAGGTGGAAAGACGCACTTCTTTGTCAACTACGAAGGATTCAGGTTCCCGAATGCGACGACATTCGAAAGAGCCTATCCGACCGATGCTTTTCGTAAGGGCGTAATTCAGGTTCCGGATGCGAACGGCGTGTATCAGCCGTACAACCTGAATTCGTTTCCGATCACAGTCACAGTCGGAAGCGCTGCTACGAACACGGTTCGCACGGTTACGCTGCCGGCCGCAGGCACTTCATGTCCAGGAACGAATACCTATACCGGTGCAGCTTGCGATCCTAGAGCCCTTGGTATGAGTTCAACTGTTAGTCAGCTTTGGAATAAGTTTCTACCTCTACCAAATGACCCGCTGGCAGGCGACAATTACAATACGCAGGGCTATCTCTCGACTATTCGGCTGCCGCTGACTTCCAACAATTATGTTGGCCGAATCGATCATGACTTCGGCAGCAAGCATCGCTTCTTTACTTCGTTCCGCGCCTTCAAGCTGCTGAACTATCCCAGCAACGTTCAGGTGGATGTTGGTGGTCTGATATCCGGCGGATCTGTCGGGACATACACCAACAGTGCTCAGCGACCACAGCTTGGCGAACTCTGGGTATTGGGATTGACAAGCAATCTCAGCTCAAGGATAACCAATGACCTGCGCGTAAGTTACCTGTGGAACTGGTGGCAGTGGTCAACGTCAACTATCACATCGCAACTGCCGGGCGTGGGTGGCCTACTTGAAATAGCGCCGGCGGGCACGGCCGGAAGCGCTGAGAGCACGGGCGCTCTCATCCCGTTTAACGTCAATACGCAAAGTGTCCGTCAGCGAGTTTGGGACGGCCAGGATAAGATGATCCGAGACGACGTCACTTTGTTAAGGGGAAATCATCTCTTCCAATTTGGCGGTCTGTACCAACGCAACTACGACTACCACACGCGTACCGACAACGGGAGCACAGTTAACAACCAGATTGTCTACCAGATTGCCAGCAACAATATTAGCTTTACGGGGGTCATTCCGTCAGTGTGTTCGGCCACCGCTCCAGTTAATCCATGCATCCCGAGTGCACAGCAAAGTTTGTATAGAAACCTTGCCTCATCGGTGTTAGGGCTGGTCGGTTTGACTCAGGTGATCTACACGCGCTCTGGATCGGACCTTTCGCTTCAGCCTTTGGGTACTCTGGCTGAACAGAAAAGCACAATTCCGACCTACAACATCTACATGACTGACACCTGGCGCATTAAGCCAACCCTGACGATCAATTATGGTGTTGGCTATTCACTTGAGATGCCGCCGGTTGAGAAGCTGGGCCGGCAAGTTGAACTGGTATTTCCGGACGGTAGTCTGGTGCATACCGATACGTTCCTGGCCCAGCGAAAGGCGGCAGCACTTCAAGGGCAGGCTTACGCTCCGACTCTTGGTTTTGAAACCACCGGGAATCTCAAGATGAAGTACCCCTACAGTCCATTCTACGGCGGAATAAGTCCGCGAATCGCGGTTGCCTGGAATCCGAATTACAAGTCGGGATTGCTCGGCAAGATTTTCGGTGACGGAAAGAGCGTACTTCGCGGTGGATACAACCTGGCTTATGGCCGACTCAACGGCGTGAACCTTGTTCTCGTTCCCTTGCTCGGACCAGGACCACTCCAATCCGTCACGTGCGGCGCTCCCCTTAGTAACGGTACTTGTGGAAGCAGCAACACGCTGGCGAATGTTTTCCGCATCGGTCCCGATGGGCTTGTGGCGCCGCTGGCATCACCGACGGCAACGCTGCCACAGCCATATCTTCCCGGCGTTACGCAAAACGGGATATTAAATCCGGCCGCCGGAGACGCGACCGTGCTCGATCCCGATTACAGGCCAGAGAAGGTCCACAGTTTCGACATTACCTTCCAGCGCAACATTGGAAGGAAGGTCTCATTCGAGGTCGGTTACATCGGAAAGAAAGCCACAAACATTTTCGAAGAGATCAATCTCGACTCTGTGCCGTATATGATGACGGCCGGCGGTCAACAATTCGCCAACGCCTGGGCCAAGATGTACATTAACATCTGCGGCTTTGCTCCAACTTGTGCCAGTAGTGCTTACACAGGTCCGGTGCAGCCGTTCTTTGAGGCCGCGCTGACTCCGGGCTCCGGCTATTGCAGCGGTTTTGCGAGTTGCACCGCCGCCGTCGCTTCGAAGCAGCTCGGCAACTTCCAAAACACCACTGTCTCGGCTTTATGGGCAACCTTAAACGCCGCCACCGGCTGGAATCTGGGTCGCACGATGCTCAGCTCTCAGGCAACAGCATTCAACACCACTACGAGCCTGGGCTATTCAAATTACCACGCGGCGTTCATCACATTGAACATACGCGACTGGCATGGCATCACTACGGTGTCCAGCTTCACTTGGGGCAAGGCGCTCGGCACCGGTGAGATTGCACAGTACAACAGTTCGAATGCCTGGCTCGATAACTGGAACAAGCAGGCGAACTACGGGCCGGCTGTTTTCGATTTCAAATATCTCTTCAAGAGCGGCGTGAGCTATAGGCCGTCACTCTTCCACGGTAGGCACGGCTGGACCGGCAAACTTTTGGATGGCTGGTCATTATCGCCGTTCTTCTACGCGCAGAGTGGCACGCCTATTCGCATTGGCTTCACTGAGGGCGGAACGTGCTCCACAAACTGCCAGGCATTCGGCTCGACTGGGAATCCCAGCAGTTCAGGCAGCGCGTTTGAGGGTGCGTTACCCATCGCAGGAGGCCCTCCTGTTAATCCGCACGCCGTTTTTGGCGTTGTAGGATCGAATGGTATCGGCACCAACAATCCGACTGGGGTCAACATGTTTGCCGACCCGGCATCGGTTTATGCAAGCTATCGTCGCTGCATCCTCGGTTACGACTCGAATTGCGGTGGCATTAACAACCTGCGCGGCTTGTCGCGATGGAACGTGGACGCCACACTCGGAAAGGAAGTTAAGTTCACCGAGCGTATTGGCGTAACTCTGACCATGCAGTTCACCAATGTTCTCAATCACTTTCAACCGTCGGATCCGAGCAGTCTCACTCTGAGTACTCCGACAAATTTCGGCAGAATCACAAGCTCTGCCTATAACCCACGCCAGATGGAAATCGGTGCTCGAATTCACTTCTAGGTAACTGGAGGTGGCGTGATTAAAGGCGGGGCCGAAGAAATTCGGCCCCTTCTTTTTTGCCATAAAGATTTTTGGAATGGAGGCAACGAGGACTACGGTTTCAACGATGGCGAAGTAGCTAAACGGGTTTTCCTAATTTGCGTGATTCACTTGTCCCTGGATCGCTTAGGACCCGATTTACGAGTCACCGCCGGCTTGCCGCTCTTAAGCAGGGCGCACACATCGTCTCGAGCGGCCGGATTCTTCCAGGTCGTTTCATCATCGTAGAGCACGCATTGTATATCCGCCCGCTCAACCACCTTCGGGCCCGCTTCTTTAGCAACATTGCCTGCCTGAACAACAGTCCTTGGCCGGGTGCGTTGCGCAATCTGCAAAGTAACGATCTGCGCCGGCTTGGCGCTGGAGTAACTCAGGAACTGATGATTACCCAGAACAGCTTTAGTGGTTGCATCGATGAAAATATAGTCCCAAGCCACGGCCTGAATTGTTTTGGGCCCATCATTTCGAATCTTGAGAGAGTAAACATAGAACATTGGCATCCGCGCCGGTGTGTTTGGGAAATAATCCACCGGAGCAAGTGCTGCACTTCGCTCTGCCGAAGCCGCACGCGCCTGGTCTCCCACGCCATTCGGCGCCGCCGTACTGCCAGGCATTATAGTGCGCGCTTCAGCACTGCTGAAAACCTGGCCCACAGGGATAACAGAAGGATCGAAGTTGCGCGGCAGCCTGGCCTGCTTTTTCCATTGCAACTTAAGAATTTCAATGCCTGACGAAGGCTGTCGCGCTTGAGATTGCGCAAACGCACTCCCGCACGTGAACATGCAAAGAAGAACGGTGGCCCACATCTTCCCGGAGAATCGAGAGTGTTTTTTGAATGCCATGGCGGGCTTTACCTCATCAATCAAGCTTGCAAGAGTCTGCGGCATCAGCAATAGATCCTACTTCGGCAAAACTCCTATGTCAGTTAAGGCTACCCCTGCGTCCACGAGTCAGATTGGATTTGCCTTTCTTTAGCAAGTCGCAGACAGATTCGGGCGTATTCGAATTGCGCCAGGTGCTCTCGTCCGCATATAGCACACACTGAATAATCGCTTGTTCCTCGAGCTTCGCCTGCTTGTCGCTTCCCTTCTCTTCCGTTTTGGGTTTGCGAGTCGGCGGCGTACGTTGTTGCACCTCGAACGTGGCGGTCTTGTCTGGCTGAACCTTTTCAAAACTAAGGAATTGATGCCGAGCAACCTCGGCGTGGCTGGTAGGGTCCAGGAAAAGGTAATCCCACGCTACTGCCTCAATCGGTTTCGGGCCAATGTTCTTGACCTTCATCGAATACACATAAACGAATGAGACGCGCGAAGGAGGAGCAGGCGGACCGAGGCCCTGATCGGCGGCGCCAGCCCGGCTCGCGCCACTGCCGCCGCCTGACGAGCTTCGTGTGGGATCGTTGATGGTTCCGGTTGAACCTCCCGATGGATCAAAGTCTCCCGGCAACCTCATCTGCTTTTCCCACTTGAGCTTTAGTATTTGAAGACTCGACCCAGAGGTTTGCGCGCGCTCTTGCGCCAACAAATTAACAGCAATAAGCACCGAGAAAAAATATATTGACAGGAACGCCGAACAGAGTCGCCCTTTCCGAATTTCCCGCATTTAACAACAGCCTCCGAAGGCGAAGGGAGCATTGGGAGATCCACCTCTAACGCAATCACTTCCAACTGCAGGAGTATGTGATGCCCTGGGACTTCGCAATTTCCGTGAAACGATCCTCGTAGTTCTTCGCGTACTCCTCAACCGTCCTTTTGATTTTGTTAAAGAGCTTGCAATGAAAACGCTCCTTGGCAACCCGGTCGCGAAGATAAAGCATTGCATTTGCTTCACCCCAGTATTCGCGATCCTCCCAAATCTCTACCGGGTTTCCACCCATCTGCCGGGCCAATTCTACCAGCCGCGGATCGTTAACATCGAAGCCATTGCTGAGAAAGACCTTGTTGTAGATTGGCACCAGGCGGAGCTGGAGACGATAGAGGGCCTCAGGCGTGGTCGCCATTTTCATGATGTGGCCGAATTCATGTGCGATTTTCGCCGCCGCCAAAACGTTCCTGCTGATCAGTTGAGCTGATTCATACGGCTCGAGCGCATTCATTACGGGGTAATACACGGAGTTAGGATAGCCTTCGTCGATTCGATCGCCTAAAGCAATGGTTGCGGCAATCAATTGTCCAGACTCGTTCCACTTGTAGTTACCTGATCCTGCACCTTGCGAGTTCTTCGGTATAACGGTGATAGTGAGCTGGAGCTGCGGGCTGCGCGTATACAGCTCCCATTGGGCACGGCCAATATCGGTTGAGAGAAACTCGGCCTTCCATTCCTCATATCGCTTCTTATATTTATTATCGACCACTTCCCGTAGGCCGCCGCCCTCGGACGACGCGGGAGCTGCGGCTGCGCCCGGTAGGAAAGCACCTGACGCCCTCAGGCTGCCTGAATCAGTTGAGCTTCGCCGATTGGGCTTTTGTCCTTGCTGTGCATGAAGACGTTGCGAAGGTCCAAACCACAACATTGACGTAAGGAGCATGGAGCAAAAAATCCGCATGGTTTTCATGAACTGAGGTCCTCCTGTCATTCGCGATACGCTCGAAACCGAGAGGGAAGATGGTCTTTCTAAATCATCTTCAGCAACAAGTCAATGAATTTCGTGATTCGGGGAACCGAGTGGTTCAGTTGTATAACAGCGCACGCAAGCGCGCGATACGAAACTCGTCCAGTTTTGTTTTCCACGACCGTTCGATTTCTTCGGCGGTGTCGCCGTGCTTCAAGCGCGCGAGCGTGTCGGCATTCACCAGCAGACGAATGTAATCATCAACCTTCCAATCGTTGGGATAGAGCCGTCTCAGCGCCACCGCGATCTCGATTCCGGTCAGCACGGGACGAAACGCCGCGCGATCCGTAATCACGATGTTAACGCCGTGGCACTCCTGGCCTTTGAAGACAGAAAGATTCGGCGTGAACGCCACGGGAACGAAACGCACGCCTCGAAGGTCGCGGTTATTCAAATAGGCTGCGACATCTTGCGCTTCCATCCATGGCGCACCGACGACTTCAAACGGCGTATCAGTACCACGCCCAACTGACACGTTTGTAGTCTCAAGCAAACCGATGCCGGGATAAAGTGTAGCCTCGGTCAAGCTGCGCATGTTCGGCGAGGGATTGATCCAGGTGAGATTGGTCGCGTCGAACCACACTGCGCGTCGCCAGCCTGTCATCGTGATCACGCGCAGATCGCAACCGAGCTTTCGTTCCGTGTTGTAGAGTTGCGCCAGTTCGCCGACCGTCATCCCATGACGCACCGGGATAGTCTGATAAGCGGTGAACGATAGCTTGTCCGCGTCGGCAACTGGTCCTTCAACTTCAACACCGCCGATTGGGTTCGGCCGATCGAGCACGAAAACTGGCAGGTGTGCCTTCGCCGCTTCTTCCATAACGTACCCAAGCGTGGCGATGTATGTATAAAACCGCGTGCCAACATCTTGAATGTCGTAAACAATGGCGTCGAGATCTTTCAGTTGTTCCTGCTTTGGCCTGCGAGTTTCACCGTAAAGAGAATAAATCGGTAAGCCAGTCTGATCATCTTTCGTGTCAGAAACTTTTTCGTCAGCCAACCCGCGGATGCCGTGCTCGGGAGAGAAAAGCGCAACCAGCCGCACTCCGGAAGCTTTGTTCAGCACGTCTATCGTCTGGCGTCCCCGTTCGTCGCGGCCCGTGTGATTCGTCACCAGTCCTATCTTCATTCCGGCAAGCTGTTTGAAACCGTCACGCTCGAGCACATCTATTCCGGTCAGCACCTTTGCCTCGGATTGCGAATTCGCATTGGTGCTCGTTGGCGCCGCGAAGCGCGCGAGATCCTTCACGAGCGCCGCGTAATAGTTTGAAAGCTCGAGGCGGGACCGAGACACTGTTGCCTGATCGGTCACCGCACCGGCAACGATCGACGCCACGCGACCGCGCAGTGGGCCAACGTCGCCTTTGCCGTCCGGATGTACGCGGTTGCTGAGAAAGACGACGAACATCTGGCTCGCTGGATCGATCCACATCGAAGTGCCCGTGAATCCTGTATGCCCAAACGAGCCGAGCGGAAAAAGATCGCCGCGATTGGTCGAATAACTCGTGTTGATGTCCCAACCGAGGCCGCGCGTCCAACCTTGATCCGACACCAGGCGCGGCCGCGTCATCTCGGCAACGGTCATGGGACCGAGGATGCGCACGCCGCGATACTCACCCCTGTTCAAAATCATCTGGCAAAAAATCGCGAGATCGTTCGCGGTTGAAAACAGTCCCGCGTGACCGGCGACTCCGCCCATGCGAAAAGACGTCGGATCGTGAACTTCACCGCGCAGCCACTCGTCGCCTTCCGGTCCGGCGCTGGCGCCACTGTCGCCAAGATAGTTCATCTGGCCGCGACGCTTTTCCGTGGGCGCGATGCGAGTTTTCAATTTAGCACCGGGGCGAAAGCCGGTATCGCGCATGCCGAGCGGTGCGAAAATATTTTGGCGCGCAAACTCATCGAGCGTCATTCCGCTGGCGCGATGCACCACTTCGCCGAGCGCAATGTAGTTAATGTCGCTGTAAACGAAACGTGCGCCCGGCGGATTACGAAGAGGCTCCTTGATTAATCTCCTGATCGCTTCGTCGTATCCGGTCCAGCGCTCTTTGAGATCAAAGTCAGGCGCATAACCCGCGCGATGCGTCAGCAGTAATTCAATAGTTATGCGTTCCCTGCCCTCGCCTTTGATTTCCGGAATGTATTGCGACAACGGATCACTCAAACGCACCTTGCCGCGCTCGACCAGGATCATGATGCTCGTCGCGGTCGCTACGACTTTGGTAAGACTTGCCAGATCGAAGATCGTTTCGGCATTCATCGGCTCGTGCGTCGGCTCGACCGTTCGCTCGCCGTAAGCTTTACGCCAGACCACCCGACCCTTTCGCGCCACCAATACAACGGCTCCCGGCAATTGGTGTTTGGCGATCGAGTCCTCGATCACTTGATCCATCTGCGCTAGATGCTGGGTTGAAATGCCGACATTGGCGGGAGTTGAGGTCAGCAATTGACCAACGCCAATTTGCCCGGTCAGCAGCACAACGATCGCCACGCCAACATTCAAGCAGTTCCGTAGGAACGAAATATTTATAGACAGACGACTCCTAGAATATTTTGGAAGGGCGATCACTGTTTCCACGGTTTCTATAAACATTTGGCTCCTACGGAGCTGCTGCCGATCGGTTTTGAACAAGCTGGATTCCTACGCCGCGAGCATATAGCCCCGGTAAAGAGATTGGTAGCTTCCCTGTTACATCAATCTGTCCCAACACCGCGCGTGCTGCGGCCTGTTGCAGACTCGGCATGTCGCCGTAGGCCACCATGTAAGTGCGCAACTCCGGAAAACCCATGAGCAAATATGGATTGCCGAAACTGATTCCGACCACTCGCGTCTTGTTTGCGATCAATTCTGAAAGCGCGCGCGCGCCGGGTTCGGGCAGGCCGGCGCTGCGCACCTCGCCGCTGCGTACTCGCGCGTAAAGCGAAGCAATAACCACATTCGCGTCTTTCGCGCGATCGATCGCTTTCTGCACTTCCGCATCCGAGGAACGATCATCAAGCACGATGGTCTCAACCTTTCGCCCGCCGCGCGTCAAAACACCCACGAATGCATTAGCGATCCACAAGCGATCGTCACCGTTAGTGATCGCGAGATTGAAGATGCGCGCGTCCGGTTTCAGATCGCTCAAAGGAACCAGCTTGTCTTCGTCGCGCACCAGCGTGATCGAGTGCTCCGCAATCTCGCGCGCAAGCTCGCCGGCAGCGCGACCGGCAACACTCATGTCGATACCTTCGAGCGGCGTGAGTCTTTGTTTCTCCAAACCCAAATCGTACTTGGCGGCGAGAATTTTGCGCGCCGACTCTTCGATTCTTTTCTCCGCCAATCTCCCGGAGCGCACGGCCTCGCGCACACCACGCAACGCCGCATCGGGGTCGGCAGGTTTCAATAACATGTCGGCGTCGGCTTCTAGCGCGCGCACAGCCGCTTCCTCCTGCGTGAAATAAATTGTGAGGCCGCTCATGCTCAGCGCGTCGGTGACGATCAAGCCGCCAAAGTGAAGATCGTTGCGCAGAATTCCACCAATCACCGGCGACATAGTCGCGGGAATCGTCCCTTGCGCTTCGATTTCACCGGCTTCGGTGGTGTCGGTTGGTTTGCTCTTGATGTTCTTTGGCAGCGGCTTGACGACCGTCGCATCGATCTGCGGCAGGCCGATGTGCCCAACCATCACGGCGCCTACGCCAGCATCAACCGCCGAGCGAAACGGCACCAACTCGACAGCGTTCAGCCGGGCACGATCTACATTGATCTCCGGCAAGCCGCGATGTGAATCCGTTGCAGTATCACCATGACCGGGAAAATGTTTTGCGGTCGCAATCACGCCGCCCCGTTGCGCGCCCTCAGTGAAGGCTGCTCCAAAGCGCGCCACGTCGGCCGGGTCTTCTCCGTAAGAGCGCACATTGATCACCGGATTCGCTGCATTGTTATTGACGTCCACCACTGGCGCGTAGATTTGTTGCACGCCCATCGCTCGCGCCTCGCGCGCAGTCAACTCGCCCTGCCGGCGCGCGTACTCGGGATTGCCGGTCGCGGCCACCGCCATGTTCCAGGGAAAGTTGACCGTGTCGTCGAAGCGCATGCCCGATCCTGCTTCAAGATCGGATGAAATCAACAACGGATATTTCGCGAGTTGCTGCATGCGATTCATCAGCAGCACGGATTCATACACCGGGCCGCGAAAAAGAATGATCCCACCCACGTGATTATCGACGACCTGGTGACGCAGCGCCCGATACGCATCGCTGTCCTGATTAAGAAACGTCGCATTGACGCCTACTGAGATCAATTGCCCGATCTTTTCGTCGAGCGACATTTTCCTGATCTGGTGATCGGCCCACTTCAAGGCGTCTTTCGAAGGTCGAGCTGTGTATGGTTTTATTTTTACTGATTGGTCTGCAAATGCTCTAGCGGGAAACGATGCGAACGATGAAATGGCAAATGCCGCGAGGGCAAAGAGAGTCACAATTCTTTTGCTGGTCGTTCTCATTAGTACCCTCTATTCCGCCGCGGGATGTGTGATAGCGACTGGTGGGTCAAACGCAACGCTTGTCACATAGCCGACTGCAAAAGTAACTGCCGAGCCAATCAACACGTACCACTGCCACGAGACATTGAGTTCTTTCCAGACGAACGTCATGGCCACAACTCCCGAGACGACCCCGACAAGCGCTCCCGTGCGCCCGACGCGTTTTGTCAGCGCGCCAAGAAAGAAAAGTCCAAGAATCGGCCCGTTCGTAAACGATGCTATTGACAGCACCGCGTCAACCACTCTTTGCTGCATCGCAATAGCGGCGATCGCTACTCCAATTTGCACCAGGCCCCACATCGCAGTCAGCCCGCGCGAGACTCGGAGGTAATGCCTGTCCGAACGATTGCGAGCCAGCAGCGGCCGGTAAAAATCGGTCAACGCCGTAGCCGCGGACGAGTTGAGCGAAGACGACAACGTACTCATCGCCGCTGCAAAGATGGCTGCAATAACCAGACCGACAACGCCGTGGGGTAATTGTGTGACAATGAAGTGCGGAAAGATCCGATCGGCGCGGCTCGCAACGTCCGGCGGAAGAATGGGGAAGTCTCGATAGAAAACAAATAGCATCACGCCAATCAACAGAAACAGAACGAACTGGGCAAAGACGATCGCCCCACTCGCGAGCAGCGCGCCTGTTGCCTGTCGCGCGTTCTTGCTGCAAAGGTATCGCTGGACCATCAGTTGATCCGTGCCGTGCGTTGCAGTCGTCAGAAACGCGCCGCCAATCACGCCTGCCCAAAAAGTGTAGCTGCGCGCAATGGCAAACGTGAAATCGAACAACTGAAACTTGTGAAACTCATTACCAACCGCGACGACTTCACCCCAGCCGCCGGGTATTCGTGTTAGCAGGATTGCCGCCGCAACCAGCGCGCCTGCAATGTAGATCACCAACTGAATAACGTCCGTCCAGATCACCGCCGACATGCCGCCCAGATACGTATACACGATCGTCACGACGCCGATGATCAGGATCGACTTTGGATAAGACCAGCCTGTCAGTGCAACCAGCACGAGCGCTGTAGCAAAGAGCCGAATTCCATCCGCCAGCGAGCGCGTGATCAAAAACAGGGAGGCGGCAGTGCGTTTCACCTGTCCCCCAAAGCGCTTGTCAAGAACCTGATAGACGGTGAAGAGTTCTCCTTTGAAGTACAGCGGGATAAAAAGCGCGACGATGATCAACCGGCCAATCATGTAGCCGACGACCAGTTGCATGAACGTGAAGTTGCCGCCTTCGCCGCGCACGTTAGCCGCAAACGCAAAAGCCGGCACGCTGATGAACGTTACCGTTGAGGTCTCAGTGGCAACGATCGAACCGGCCAGCGCCCACCACGGCACCTCGCGATCAGAGAGAAAATAATCGCGAATGTCTTTCTGCTTGCGGCCAAAGTACCAACCGAAGGCAGTAACACCGGCCATGTAAGCGACGATGACGACAAGATCTATTGTGTGCAGTTGCATGATCAGAAGTATCCGACAGATACGCCGAACAAACTCGAGAGCCCGCGATTCTGTAGGCCCGAAGGGCCGATATTCAATAGCCACGTCCGTGAGGGCGTGGTCCCAATGCGTGCAGCTTTTCCGTGATAGGCCCGCAGGGCCGACACCTCAGCACGCGAATTGTCTAATCAAGATGGCTCCTAGTGCCGCACCTGCGGCGCTCTCGCCTTTTCAATCTTAGCGTCCCACGACCTCACGGTCGCGGCTATTGACTTACAGCCTTTCGGGCCTAATGACAAATGCCGCGTGATGATTTAGGGATTACCGGTAAAGACTGCCTATCGCTTCCTGCACGACTCCCTTCGCAGCGGCTAGCGCACCCTTCGCTTTGGCGAGGTCGCATTTTGTTTTACTCATTACGAGCGCCACGCGTAAATCGTCGTCGGCTACATCGAGCGCGGTCGCTGCCTCGGCCTGATCGAGATCTGCTTCCGCCATCAGAATGCGAATCGCGCGCGCGCGCAGTTTCGCGTTGCGCGTCTGCACGTTTGACATGCGGTTGCCGGTGACATAACCCAACCGCACCATCGTCGCGGTCGAGATCATGTTCAGCACCATTTTTTGCGCGGTACCTGATTTGAGCCTCGTCGATCCGGCGACGATTTCCGGGCCAACAATCGGAATGATACTCACTTCTGCGGCCCGGGTGATTGGCGAATCAGGAGCACACGTTACCGCTACAGTGAAAGCACCGACAGCGCGCGCATGCGAAACAGCGCCGACAGTATAGGGCGTGCGGCCCGAAGCAGCGATGCCCACCAGTGCGTCGTCTTTTGTGAGGCCGCGCGATTCCAGATCGCGTCCGCCTGCCGCCGCGTCGTCCTCCGAGGCCTCGACCGCACGATAACATGCTTCGTATCCACCGGCGATTAGGCCCACAACCAAATCTGGCGAGACGCCAAACGTCGGCGGACATTCCGACGCGTCCAGCACACCCAAACGCCCCGACGTGCCCGTGCCGATATAGAAGAGTCGTCCCGTTCCGCTCAAGCGAGCGACAATTCCTTCGACTGCTTTAACGATCTCAGGCAGAGTTTTACCAACTGCCGCGGCGACAAGCGCATCTTCTTCGTTCATCAGCCGCGCGATCTCGGCAGTTGGCAACGAACTCAGATTGGCTGTGCGTGGATTTTCTTGTTCTGTGACGGGGAGCGGTTCGAGACTCTCGGTTTTCATATCGGGCCTGGTCGAATCAGACAGCGAGAGCAATGTGGTTGATGTGTTCGCGGGCCATGCGCGCCGCCGCAACCGCTGGTGAATAACGGGGAGGCGCCAGATACGCGTTTGGCGCGACTTGATGAATCTGTTCGCGCAATGTATCGAGCACCAGTTCGCCCGCCGCGAAAACTCCGCCGACATAGGCGACCTGAAAGTGCTCGCGCTCCATCTTCAAATTGCGAATCACGGCAACCGCGGCAATTCCCAATTCTTTTCCGGCCTCCGCCATTATTGCGCGAGCCACCCGGTCCTTCGCTTTCGCTGCTTCGATTACCTCTCTGCCAAATCCCGCGATGCGTTCGTTGCTCATGGTCGGCGCGTAGATCGCCGTCGCGAGATCGTCGGGCGTTGTAACATGGAAATAAGCGCAGGCTGCGTCTGTCAACGCGGTCTCGGGGCCGCGGCCGTCCGCGGCATGAGTGATCGCGCTCAAAGCGCGGCGCGCGATCCACGCGCCACCACCTTCATCGCCCGCGACCGGTCCCCATCCGCCCGCGCACACGCGTTTGCCGCGCGCATTGATCCCGCAGCAGACCGATCCCGTGCCCGCGATCACCACTAGTCCCGGCTCGCCATCGGTCGCGCCAAACAGCGCAATATCGGCATCGCTCACCACTTCGACCGCGCCCAACTCAAGACTCCGCACTGCGTCTTCCATTCGCGCGCGCAGCTCTTCGCGACGCGCTCCGGCCAGTCCGATCTCGGCGGCGACAATGTCACTACGTCGAACCCGTGCGGCAGCACACGCTCGATCGATCGCTTCCCTGATCGCTGCGGCTGCGCTCGCCACGCCAACGCGCAGCGGGTTCGATGGACCGGCCGTGCCCTCCCCCAGAGTCCGCCAACGGTTGTCCATCACGACGGCGCGAGTCGTGGTACCGCCACCATCAACGCCCACAACCACCTTGCGTGAACGGAGACGCCGATCGGTCAACAAATTCGCCGGGTGCTGTTCGATGATTGCCATGCCGTGACTATTCGAGAACTGCTCAGCAGGGGTTGGCTTGTCCCTAAATGGGGTCGTTTTCTCTTGATCATTCTAGGTAACCCTGACTTATAATGGAAACTAAAAGATTTTATCGTTGTGATAATCTCAGATGATAGCGTGGACCATTCATGGAGATAAGACAACTCAGTGCATTCATCGCCATCGCGGAGTCGGGGACGTTTACCGCTGGAGCCCTGCGTGTGCATGTAACGCAGGCCGCGGTCAGCATGCAGATCCGGCAATTGGAAAATGAAGTCGGCGCCAAGCTATTTATCCGCGCGCCGCGAAACGTGATCCTGACTGAGGCCGGCGAGAAACTGCTCGAGCGCGCCCGGCACATATTGCGCGAGCACGATGCCGCCATCGAAGAGATCGCCGAACTTGCGGGAGCCAAACGCGGCCGGCTGCGAATCGGCAGCGCGTCGGCGGGAATCAGCTCCGAGCAACTGCCGCGAATCTTAAAGGAACTGCGAAAGCATCATCCCAATGCAGACATCTCCGTCACTTCAGGCACGAGCGAAGCATTGGCCCAACTGCTCCTGGCCGCGGACCTGGACGTCGCATTTGTGTCTTTGCCGGTTGAGGCTCGCGGAATTCAGACTGAACGGCTGAATGATGATCAACTGGTGGCAATCGCTTCGCCCAAGCATAAGCTGGCGCGGCAAAAAACCGTTAGCGCTTACGCACTGGCGGGCGAGAAGCTGATTCTGGGCGAGCGCGGCGGCAACACTCGCCGACTGATCGACGAGTTCTTTGCTCAAGCGGGCGTGAAACCGACCGTAGCGATGGAGCTCAGCCGCCTGGCGGCGATCAAACGCATGGTCGAAGAAGACATGGGTGTCGGGATTGTGCCGCTACAGTCGGCGCGCGACGAGGTGGAGAAGGGACGTCTCGTGCGCTTGTGGATCGAAGGCGCTGAGATCAATTGGGAACTCGGACTCGCGCGATTAACCGGCGGCTACGACTCGCCAATCTTGCAAAGATTTATTCGGCTCTGTCAGAAATATGCGGGCAGCTCCGCAGAGGCTGTGAAGAAGACCAAGTCCTCGGCAAGACGGCAAACCAAGACCAGAAAGTCGCGCTAGGACCAATTGCGGCTTTGCCGCCGTGCAGTGCGGAAAGGCTGTGCCTTTCCGGAGATGTGTCCTTTCACAAATGTGAGAGGCTTCGCCTCGAACCGTCAGATTCGGAGGCACAGCCTCCTTCAATAAAGAACAGTCAACGGAAAGGCGGAGCCTTTCCGCACTGGGCGGCGGCGGAGCCGCAGCAGAGTGTCAACGCTGATCTCGAATCTCACCCAACGCCTGAATCAACCTCTCGATATCACTTTCGTCGTTGAAAAAGTCCGTCGCGACGCGAATGCCTTGAGGCTTTTCTGTCACGATCACTCTACGCACGGCCAGCTCGGCAACAACGCGCGCCGGATTCTCAACTGCGACCAACGTCTCGCCTGATCGAGAGGCTTCACTCCGCAAAGGTGAAAGCACTCGCCAACCAGATTCGCTCAACTTTTCTGTCAGGTAGCGATTTAATGAAAGCGCGCGTTCCTCGATGTTGCGAATCCCGATCTCCTGCATCAATTCTACTGAGGCGCCAAGCGCAAACATGCCGGCAAAATGTGGGCAGCCCAATTCTGCGCGCGCTGCGGCGTCGTGGCGCAAGCGAATCTCGTCGTTGTGATCGGCGTAAGGATCAACGACGCTCAGCCAGCCAATCGCGCGTGGCTTGGAGCGGGTCTGCAACTCCCGGCTGAGGTAAACAAAACCTGATCCGTAACCGGATAACATCCACTTGTGCCCCGTCGCGCAGAGCGCATCGATGCGCATGCGCTTCACGTCGACCTCAAACACGCCGGCTGACTGACTCGCGTTCACAACCAACGCGTGATCGTCTTTGTATTTTCCGAGTTCCTCGAGATCGATCCGAAATCCATTTGAAAACTGCACGTGGCTAAGCGAGATGATTTCCGTTCGATCCGTCATTAACTTTCGAATATCGTCGAGCTGTATTTCGCCTTCAACATTCTTGACTAAATGCACCGGCATCCGTCGATTCATCCAGGGAAGCGTCGTGACGGGAAACTCCAGATCGCACGAGACGACTTCGCCGCGTCCTTCCAGCGCATCAACGATCACGTTCATGCCTGAAGAAGTATTCGTGGTCAATCCAATCTCATCCGGTTCGGCGTTGATGAACTCCGCAATCTGCTTGCGAACGATCTCGCGCCGCGCCAGCCACTCGTCCCAGTGCACGTCGCCGTCATCCATCATCTGCTGGTAGTAGCCGGTCGCCGCCTCCATCACGCGCCGCGACAACGGCCCCGCCGCCGCGGTGTTAAGATAGGCAACCGTCTCGGTAACGGGAAACTGCTTGCGAATGTCGTCCCAGTTCATGCTCTTGACCATCTCAGGTTGAAGATACACGATTCGGTGGTTGGATCAGAAATGATGGTCGCAATGGCAAAGGAGAATCATATGAAGGCACCGCGAAAGATTTTACCTGTGACCGGTTTGCTGGTCGCGTTACTCTTATGCGCTGGAACAGCGGCGGCCCAATCGGGCAGCAGTGTCATGAGAGGGTACGTCGCTTTCCAGGATATTGCTTATCTGGACAAGCAGCCCCGCGCCAGGGTCGAGTTATGCACCGGCCCGAAGGGCGAAGGATGCAGCGTGAAAACCGAAACTGACGAACATGGGCACTATGCGATCAGTCCTGCTCCATTGGGCGAGTGGTGGTTGCGCATCTCGGCCCCGGGGTTTGTTACCTACGAGATCAATATCTATCTCCCGTCAGATTTCGTCGGCAACCTTGCTGTGATGTTAAAGCGTACGGAAAATAAGAAGAGCAGCGAACGGCAGAACCCTTTCGGCCCTTATCATAAGAACGATGGCCCAATCTTGACGGCTAAGTGATCGGATGCTACAAGCACCGTGATGGATTGGCGCGACTATTGGGCAAAGGCCAAAGAGAATCTTGAGATGGCATTACTTGCCTATCAGCGTAAGAAGCACAACGTTTGTGCCAGTCCCGCTTACTATGCGGTCTTTCTGGCGAGCATCGCCGCGCTGATCAAGCTGGCTGATTTGCACGCCAAGGATAATGAATGGGATCATGGACAGGTGCAGGCTGAATTGAATCGGCGCTTGATTATGCGGCGGAAAATCTTACCGGCTGACATTGGCCGCACACCAATGGACTTGATAGAGTTACGACATGTAGCTGACTACATGCCTGAAGCGGTTTCAGCGAAAGAAGCGAAGTGGGCTTGTGACCGGTCAAAGAAATTTCTGTCAGCCGTAACGAAGGCGTTGGAAGAAGGCGCATGAGACGAGAAACAAGAAGACAAGCCGTTAGAGCAACTAATGGGGCAACAGATCCCGTTAAGAAATATATAAATGCCCTGCACGAAGCGTATCCGCCGGCGCGAGGAAACACTAGCGTCACCGTTAGGGCGGATTATGGAGTAATAGTGCACGTACCATTGCCTAAACGTGCAGATGATCGGATACGTCTGTTTGAGCAGATGGCAGAGGTGGGCACGAGATTGCTGCTTGAGAC